>JAZJXZ010000052.1:0-70778 GCA_040390605.1 Pseudomonadota bacterium
GCTCCAAGCCCCTCCACCACTTCGTGGTCCCCCTCCCCGTGCCGGGGAGGAATTGATGGACGAGAGGTCTTTCCTTACCATCCTCCGCCGTCTCCCACTCCACCCCGGCGCCGCGAACCTGTATGATGACACCGCCACGCTCGCCGGCCTGACCATCACCACCGACACGATCGTGGAGGGCATCCACTTCCTCCCCGACGATCCGCCGCGAGACGTGGCCTGGAAACTGCTTGCCACCAACCTCTCGGACCTTGCCGCCAAGGGCGCGACACCCGAAGGGGCTCTGCTCAACTATCCATTGTCCGACGACGCCTGGGACAGCACCTTCCTCGCCGGCCTAGATGCGGCGCTCCGCCAGTTCGCCTGCCCGCTGCTCGGCGGCGATACGGTCACGTTGCCACCGGGCGCGCCGCGCGTCCTGACGCTCACCGCAATCGGGCGCGATGCAGCCGCGCCGCCACGCTCGGCGGCCACGGCCGGCGACGCCTTGTGGGTCACCGGCACGATCGGCGATGCCGGCGCCGGCCTGGCCATCGCGCGGGGCGAAGACGGCCCCGCCGAACTGCTCGCCGCCTATCGCCGCCCGCAGCCGCGCCTTGCCGAGGGCTGTGCGCTCGCCCCGCTGGTCCATGCCATGATGGACGTGTCCGACGGCTTGCTGATCGATGCCGCGCGGATGGCGGCCGCCAGCGGGCTCGCCGTCACCGTCGATCTCGCCGCAGTGCCGCTGTCCGACGCCTATCGCCGCTTTCGCGGCGACGACCGCGCCGCGCGCATGGCCGCAGCGACGGCCGGCGACGATTATCAACTGCTGTTCGCCGCCGCGCCCGATTTCGCGCCGCCGGTCGCCGCGACGTGCGTCGGCCGCTTCGCCACCGGCACCGGGCTGACCGTCACCGATGATGGCGCGTCCGTCCCGCTGCCCGCGCGTCTCGGCTTCGAACACGCAGCTTGAACTGACGCCCTGCCCCTTTATACACCTCCGCAAACCGCGGGGTCGCAGCGGGAAAATCGTGGCCCCGTGACAATAGGGGAAGGACTGCTCGCATATGAATATCGTTTACGCGGCCATGATCTGCGGCGTTATCGCCGTACTTTATGGCCTGATCACCAGCCGCCAGGTGCTCAGCGCCTCGCCCGGCAACGAGAAGATGCAGGATATCGCCGCCGCGATCCAGGAAGGCGCCAAGGCCTATCTGACGCGGCAATACACCACCATCGCCATCGTCGGCGTGGTGATGGCCGTAGTGCTGTTCTTCGCGCTCGACACGCTGTCGACGGTCAGCTTCGTGATCGGCGCGGTGCTTTCAGGCGTCGCCGGTTTCGTCGGCATGAACATCTCGGTGCGCGCCAATGTCCGCACCGCTGAGGCCGCACGTACTTCGCTGCAGGGCGGCCTGACGCTCGCCTTCCGCTCAGGCGCGATCACCGGCATGCTCGTCGCGGGCCTTGGCCTGCTCGCGATCGCCGGGATCTTCTGGTACCTGACCAGCGTCAAGGGTCTTGCCCCGGGCGACCACCAGATCGTCGCCGCGCTCACCGCGCTGGCCTTCGGCGCCTCGCTGATCTCGATCTTCGCGCGTCTCGGCGGCGGCATCTTCACCAAGGCCGCCGATGTCGGCGCCGACCTGGTCGGCAAGGTCGAGGCGGGCATCCCCGAGGACGACCCCCGCAACCCGGCGGTGATCGCCGATAACGTCGGCGACAATGTCGGCGACTGTGCCGGCATGGCTGCCGATCTGTTCGAGACCTATGTCGTCACCATCGGCCTGACCATGGTGTCGATTGCGCTGCTGCTGCCGCATGCCGACAAGCTGTTCGCGCTGATGAGCCTGCCGCTGATCGTCTGCGGCGTGTGCATCATCACCTCGATCATCGGCACCTATTTCGTCCGCCTCGGCGGCGGCTCGATCATGGGCGCGCTGTACAAGGGCTTCTTCCTGACCGTGGGCCTGTCGATCCCGGCGATCTATCTCGCCACCCAGTACACGTTGGGCGACATGAACACGGCGATCGGCGGCACCTCGTTCCTCGACGCCACCGCACTCACGCCGGAGGGCGCGGCAGGCTCGGTCGTCCAGGCGGCGACCGGCATGAAGCTGTTCTATTGCATGATGATCGGTCTGGTCGTCACCGGCCTGCTGGTGTGGATCACGGAATATTACACCGGCACCAACTATCGCCCGGTCCGCTCTATCGCCAAGGCGTCGGAAACCGGCCATGGCACCAACGTCATCCAGGGCCTGGCGATCAGCCTGGAATCGACCGCGCTGCCGACCCTCGTCATCGTCATCGCGGTCATCGCGGCGTTCAAGCTGGCCGGGATCATCGGCGTGGCGTTCGCCGCCACCTCGCTGCTCGCGCTGGCCGGCATGGTCGTCGCATTGGATGCGTACGGCCCGGTCACCGACAATGCCGGCGGCATCGCTGAAATGGCCGGCCTGCCGGACGACGTGCGTCATCGTACCGACGCGCTCGACGCGGTCGGCAACACCACCAAGGCGGTGACCAAGGGCTATGCGATCGGCTCAGCGGCACTGGCGGCGCTGGTGCTGTTCGGTGCCTATACCACCGATCTGACGCGCTACTTCCCGAACCTCACGGTCGATTTCACGCTGAGCAACCCGTACATCATCGTCGGCCTGCTGCTCGGCGCGCTTCTGCCGTACCTGTTCGGCGCCTTTGGCATGACCGCGGTCGGCCGGGCGGCCGGCTCGGTGGTTGAGGATGTGCGCGACCAGTTCCGCAACGATCCGGGCATCATGGCCGGCACCAGCCGTCCCAATTATGCCCGCACGGTGGACATCGTGACGCGCGCGGCGATCAAGGAAATGATCGTCCCGTCGCTTCTCCCGGTGCTCTCGCCGATCGCGGTATACTTCATCGTCACCGCCGTGGCGGATCAGGCGCAGGGCTTCGCCGCGCTCGGCGCGATGCTGCTCGGCGTGATCGTCTCCGGCCTGTTCGTCGCCATCTCGATGACCTCGGGCGGCGGCGCATGGGACAATGCCAAGAAGTATATCGAGGACGGCAACCACGGCGGCAAGGGCAGCGAGGCCCATAAGGCCGCGGTGACCGGCGACACCGTGGGCGATCCGTACAAGGACACCGCCGGCCCGGCGGTGAACCCGATGATCAAGATCACCAACATCGTCGCCCTGTTGCTGCTCGCAGCGCTGGCGGCGCATGCGGGCGTGGTCGGCTAAGCCGACGTCTCAGCCTCAACGGGTGAACCAAGCCCCGCCGCGAGCCTATCGCGGCGGGGCTTTTCGTTTGTCGATCAGGTCATCCGCAAGGGCGGCGCGCGGTCTGGCTGCGCCGCGCGCCCTGCGCTTGCGCCGCCATTCCGATACCTGAGGTTCAGCGCCGGCCGCGTAGCGTGTTGAGAAGCGCGACTGCGGCAACGCCGATCAGCGCCGCGCTCGCCCAGGGCTTCGCCTTGACGAAGCTTGTGGCCTTTTCGGCCAGCGGCGCATCGCCGGAGAAATGCGTACGAAAGGCGTCGGCGAGCGAAGTCTTGCTGCTGGCTTCGGGCGCGGCGGTGGTCTCGGCAGTGGTCTCGGCAGTGTCGGTCATGTTATCTCCCTCAAGGCACGATATCGCGCGTCACTGCTGTCAACGCACGGGCGCGTGGGACGGTCCGACGCAGGGCAAAATAGGATTGCCGGCGCGCTGCGCAGACGCGACAGGCGATCAAACTCAACCGGCGACGCGCGCTTCCCGAAACCGAGCGCCATGGCTATCGTCGCGCGATGTCCGCCGACCCCGCGCCGCTCGCCGACATCGCCTTCAGCGGCGCCGTGATCGAATGGCGCGGCCCTGCCCCACATTATTTCGTTGCGGTGCCCGCCGACCTGGTCGGCGAGGTCGCCTATGCGGCGCGGCTGGCATCATATGGCTGGGGCTGTGTGCCGGTCAGCGCCAGCGCGAACGGGTTCGATTTCACCACGTCGCTATTCCCGAAGGACGGGGGTTACATGCTGCCGCTCAAGGTGGCGGTGCGGAAACACGCCAACGTCGTCGCGGGAGAAGCGGTCGCGATCCGCATGCGGATTTTCGCCTGAACCCGCGCTCGCCGAACCAGCGCTCAGACGAGATATCTTCGCAGCGGCGCCACGTTGATCCGCGCCCTTTCCCCTTTGGCGGCGTCGTCCCCGTATGACCATTCTATACAAAAATCCTCCGGAGGCGTAAAATTCCCCCGTAGAGTCAGAGCATCCGAGTCGGGAGACCGATCGCCGCCGCGCGATGCGATATTGTTGGAGGCTTGCGGTCCTGCTCGCGAACTGCGCCGACCGCGCCACGAATGTGTACCTGTAAGGGATCGTCCGGCGGACGCCGTTCCGTGGGGCCATGCCCGGAATAAGAGGGATTAGCCGCAAGAAAAATTCGACCCGGATCCGCAGCGCTTTTTCGATGAAAGGAACGAGCATGACCGAACGCAATCTGTTGATGGGCCGACGGATCTTTCTGGCTTCCGCAGTGGCGGGTTCGATGGGCGCGATGGTGCCGTGGAGCGCCGCACACGCGGCAACACCGGTTCAACCGAGCGTCGAAACGACGCCGCCAGGCCCTATTATCGCCGCAGCGCCAACGGCCGAACGCCCCTTCATTGCCGCGGCAACGCTGGCCGAGCCGGGTGACGATCCCGCGATCCGCCCGTTCAGGTTCCACGCCACCGATGAAGTGCTGCTCGACCTGCGCCGACGGATCGCCGCGACCAGATGGCCCGAGCGGGAAACGGTCGCGGACGCCTCGCAGGGCGTGCAGCTCGCCACGATGCGCGCGCTGGCAAGCTATTGGGAGAAGCAGCACGACTGGCGCAGAGCCGAGGCCGCCCTCAACGCCTACCCGCAATTCCTCACCGAGATCGACGGGCTCGACATCCACTTCATCCACGTCCGGTCGAAGCACGAGCATGCGCTACCGGTGATCATTACCCATGGCTGGCCCGGCTCGGTGATCGAGCAGTTGAAGATTATCGGTCCGCTGACCGATCCGACCGCGCATGGCGGCTCTGCGGCCGACGCGTTTCATGTCGTCATCCCATCGCTCCCCGGCCACGGCTTTTCGGGCAAGCCGGTCGCCACCGGCTGGGACCCGCAGCGCATCGCGCGCGCCTGGGCGGTGCTGATGAACCGTCTCGGATATACGCGCTACGTGGCGCAGGGCGGCGACTGGGGCAATGCGGTCACCGAGCAGATGGCGCTGCAGACGCCGCCGGGCCTGATCGGCATCCACACCAATATGCCGGCGACGATCCCTGACGACATCGCCAGGGCGCTGGCTGCCGGCGGCGCGGCGCCGGCAGGGCTGAGCGCGGACGAGAAATACGCTTATGATCAGCTGGACACCTTCTACAAACATGGCCTGGGTTATGCGCAGGAAATGGCGGGCCGCCCGCAAACGCTCTACGCGCTGGCAGATTCGCCGATCGGTCTCGCTGCCTGGATGCTCGATCACGACGATCGCAGCCGGGCGCTGATCGCGCGCGTGTTCGACGGCCATAGCGAAGGGCTCAGTCGCGACGACATTCTCGATAATGTCACGCTCTACTGGCTGACCAACACCGCTGTCTCCTCGGCCCGGCTCTATTGGGAGAGCAAGCTGGCGTTCTTCGCGCCGAAGGGTGTTCCCCTCCCCGCCGCCGTCAGCGCCTATCCCGACGAAATCTATACCGCGCCGCGGAGCTGGAGCGAAAAGGCCTATCCGAAGCTGATCCACTATAACCGGTTGCCCAAGGGCGGCCATTTCGCAGCCTGGGAGCAGCCCGCATCGTTCAGCGATGAGCTCAGAACGGCGTTCAGGTCGTTGCGCTGAAGGCGGGACGAAAGGATCGGGTCTTGGACGACAAGGTGAATGACGACCGGCGCCGATTCCTCGGCGGCGCGGCGGTGATGATCGGCATGGCGGGCGTCGGCGCCGGCCCGGCACGGGGGGCGGACCACGCAGCGGCACGCCCGCCGGCGACCGCTGCGCCGCCATCGCCGGCCGGATCGCCGAAGCGCGTTCGCGCCGGCCTGCTCGATGTCGCCTTTGTCGAGGCCGGTCCCACCGACGGCCTTCCCGTCATCCTGCTCCACGGCTGGCCTTACGACATCCACAGTTTCGACGAGGTCGCACCGCGCCTCGCCGCGGCGGGCATGCGGGTGATCGCGCCCTATCTGCGCGGCTATGGCGCGACCCGTTTCCTCTCGGACGCCACGTTCCGCAACGGCCAGCCTGCCGCACTGGCAAGCGATGCCATCGCGCTGATGGACGCGATGCACATCGAGCGGGCGGTCCTTGCCGGCTTCGACTGGGGCGCCCGTACCGCCGACATCGTCGCCGCGCTGTGGCCCGAACGGGTGCGTGGCCTGGTCGCGGTGAGCGGCTATCTGATCGGCAGCCAGGAGGCGGGGAAGCAGCCCCTGCCGCCCGAGGCCGAGCTGCAATGGTGGTATCAATTCTATTTCGCCACCGAGCGCGGCCGGCTCGGCTATGAGCGCAACCGCGACGCCTTTGCGCGGCTGATCTGGCGGCTGGCGTCGCCGCAATGGAAATTCGACGATGCGACGTTCGAACGATCGGCGGCGGCGTTCGACAATCCCGACCATGTCGCGATCGTCATTCACAACTATCGCTGGCGGCTCGGCCTGGCCGAGGGCGAGGACAGCTATGCCGCGATCGAGCAACGGCTGGCGGCGGCGCCCGCGATCCCGGTGCCGACCATCACGCTGGAAGGCGACGCCAATGGCGCGCCGCACCTGCCGCCGCCCGCCTATGCGGCAAGGTTCACCGGCCGATACGAACATCGCACCGTCGTCGGCGGCATCGGACACAATCTGCCGCAGGAGGCGCCCGACGCGTTCGCGCGCGCCGTGATCGACGTCAGCAAGGGCTGAACCGCAAGGGCCCGAGGGGCGCTCGGCCATGAGAAAACTTCGGGTCAGACACGATCAAACATGCTTTGTGGCGCGACGGCGCCGCCGTTAGCCTCTCGCGATCGACGTTAAATTCATCGCGCCGGAGAGGAAGTGATCATGCGTGGTATCGGGATAATTCTTGCCTGCGCCGCGGGATTGTCAGGCCTGACCGCCGCCGGGATGCCGAAGAGCGCAGCCGGGCCGGTGCAGACACGCTCGCCCGCGGCATCCGGCCGGGCACAGGCGAAGGTCACCACGGTCGGCGTATGGCAGCCGCCGTCCGGCCTGAAGCAAATCCCGCTCTGGCCAAACGGCGCACCGAATATGGCCGGCGTAACGCAACCGCCCGAGAGTGTTTTGACGGCGCAGACGCCGGAGGCGATCGGGGGGAAAACGTCGGAGGCAGTGTTCGATGTCATCGCGCCGACGATGACGATTTTTCCGCCCAAAGGCAGGAACACCGGCGTCGCAATGGTCGTCTTTCCCGGGGGCGGGTTCAAGACGCTCGCGATGATCATCGAAGGCACGGAGATATGCGACTGGCTGACGTCGCGCGGCGTGACTTGTATCCTGTCCAAATATCGCGTGCCCAACGGCAATCATTATTGGGACGACAGCTGCCGCTGCCATATCACCCCGAAAATCCCCCGTGCGCTGCAGGACGCGCAACGCACGATCAGGCTCGTTCGAGCCCAGGCCCAGGCACTGCACGTCGACCCGCACAAGATCGGCGTGATGGGCTTTTCGGCCGGCGGCTATCTGGTGGCGCAGACCAGCAATATCTTCGCCGCCAGCTATCGCCCGGTCGATGCGATCGACGAGGTGAGCAGCCGCCCCGACTTTGCCGTGGCTGCCTATCCCGGCCACCTCTGCCGCGCCGGCGCCACGCTCGATCCGACCATCCACGTCACGAAGCAGACCCCGCCGACCTTCCTGTTGCAGGCGTGGGACGACCCGGTCGACGAGATCTGCAACAGCACTGTCTATGCGCGCGCGCTCGATGCGGCGGGTGTCCCGGCCGAGGTCCATCTCTTCGCCAAGGGCGGCCACGCTTTCGGCCTGCGACGCACCGCGCACCCCGTCGCGATCTGGCCGTCGCTGGTCGAGAACTGGCTCAAGGATACGGGAATCCTGTAACCTTGCCGGCCGTTGATCGCGCAAGGAGATGCAACATGGACCATTTCACCGGCGGGTGCCTGTGCGGCGATGTCCGTCTCGAGGCGACGGGGCAACCATATCGGGTCGGCCTTTGCCATTGCCTCGACTGCCGCAAGCATCATGGCGCACTTTTCTATGCCGCTGCGATCTTCCCGCAGGATGCGGTGGCGATCCATGGCGAAACACGAGATTATGCCGGGCGGCATTTCTGTCCTCGTTGCGGCTCGTCGGTGTTCGCGCGCTTCGGCGACGAGATCGAAGTGACTTTGGGATCCCTCGACGGTCCCGACCAGCTCATGCCGACCTATGAATGCTGGACCGTCCGTCGCGAATCCTGGCTGCCGCCGTTCCCGCTCAGCCGTCACTATGAGCATGATCGCACCGGCACGGGCCGCGAGGAATAGGCCGCGCGAGCGGCGCCTAGAAACTCCCGCTCAGCGTCAGCGTGAACAGCGGCCCGACGCGCTGGTGCTGCAGTTCGTAGAAGGAGATCGGCGCGACGTTGCGGCGGCCGGTATAGACCGTGCGATAAAAGCGCACACGGCCGTTGTTGATGTTGAAGACCTGGGCGTTGACCTTCACCCCGTGCAGGTTCTTCAGCTCGACGAACAGGCTGGCATAAGGTCCCTCCCAGTTCTGGTTCACCTCGTCGAGATAATAGCTCAGGCCGTAATGCTGGTATGACAGTCCGCCACCCCAGGCGAACTGCGTGCCGGGAACGTCATGGCGCAGCGTCAACTCGGCAAAGGCATCGTGCGTGTTGCTGATCGAGCGCAGCAGCCCGGTCAGTGGGTCGCGCACGCGGCTGCGCTCGAACCCGATATCCGCATCGAGCTTCGCACCGCGCCAGCCGAGCGGGTCGAACTGGATCGTGCTGATGCTCTCGATGCCGGTACGCGTCGCGTGCGGCAGATTGCCCACCGCGTCGCCATCCACCCCGACCGGGATATGGTCGACGATATCCGACACCGAATAACGGTACAGCTTCAGCCGCGTCTTGCCCCAGCGCCCGAAATTCCGGCCCAACTCGCCGGTGATTTCCCAGCTTTGCGGCGGGACGAGATTGGGGTTGGCATCATTGGCGCGGCCATTGGTCACGTCCTGATTGGCGAGAAAGTCGCCGAAGCTGATCTGGCCGACGCGGCGCTCCAGTTTCAGGCTGGCATCCCATCCCTCCGCCGGCCGCCACGCCAGCGATGCGCTGCCCTTGGGGCGGAAATAGTGCCGCGGCCTGGTGCCGATGCCGAGTTCGCCGAGCTGCGAATATTCCGCGCCGCCGGCCAGCTGCAGATCGAGCCTGTGCGACAGCGAGCGGCTCAGCGAGGCGATGCCTTCATAACGCGTCTCGGCGACGGTGCCGGTGCCCTGCGGATAGGGGATGTCGTGATAGCTGCCGTCGGGCTGCAGGCTGGCCAATCTGCTGACCTGCGACAGCCGGTTATAAGCGCGCTCGAACGAGACCGTCCAATCGTTGAGCCCACCCTTCCAGCGATATTCGAGCCGCCCGACTGTCTCGCCGATCCGCGTATCCTGGCCGTAGAGGATGCCGTCGCTGGGCGCGCCGCTGTCATAATCGGTGCGCTGTTCGGTGAAGGCAGGGTCGTGCTCGTAATGACGCAGCCCGATCAGCTTGAGCCGCCCGCCTCCCAGCGGCACCGACACGTCACCGGTCACGTCATATTGAAAGCCATAGGTGTGGGCATGGTTGTTCCAGTCGTTGCTGGTGCCGTCGGTGCGGATGCGGCGCTGGAAGTTGTTGCCGCGGCTCCAATTGGGATCGACATCGACCGTGAGATTGGCCTGGACCGGCCCGTTGCCACCATATTTCAGGATCGCGGAGAGCTTGGCATCGTCCGAGCTGTTCCAATTCACCTGGTCGCGACGCTCGACCAGCGCACCGCTCGGCGAGAGGATGCGATAGTCGTTGCCGCCCATCGCACCGCGGCCCGGCTTGTCCTCCAGCGACAACGTATAGGCAAGGTCGCCGACCGCGCCGCTATAGCTGATCGATCCGGACAGCCAGCGCGGCCGGGCATAATAAGCGCGCCATTGCGGGCTCCAGCTGAAATTGCCCGCGCCCTTGCGATCGGCCTTGATGATGACGTCGGCGACCTGGCCGGTCAGGCCGGGAATGCCGAGCGAGGCGGCTTCCTCGATCTCGATGCGGACCACATCGATGGCGGAAATCTTCTGTAGCTGTGCTGCGGCGCCGCCCGCCTTGTCGGTCGAGCGCTGGCCGTTGATCAGCACATTCTCCGACGCCTGTCCCAGGCCGCGCGTGGTGTCGGCGGAGCGGATCGTGAACCCCGGCACCTGCGACAGCATGTCGTATGCCGTCTGCGGCGCGAAACGTGCGAAGTCGGCGGGCGTGTAGACCTTGACGCCATGGGTGGTGGCCGCGGCGACGGGTGCCGGGGCAGCCTGTTCCTGGCCGGCCCAGGCCGTTACGGGAGCGAAGCAACCAATCGCCAGCGCCGACGCGCCTGCCCCGTGCAGCAAATGAGAAGGCATCCTGATTCCGTCGTCATATCCGAATGTTAGCCGGACCAACATTTCTCGGTGTATGACGTTTCTAATACACCTTCCGCCTGTTTATGCAACGCCTGTTGTGTGCGCGAGCGTTCCGACCTTCGCTTCTTCCCGTCCTGCCGATACGGCGATCCGCCCGATCAATCTGTCCGGGTCGCGAATAGGTGCGGCGCGAGCTGGTCGATATAGGCCTTTGCCTCGGCCACGGTGGCGATGGCTGGCTGCGGTGGCGGCGGCGCGAAGCCCAGCGACACCGGGTGGTCGGGCTGGACACTGGCCTCGGCATGGGCCTTGCGCACCAGATAAAGCACAGCTTGCAGGTTGCTCCCGTCCGGCACCGGCGCTGCGGGACTGAACAGTGCCTGGACCTTGGGCGTCGGCGCAGCCGCAGGCTGCGGATCGGTCGCCCCGGTAACCGAGGTCAGGCAATCGCTGTCCGGCCGCATCGGCTGGCGCAGCGCCGGCCATAGCGACGCGGCATGACGGTCGCGCTCGGTCAGCGGCGTCATGCCGAACAGGCTGGTCAGCGTGGCTGCGACACTGGCGTGATCGCGCACGACCTGGTCGACCACGCCCTTGCCGACCCAGGGCGAGACGACGATCGCCGGCACGCGAACGCCATAGCGGGTGAAATCGAAGCCGCTCTTGTTGTGGCGCGGCGGCGGATTGTCGCCGGGTGCCGGCGCGACACCGGGCGCGACATGGTCGTAAAAGCCGCCATGCTCGTCATAGGTGATGATCAGCATGCTTTGGTGCCACAGGGGCGACTGCCGCAGCGTGTTGTAAACGCGCGCGACCAGCCGGTCGCCGGCCGCGAGCCCGTCGCGCGGATGCTGTGACGAACCGCGCTGATAGGTGTTGCCGACCACATCGCCATAAGCGGGCTCGATGAAGGTGTAGGCATAGGGGTAATTGCCGGCGAGATCGGCGTTGAGCTTGCCCAGGTCGTTCACATAGCTGCCATGGATGCCCTTGAGCGCGCTGACCTGCGGAATCTGCCCGGCGATCGGGCCGGACTTGTCCTGGTAAAGCCGCCAGTTGCCGCCGCCGAGTCGATCGAACACCGAGCCGTTAGGGTATTTGAAACCGCTCAGCGCCTCCCACACCCCGATGTCGAAGGCAGTCGGGGAATGTTCGAGCCCAGCGGAAGAGGCGCCATGCAGGAAGAAGCGATTGGGCCAGGTCGCCCCCGGCAGCGACGAGAACCAATGGTCGCACAGCACGTAATTGCGCGCCAGCGCATAGGTGGCCGGGGTCTGCGCCGCGGTGTCCACGCCGGCCATGATCCTCGCGACGCCGGCTCGGGTGGCGGGCGGATTCTTGAAGGTGGTGGCGTAATTTTCGGCAAAGCCCTGGTTCGTAATCGGCGGATAGACCTTGCTGGCCGGCAGCGTTGCGCCCTTGCCGCAGAGCTGTTCGAGTACATCGCCGAATTCATGGTGCGGGTCGGTGGACAGGGTGGCCGGAGCACCGCCGGAAAAGGGGATGGGTGCGCCGCCGGCATAGGGATTGGTATCGGCGGCCGTCGCGGCGGCGATGCCCGCTATCCCCGACCGGGCGAACATATGGTCGAACGAGCGGTTCTCCAGCATCAGCACGAAGACATTGCGAACCGGCTGGTTGAAACTCAGCGCCATGACCCTCTCCCTGCCGCGGCGTTATGGGCGCAATGAAATTTTCACGGCCACAGCCACCTTCATCGGCGCATGTTTCACACCTTTTTGAAGCAGGCGTCAAATATTGCCAAAACAGAAATTCGATCAGAAGCCTCCCGGACATCGGATTTACGCATTGCGGGAGATAGAACCAGATCGGATCAAATTGGATGGACAGCTAAAGTCGCCCAGATAACGAAATTCACGCGTTACAAAAGCACATCTACGCGCAAGCGCCGGGACACGACCGATATTTTTTCGTGAGTCGTCCCGTTGTTGTTGTCGATACTCTGATCTACCATGCATCTCCTGGAGATCAGGCAATGACCACGCTGCAACCGGTACGCAAGCTCACCATCATTGCGAAGGACCCCGGGCTGCGCATCGGTGCCGACGGCCCGATGGTCTTTGCCCAGGTCAACGTCCCCGCCGAGATCCTCGCACCGGGCCCGACCGGCTACCGCGTCAAGGTCGTCGACTATAACGCGACCGAGCGCCGCGCCTACGCCGCGCGACAGGAATATCAGGACGGCGAAACCCTGCTCGACCCATTCGCGCCGGGTGAAGGAGAGACGCTGCTCGATCCCGCCTATCAGGCCCGCGTCATCGCCAATCCGAATTTCCACGCGCAGAATTGCTATGCCATCGCGATGCGCACGCTCGGCCTGTTCGAGCGCGCGCTCGGCCGCCGTGTCGCCTGGTCGTCGGGCGGGCACCAGCTGCACATCGCGCCGCATGCCTTCGCCCTCGCCAACGCCTTTTATTCCGAGCCCGACCGGGCGCTGATGTTCGGTTATTTCTTCACCGACGACGGCAAGCCCATCTTCACCGCGCTCAGCCATGACGTGGTCGCGCACGAAACGACCCATGCGGTGCTCGATGGCCTGCGCACGCGCTACACCGAACCCTCCGGCCCCGATCAGGCCGCCTTCCATGAAGGCTTTGCCGACGTCGTCGCGCTGCTGTCGATCTTCTCGCTGCCCGAAGTCGTCGCGGCGGGGCTCGGCTTCCAGGGCAAATTGCCCGGCCTTGGCGAACCGATCGCGCTGATTCCGCCGGCCAGCGTCAGCGCCGAGGCGATCCGGACGTCGATCCTGCTCGGCATCGGCGCCGAGATCGGCATCGCCACCGGCGCCGGACGGGGTGCGTTGCGCCGCTCGGTCGAGATCGTGCCCGATCCCGACATCCTCGAAACCCCCGAAATGGGCGAGGCGCACAATCGCGGCGAGGTGGTGGTCGCCGCGGTCACCCGCGCCTTTGTCGCCTTATGGGCGGCGCGCATCGCCCAGCTCGGCAGGTTCGAGGACGGCAGCTACAATCTCTCCACCGTGGTCGACGAGGGCGCCAAGGTCGCCGCGCAACTGCTCCAGATGGCGATCCGCGCGATCGATTATTGCCCGCCGACCGATATCGATTTCGGGCAATTCCTCGCCGCCTTGCTCACCGCCGACCGCGAGCTGGTGCCCGACGACTCGCGCTTCGGCTATCGCGACGAGATCAGGGCGTCGTTCGCCGCTTATGGCATCGTCCCGCCCGCCACCAACGATGAAGAAGGCTGCTGGCCCCGGTTCGCCCAGACCGACCAGCTGCACTATTCGCGCAGCAATGCCGAGGCGCTGACCCGCGACCCCAATGAATGCTTCCGCTTCTTGTGGGAAAATCGCGATGCGTTGGGCATCACCGAACGCGGCTATACCCAGGTCGCCTCGATCGACACCTCGCTGCGCATCGACCCCGATGGCATCCCGTTCCGCGAGACGATCTGCCAATATGTCCAGCTCGGCCATTTCTTCGGCTCCGAGCTGATGTCGCTGTGCAAGATCAAGCCGCTGCCCGAAGGCTTCACCACCCAATCGAGCGTCGACCTGCTCGGCGGCGGGATCGTGGTGTTCGATCAATATGGACGGGTCAAATATCATATCGGCAATGGCCTGCTCGACGGTCCGCGCCAGGCGCGCCGGCTCGAATATCTGCGCGATACCGGCCAGATCGGCGGGCCACGCCAGGATGCGCGCAACCGCTTCGCCGACCTGCACCTCGCACGGATGGAGGGCTGAGACGATGGCCAAGCCCAAGACCAAGAAAGCGGCGACGCCGAAACCGCAGACCGCGACCATTCGCGCCTATCAGGTCGGCTTTGGCGACTGTTTCCTGCTCAGCATCGCCTATGACGACAAGAGCAACAGACACATATTGATCGACTTCGGCTCGACCGGCCTGCCCAAGGACGATCCGACCGTGAACATGATGCGGGTGGCCGAGGACATCCGCGACACCTGCGGCGGCAAGCTCGACATCGTCGTCGCGACGCACCGCCATGCCGACCACATCAGCGGCTTCGACACCGACGGCAACGGACCCGGCAACATCATCCGCGCGCTGAAGCCGAAGCGCGTGATCCAGCCCTGGACCGAGGCACCCGATGCGCCCGAAGACTGGGCCGGGCCGGACGACCCCCATCCCGGCACGACCTTCGCCGCGCGGCAATTGTCGCTTGAAAACATGCACGCGGTGGCGAAATCGGTCGTCGCCCGGCTGAACCGCGAAAACGGCTTCGATCGCCACTGGCCGCTCGCCGCGCGCCTGCGCTTCGTCGGCGAGGACAATATCAAGAACGACGCGGCCGTGAAGAATCTCATGACGATGGCCGAGGACCCGACCACCAACCTCTACGTGTTCCACGGCAGTGACGTGAAGCTCGACGACATCCTGCCCAATGTGAAGGTGCATGTGCTCGGCCCGCCGACGCTGCACCAGTCCGCCTCGATCAGGAAATACGCCAGCAAGTCGGACGATTACTGGTTCGCCGCGCAGCAGATGGTGGCGCTTGCCGCCACCGGCGACGTCGCGGACGCCAAGCAGAGCATGTTGTTCCCGCAGCTCGGGCGCAAAGACACCTTCCGCAAATCGAAGCTGCCGACCGAAATGCGCTGGGTCGCCGAGCGGGTCGACACCGCCGAGGCCAACCAGATGCTGGGCATCGTCACCGCGCTCGACGGGGTGATGAACAACACCAGCGTGATCCTGCTGTTCGAGGCAGGCAGCAAGAAGCTGCTCTTCCCCGGCGACGCGCAGCTCGAAAACTGGAGCTATGCGCTACAGTCCGATCTGGCGCCGCTGCTCGACGATGTCGATCTCTACAAGGTCGGCCATCATGGCAGTTTGAACGCCACGCCCAAGGCGATGTGGAACCGCTTCAGGAAGCGCGGCAAAGCGAACGACCCGAAGCGGCTGAAATCGGTGATGTCGACCATGGCCGGCAAGCATGGCGGCAAGAACGGCGCCCCGACGGAAGTGCCCCGCGCACCGCTGGTCGAGGCGCTGAAGGCCGAGAGCGATCTGTCCAACACGCAGGACATCGCGCCCGGCGACCTGTGCAAGATCGTGACGATCGACCTGCGCTAGCGAGAAGTTGCGCTACACCTTGGCGGAATAAAGCAGCCGGCCCGGCCCGAGCCGCTCGAACACCTGCGCCAGGTCGCGCTCACCGACGGCGAAACAGCCCTGGCTGCGGCCCAGCTGGCCGTGCGTCTGCAACATTTCCGGGTTGGCGTACCAGGCGGAATGGATGACCAGCGCCCGCTCCAGCGCATTGTTGTTGGTCGAGTCGAGACCGATCAGCCGCTGCGACCTGCCGTGCTTCCCGATATAATAGTCCGATGCCAGGAAGGCCCCTTCCGATGACGCGTAGGAATGCGGCTCGTTGGAGAAACGGTGCACCCAGCCGCTATGCTCGGGGTCCGATCCGCTGCCATGCGCGACGAGCAGCGTGGACGTGTTGCCGCTGGCAAGATCGAACAGGTGAAAGCGCGGCTGCGAGGACGGCGCATTGAAATCCGCGATGGCGATCCGGTCGTGATTGGGGATGGTGCTGCCCAGCCGCTGCAGCGCGGCCAGCGCCTGGCGAAGCAGGGCGGGGCGGAGCCCGCGCGGATAAGCGGCGGAGCTCCAGCTTTCCGCACTCGCCATTGCCGGAAGCATTGTCGCGGTCGCCGCCGCCATGGCGACCTTCGCGCCCATCGAGAAGAAGTCGCGGCGCGAGGCCCCCGACCCACCGTCGTGCTGCATCATTTCTTCAATACCCGTCTGGACAAGCGACACCCCCGTATCGGTCCTATATAGGGCAGCAGGTTACGGCACCGTTAGTGCCGGGTCCTCGGCTTGGCGCGCCCTTCCCCCCATCGGGCGCATCGCGGGGTGGTTCATTCGCTTTCCATCAGCCGATTCAACCGCGCAGGTGTGGCGCCGCGCAGCGTATCAGGTGTCATGATAACGGTGGCGCCCGCCGACAGCACCGGTGCGACGAGCGCCTTGAACGACTCGGACACGTGGAGCTGCGCGCCGGCGGGAAGTCCCGAAAGGTCTTCGTCCTGACCGGGCAAAGCGAGCCGCGTCCAATGCTGGCCCGACGCATCGACCGATTGCAGCACGAACAGCCATGGTCGCGTCAACGGCTGGTCGAACACCGCCGGTGCCGAGCCGATCACCTTGCCGTTGCGCAGCACCAGCACCGTGCCGTCGGTCGAACTGATGATGATCGACAGCGGGCCGGTCGGCGAGGTCTCGGGATGCCAGACGAACGGCGCCTGTTCATCGGGCGCCGCGCCCTCGCCGGCCAACGGCGCGAGGGTCGGATCGACGATCGGCAACAGATCGCTGCGCACGACCATTACGGTCATGCCGAGCTGCGTCTCGCCATAGAGCAGCTTGGCAAACGCCTTGGGCAAGCGGATACAGCCATGCGACGCTGGATATCCCGGCAGGGTCCCGGCATGCAGCGCGACCCCGCCCCAGGTCAGCCGCTGCATATAAGGCATCGGCGCGCTGTCGTAGAGACTCGAAAAATGCGTCACCTCCTTTTGCAGGATGGTGAACACGCCGGTCGGCGTCAGGTGCCCCGGCTTGCCGGTCGACACCGTGCTGACCGCGATCGGCAGCCCGTTGCGGTACAGCACCGCACGTTGCGTCACGATGTTGACGATCAGCAAGGCCGGCCCGGCAGGCGCGACTTGCGGCGCCCAGATGAATTCTCCGGGCTTGAGCTGCTTGACCGCATCCAGCACCGTGCCGGCGTTGAGCGGGCCGGGCGCCGCGACGGCCTGCGCCATTGCCGACAGCGGCAGGCAGGCAAGCAACACCGACGAGAGAGCGCCGATCAGATGGCGTGAGAGAACAGTCAGCGACCTCAATCCGAACGTCCCCCTTTTTGCCGGCAACGGCCGCCGAGCAGCATCGTCAGCGCGGTATCGGTGCGGTCGATCCGTTGCATCTCGTTCTCCTCGGCGCTTTCACGCGTCGCGCTGATCAGATCGAAACCCTCTACATAACCCTTGGCATGGGCAACCCCATCCAGCGCCTTGTGCAACATGCTCTTCGCCTGGTCGTGCGCGACATCGCCGAAGTCGACATACAGGCGGTGAGTGCCGGCACCCGGCAGAGCGCGCTTGAGGTATCGGCTCATCGCCACTTCCATCGTCGCGGCACCGCTGGCTGGCACCAGATCGACCGGGGATTGCCGTTCCGACAGGCACCCCGCTGCGCCGAAGACGAGCGGACATTCCATCAGCGCATAGAGCGAGGTCAGGCCGGCCAGGCCCGATCCCAATATCGCGGTGTCGGCCGCGCCGGGCAGCGTGCGAAAATGCCGGTCGATCATCGGCTTCAGCTCGCTGGCGAGGAAACGGACATAGCGGTCGGACAGCAAGGGCCCGCCGGCCTGCCGCTCGACATCGCCGCGTAGCGAGGTCGGCATCATCGCAACCGGCGCCGCGGGAAGGAACTCCCGGACGTGCTGCTCGCCCCGACCGATGGCGACGATGATCGGCACGCGAATCTCGCCGGCAAAGGCCAGCCCGGCGACATGCTCGTCGATCCCGGGCGCATTGACCGACCCGCCCGGCGCATCGGCGAAAAGCGCCTCCCCGCCCGGCGCGTAGAGCACCGGATAGGCCCAGGGATTTTCATCATAGCCTTCCGGAAGCCAGACGAAGATCGACCGCGGCGCGACCAGCGTCGAGGCGATCGGCAGGGTGATCAGCCGCCCCAGCGCCGGGATCGGCACCGCCGCCCCGTTCGCCGCGACGAAAGGCGCGAGCGCGGCCAACCCGGCCGCCGCCAGCATGCTCCTGCGGCTCAACATATCGGGTCCGCCGGCCAACATCGTCAGTCGTCGATCTTGATGCGACGCGTGCGGCCGGGCGCGGCATCGTCCTTGTCGATCGTCACCGTCAGGACGCCCTTGCGCAGGCTGGCGCGGATCGACGCCGGCTCGATGTCGAGCGGCAGCGGGATCAGCCGCGCGACGGCGCCGTAACGGCGCTCGCGCAACAGGAAACCAACGCCCTCCTCATCTCGCGCCGCGCGCTTTTCGGCGCTGATGCGCAGATCGTGCCCCGTCAGCTCGACATGCACGTCGTCGTCCTTCACGCCCGGCAGTTCGACGGTCAGCCGGTAACCGTCACCGCTCTCGGCGAGGTCCGCCAGGATCGGAAGCGAAGCTCCGGACGCGTCCGGCGCCCTGGTGATGTCATCGGTCATCGATCTTCTCCGTCGTGGCGCTGCCGTCAGGCGAACAGCGCCAGCTCATGCTCTTCGAGTTCCGCCGGCACAGTGACGTCGTGATGGGGGTGCGGCGGGCGCGGCGGACACCACAGGTCGAGCGCCGCGTTCCACCACCAGGTGCCGAGCGACAGTGCGAACTGCCATTGCTCCGCGGTCTTTTCGACGATGTCGTCAGCCCCGGTCGACGCACTCATTGTCCGTGCGCCAGGAATACCGGGATCGCGCTCCTGGTCAGCATCGCGCGCGTCGCGCCGCCGAACAGCGCCTCGACGAAGCGCGAGCGGCTGAACCCGCCCATCACCACATAACCGAACCGTCCGCCCGCCGCTTGCGCGGCGATGATCTCCGGCGCCCCGACGACTCCCGCTTCGACGCGCACGATCTCCGGATGGACGTCATGGCGCGCGAGATAGCTCGCCGCGTCCTCTGCCGGGGTGACGACGCTGCCGTCATTCACCTCGAACAAGGTCACCTGATCGGCAAGCTGCAGCAGCGGGACGGCGGCGCGCATCGCCGCGGCGGCGGCGGGCGAGCCGTCCCAGGCGATCAGCGCCCGGCCGGTGTCGAGCCGGCGCGCATCGGGCGGGACCGCGAGCACGGGCTTGCCCGAACCGACGATCAACTCGCCGGCGACGCGGCGCATGTCGGGCAGGGGATAATCGTCGAGCTGACGGTTGACGACGATGATGTCTGCCAGCGCCGCGGCGTCGGTGATGCACGGCGCAAGATTGCCCGTCGTCTCGATCCAGTCCCACGGCACGTCGTCGCGCTCGAGCCGCGCCGTCAGCCGGGCGCGATTGTTCTTTTCGATCTCCATCGCATCCGCGGTCAACTCGGCGATGGCGGCAACGCCGGCATATTCGTTGATCATCGCGGGCGGCGGCACGACCACGTCGAGACAGGTCAGATGCGCCTCCAGCGCGCGGGCCAGGTCAAGGGCGACCTGGAAACGGGCTTCCTGCCCGCTATCGTCATGGCACAGCAGCAAAACATTCTTCATGATCCGTCTCCTCGGGCCAATCCGGCGATCACCTCACGCCGAAGGTGCTGGCCGGTCTCCACGATGGTCGCCCTTCCAGCATCACGCGCTGAACCGCGTGTCGGGATGATCGCGCCATGAGCAAGGGCACGGTATGCGCAATAGTCCGTACGGGTGTTCCCCTATTCAGCGGCCGTGCGATTTCGGAAATGACGGGCATCCGCCCGTCACGCGATTGCCCGACGGCGAAGACCCCGTGGAGCCGTCACATGGCGATCGTCTATGAGCCCGTGCCCAACCCGCCGCCTGCGGTCGTCGAGCTGATCGACCGGCTCGGCGGCGCGGGCGAGCAGCCCTTCTCGATGGTGCGCCTGAGCCAGACCGGCACGATGCGCGATCCGCCCAGGCGGCGCTGGATGAGATTTTCCGCCGATCAGCACATCTCGCTCGCGGAATGCTGTTTCACCTGGCACGCCCATGCCGGGCCGCTGGGCAGCCTGTCGGTCGTCGATGCGCTCGACCACGACACGGTGCGGCTTTCCGTCGACGCGTTCGGCCTGATCCCGCTGGTTCGCTCGCCGAAAAGCCCGGCGCTGATCCGCGGCGAGCTCATGCGCTACCTTGCCGAACTGGCCTATGCGCCGGACGCCATGCGCCTCAACCGGCACCTCATCTGGTCGGTCAACGAGGACGGGCAACTGACGGTCGCTGCCGCGGTGCAGGACATCCGCGCCGAGGTGACGTTATCGCTCGACGATCATGGCCGCATCGGCGCGATCCGCGCGGCCCGGCCGCGCCTGGAGGGCGGCACGTTCGTCGAGCGGCCATGGCGCGGGCGCTTTTCCGACTATCGGCGCTATCGCGGTCGCTGGCTGCCCTTTGCCGCGGAGGTCGGCTGGGTGCTGCACGGCGTCGAGCAGACGGCGTGGCGCGGCAAGCTCCTCGAATGGGAGATTTCCTGACCGGTCTTTCCGGGCGAGCGCCGCACCGTCTTCGGTGTTTTGTCCGGGAACATACGGATGGCTGCGACCATTGATTGCGGGCAAGTTGCGCCCACCGCCCCCGCTGCGACGGGAGGCAAGCGACAGTCCACCCATGCCGCCCCCGATCCGCGCGAGCGCGCCGAAGGAGATACCGATGTCCGAGAATTCGACCCAAGCCGCTCCGCTCCACGTCGTCGTGCTGTGTCACCCCGATGACGACAGCTTCAACGCCTCGGTGGCCAAGGCCTATTGCGCCGCGGTCCACGAACTCGGCCACAGGGCGATCATCCGCAATCTGTACGGCATGGGGTTCGAACCCGTGCTCAAGGGTGCCGAGCGGCCCGGTGCCAATTACCGCCAGTTCCGCGACGTGACCGATGAGCTCGAGATCATCGGCGATGCCGCCGTGTTCGTACTCGTCTATCCCATCTGGTTCGGTACACCGCCGGCGATGCTAAAAGGCTATGTCGAGCGCGTGCTGGGCACCGGCATCACGCCCGGCGCCGTCCAGACCCAGTCCGCCAGGGGCGTTCTGGCGGGCAAGCGGATGATCAGCTTCACCACGTCCGCCGCGTCGGAAGTCTGGCTCGACGAGCAGGGGCAGGTGAACGGCCTCAAAAGCTGCTTCGACCATTATATCGAACGCGCCTTCGCCATGCTGCCGTCGCGGCATGTCCATTTCGGCCACATCGTCCACGGCATGGATCCGCGCTTCGCCGAGCAGCACCTCGCCGAGGTGCGCGCTCAGGCAAGGACGATCGCCGGCGAACTCGAGCCGTCCACCGCGGACTAGCGTTCTTACGGCGGCGGGACGTTCGACGATGGCGTCGCCCATATCGGGTTGACCGGCAACGAACTACATCTTGCGCCGGTGTACTATAAGACTAATGCAGTGCGATGGACATCCTGCAACTGACCAACGTCGCCAAATCCTACCGGCGCAAATCGGTTCTGAAGGGCGTGACCGCCCGCTTCCCGGTCGGCCTCACCCTGCTCACCGGGCCAAGCGGTGCGGGAAAATCCACGTTGCTCCGGCTGCTGGCCAGCGCCGAGGCGCCGGATCGCGGGGAAATCCGCTGGGAGGGCGAGCCCCTTCCCGCCGCCCGCACGGCGCTGCGTCGCTCGCTCGGCTATGCGCCGCAAGCGGTGGACCTGCCGGACGATCTGCGCGCACAATCCTTCGCGCTGCACATCGCCGCGCTGAAGGGGCTGGATCTTGCCGCCGCCGATCAGCAATTCGCGGCGATCGCCGCCGCGATCGGGCTGCAGGATGATCTCGACACACGGATCGGGGCCTATTCGGGCGGCATGCGCCGGCGGCTGATCTTCGCCCAGGCCCTGCTCGGCGCGCCGCGATTGCTCGCGCTGGACGAGCCGACCGCCGAGCTGGATATCGAGACGGCGCGAAAGGTCGGCGCGCTGGTCGTCGAATGCGCGCGCACCGCGGTCGTGATCATGACCACCCATCTTGCCGACGAGCTTGCCCCGCAGGCGGCGCAAATCCTGTGTGTCGAGGGCGGCAATCTGGTGCCTGCATGAGCCACGTCACGGTCGCCCGCTCGACCTTCCTGACGAGCCTGGCGCGCTATTCGCAGAGCTGGGGCCTGTGGCTGCTGCTGCTGATCGCACCGGTCGGCGCGCGGTTCATGATCGCGCGCGACAACGGCTTCGGCATGCAGGTCGCGATCGGCCGCCATCTTCCGGTGATGACCCCCGCAACGCTCGGCGTGACACTCGGCGTGCTGGTGTCGACGCTGCTGCTGCCGGCCGGTTTCCTGTATCTGCGCTCCAACATCACCCGCGTTCAGCCCTGGCAGATCGAGGAGGTGACCGCGGCATCGCGGGTCGCCATCGCGCTGGGGCGCTTCGCGGCCGACGTCGCCATCCTCTTCGCCCTTCTCGCCGCGCTGACCTTTGCCGGCTGGTTCCTCGCCTGGCTGGTCGGCACCGGTCCGCTCGACCTGTGGGCCATCACCTTCGCCTTGTGGGTGGTGGCGGGTCCCAGCCTGATGGGGCTCGCCGCGATCCGCGCGCTGCTCGATGCACGGGATATCACCCGCGGCGGGCTGGGCGACGCGCTGTTTTTCATCATCTGGATCACCGCCGTCGCGGTGCCGGCGGTGCTCAGCGCGCTGCCCTCGTCCTATCCCGTCAACATGCTCGACATGATGGGCTTCGTGCGGCCGCTGGCGGGGCCGGCGCCGATGGCGCTGGGCTCGTTCAGTATCGGCTTCACCCAGGTCCTGCCGGGGCGCGTCCCGCTGGACGTGATGGCCGGCATCCATGCCGCGGGCTATCTCGCCTCGCGTGTCACCTGGGCCGCGCTCACCATTGCGCTCGCCGCGCTGGCCGGCCGGCTCTACCGCCCGCATGCCGCCGCGCAGGCGGCGCGCAGGCCGGGGCTGCTCGCCCGCCTGTCTCCCGCGCCGGCCCCCTCGCCGCCCGCCAACCCCGACGCGCCGCCCGCCCCGTTTGCCGGCAACGGCTTCACCAATCTCGTCAGGGCCGAGTTCCGGCTGATCGGCGAAGGCCGGCCGTTCCTAGTTCTCGCGGCCATCGCCGCGATGATCGGCACCGCCGGCGGCTACCGCGAATATGGCAGTCCGGCGGCGCTCATCCTGCTGACCTTCGCCCTTTCGGCCCATGGCGCGCGAGGCGAGACCTTGCGCGCTCTCGCAAGAACCTTTGCGCTGTCGCCCCACATGCGCCGGGTCGCCTTCGTGATCGCCGGCACCGGCTGGGCGCTGCTGATGGCACTGCCCGGCGCGGTCACGCATCTCTCGGTGCAGCCGCTGGTACTGGCGCTTGCCACCGGAGCCGGTGCGGCGGTCATCGCGATCGCCCTCGCCGCCATCAGCCGTTCCGCCTTCGCGCCGCGCCTGGTCCTGTTGATCCTGTGGTACGGCTATTTCTCGACCGGATCATCCTTGCCGGGCAGCCAGTGAGGATCTGATCCATCGGCGCGCGGCGCGGTTGCCGCCGCCGCCCGCCGCGCCTCGCCGCGACGCCTGGCGCGCCGACCGTAGAGAAACGACCACAGGCTCAGCGCGCCGATCGTCCCATAGCCGATGATCGGATTGACGATCAGATATGCGCGGATGCTCAGCGCGAACAACAGCAGCACCGATATCGCCATATCGGCGATCAGGCCCAGCCCCCACACCAGCGTCATCACCGTCATCGTCCGGCGGAAACCGGCATGGGCGCGCAGCAGCTCGAACTGCTGCGCCTCGCTTTCTGACTTGCGCTGCATGCTCGCCCGGGCGAGCTCATAGACCAACGGCTTGCCGATCAGCGCCGAGCCGAGGAACGCCAGGCCGATCGCACCGGTAACGAGCTTCTCGCGCAGTTGAAGGAAGCGCGCGCCGCCGCCGCCGAGCATGGCGAGCAGCGACAGCGCGATGCCGCCCACCACCAGCAGCGACAGCGCGTAGACCCGCCGGTGGTAGAGGAATTCGGCCAGGCTCCAGAGGATCGGCGGCGCCGACGAGGCGAGCAACGCGCCGACCTCGCCCAGCGGCGCCTCGGCATAATTGTAGATCGCGAACGGCAGGATGAAGTTGATCACCGCCTCGAGCATGATATGCGCGCCGTTCTTGCGGAGGTAGATTCCGATGCGGACGATCCTCCCTGATTCCGCGCTCATCCGCCGCCTCTTCATTGGTTCGTCGCAGATAGGCCGGTGAGCGAAGGGCACAAGAGCGCGTGCCAAGCCCGCCCGCCAGCCCTTGCCGCCCACCTCATTGCCCCGTCACTCCCCGGTCGAGCGCACCAGAAAGTTTCCGCTGGTCCTGTCGTACACGATGTCGTCGTCGTACGACGCGTCGCGGTCGCGGCGAGAGTCCGTGACCTCCATCGCGTTGTAGATCAGGTGCTGCGCCGCGCGTTGCTCGCGTTCCGCTTCGCGCACGATGCGGGTCCAGCGCTGCAGCGCGAGGCGGTTGCCGCCCAGCGCCGCCGCGGTCAGCACGCGGAACACCGCCTGGTTCACCTGCATACGATAGGTCTCTCCGCCCTCGGTGACGCTGATCGTGCGGTACGCCTCGGCAAGAATCATTGATCGCGTCGGTTCGTCCGCGCCGATCAGCCGGTCGCCCGGCGCGCCGGTCGCCCGGGGCCGTGGCGGCCGCCCCGCCGGATTGCCCGACTGCCCCTTGCGCCACGGTCGCCCGATCGTCTTGCGTCCCGCCGCGCGACCGGCGTCACGTCGCGATTCACCCTCATACCGTTCCATCTATGTATCTCCGGCGATGTTCTATCCGCCTGCCTTTTCACCCGACTCCGCGCCGCGATTGAATCACGACGTCGCTGATCCCCGGCTGATCGCGACGCTGATCGACCGCCCGCGCCCGCTGTTCCGCCGCTGTTCCTCTTGCTGTTCCGTCGACGCATGCGTGGGACACAGGACATTAAAATCGCTGGATAATCTTGTGGAAATCGACCGAACCGAAGCGCCGACAAAAAATCGCACTGCTGTTCCAGGCAGCGGAACAGCGCCGCGTTGGTCGGGCGAGTTTCTGCGCCGCGCCGATTCCGACCATTTCAGCTGCAATTTCAGTTGCCTCACCTGGCATCATCGCGGAATATCGTCGTCTCCGGGCCGCGGGGGCAAGCGCGCGGTGGGAGACATGAGCAGGGGGATGGCAATGACTTCACGCAGATTCATGCTGCCGCTGGCGGCGGCGGCACTCGCATTGATCGCCGGCGCCGGTCTGGCGGCGGGGCCATCGACGGAATGGGCGAACAAGACCGTGCCGGTCGAGGTCTTTGCCCAATTCCCGATGGTCGATCAGCCGCGCATCACGCCCGACGGCAAGTGGATCGCCGCCAAGGTACGCTCGGGCGGCGAGCAGGTGCTCGCGATCCTGCCGGTCGGCCAGAACGGCAAGCTGGAGATCATCGGCCGCGGCGCCGATTTCGCCAGCGACAAGCAGGGTGAGCGGCGCGTCATCGATTATCGCTGGGTCGACAGCGACCATTTGCTCATCGGCTTCGCGTCGCGCGACAACTTTGCCGGCGAGTGGTTCGATAACGTCCGCTACGCCGCGTACAACCGCGCGACGCGAAAGATCATCCCGCTCGGCTGGGACAAGGCCTTTGCCGGCACCGAGATATTGTGGACCTCGCATGGCGGCCAACCGCGCGTGCTGCTGCAGCGCCGTACGCTCGAGAACAGCGAGATGGTCAACAATCCCGAAGTGATCGACATCAACCTGGACACCGGCGGATATGTCGTCGCGATGCGCGCCAACCCGATCGTCGCGGGCTGGGACAGCGACGAGGACGGCGTCGTCCGGATCGGCAGCAGCAGTGATCCTGAAAGCGGCAAGCAGCGCATCCTCTATCGCCCCGACGCCAGGACGGCGATGCACACCATCATCCACGACGTGGCCGACCGCTACGACCAACCGCCGCTGCCCGCGTTGATCCTCAGCGGCGCGAACAAGGCCTATGCCTATAGCCGCAAGGACGGCTTCAGGGCGCTCTACGAATATGACCTGGCGACGATGCAGCTGGGTCCGAAGGTCTTCGGCGTGCCCGGCTACGACATCGGAGGAGCTCAGCTCTCGCCCGATCGCACGCATCTAGATGGCGTGACCGTTACCCAGGGCCGCGAGACGCGCATGTTCTTCGACCCTCGCCTCAAGGAGATCCAGGGTCTGCTCGAAGAAACCTATGGCAAGGGCAACGTCTATATCGCCAGCGCCGACAATGCGCGCGAGAAGATCGTGTTCCGCACCGCCGCGCCCGGCCAAGCACAGACCTGGTATCTGTTCGACACCGTCAGTGGCGGCATCGGGCGCATCGCCTATGACAATGAAACGCTGAAGGATGCCGTGCTCAACCCGGTGTCGGTGGTGCGCTACCCGGCCAGCGACGGCAAGATGATCGAGGCGATCCTGACCATGCCGCGCCACCGCGCCGGTCAGAAGAACCTCGCGCTGGTCGTGTTGCCACATGGCGGCCCCTGGGCGCGCGACGACGCCGATTGGGACGCCTATGGCTGGGCCCAGGCGATCGCCGAGCAGGGCTATGTCGTCATCCAGCCCAATTACCGTGGCTCGACCGGCTATGGCCGCGATTGGGAAAAGGCGTCGGAGCGGGCCTGGGGCTATCGCATGCAGGACGATCTCAACGACGCGATCACCTTTCTCGCCGGACAGGGCACGGTCGATCCGAAGCGCGTGTGCATGTTCGGCTGGTCCTATGGCGGTTATGCCGCGAGCCGCGCGGCGGAGCGCGACGGCGACAAATATCGCTGTGCGATCAGCGGCGCCGGCGTGCACGACCTGACGGCGATGCTGCGTTACGACAAGAATTATCTCGGCGCCTATGGTGCGAAGATGGGCATGGGCTCGGCCAGCAGCAACCTGGTCGACGCTTCGCCCGGCCTTCACGCGGAGAAATATTCGATTCCGATCCTGATCATCCAGGGCGCCAAGGACGAGCGCGTCCCGCCGGCGCAGTCGCGCGATCTGGTCGCCCGGCTGAAACGCGCCGGCAAAATCGAAGGACGCGATTTCGTCTATGTCGAACAGCCGCTCAACACCCACAACCTGCTGCGCGAACCCGATCGCCTGGAAGTGCTGCAGCAGGTGACCAAGTTCCTCCACGAGCACAATCCGGCATGAGGAAAGCTCAGATGATGAATGTGCGTGGCCGGTGGCTCGGCGCGTTCGCCCTGGTGCTGATCGGGACGATGACCCGCGCCGCGGACACGCCGCCGGCGCCACCCGTCGTCGCGTCGCCGCCGTCGGCCGAGCAGTTCGGCCGCCTGCCCTTCATCGAGGCGCCGCAGCTTTCGCCCGACGGGACGAGGGTCGCGGCGCAGATCGCGGTCAACGGGCAGTTGCGCCTGGCGATCATCCCGCTCGGCGACACCGCGCACCTCAAGCTGATCAGCCCCGGGCAGGCGGACCTGAACGGCTGGTCGTGGGTCAACAACGACTGGCTGGTGGTGCGCACCGGCCAGTCGAGCGCGGTCGAAGGCGACAACTGGTACCTGCGTCGCGCCATCGCGGTCGACGCCACAGGCAAGAACATGCGGGTGCTGGGTGGCGACAAGGCGGGCCAACTCGCCGACGACATCTTGTGGATCGCGCACGACGGCACGCCCCATCTGCGCATGGCGTTGCAGACCTCGATCTACGGCAACGACCCCGGTTTCTGGCCCGAGGTGCGCGACTTCGACGTCTCGACCGGCAGGAGCCGGCTCGTCGCTCCGTCGACGACGAACGTGATGAGCTGGTACGCCGATGGAAAGGGCACGGTGCGGCTCGGCATCGCCTATGACGATGACCGGCGCAGTTCGCGCGCTCTCTATCGCGAGGCCGACAACCAGTCGTTCCGCACGATCGACCGCACGCATGGCCGCGGCACGTCGCTCGGCAACCTGCCCGCCTTGTTCCTCGCCGAACCCGGCAAGGCGATCGCCTTTGACGACCCGAGCGGCTTCGACGCGCTCTACAGCTATGATCTCGCGACGCAGAAGACCGGCGACAAGCTGTTCGGCGTGGCCGGCTATGATCTGGACGGCGTCATTCCCTCCGACGACGGCAACCGGATGATCGGCGTGCGTTATACCGACACGCGTACCCACACGCATTGGTTCGAGCCTGCGCTGGCGCTGGTGCAGAGCGAACTCGACACTGCCGTCGGCACGCGCAACGCCCATATCATCTCCTGGAGCCGCGACTTCGCGACGCTGATGATCGCGGTCGAATCGCCCACCCGGCCGATGACCTATTATCTCTACCGGCCGGCCGAGGGCGTGATGCACCTCTTCGCCAATGCCGACGAGGATTTCGGCACGCACGTTTGGGGCACGGTCTCGACGATCCGCTACAAGGCCCGTGACGGTACGGAAATTCCCGCGATATTGACGTTGCCGACGGGCCGGGCAGGCAAGAATCTCCCGCTGATCCTGATGCCGCATGGCGGGCCGTTCGCGCGCGACGACGAGAGCTACGACTATTGGGTGCAGTTCCTCGCCAGCCGCGGCTATGCCGTGCTCCAGCCCAATTATCGCGGCTCGTCGGGCTATGGCAATGATTTCGCCAAGAAGGGCGAGGGGCAATGGGGCCTCGCGATGCAGGACGACTTGACCGATGCGGTCAAATGGGCGACCGGCCAGGGCATCGCCGATGCCGGGCGGGTGTGCATCGTCGGCGCGTCCTATGGCGGCTATGCCGCGCTCCGTGCCGCGCAGCGCGACCACGGCATCTATCGCTGCGCGGTGTCGTTTGCCGGCGTCGCCGACATGCCGGGCATGCTGCGCTACGACGGCAGGTTCCTCAACAGCGGCCGCGGTACCGACTGGCTGCGCAAGCAGGCGCCGGACCTGAAGGGCGTCTCCCCACTCAACTTCGCCGCCGACTTCACGATCCCGATGCTACTGATGCACGGCAAGGCCGACATGACCGTACCGGTCAAGCAATCGCGCCAGATGGCCGACCGGCTGAAGGCCGCCGGCAAGGATTATCGCTATATCGAGCAGCCGCTCGGCGACCATCATCTGTCGCGTCAGGCCGACCGGGTGCAGTTCCTCCAGGAGCTCGAGGCGTTTCTCGCGAAATATGATCCGGCATGAGGCGACACGGGTCAGGCACATGGATGGGGATCGCCGCGGCGCTTGCCGTGGCGGTTCCGGTGACCGCGGGGCGGGCGAGCGACCCGCCGCCTCCCGCGATGCCCTCGGCGGAGACCTTCGCCGAGATCCCGTTCCTCAGCGACCCGGTGCTCTCGCCGGACGGCAAGAGCGTCGCCGCGCAGATATCGTCGGCCGGCAAGACCCGGCTCGCGGTGTTCGACGCCGACGAACCCGGTCGCGCGCCGCACATCTTCGATATCGGCAATCACAGCATCGCCGACATCACCTGGGCGGGGCCGCACCGCATATTGCTGTCCGTCGGCACGACCATGGAATTGTTCGGCATTCCGCTTCCGACCAGCCAGCTGGTCGCGATCGATATGCGCACCAATGCCATCAGCGTGGTCGATCCCAAGGCCAAGAGCCTGTTCGCCGGCAACATCCTCTACGCCGACCCGCAAGGTGCCTGGGTGCTGCTGTCGCGCCAGGACAATCTGTTCGCCTCGCCCTCGGTCAAGCGGGTCGATCTGGCGACCGGGGCGGTGATGGTGGTGGAGAAGGCGCGGGCCAATGTGTGGGACTGGTACGCCGACAACAGCGGTGTGGTGCGGGCGGGCATCGCCTATAGCGGCAATCGCTGGACGATCTGGTATCGCAAGCAGCCGGGCGATCCGCTGGTGGCGATCAAGGGCAAGCGCGAGAAGATCGACGATGACGGCGCGGTCGACAGCCTGCGCTTCCTGTCCGGCGACAATAGCGGGCTGATCGTCACCAACAGCCGCACCGGACGTTTCGCCGCCTATCGTTACGACTTCGCCACCGGCACGATCGGCGACGCGGTCTATGAGAATCCCTCGGTCGACATCTCGACCGTGATGGTCGATCCGGTCAGCGGTGTCGTCTCCGGCGTCAGTTACGAGGACGATCGCCGCCGCATGATGTGGCTCGACCCCAAGATGCGCGCGCTGCAGGCCCGCATCGAAAAGGCCCTGCCCGGCGCAGAGGACGATGTCGTCAACCAGAGCAGCGACGGCAACCGCCTGCTGATCTGGTCCGGCGGCGCGGCGGACCCGGGCACCTATTATCTGTTCGATCGCGCCGCTGCGCGCTTCACGGCGATCGTTCAGCCTTACGAGAAGCTCGCCCAGGTCGCGCTCGCGCCGGTCAAGGCGGTGCAATACAAGGCCCGCGACGGCCTGACGATCCCGGCCTATCTTACCGTGCCGCTGCATCGTCCCGATCACGACCTGCCGCTGATCCTGATGCCGCATGGCGGGCCGTTCGCGCGCGACGACTGGAGCTACGATCCGTTCGTCCAGTTCCTCGCCAGCCGCGGCTATGCCGTGCTGCAACCCGAGTTTCGCGGCTCGACCGGCTATGGCCGCGAGTTCGTCGAGAAGGGCTATGGCCAATGGGGCCGCAAGATGCAGGACGATCTCGACGATGGCGTCGACTGGCTGGTCAAGTCGGGCCAGGTCGACGCCAGGCGCGTGTGCATCATGGGCGCTTCCTATGGCGGCTATGCCGCGCTGTGGGGCGCGATCCGCAATCCCGAACGCTATCGTTGCGCGATCAGCCTGGCCGGCGTGACCGATCTCGATGCGATGCTGAAATACGACAGGCGCTCCTTTGCGGCGACGCGCTATTTCCGCGAGTGGCAGGCCAAGATCGCCGGCGAGGACAAGATCGACCTCGACACCGTCTCGCCGCTTCCCCAGCAGGCGCGCCTCAGCGTGCCGGTGCTGATCGCGCATGGCGAGCAGGACACCACGGTGCCGCCGCGCCAGAGCCATTTGCTGGTCGCAGCGCTGGAGAAACGCCATGCCGACGTCCAGTCGGTATTCTACAAGGAGGCGCCGCACGGCTTCAGCAAACCCGAGGACATGACCGACTATCTCAAGCGGGTCGAAGCCTTCCTGGCGAAGCACAACCCTTCCTGACGCGCTGATCTTTCCTTTTGCCGCACCGTCGGCTAAGGGCGCGCATCCTTTTCGGAAACCCCGGAACACCCCAGAGGCTTGTTTGGCAAAAGAAGAACTTCTCGAAATGCGCGGCCAGGTGGTCGAGCTCCTTCCCAACGCGATGTTCCGCGTGCGGCTGGAGAACGACCATGAGATCCTCGGCCACACCGCGGGCAAGATGCGCAAGAACCGCATCCGCGTGCTGGTCGGCGACGAGGTGCTCGTCGAACTGACGCCCTACGACCTGACCAAGGGCCGCATCACCTATCGTTTCAAATAAGCCGGGTATCGAGGTGACGAACCTCGTCCTCGCTTCCTCGTCGCCGCGCCGCCGCGAGTTGCTCGCGCGGATCGGCGTGGTGCCGTCGCGCATCGCCAGCCCCGACATCGACGAGACCCCGCTCAAGGCCGAAGGGCCGGCGAGCTATGTCGTGCGCATCGCCGAGGGCAAGGCGCAGGCCGTCGAGCGCGGCGCGGGCGAAGTGGTGCTCGCGGGCGACACCACCATCGCGGTCGGCAGGCGCATCCTCGGCAAGCCCGAGGACGAGGCCGATCTGCGCCGCATGCTGATCCTGCTGTCGGGACGACGCCACCACTGCCTGTCGGCGGTATGCGCGATCGACGCGGCCGGGACCAAGCGCACCAAGGTTTCCGACACGATCGTCATCTTCAAGCCGCTCAGCGCAGCCGACATCGACGATTACGTCGCGTGCGGCGAGGGCATGGGGAAGGCCGGCGGCTATGCCATCCAGGGCCGCGCCGAAGGGTTCGTGCGCTGGCTGTCGGGCAGCCATTCGGGCGTGGTCGGCCTGCCGCTCTACGAGACGCGCGCGCTACTGCTCGCCAGCGGGATCGCGCTTGGCTGAGTGGCTCTACGAGGCCGGCATCGGCGAGGCGCGCGCCGCGCTGGTCGAGCGGGGCGAGATCGTCGAGGCGCGGATCGAACTGGACGACGGCGCACCGCGCGTCGGGGCACGACTGACCGGCCGCCTCAGCGACAGCCGCGAGGGGCGCATGACGCTCGATCGCGGCGGCGAGGTGCTGCTCAACGGCCCGGCACGCGGCGTGACGCAGGGCGCGGCGCTGACCGTCGAGATCGTCCGCGAAGCCATCCCCGAGGCGGGCCGCGCCAAGCCGCCACGCGCCATCCAGACCGACGAGCCGCCCGGCGCGGCGCCCGACCTGTTCGCGCGCATCACCGCCAGCGGTGTGCCGGTGCGGCGCGTGCTGGCGCATGAGCCGGATGCCCTCGAACAGGCAGGCTGGTCGGAGTTGCTCGATGAAGCCACGAGCGGCGAGATCGTCTTCGCCGGCGGCGCGCTGCGCATGACGCCCACCCCGGCGATGGTGCTGTTCGACGTCGATGGCGACCCGCCGCTCGAGCCGCTGGCCATCGCCGCGGCGACCGCCGTGGCGCGGGCGATCCGCCGTCACGATATTGGCGGCTCGATCGGCATCGACTTCCCCACCTTGCCCGGCAAGGCCGCGCGCCAGGCGGTCGCCGAGGCGATCGACGCCGCGCTGCCTCAGCCCTTCGAGCGCACCGCGGTCAACGGCTTCGGCTTCCTCCAGATCGTCCGCCGTCGGCCGCGCGCGTCGCTGCCAGAGCTGCTCCGCGCCGACCCCGCCGGCGCCGCAGCGCGCGCGCTGCTCCGCGCGATCGAGCGCACACCGCCGCCGGTGCCACAGGTCCACCGCGTACGCCCAGGCATCCATGCGAAGCTCGCCGCACATCCCGAATGGGTCGCCGAGGCCTCGCGCCGGGCGGGCACGATGCTTATATTCGAACCATCATGAGCCGACCCAAACCCTGCCCGCTGTGCGGCAAGCCCCCCGTCCCCGCCTTCGCCCCGTTCTGCAGCGACGGCTGCCGCGCGCGCGACCTGCTGCAATGGCTCGGCGAGGGGTATCGCGTGCCCGCCGGACCCGCCGACACGGCGGATTCAAGCGGGCTGGACAGCGATGGCGAGTCTGGCTAGGAGGCCCGCCTTGTCCGCGTTCGTTCGGATGATGCCCGGGTAGCTCAGTTGGTAGAGCATGCGACTGAAAATCGCAGTGTCGGCGGTTCGACCCCGTCCCCGGGCACCACTTTTCCCCACCATCGGTTTCGAAGCGGTGGAAGCGGCGCCCGCCGCCGACTGCTTTTCCGACAATGGGAAAGACCGCGCCTTATGCCGCGACAGAGCGCAGAGCGGCAGAAGCGTTAGCGCGATGCGGTGGCGATCGCGTGGATCCCTGTAGCGGTCGTCGGCAACCACGGCCCGACCGCCCGTAATGGTAGGAATCTATCGGCGGATTTCTTCGGCCATTGCCCCAATAGCGACCTCGAGCGAGTTTAGATCAGCCGTGGCATAGCCAATGACGAAACCCGATCGCTCAGCCGGGCCTAAATGGTAACGCTCGAGCGAATGGACCATGACGCCGCGTTCCGCCAACGCTGTGCTAACCAGCTCGCAGTTGATACCGCGCTCCGCGATCGCGCTCATGTGCATGCCGTAATGGGACGGCACCACTTTCAATGCGTCACCAACGCGCCTTTCGATCAGGTCCACGAGATGATCGCGACGTTCAAGGTATGTGCGACGGACACGGCGAATGTGCCGCGTGAGATGGCCGTCGCGGATGAACTCCCCGACGGCCATTTGAATGGGCGAAGAGCAGTGCCAATCGCTTGCGTTCTTTGCCGCGATCAGTGCCGGCATCGCCCATGGTGGAGCGACCAGAAAACCAAGCCTTATCGCCGGCAGCATGCATTTGGAGAACGAGCCGACATAAAAGACGCGGTCGGCGGACGCATCGCTCCGCAGTGCCTCCAACGGACTTCCGCCATAGCGGAATTCGCCGTCATAATCGTCTTCGACGATTGCAGCTCCGGTCCTGCGGGCGAGCACGAGCAGAGCTTCGCGACGGCGCGGCGAGAGAGACATGCCAAGCGGAAATTGATGCGACGGGCACACGCATATGATCGTTGCGTCGATCGGGATCTCGTCGACGACGAGCCCCTCGGCGTCGACCCGCACAGGAACGATCCTGGCCCCGGCCGCAGCGAACGGCACACGCAGCGGCGGGTAGCCCGGATCCTCGACCGCGACGACCGTCTTGCCGGGGACAACGAGAGTGCGGGCGATCAAGTCGAAAGCCTGTTGCGCGCCAGCCGTGACCAACACGTCGTCCGGCCGGCAGGGGACCGCTCGCGTCAAGCCGATATGCTCGACTATTGCTCGACGGAGGTGAAAGTTGCCCTGGTTGCGTTGCGGGCTGCGCGAGGGAACGGGCGCGGTCTCGAGCTTGCGCAGCTGGCGCGCCATTGCTCGTCGAAAGGTCGCGTGCGGGAACAGGCTTTGATCGACCAAGGCAGGACGCAGGTCAGCCACGATAGGCGGCAAGGCCCCCGGATGGCCTTTTTCGTGCCAGAAGCCGATCCATGACGTGATGTCGGCCCGGTCCCAAATATCATTGCCGGGTTCCGCGATGATAGCAGGCGACGGTTCCGGACGGACGGCGGCTGCTGACGCGATAACGCGGACGTAGGTTCCCGAGCCATGTCTGGCAGAGGTCAGACCTTCCTGGAGGAGCCTGTCATACACGTCCTGAGCCGTGTTGCGCGAAACTCCGAAGACGTGGCGTGCGGCACGTGTGGACGGGAGCCGGGCGCCGGGCGGCAGTCGATGATCGAGGATCGCTTGCTTGAGTTGGCGAAACAAATGGCTTGCGACGTCGCGCGAGCCTTTCGGCGCGGTCGTGACCTTCAACTCAAAAAGTGGGCCCATATTCTCATTGGGCCACATTTTCGTGATGCGACAAGACTTTTGTGCGAACTGGCGCTCAAAATCCGTGTGATCGATTTTTATGCTGCACGCCTGTGAAGCTGAAGGAATCTGCACATGCGCCTGCGCTCTTTTGTTGCTTGTCTTGCCTTTCTTGCCGGGAATGCTGCGCTAGCCCAATCGGCGACGCCCACCCGCGACGGCTCGCATGATTTCGACTTCTCCCGAGGTAGCTGGACTACCGAAATCACCATCATCAAAGACCCGTTCAACAAGCCGGGCGAAGAGATCCACATGCGCGGTACGAAGGTCGCGCGGCCGATCTGGAGTGGCAAGGGATGGATCGAGGAAATCGAGGCGGACGGACCCGGCGGCCACTGGCAAGCGGCGAACATCTTTCTCTATGATCCGACCGCCCGGCAGTGGAGCGAAAATTACGTCGACAGTTCTGACGGCAAGATGGATCCTCCGAGCATTGGTGGATACCGCGACGGCAAGCTCGAATTCTATTCGATTCAACCTGTCGACGGCCGGTCGATACTGGTGCGCGGCACATGGACCATTTCGACGCCCGACCTTCACAGCTACGCAGTTGCGCGATCGATCGACGGTGGGCGGTCGTGGCACACCTCTTTCATTGCCCGCGTAAGCCGCGCGCGGTGATCTTGTCGCGCATGACCACGGCAATCAAAATCGGGGGTTCTCATAGCGGCGCGGGCGCATGTTGTCGGCGATGCTGCCGCTGGATGAACAAGCGCCCTTGATTGGGAAGCGGCAAGGCGGATCGCGCTACCGGGATTGGGGCTTTCCGCCTTCCATCGTTAGCTGGACGAAGGTCCGCTTCTCACGGCTTGCGCCCTGGAAGCGACCAGTCGACCGACGGCCCGCTCAGGCTGACCAGCTTGCCGTCCACCGTGCGCCAGCCATCAAACGTCGAAACGAACACCCTGCGCCAGCGGCAAGGTGCGACCATAGTTTATCGCATTGGTCTGGCGGCGCATATAGGCCTTCCAGCTGTCCGAACCGCTTTCGCGACCACCGCCGGTTTCCTTCTCGCCCCCGAATGCGCCGCCGATCTCGGCGCCCGAAGTGCCCATGTTGACGTTGGCAATGCCGCAGTCCGATCCGGCGGCGGACAGGAATTGTTCGACCTCGCGCATGTCGGTCGCGAAGATGGCTGAGGACAGGCCTTGCGGCACGTCGTTCTGCAGCGTGATCGCCTCGGCCAGGGTGCGGTAGCGGAGGACGTAAAGAATGGGCGCGAAGGTCTCCTTGCGGACGCACGGGGCCTGGGTATCGATTTCGACCAATGCAGGCCGGACATAGAACGATGCGTCGCCGCAGACGTCGACACGTTCACCGCCATGGACCGTCGCGCCGGCATCCCGTGCTGCTGCGAGCGCATCCTGCATCTCGGCATGAGCCGCGCCGTCGATCAATGGCCCGACCAGCGTGCCGTCCTCACGCGGGTCGCCCACGGCGATGCGATCATATACCGAGACGAGGCGCGGGATCAGCTGATCATAGACTTCGTCATGCACGATCAGGCGACGCAGCGTGGTGCACCGTTGTCCGGCGGTGCCCATCGCGCCGAATGCGACTGCCCGCAATGTCAGGTCGAGGTCGGCGGAGGGCGTCACGATAGCGGCGTTGTTGCCGCCCAGCTCCAGGATCGCCCTGCCGAACCGACGTGCGACGCGTTCGCCGACACTGCGCCCCATCCGTGTCGATCCCGTTGCGGAGATCACGGGCACACGCTCGTCCTCGACCAGACGCTCGCCGACGCTTCCCCGGCCGATGAGCAAGGTCATCAAACCAGCGGGTGCCTCGTCGCCGAATTTCCGAGCGGCGCGGTCGGCGATCGCCTTTACCGCAAGGGCGGTGAGCGGAGCCTTTTCCGAAGGCTTCCAGATCACGCTGTCGCCACACACCAAAGCGAGCGCGGCGTTCCAGCTCCATACGGCGACCGGGAAGTTGAACGCCGATATGACCCCGACCGGCCCAACCGGATGCCATTGCTCGGTGATACGATGATCCTTGCGCTCGGACGGCATGCACAGGCCATAGAGTTGGCGCGAGAGACCGACGGCAAAGTCGCAGATATCGATCATCTCCTGCACCTCACCCAGGCCCTCGGACAGAACCTTGCCCACCTCGATCGACACGAGCGCGCCCAGGTCATCCTTCGCGCCGCGCAGCTCCTCGCCGAGCAGCCGCACCAGTTCGCCGCGCCGAGGGGCCGGAACGACACGCCAGCTGAGGAACGCCTGCCGCGCATCGGCAATGCTCTGGTCTGTTTCGGCTGGCGTCGATTCCACGACCTGGGCGATAATTTCCCCGTTGATCGGCGATCGCACGGCAAGCAACCCGCCGGTGTGCGTCGCTGTCTTCACCCCCAGCTTAGCGAGCAGGTCACGAACTTCATCGTTCAGCATCTTGGTCACGATCCGGTCTCCAGAAAAAATGTTCGCGATATTCAGAAGCGTGCGCCGACGAGATGCGCGAGGTGCGATCCCGCCTCGTAATAGGCCCCGCGCAGTGCACGGAAACTCACGGGGCGCTGATCCGTCACGGGCAACGAGAGCTGCTCAAGGTCGGCATCCCTCGTGACCAGGCGGGCGAGATCGCGGCCGAATGTCGTGCCCGGGGCAATGCCGCGGCCATTATAGGCGCTGATCGAAACGATATTGGGCGCATGGACATGGAGGCGGGGGAGCGCGTCGTCGGTCATGCCGATCGTCCCATACCAGTGGTGTTGGAACCGGACTTGCTCGAGCTGCGGGAACAACCGCGACAATTCCCGTCGCGCCCAATCGGTATGGACGCGCATGCCGCCGTTACGCAACGCACCGACGCTACCGAAGACCAGGCGGCCCTGGGCATCGAAGCGGAACGACGACAAGATCGCCTTGGTGTCCCATGCTCCCTGTCGCTCCGGCAACAAGCTGCGCTGGAGGGCGGGCGGCAGCGGCTCGGTGGCGAGGTTGAAATAGGGTAGTGCGACCTGTTCGCGCTGCACGCCAGCCACCGGTCCTTGTGAATAGGCGTCGGTGGCGATGACGACCCACGGCGCGGTGACGCTCCCCGCAGCAGTCGCGACGCGCCAGTTCGCGCCTGATGTCGCAATATCGGTCACCGGGGATCGGGTATGAATACGGGCACCCAGGCGAAGCGCGTGGTCCGCGAGCCCACGCACATAGGCCAGGGGCTGGATAGTTCCCGCGCGGCGATCGAGCAGCACGCCGGTATAGGCGCTGGTCCCGATCAGCTTTTCTGCCGCTTCGGCGGGCAGAAGCTCGACGTCCGCGCCGCGCCGGCGCCATTGCGCGGCGCGCTCTGCAAGCTCGCTCCATCCCGCCGCGCCGACACCGCAGTGCAAGGTCCCCGATCGTGTCGCTTCACACTCGATGCCATGGCGTTCGATCAGATCGAACACGAGCGCGGGCGCCTCGCCAAGTTGCTTCAGCAGCCTTTCGCCCAATGTTTCGCCAAGCGCCGCCGGCACATCTTCAGGCATCACCCAGAGCCCGGCGTTGACGAGGCCGACATTGCGGCCCGACCCGCCGGCCCCGATCTCGGACGCCTCCAAAACCACCGCTGCGCGCCCCGCCTCGGCAAGATGGAGCGCGGCCGAACAGCCGGTGAACCCGGCGCCGATGATCGCCACGTCGGCGGTATGATCGCCAAGAAGCGCAGCCGTGTCAGGCGCGGGCGGCGCGCTCGCTCCCCACAAGCCGTGACTGCGAGCCCCCATGCCCATCAGTCGCGCCCACGGGCCAAGGGCGTGGGACCGTCGACACGCGAAGCGATCGAACAGGCGCGGAGATCATACATTGCGAGGTCAGCCGAGCCTGTTCTTGATCACCTGGCCGCCACGCAGGATCAGATCAAGCTTGCGGCCGCTGGCGGCGAGAAGGCCTATGTCGGTCAACGGATCTCCATCGACCACGATCAGATCTGCGTACGCACCGGGTCGCACGCAGCCGAGATTTCCTTCCTGCATGAGGATCTCGGCGCCCATCGACGTGGCCTGGCGCAACATTTCCAGCGGCGTGAAGACCTCGGAGCGAAGCTCAAACTCCCGGCACTGCTGGTCATAGGTCGAGCCGAGCAGATCGGTGCCATATCCGATTCTCACGCCGGCGGTGCGCATGTGATCGAGCCCGGCGATGGCCATCTGATGTGCGACCTTGAACTTCTCCATATTTTCCGGTGGCGTACCGAGGCGAGCGCCGACCTCCATCGTCGCGAAGATCACCGCCATGGTCGGCACGACATAGGCGTCGTTTGCCGCAACATATTCTGCCGTTTCGGCATCGATGAGGGTCGCATGCTCGATGCAGCGCACACCGTAATCGATCGACCGACGGATGGCGCTGACCGGGTGGCAGTGAGAGGCGACGTAAGTGCGACGCTCGACACATTCACGGACGACGGTACGGATTTCGTCCTCGCAGAACTGGTTCATCCAAATCGGATCGGTTGGCGACATGACCCCGCCCGAGCCCATGATCTTGATGCAGTGGGCACCGCGCCGCAGTTCCTCGCGCGTTGCCTTCAGACACTCATCGACGCCGTCGACCACCACGCCGGCAAAGTTCATCGATCCGCATGAACAATAGCCATGGGTATGTTGCGAGTCGCTTGGCAGCCGCATGTCGGCATGGCCGCCGGTCATCGAAAGCACCTTGCCGGCGTAGAAGAACCGCGGCCCGCGGATCAGCCCGTCGGCAAGTGCCGAGGCGAGGCTGTAATCTCCGCCGCCGATATCCCGGACGGTGGTGAAGCCGCAGTCGAGCGCATGGCCGAGCATCCTTATGGCATGGGCCGTTCGGTAGGGCGCGTCGCGACGATCCACCACCTGCGTGTTGAGGTCGGAAAAATAGGCATGAACGTGCAGGTCGATCAGCCCGGGCATCAGCGTCTTGCCGCCAATATCTATCCGTTGCGCGCCCTCGGCCTTGACGGGGCGATCGGCGACCTCGCGTATCCTGTCGTTTTCGATCACGACGGACATGCCCTCCGCGCAATCCGCCGAAACGCCGTCGAAGATCCGTGCGTTCTCCAACACGATCTGCGTCACAATTCCCTCCTTCAGACCTCAGAGCCCGCCAACGGCAGCGTCGAGCCAGCGGACGAACGACGCCGCGGAACTGCGATAGACCGCCAGCTCGTAGCTGTCCGCCATGTCGAGACGTCGAATGAGCACGTCGAGATAGGCGATCATGGTGAACGCGACGGCGCCCGGAGGAAACATGGAATCGTCGAGATCGACGGCGCCGCCGCGCTGCAACAGTCGCTGCGCGCCCGGGCCCTCCACCCGAAAGACGCGATAGGCGCCGGTTTGATCGGATACGCTGGCGATGCCGGCCAGCCGCGTCTGCACGTCTCGGACCCAGCTGGCGGCGGTGCCTTCGCTCACACCCTCGTGCTGCGTCAGCCAGGTTCCCGGTCCGCTGCCGATGATGATGAACGGTCCGCTGGCGAGCCATTTCGGGCCGAGCGGAAGTTCGGCGGCAAGTGCCTCGCCGATCACCGCCGCGCTTGCGCCGCGACGCGCCAGGATCGCCGCCATGGCGAAGCCCTGCTTTTCCGTGATGCGCACGCCATCAACCACGCGCCCGCGCTCCTTCGGAATCGTAGAATACGGGATCGCAGACTTCCGCCTCCACGGTCATGCCGCGTAGCGGATCATGTGCGACGATCCTTTCGCCATGCCGGTCTCGCCCACGCGCGAGGAGCGCAAGCGCAATGCCATGGCCGAGCGTCGGCGAATAAGCGACCGACGTCACATGGCCCTCGACATTCGCCGCCACCGCAGGCCGACCCGCGGCGATGAGATGCGCGCCACTGGCGAACGCCTTGCTGCGATCGACAGGGACCAGCCCGACCAGGACCGGGCGTTCGGGATCGACCAGAGCTGGCCGGCCCGACAGGGGGCGGCCGATATAGTCCTTCTTGGTGGACATCATCCGGCTCATGCCGAGATCCGCCGCCGTGGTCTGCCCGTTGAGCTCCGGCCCGGCGACATGGCCCTTCTCGATCCGCATCACGCCGAGCGCCTCCGTGCCATAGGGCGTGATGCCATATGGTTCGCCCAGATCGAAAAGCCGACGGATCAGGGCGTCGCCGGCACTTGCCGGCACGCAGAGTTCGTAGGCAAGCTCACCCGAGAAAGAGAGCCGGAACAGTCTTGCCGGCAGCCCATCCCATTCGAGTTCCGCCGCGGCCATCGGCGGGAACGACGCGTTGGACACATCGAACCCCGGCAACACGTCCGCGACCAGCGCGCGCGATGCCGGCCCTCCGATCGAGAAGCTCGCCCATTGCTCGGTCACCGAGACCGCCTGGACATCGAGCTCCGGCCACAACACCTGCCGCGCATAGTCGATATGCTGCATGACCCGGCCGGCATTCATCGTCGTCGTCGTCAGGTAATAGCGGTCCGGCGCGAAGCGGGTCGTCGTACCGTCATCGAACACGAACCCGTCTTCGCGGAGCATCACGCCGTAGCGCGCGCGGCCGACAGCCAGGGTCGAGAAGGTGCCGGTGTACAGCCGGTCGAGCAGCAGTCCTGCATCGGGACCGTGAATGTCGATCTTGCCCAAGGTCGAGACATCGCAGACGCCGACGCCCGCCCTGGTCAGCCGCACCTCACGATCGACCGTGTCGCGCCAATGTCGGTCACCTGCCGCCGGAAACCACTGCGCGCGCTTCCACAGGGCGACATCGACGAACTCCGCGCCGCGCTCGGCGGCCCAGGCATGGCTGGGGGTGAGGCGCTCCGGCCTGAAGTCGCGGCCGCGGTGGTGGCCCGCAAGCGCGCCGATGGCGACCGGCTGCCACGGAGGGCGCGACAGGATGGTGCCCGTTTCGGCGAGTGACCTGCCGGTCGCCCGGGCAAGCAGCGCGTGGCCGTTGACGCCGCTGGTTTTCCCCTGATCCGTCGCCATGCCCAGCGTAGTGTAGCGCTTCAGATGCTCGACGGAGGTAAAGCCTTCCTGGACGGCGAGGTCGATATCCTTGTCGGTGACGTCATTCTGGTAATCGACGAACGCCTTGCCGCGGCGCTCGGGGACATGCCAGAGCGGCCGGGCGGAACACGGGTCATCGCTCGTCGCCAGGTCGGGCATCGCGGGAGCGTCGCGCCCAAACGCGCGGACTGCCTCGCAACCGCTCGTCCACCCGTCGCGGACGGCTTCGCCGAGCGCGTATCGCCCCTTCGCGGCGCCGGCCACACGAAGCCCCGGCGGCCCCTTTTCGAGTAGGAATGTGTCGAGGGCGTCCGACCAGACGGGTCGCGCACCCAGATTCGAACCCAGCCCGATGGCCGGATTCCAGCCGCCGGCCATGGCCAGGACATCGGTGGGGATCCGATGTCGCTTCCGGCCGGCATACAGATCGACGGAATGCAGCGGCGCGCCATGAGCGTCGCCGACGCGTGCGCCGAGATAGGTTGGTACCTGCCGGGACACCAGCGCCCGCGCCTCGGCCGGAACCTCGTCGCGCGCATCCGCAATCGCCGCGATTTCGGCGCCGGCGGCGATCAGGTCGGCAGCCGTGCGCCAGCCGCTGTCCCCGGTCGTGAAAACCACCGCCCGCTGCCCCGGACGCGCCGCGAAACGATGGATGTAGCTCGATACCGCGGACGCCAGCATCACGCCTGGCCGATCGTTTCCGCCAAAGACGAGCGGCCTCTCGATGGCACCCGATGCAAGGATCGCTTCGCGCGCGACGATCTTCCAGAGTCGCTGCCGGGCCCGACCCGCTTCCGCCTTGGCCCGGTGATCGGCCAGCCGTTCGACGGCTATATATTCCCGGCCGTCATAGGCACCGACGATCGTGGTGCGACCGAGAACCCGCACATTCGGCATGGCGGCGAGTTCATCGGCCGTGTCGCTGGCCCATGTGGTGCCGGGCGTATCGGCGATCAGATGTTGCTCGGACAGCAGGCGGCCGCCGAGCTGGAAGTCCTCGTTGGCGAGGATCACGCGCAGGCCAGATCGCCCGGCGGCGAGCGCGGCGGACAGCCCCGCTGGCCCACCGCCGATCACCAGCAGATCGCAAAAGCCATGTTCGCGATCATAATGGTCCGGATCGGGCAGCGCGGAGAGGCGCCCCAGGCCAGCGGCGCGGCGGATCAACGGTTCGTAGACCCGCTCCCAGAAAGCGGAAGGCCACATGAAGGTCTTGTAATAGAATCCGGCCACCAGCATCGGCGCGATCGCCTGGTTGAGCGCGAGCACGTCGAAACCCAGGCTGGGCCACCGGTTTTGGCTCGTCGCCTGCAAACCATCGAACAGCTCGACCAGTGTCGCCCGGGTGTTGGGCTCGGCCCAGGCTCCCTCACGCAGCGTGACCAGCGCATTGGGCTCCTCCGAGCCGGCAGACAGCAACCCCCTCGGCCGATGATATTTGAAAGACCGGCCGACCAGCTTCACGCCGTTGGCAACGAGCGCCGATGCCAGCGTGTCGCCGGCGAAGCCGGAGAGGTCACGGCCGTCGAACGAGAAGCTCAGGGCACGCGAACGATCGACCTGCCCGCCAATGGGGAGACGGCTCATGCAGCGGGCTCCGCCGCGAGAACGCACGATTCGATCTCGTGCGAGAGCGTGTTGCGCCGCACCGTCAGCCAGTGACGGCAGCCGTGGAGATGATACCAATGCTCGTCCATCGGCCCCGCGAGATTCTCGCGCAGATAGACATAGTCCACGAACGCCGCGGTATCGGATGAGACGGGCCGCCTTGGCTTCGCGTCTCCGCGATAGATGAATTCGCCGGAATCGCGCGGGCCGCAATAGGGACAATCGATACGCATGACTTCGCCCGCCTCAGTGAAGGTTGGGTTGGGCGCCTTCGCCCTTTTCGTTGATGAGCGCGCCCGTTGCGAAGCGGTCGAGGCGGTACGATGCGGCCAGCGCGTGTGTCGCGCCGGTGGCGAGAAGGTGCGCGAAGCACCAGCCGCTCGCGGGCGTCGCCTTGAACCCGCCATAGCACCAGCCGGCGTTGAGGAAGAGATTGGACACGGGCGTCGCGTCGATGATCGGCGATCCGTCCATCGACATGTCCATGATCCCGCCCCAGCTTCGCAGCACGCGCGCACGCCCGATCATCGGCATGAGCGCCATGCCGCTCTCGCACACGTCTTCCACGGTGGTCATCTGGCCGCGCTGGGCATAGCTGTTATAGCCATCCAGATTGCCGCCAAAGACCAGCCCCCCCTTGTCGGACTGGCTGATGTAGAAATGCCCCGCGCCATAGGTGATGACACCCGGGAGGATGGGTTTCAGTCCTTCGGACACGAACGCCTGCAAAACGTGACTCTCGATCGGGAGCTTCAGCCCCGCCAGCGCCGCTACCCGGGAGCTGTTGCCGGCGACGGCAAGGCCGATCCGTCCAGCGCCTATCCTGCCGCGGCTCGTTTCCAGCGCGACCGCGGCGCCCGACGCGTCGCATTCTATGCCGAGCACCTCGCATTCCTGAATGATATCGACCCCGAGCGCCGACGCTGCCCTGGCATAACCCCAGGCGACAGCGTCGTGGCGAACGGTGCCGCCGCGCGGCTGCAGCAGGCCGCCCATGATCGGGAAGCGCGCATTTTCAAAATCGAGAAATGGCGCCATTCGGCGGACCTCGTCGGCATCGAGCAACTCCGCATCCACGCCGTGAAGCCGCATCGCATTACCGCGCCTGACCGCCTCATCGCGCTGGGCGTCATTGTGATAGAGGTTCAGGACACCGCGCTGGCTGACCATGACGTTGTAGTTGAGCTCGTGCTCGAGCTTTTCCCACAGCCGAAGCGACCAGTCGTAGAACGGGATGTTGCCATCGAGGAGATAGTTGGAGCGGATGATCGTGGTGTTTCGGCCAACGTTGCCACCACCGATCCAGCCCTTTTCGAGCACCGCGATGCGCTTGATGCCGTGGTTCTTCGCCAGATAAAAAGCGGTGGCGAGACCATGTCCGCCACCCCCGACGACCACAACGTCGTAATGGGATTGGAGCGGGCGGTCGGCCCAGGCCCGGGTCCAGCCGCGATGCTTGCGGCAGGACTGAGCGAGCAGGCTGACCCAAGAATAGCGCATTTCCCCCCTTGTCTCCGTTTGTTGCCCTCGAACCATCTTTGATCGTATCGACGAACCGGTGATGCACAGCAGCGACAAAGCCGGGTCCAGCGGCGACACTTTGGGTCAGCGCGAACGCCCCGTGCGCGTAGCGTTTCTCCTGATCGAGGAATTCGCGCTGATGTCCTATGCGTCGCTCATCGAGCCATTTCGTGCGGCAAATCGCTTGTCGGGCCACGAACTGTATGAATGGGCGCATTATTCGATCGACGGCCAACCCGTCCGTCCATCGACGGGGGTCGCCATGCAGGTCGATGGGATCATCGACGGCAATCTGAATGTCGACATGCTGTTCGTCTGTGCCGGCGGCAACCCGGCATTGTTCGAACACCGCCCGACCTTTGCCGCGCTCCGCCGGCTCAGCGCGCGCGGGATCGTGATCGGCGGGGTGTCGGGCGGCGCCTTCCTGCTGGCGCGGGCAGGGATATTGGGCGGCTATCGCTGCACGATCCATTGGGAGCACGAACCCGCCTTCGTCGAGGAATTTCCCGACCTGGCGTTCGAGCGCGGGCTGTACATCATCGACAGGGCGCGCATCACATGTGCAGGCGGGACGGCCGGACTCGATCTCGTCACCGAATTGATTGCCGCCGCACACAGTCCGGAACTCGCCCAGCTCGTCAGCGACTGGTTCATTCGAACGCAGAAGCGCCCGGCCGAGGGCGCGCAGCGGGCAGCCATCAGCCAGCGCTACCGGGTGTCGCACCCGGGACTGGTCACGGCGCTCGAAGCGATGGAGGCCAATACCGAAGAGCTTTTAGAACGCGATGCGCTGGCATCGGTCGCAGGCCTTTCGCTGCGTCAGCTCGAGCGGTTGTTCAAGACGCAGATGCGCACCTCGATCAGGGAGCATTATCTGCGGATCAGGCTCGACAAGGCCATGCGGCTTTTGCGCGAGACGGATTTGTCGAGAGCGACGATCAGCATCGCCTGTGGATTCACCAGCACCAGCCATTTCTCGCGCAGTTTCCGAAAGCGCTTCACCGTTTCTCCGGGCAAAATTCGCACCTTGCGCTAACGCGTCGTGTCGGTCCTCGTCGGCAAATTCACGATGTCGCTTATGGGCGCGCTTCTGTCGCCTGTGGTCACTCAGGACTGCCGTTCGGATGTATCCATGATCAACCGGCCATCGGTAACAACCGAACAAGGACACGGTCATCGGGGAAACATAAGCCCGGGCATCCGGGCTCATATTGGGAGGCAGGGAAATGACAAGGGGTGGCGAGTTTTTGTCGCGGATGCGCAGTCGGTTCCTGCTCGGGGCGGCCGCAGCAATGTTGCTTCCCGCGGCTGCGCAGGCGCAGCAAGCTCCTGGCGCCGATCGAGCGGACGCGACATCAAGCGATGGCGATATCATCGTAACGGCGCAGAAGCGCAACGAGCGCCTGATCGACGTTCCGCTGGCGATCACCGCCATCACCGGCGATGAAATCGCGCGGCGCGGCGCCGCAAGTCTGCAGGACCTCCAATATTCGGTGCCCGGCCTTTCGCTGGTCGAGCAGGGGCCCGGGCAGGAGCGCATCCAGCTTCGCGGTGTGGCCAACTCGAACGGCTTGCCGACATTCGGTCAATATCTCGACGAGATGCCGATCAGCATCGACGACCAGACGCAGGCGTTAAATCCGCGCCTGTACGACATGAAGCAGATCGAAGTGCTGCGCGGGCCGCAGGGCACGCTCTACGGCGAAGGCTCGATGGGTGGCACGATCCGCTATCTGACGGCTGATCCGGACCTGAAGCGGGTCGGTGGCAATGTAGAAGGACAGGTCGGCTCGGTCACCGATGGCGGCACCGCATGGCGCGTCAACGGCGTGATAAATCTGCCCTTGATCACGGACCGGGTCGGCGTGCGGCTTGTTGCCGGATACGAGGACACCGGCGGCTGGATCGACAGCACGATCACCGGCAAACGGGATGTCAACGCTGCCAGGATCTTTACCGTTCGGGGCAAGTTCCTGGCTGAAATCACCGACAATTTGCAGCTGTCGGTTCTCGGCCTGCACCAGGACCAGACGCAGGATTATCAGAACTTCGGTGTGAACCGCAAAACCACCTCGCCGGTCGCCGAGCGGAACAATCCGAACTATGATCTTGTGAATGCCGTGGTGCACTGGGATCTGGGCGGCGCAGCGCTGACCAACAGCTTCGGGTATCAGAACGCACACAATGACACGGCGACCGATCTGTCGGCCACCTATGTTCCGCTGCTCGGGCTGTTTGGCGTTCCTGCCGGTTCGATCACCAGCGTCGGCCTGTCATCGATATCGAACATCGACGTGGTGAGCGACGAGCTTCGACTGTCATCCGCGTCGGGTGGCAGCCTCAATTGGACCGTCGGCGTTTACGGCCGGCAACTCGATCGTACAGGGACGTCGAAGAGCGTCACGGCGCCGGGCAGCATGGCCTTCGATCTGATCAACGTGACCGCGATCTTCAAATCCAAGGCATGGGCGACATTCGGCGAACTGAGCTGGAAAGCGACAGACGAACTCACCCTCACCGGCGGCCTGCGCTACTTCCATGAAACGCGCACGCTCACATCCGTGAACCGGGGCTTCGGCGCCAATACGACGGCGCTCAACAGCGGCGACTTTTCCAGCCTCAATCCGCGTTTCAACATCAGCTACAATTTGTCGCACGACTCGATGGTATATATCAGCGCGGCCAAGGGTTTTCGCAGCGGCGGCTTCAATCTGCCGGCCACGGGCGGCCCAGGCACCTATGATCCCGACAAGCTGTGGACCTATGAATTCGGCACCAAGCATCAATTGCTCGATCGTCGCCTGACACTCGAAGGGGCGGTCTATTACACCGACTGGCAGAACGTTCAGAGCTCGTTCGTTCCCACCGGCGCCGCCATCGGTTACATCACCAACGGTGGCAATGTGCGCGGTTGGGGAGCCGAGGTTTCCATGAGCGCGCGCCCCGCCACAGGCTTGACGCTCGCCGCAACCTACGGCTGGAACAATCTCGCCTATAAGGGCACTACCGCTGAACACGCTCCAGGCGACCCGGTCGACTATGCGATTCGGGAAAGCTGGTCGGGATCGATCGACTATCGCCACCCGATTTCCGGCGCCGCGCAGGCCTTTGCCCGCCTTGACTACCAGCATGCCGGAAGGTCGGCGTTGATCAATCGCAGCCAGGCAGTGAATGTTGCGATCGGCTCGCGGGATCTGCTCAACGCACAGATCGGCGTGGATTTCGGGAAATTCGAGATCGCGATCTTCGCCAGCAATTTGACGGACGAGAAAACGCCGATCATCCCGGGGCCGTTCGGCTCCATCCGACAGAATATCGAACAGCAGCCGCGCATCCTGGGCGTGAAATTCAAGGCGGGTTTCTAAGGTCAGGGGCTATTCCGGTGCCGGGCTCCCAGGGTGTTCTCGGCACCGGTGATTTCGGCGTTTTACGGGGTCGCGATCAGTATCCCGGAGCGACCAAGGATTGGCGAATGCGACGATCTTCCAATGGCCAGGTATCGGATGTCGGCGCATGGCTCGCCCTGACGGTCATGGTCGCGACAATGTTGTACGCGATCATCGACCGTCAGGTATTCGGCCTGGTCGCGGCCGGGATGAGCACGGCGCTTCATCTGAGCAACACGCAGCTCGGCCTCATCCAGGGGCTGGGCTTCGCCTTCCTCACGCTGATCGGCGCTTATCCGATCGCGTGGTTCGCCGATCGATACGACCGACGTTGGGTGCTCGCTGCCTGCATATTGTGCTGGGCCATGGGGACAGCGGCTTGCGGTCTTGCCGCCGGATTCTCGACCCTGTTCATCGCCTCCGCGGCCGTGGCGGTGTCCGAAGCCGGTATCGCGCCTATCTTCATGTCGATGCTGCCCGAGCTGTTCCGGGGACAGGCGCGGGTGACGGCGACGATGGTCTATTATATCGCGGTTTCCTTGAGCACGGCATCCGGCCTGTTCGTGGTTGGCGCCATGATCGCGGGGATCGACGCGCTCAAGCCACTGCCGGCGCTCCTTGGTGGGCTGGAGGATTGGCGCCTGGCATTCCTCGCGGCAGCCGCGCCTTTTCCGATCTTTATCGCACTGATCTTCGCTTTGCCGATCAGGCGTGTCCCGGATGCGGCAGCGAGGGTGAAGCCGACGGCTGCGCCGATCGCGCCCTTTCTTGCCGCAAACCTGAAATCGGTCTTGCTCACTTTTACAGGTATGACTTTTTTCGCTCTCGGTGTGACGAGTATCCTGGCCTGGACACCAGTGTCGCTGACAAGGATATTCGGATTGGACGCGGCGCATGTCGGAATGGTTCTGGGCGCGGTGATCGCTGTCGCGAGCATCGCCGGGGTAGCTGTCGCCAATTTCGTGATGCGCTATCTCCAGCGGCGGATCGGCTATCGTTCGGCCCCCCGCGTCGTCTGGGTTTCGCTGATCGCGTCGATCCCGCTGATTTGCCTGATCCCCATCGCGACGGCGCCTTGGCAGGTGTTTGCCTGCGTCGGTGTTCAGGTATTTGTCTCGACGGTCGCCGGAGCCTCCAGCGTCACCCTGTTGCAGGATCTGGCACCCCCGGCAGTCCGCGCGCGGATCATGGCACTTCGCGCGATGACAAACGGCCCGGCGGTCGGGTTGGGCATCGCGGGGTCGGCTTTTCTGGGGGATCTGATCGACGCCGGGCCGCGGAGCCTGTTCTGGGGCGGCCTGTGCATCAGCGTACCGGCATGGATTGCGTGTATCGTGTTGATGCGGCTCGCCGAAAAGCCGTTCGAGACCACCGCGCAGCATTCAACCGGGATGAGCAGCCCGCTCGACGTTGCTGCGCCGGCTGAAAACGTCGCCTAGCATGGCTTCGAGTCCTGCGGATCTCCGGGTGAGTAGCTTCGACGTCGGCGCGCTTGCCCGCAACATTGTTCGAATAAAGGCCTAGCCATGGAAGTGCCCTTACCGGATTGGCAACGACCAGGGGCTCGATGCACCATGTCGATCGAGCCAGCGGTCGCGGTGCGCACCGCCGCTTTCGACTGGGACTATGAGGTCCAGGTCGCACTGCCGGCAAGCTATGGCGTGATGCCCGATAAAGCCTATCCCGTGCTCTGGCTGACCGATGGGCCGTTCCTTCTTCATCTGGCCGTTGGCTTGCTCAACACCCTGGTTGTTGGCGGGCTGGCACCTGAGATGATCATCGTCGCGGTCGGCTGCGCCAGCGAAGCAGGCGCGGCGGAGTTCGGCCGCCGGCGTTCAATCGACTTCGCTCCGCCGGGCAAGTCGATTCTGTTCGATGGGCCGGGCGGCGACTATTTCCGCAAGCTCGGTGTGCCCGAGGGCGGAGAGCAAAAGGCCGACGACTTTCTGGCGTTCCTCGTCGAAGAGCTGCGGCCCACCCTTGCGCGGCAATACCGCATGCAGGACGACCATGGGCTCATGGGCCATTCCGGCGGGGGCATGTTTGCCAGCTACGCCCTGTTCGCGCGACCCGGCGCGTTCCGCCGCTACATCATCGGCAGCCCGTCCAGCAATGCAGTAGAACGGTCAGCCTTCCGGCTCGAGCGCGAATATGCGGCCGCCAATGAGGATTTGAAGGCCGACGTCTTCTTCGGTGCCGGTGAACTGGAGATCGGCAAGCTCAGTCTCGCCGCCTGGGGGATCGTCAGTGCCCCGGTGCTGATGGCCGAGACGCTGCTGCTGCGGCAATATCCGTCGCTCAAGGTCACGACACGCATCTTTTCCGGCAAGGATCATAGTTCGGTGATCGCTGATGTGATCGCTGAAGGCGTCCGCGCCGTCTGGGCGGACGCGCTGAATCCCGCGAAATGACCTCGGACAGACTTGACTACCCGCGCATCGAGGCGCGTCCGGAAGCCGTCGAATTCGGCCAGGGTGCGGTGCGCTACGAGGATCCGTTTCGCTGGCTAGAGGAAGAATCGGATCGCCATGTTCTCGCCTGGCAAAGGGCCCAGGACGCGTTGGCGAAAGCCCATTGCACCAGCCTGCCGCGTTATCAGGATTTTCTCGCGCGTCTGGAATCGATGGGGGCGTCCGAAGACATGATGCTCCCGGTTTTCGCGGGCGGACGCTATGTTCATCGGTTCGTCCCCGAGGGTCAGGACCTGGCGGTGGTCGAGCTTTCGGACACGCCCACCGGTCCGCGGCACCGCGTCGTCGATTTGAACGCGTTGCGCACCGACGAGCCGTTGCAGATGGCGGCCTACGCTCTGTCTCACAGCGGCACGCTGGCGGTCTTCGCCTACACCGCCGGCGGACGCGAAAAGCCCATCGTCCAGTTGGTGGAGGTCGAAACCGGCAAGATCCTGTCCCAGGGATTGCCGAGCGAGCGGCTGATGAATTTCACCTGGCTGCCGGACGACAGCGGCTTCTTCTACATGAGCATGGATCCGGCGGATATCAGCGCCAGGAAGACCCTGTTTCGCGTGCTCGTCGACAATCCGACCGAGGCGAGGCCCGAAGCGGTCGAACCCAGCCATTTCTACGTTCGCCCGGTCGTCGCCGGTGACGATCGTCACATCCTGCTGTTCGCCAATCACCTGGCACCCCGGCCGGAATTCATCCTCGATACGCAGGGCGACGGTTCCTGGCAGCCGTTCCTGAACGACGCGCAGGGCATCTTTCGCGGCGATGTGGTGGGAGATCAATTCTTCGCGATCACCGATGACGATGCGCCGCGCGGACGGATGATATCCATCCCGCTTGCCACGCCCGGCCGGCGCGAGACCTGGAAAGAGATCGTTCCGCCGTCCGACAACGTTCTGGCCAATGTCATCGCGGTCGGCGGTCGCGCGGTGGTCCTCGATTTTGTCGACAGTTATTCGCGCCTTCGCGTGTTCGACAGCCACGGGCAACTGGAGGGCGAGGTCGCGCTACCCGGCAAGGGGCTGATCAACCGTACCGGCAGCTTCTATTCCTTTTTCAACGTCACCAATTCGGTGCTGCGGGGCCGGGACGAGCAGGTCGATTTCCTGTTCGCGTCACCGTCCGCTTCGCCTGTTCATTACGCGGCGGACGTGAAGACCCGCAGGCTCACCCAGATCACGCCATGCGAGCAGACGCTTGATGCCCAGGTGCTGGACGGCAAGGCGATCAGCAAGGACGGCGCTGAGGTTCTCTATCATGTGGTTGCGCGTTCGGACCTGGATCTGTCCAGGCCGCATCCGACGGTGATTACCGGCTATGGCGGTTATAATGTGGCTGTGCTGCCCGGCTGGTTCGGCAATCGATGGGCAGCGTGGATCGAGGCGGGCGGCATCTTCGTCCTCAGCCATTTGCGCGGTGGTGGCGAGTTCGGCTCATCCTGGTGGGAACAAGGGCGCCTGCGCCACAAGCAGAACACGTTCAACGACATGTTCGCGACGGCGGAGGACCTGATCGCGCGCGGCATGACCACGCCTGCGCAACTGGGCGTGACGGGCGGATCGAATGGCGGCGTGATGGCGGCAGTGGCGGCGGTACAGCGTCCGGATCTGTTCCGCGCCAGCTCACCCGAAGCCCCGATCACGGACCTGCTGGCGCGCGCCCGCGATCCGTTCACCATGGCCGCGACGCTGGATTATGGCGACCCATCGGACCCGGAAATGGCCCAGCTGCTGTACGGCTGGTCACCCTATCAGAACACCAGGGATGGCGTGCTTTATCCGGCGATGCTGATCGACTGTGGGGCGAACGATCCCCGCTGCCCGCCCTGGCACGGCCGCAAGCTCGCGGCGCGGATGCAGCAGGCGAGCCCTGACACCCGCCCCATATTGCTGCGCGTGCGCGCCGGCGCAGGCCACGGGGCGATCGGCCATGAGGATCAGTCGCGACAATCGGCAGAAGTGCTCGCGTTTTTCGCGGAATATCTGGGGCTGGCTGCTCCACTTGGAAGGAAATAGGACCATGTTCGACCATGATGAACTGGCGCAGCTGTGCAAGACGGCTGTGGCCGGGCGCAAGCAAAAGGCATCCGGCCGGAACGGGATCGTGGTCTCATCGCACCCGATCGTCTCGCAGATCGCGGTGAAGACGCTCGAGGACGGTGGCAATGCCGTCGATGCCGTGCTCGCGGCCGCACTCGCGCAGACCGTGGTCGAACCGCATATGACAACTGCCTTCGGCGTGCTGAGCATGATGCATTACGACGCGGCGACGGGCGCGACGCAATATGTCAACGGCTCGATGAACGCGCCGCTGGCCGGCCTGCCCGGCTTTTCAGCGGCCGACATGGCAACCGGCCGCAGCGTCGCGGTACCCGGCTTCTGGTCCGCCTGGGAAGCATCGCGTACGCGCTACGCCACCAGGTCGCGGGAGGCACTGGCCGCGCCCGCCATCGAACTCGCACGAGGCGGATTCCCGATCTATCCTGTCCTCTTCGGCATGATGTTCGAAGCCGCGCCCAAGATCGGTCTGAGCGACGAAGGTCGGAACATCTATTTCCGCGACAATGTGATCCGCGGTCCGGGCGAGCCGCTGGTCAATCACGCCCTCGCCGACACGCTGGAGCGGATGGCCGCAGACGGCGTCGACTATTTCTACCGCTCGGCCTTCACCGAGAAGGTGGTCGAGACCGTCAGGCGCGCGGGTGGCGTTTTGACGATGGAGGATTTCGATCGCTACGGAACACGCTGGATGGATCCCGCCTGGGGCACCTATCGCGATTACAAGATTGCCGGCTCGCCTCCGCCCGACACCGGCGGCACGCATGTCATCGAGATCCTGAATCTGGTCGAACAGATCCCGCTCAAGCAATGGGGCATGCCCACCGAAAGCGCGGATTCGATGTACTGGCTAGCCCGGTTCTGTCTGGAGGTGTTTTCGGAAGGCGCAGCGCAAGGCGATCCGAATAGCTGGCCGCTGCCGATGGAGACGATCCTGTCCAAGGATTATGCCGCCATGCGCTTCGATCTGATGAAGATGCGCGATCCCAAGGGCATCGACCCGGCCAAGAAGGCGTATCCCGGATCGAACCACCTGACCGTGGTGGATCGTGACGGCAATATCGCCACGGTCCTGCACTCGGTAATGTCGCACGGCTGGTCCAACGGGCTGATCGTGGATGGCATGAACCTGTGGGCTGGCGGTGTGCATTTTTTCCGCAACATGCCCAAGCCCGGTGATCGCGGCACCTGTTATGTCGCACCGCACATCATCTTCGACGCTAACGACAAGCCGGTGCTGGCGGCGGGCTCACCCAGCGTCGGCCTGATCCAGAACTGCGTCACCAACGCGCTCAACATCCTCGACTTCGGCATGGATATCGAGACCTCGGTCCATCAGCCCCGTATCGGCGGGCCGACCTACACCACCGATAGCCTCGCTCCGGACGCGTTTTTCCTCGAGGTGGATTGTGGCACGCCGGAAATCCAGGCCGAGGTCAGGAAGCGCCGGCTGGGCATCGAGCTGGTCAACCCGTGGAACTTCCACAGCGGCAGCTACGAAGGCGTGCATATCGCCGCGGACGGGCTTGCCAGTGCCTGCGCAGATCCGCGCCGCACGGGCCTTGCCCTGGCACTTTGACCGCCCGCATCTTGATTACGCGCCGCCATGCCGGCGCATGAGGAGAGTATCATGAGTAACGACGCCCTAGCCGAACTGGCCGCGCGCTACTGGACGTTCCAATGCGAGGAGATCCCGATCAACGCGATCGCGGCGGGCATGCCGACCGACGCAACCCAACTGATGAAGGAGGCGCCGGCGGATCACGAACGGCGCGCCGCCTGGGCACGCAAGGCCCTTGTCGAGCTTGCGGCGATCGATACCGCATCGCTGGGCGTTGCCGACCGGGCAACGCACCGATTGCTCGGGCATGAGCTTCGCCTCCTGATCGAACTGGTGGAAAGCGGCGCGCATCTGCGCCCGGCCATCTATCCGCTGGGGCCGGAATTCACGCTGATCTACTGGGCGAATTCGACTGCCTTGGCCACCGCGGCCGACGCGCGGCTGTACCTGGCACGGCTCGCAGCGACACCGGCCTCGTTCGAGACCGTGCAGGAGGGACTGGCCGAGGGTGTGGTAAAAGGGATGTCCTATCCACGCCTTGTCGTGGAGCGCGCTGTCGCGCAGGTCCGCGGCCAGATGTCGGCAGCGCTGGATGCCAACCCCTTTTACGGTCCGCTCGGGCGCATCGCCGCCAGAGGCGGCGCGATGGCAGCGTCGGCGGTTGAGGGACGTAACTTAGTGGAGGAAGTCGTCCGGCCCGCCTTTCTCCGATACGCCGACTTTCTCGAAAACACGCTGCTACCGGTCTCTCGCGAAAGCATTTCGGGTACCGACGACGTGGATGGCGAGCGTTTCTACCGATACAATATCAACCAATATACCACGGTCGACCTGCCGCCGGCCGACATCCACGCGACCGGGCTTGCAGAGGTCGACCGGATAAGAAGCGAAATGCTGTCTGTCGCGGACGAAGCAGGATTTCCCGGCGACATCGAAGGCTTTCGCCACCGACTGCAGACCGACAATCGCCAGTTTGCCGAAAGCGGGGAAGCGTTGCGCGAGCAGATCGAAATTCTGTCGAAACGCATCGACGCGCGCATCCCGGAATTCTTCGGGCGGATACCGCGCATCAGCTACGGCGTGAGCAGCATCCCGGAAGCCGTCGCAGAGAGACTGCCGCCGGCCTATGCGCAGCCCAACCCTGCTGACAATAGTGCGGCGGGGGTGCACTGGATCACGTCGATCCCCGGCAAGTGCCCGCGTTACATGCATCTGCCACTGGCGCTGCATGAAGCCTGGCCGGGGCATTTGATGCACCTCGCGCTGATCCAGGAGATGGACCAGCTTCCCGATTTCCGCCGTTACGGGGCAATGAAATATCCCGCCTGTCTGGAAGGCTGGGCGCTCTATTGCGAGGCGTTGGGCGAGGAGATGGGCTTCTACGACACACCCGAAAAGCGATATGGCCGTCTCGAGATGGAGATGTGGCGGGCCGTGCGGCTGGTCCTGGACACCGGCATTCATTCCAGGGGGTGGAGCCGCGATGAGGCGATTGCCTTTTTCCGGGACAACATGGCAATGCCGCTCGAGACGCTGACAGCCGAGGTCGATCGCTATATCGGCCTGCCGGGGCAGGCGCTTGCCTACCAACTCGGCAACCTCAAGTTTCGCGAGCTTCGGGCGCGCGCCGAGACCGCTCTCGGTGAAGATTTCCGGATCCGCGATTTCCATGATGCGCTGATGGCCGCCGGTGCCGTGACGCTACCGGTGCTCGAGTACCTGATCGACGACTGGATTGCCGGCGCGAAGGTCGCAGTGGCGGCATGACCGCCAACGATTTCTACCCCATCGGCATTGCGGGGCAACCCTGGGGAAAGCGCGAGCGCGACGAGTGGCGGTCGCGGCAGCAGCGGCGGCGCAGCTACGAGGAAGACGTGGTGACGCGCATCACGGCGCTGGAGCATCGTTTCGAGAAAATTGGCTATGGCGAGATCGACTGCGGCGAAGAAGCGTACACCCTCTATGCGCTTCGCAGCAGCCCGACCGATCCGGCACGACCCACTGCTTTGATAACCGGCGGCGTCCATGGTTATGAAACCAGCGGCGTCCTGGGTGCGCTCGAATTTCTCGAGCGGCACGCGTGCCAATATTCCGGCAGAACGAACCTGCTGGTCGTTCCTTGCGTCAGTCCCTGGGCCTATGAGCGCGTCAACCGCTGGAATTACGACGCTATCGATCCGAACCGGAATTTTCGCCTCGGTGGGCCTTCGCAGGAAGCCGCGGCGCTGATCGCGCTCGTCAATAGGATATCGGATCAATATCTTCTGCACATCGACCTGCACGAAACCACCGACAGCGACGAAAGTGAATTTCGGCCGGCGCTGAGCGCTCGCGACGGCAAGGCGTTCGAAGCGGAGGCGGTGCCCGACGGATTTTACCTTGTCGCCGACGCCGCCGACCCGCAGCTCGCGCTGCAGCATGCGATCATTACCGCCGTGCGAGAGGTCATGCAGATAGCAGAGCCGGACGACGAGGGCAGAATCATCGGCTCGCCCATCATCGCCCATGGCGTGATCGCTTATCCCGTGGCTGAGCTTGGCCTTTGCACGTCCATCACCAAAGGCCGCTTCACCTCCACGACGGAAGTATACCCGGATGCCCCGAACACGACAGCCGAGATGTGTCGGACGGCGCAGGTCACAGCGATCTGCGCCGCCCTGGAATTTGTACTGCGACCTCGTCGATGAGCACGCTGTTGCCTTTCATCAAGGTGCCGCATGCGCATCGTGTAGCGGCTGACGAGCGGAGCAGACTGCTTGCCTCACCAGGCTTCGGCAGCGTCTTCTCGGACCATATGGTGACGATCGAATGGTCTGGCGGTCGCGAGTGGCACGACGCGCGAATAAGACCGCGTGAGCCCTTTACGCTCGATCCCGCCAGCATGGTTCTTCACTATGCACAGACCATCTTCGAGGGCCTCAAGGCTTACCCGAGCGCTACGGGCGCGGCGACGCTGTTTCGACCCGAGGAGAATGCGCGCCGCTTCAATGCATCCGCCAGCCGGCTTGCCATGCCCTTGCTGCCCGAAGACGCTTTCCTCGCAGCGATCGAGCACCTTGTGCGTGCAGACGCCGACTGGATTCCGCCCAGCGGAGGTAGCCTCTATCTTCGCCCGTTCATGTTCGCCAACGAGACGTTCCTCGGAGTTCGCCCGGCGAATAGCTATAGCTTCTGCGTCATAGCGTCTCCGGTCGGCAGCTACTTCCAGGGCGGCGAGCATCCGATCACGGTGTGGCTGTCCGATCGCTACAGCCGGGCGGCCACCGGCGGAACAGGCGCGGCCAAGTGCGGCGGTAACTATGCAGGAAGCCTGGCCGCTCAAGCCGAAGCCTCGCTACATGGCTGCGACCAAGTCGTCTTTCTGGATGCGGCCGAGCGCCGCTGGGTCGAGGAACTCGGCGGGATGAACATCTTCTTCGTGATGGACGACGGGACGATCGTCACGCCCCCGCTCGGCACCATCCTTCCGGGTATCACGCGCGCGTCAATAATCACCCTGGCGCGCGCTGACGGGCGACCGATCGAGGAGAAGCGATACGGCGCCGACGAGTGGCAGCGGGACGCCGCGAGCGGGCGCTTGCGGGAGGTGTTCGTGTGCGGCACCGCGGCGACGGTGGTATCGGTCGGCAAGGTCTGCAACGAGCAGGGTAAGTTCACCGTCGGCAACGGCAAGACAGGGCCGGTTACGCGGAGCCTGCACCGCAAACTGGTCGCGATCCAACGTGGCGAGGCGGCAGATCGGTTCGGATGGATGTATGTGGTTCCGAGGCAGGTCAGGGGATCAGCATCGTCCCCAAGCGAGTAAAGTCCTGACCGAGCAGTAGCGGGCGACGCCCCCGAATTTACCAAGGGACCACAGCCCCGGGAACGTAATGAAAACCGTCCCGGTAGCTCAGACGCCCATTCAGGGCTCGTCAGGAGCTCCGACGCCGCTCCGTCGTCGTGCCGGCTCTCGCTGAGCACAGGAAGTTCCGCGCGTCGGTGGTCGAACCGGCGCCCTTGTATCGCGCGGTCAGCGGATAGACGCAGAGCGGCCGCTGAAGATCGATCGTGCCGGGCTTTCCGGCGACGAATTTCGTCGCGACGACGCGATCGGGCGCCCGCCTGTTCCGGTTCCAGTCGATCAGGGCGGCAAACAGGTCGTCGCTCGCGCCCCTGACGGGAGGAGACGGCAATCCGCCCTGCGCCGAATTGAAGATGTCGGGGCCGGGACCGCCCCCGCAGTGCATCATGCCCGGCGCCATGAACAGCCGGGCGCTTTTCTTCAGCCGCGCCATCCCGCCCATGGCGCGCGCCTGGCGCTCGTAGAAAGCGACGCTCTGCGCCGGCGGGACGAGCGAGTCCGCCAGGCCATGATAGATGATGAGCTTGCCCCCCGACGCCGCGAACGCGCGCAAATCGCCCCGCGTGGCGTCGTTGACGTCGCCGCCCAGCGTCGCGTCGACGATCGGCATGTCGCGGTCGAGGTCGAAGGCGCGCCAGTCCCAGGCGGCGCCGAATACCCATTTGAACAGCCCGCTGAACTGCGGCTGGCCATTCGCCGCGCTCTCGAGGAACGACCAGCCGAAACGCCCCGGCGCCTCGCTGCCCAACGGCCAGCCAAAAAAGGCGGCGCGTCCGTCGCGCGTCGTCGGGCCGTTATAGAAGAGGCGCGCCGTCGCCACTTCGGGCGCGGTCAGGCACTGGTCGCTTGCGGCACCCGGGCAGGCGAGTTCGGCCGGGTCGAAACGGCAGGCGAGCGGATCGGTGATGAAGGCGTCGCCGGGCAGGCCGTGACCCTGGCGATTGCACGCCGCCGTGACGGCGGTGTTGAGCAAGCGCAGCTTGGCGTCGGTGAGCATGCTGCCGGGCAGCCGGTTGGCGGCGGCAAAGTCCCACAGCACGGCGGCATGCCCCCAGGTCCGGTTGATGACCGGTGCCCCGACGAGGATGCCGTTATAATCGTGCGGGTAGTAAAGCGCCTCGATCAGCCCCTGCTGCCCGCCGGTCGAGCAGCCGGTATAGTAAGACCGCCCCGCGCCGCGCCCGTAATAGGCCCGGGTGATCGCCTTGCCGGTAACCGTCATGACGTGCGTCGACAGCCGCCCCCAGTCGCGCCACTTGCGCGGATGCCCGGTCAGCGCATCGCCATCGAGCATCGTCGCAGGCGCGGTCCCGGTGTCGGTCGTCGCCGTCGCGAAGCCGCGCCGCAGGCCGCCGATCATCCCGCCATAGCCCGCCTCCAGCGTGCCCCCGAAGCCGCCATTGCCATTGCCGTGGAACACGCCGGCCCACCCCTGCAGCGGCAGCCAGACCTCGACCCGGATGTCCGAATCCGGCGCCGACCTGACATGCGCGACGACGCGGCAGAAGGACGGCACGCCCGACAGGCCCTTGATCTTGAGCGCCGTCGCGGCGTCCTCGACGACCGTCGCGCTGTCGATCACGGTATCCGCCAGGCTGAGCGACGAGAGCGACCCGCACCGCGTGGCCAATGACGCCTGAGCGGCCGCCGGCGAAGCGAGACACATGGCCAGGGCAGCCACACACCCGGTGATCGCAAGATGCGAAACCACACGTTGCTTGTTCATCATTACACGCTCCGTAGGAGTCCCGCCGCACGCTCGCGCCGGGCCGGGCAAGACAGGCAAGTTCGCGCAACAAGCACGGGTCAGCAACCACCTTCGGGAAGCACGGGCGCTGTCGAACCCGTCCGCCAGTTCCACGACTGCGCACCGCTCGCACGTCGCCGGCACATCGCCTGCTCGTGCGCCTCGAACATGCCCGGCATCAGGTCATGGGAGAGGTAGGGCATGTCCGCGAACTGCATATAGGCCCGGCCACTGGCGAACGGCTTCCATGCCGGCCCGCCGGCTGCGACGGGGGCGGCGTTGCGTGCGAAGCTCGTCCAATAATCGAGCATGGCCGCCGCGAGCTTATGCTCGCCCGCACCGTCCGGAATCTTCGGCCAGCCCGGCGGCGTGTCGGCGAAGGTGCCGAACACGAACGGCACTTCGCTGGCATGGAAGGCGGCGAGGTCGGACGCGAGTTCGCTCGGATAGCTGTGGCTGAAGAAATAGAGATACGATCGTTGGCCGAGCGCCGCCTGCTTGCGCACCAGGCGTTCCGCGGTCCAGCCGAACACCACGTCCCGCGTGGCGGCCAGGCGGGTCTGCTCGAAATCGCTCGGCGGATAGAGCTTGAGCCAGGCGTCGGCGAGGTTGCCGTAGCGCGCCCTGATGTCGCCGACATAGGCCTCGGTGCTGTGCGGCAGCGGCGGCAACAGGAAGCGCAGGCTGCGTATCTCGCCGCTGTTGAAGCCGGCGATCAGCGGCACCGGCGCCTGTTCGCCGCGGTCGAAGGTGTCGACGAGCTGACGCGTCAGGATCTTGCCGTCGATCGTGCCATAGGGTGCATAACCCGCCGTCGCCACAGCGCCGACCAGCGTGCGCGCATCCATCGCCCTGAGCGCCGCGAGATCGGGCGCGCCGATCTTTTTCCCGAGCGCCGCGCCGATCGCCTCGGCGGATTGCTCCTCGTACCGCGCGGTGCGCAGCTCGGGCATGGTGAAGAGATAGCCGCTTTCGACGATCGCCTTGTCGAACAGGCCGCGCGCGACGGGCGAGGCGAGCAGATATTCGACGCTCAGTGCCCCGGCGGATTCACCGAAGATGGTGACGTTGCGCGCATTGCCGCCAAAGGCGGCGATATTGGCACGCACCCATTTCAGCGCGGCGACCTGGTCGAGCAGCCCGTAATTGCCCGACACGCCATCGGGCGATTCCTTGCTGAGCTCGGGATGCGCGAGATAACCCAGCGCCCCGAGCCGGTAGTTGATCGAGACGAGCACGATCCCGCGCCGGGCGAAGGCCTGCCCGTCATACATTTTCGACTGCGCGGTGCCCCAGATCAGCGTCCCGCCATGGATCCACACCATCACCGGCGCATTGCGCGCGCCAACCGGCGCGGTGACGTCGAGGGTCAGGCAATCCTCGTCCATCTTCTGCTCGCCCCGGCGATAGGGACCGGCCGCCATCGCCGGCTGCATGCACGCGGCGCCGGCATGCTCGGCGGCGCGCACGCCCGCCCAGCGCGGCTTCGGCGCGGGCGGGCGCCAGCGGCGCTCACCAACCGGCGGCAAGGCATAAGGAACGGCGCGGAAGACAGTAGCGCTGCCTTCGCGCGCGCCCTGCAGCCGGCCCGCCGGCGGATCGGCCTGCGCGGCCGTCTGGGCAAAGGCAGGCGGCACCGCGCAGAGGCAGAGCAAGGCGGCGGCAAGACGAGCCATCGAAATCATCGCACGACTCCCTTGGCTGTGTGCTCGGTGCGCCGGATCAACCGCGCGAGCCCGAAGAAGAGCAGCGCGGCGATCCCGTACATCGGCGCAAGCGCGTACATCGCCGCCTGGAGCGAATGTGCGCCATAAGCGGCACGGAACAGGTCGCTGGCCATGCCGACATAGGTCGGCCCGAGCCCGAGGCCGATGAAGTTCATCACGAGCAGCAGCAGCGCGCCGGAGATGACCCTTTTGTCGGGGCTGACCTCGTCCTGCACGAACGCGACGGTGGCGGACAGGAAGAAGGAATTGAGGAACATCGGCACGGTCAGGAAAAGCAGCGCCAGCGGCCAGTTCGGCGACCAGACGAAGCCGATGAAGAACGGCACGGCGAGCAGCAGCGACAGCGCGGGAATCGTGCCATAGGCCGCGCGCGAACGCGTCGTGAACCGGTCGATCAACCGGCCCGAAACATAGATGCCGCCGCTCATCGCCACCGCGACGACCAAGGCGTACCAGACCGCGACCTGACTGAGTGTCATGCCCTTCTCGCGCATCAGCAACAGCGTGGCGAAGTTGCTGATGCCATAGGTGATGAAGTTCGCCCCGCCGCTCGCCACCGAGGCGAGCAGCAGCACGGGGTTGGCGAAGAAGCGTCCGACCGTCGCGGCGAAAGAGGTGCGCGGCAAATCGCCGCGCGCGGCGACGTCTGGCGCATCGTTACCGCCGCGAGGCGGCTCGGCCACCAGCAGATAGACCGCAACGGCGGTAACGACACCGATCCCGCCGATCACATAAAAGGGAACGCGCCAGCTGAACGCCGCGGCGAGCGAGGCGCCGAACGCCACACCGAGCGCGGAGCCGAAGGGCGGGCCGAGGTTGAAGATCGCCATCGCCGTGCCCCGCCGCTCACGCGGGAAATAGTCCGAGATGATCGCATAGGAAGGCGGCACGCCGCCGGCTTCGCCGACTCCGACGGCCATGCGCGCCACCACCAGCTGGCCGTAGCTGCCAACCATGCCGCACGCCGCGGTCGCCGCGCTCCACAGCGCGCAGGCGCCCGCCAGCACCTTCACACGGTGGGTGCGATCGGCGAGCCAGCCGACCGGGATCGCGATGAAGCAATAGAACAGCGCGAAATACAGACCGGTGAGCCTGCCCAGCTGGCTGTCCGAGATGCCGAGCGCATCCTGGATCGGCTTGGCGAGGATGGAAATCAGCTGCCGGTCGAGGAAATTGAGCACATAGACGAAGCACAGCATGCCGAGGACGAACCCGCCGCCCGGCGTGCGGGATCGGCTGGCGCTGTCAGGTGCGCGCTGCAACATGATCGGCAAACTCCCCGCTTTCGTAACCCGCCCGCAAACGCATCTTGTCGATCTTGCCCGTCGCGGCCAGCGGCATGTGGGGAAGGTCCACGACTTCGTCGGGAAGCCACCAGTCGGCGATGCGGCCTTTCAGCGCATCGACGAGTGCGAGCCCGTCGGCATGCTCGCCGGCGTGAAACTCGACCACCAGCACCGGCCGCTCGCCCCATCTCGGATGCGCCTTGGCGATCACGGCGACCTGGGCGACGCGCGGATCGCGGCCGACGATCTCCTCGATCTCGCCGGGGTTGATCCACTCGCCGCCCGATTTGATCAGGTCCTTCGACCGGCCGCAAACGGTGAGCGAACCGTACTCGTCGATCGTCGCGAGGTCCCCGGTGTCGAAATATCCTTCCTCGTCGAGCGCGTCCTGTTCGGCCTTGAAATAGCGATCGATGACCGACGCGCCCTTGACCTTGAGATGACCGATCGTGCCGCGCTGCTCCGGCAGCGTCGTGCCGGCGGCATCGGTAAGTTTCAGATCGACGCCGATCGGCGGCCGGCCGGAAGCGCGCGGATCGGCGGTCGGCAGATGGAGCGATTCCACCGTACCGATCGGCGACATTTCGGTCATGCCCCAGCTCGTCTGCACCCGGACACCGAGCCGCGATTCCATCCGCTGGATCAGCGCGTCGGGACAGCGCGACCCGCCGATGATCACGCGTTCGAGACTGGGAACGTCCCCGCCCGTGGCGTCGAGATGATCGAGCAGGCCGATCCACACGGTCTGCACGCCGCCGGCGATCGTCACCTCTTCGCTGCGGATCAGCGACGCGAGGCTTGCCCCATCGAGGTCGCGCCCGGGGAGGACCAGCCGCGCGCCGACCGCGGCCGCGGAGAAAGGGAAACCCCAGGCATTGGCGTGGAACATGGGTATCGCGACAAGGATCGTGTCGCGCGCCGACAGGCAATAGACGTCGGGCTGCACCGACATCAGCGTGTGCAGATAATTCGAGCGGTGGGTGAAGACGACGCCCTTGGGCGCGCCCGTGGTGCCTGAGGTGAAGCACAGGCCGGCAGGCGAATCCTCGGGGAAGCCACCCCACGCCGTTTCCGCGCCGCGGTCCGCGACGAGCGCCTCGAGGCCGTCAGTCGGCACCTGCCAGCCGCCCGAAGTCGCGGGATCGACGGACTCATCCAGCACGATGATGCGCTCGATGCCGGGGCACAGCGGCAGGAGTTCGCCGAGCATCGGCGTGAGGTTGGCCGAAACCGCCAATATCCGGTCTTCCGCCTCGTTGATCATCGTCGAGAGATGGCCGGCGGTGAGGCGCGGGTTGAGCGTGTGGCAGACCAGCCCCGCATTCATCGTCGCGTAATAGACTTCGAGGTGATGCTGCGTGTTCCAGGCGAGCGTGCCGACACGGTCACCGGGCGTGAGGCCGAGCGACAGCAAGGCCCCCGACAGGCGGTTGCTGCGCACCCGCACCTCCGCATAGCCGGCCCGGCTGGCCGCGACGCCGCGAATAGCGGTCGTGATCGTGGCTGCCCCGTGCCACTTCGCGGCATGGTCGATGAACTTGTCCAGCGTGAGAGCGTGTTTTTGCATCTGGTGATATGCTTGCCGCTAGTGCGAGGAGACCGGGGAGGAGCAAACGGGCGAGACCTTCGCCTGCGGCGCCGCGGGAAACCGCGACCATCGTCGCGATCTCCCGGGGCTTCGATCGGTCAGAAGGCCTTTCGCACGCTGATGGCGGCGTAGCGCCCGATCGGGTTGTAGGCACCGCCGATCCCGTCGCCGCTCGGGAAATAGGGCGGCCTCGCGTCGAACAGGTCGTTGACTTGCAGTGACAATTCGGTGCCCTTGGCGAGGCCGACATTGGGCAATTTGACCGACAGTCGCAGATCGACCGTCGTATACGCCTTGGCCGTGTAGAGGCTGGAGCCGGTCGGCGTGGCGTAGGCGCTGGTGACGCCGCTGTGATAATTGACGAAATTGGCCACCGTGACCGGACCGGCGATGAGGCCGAGCGTCGTGCGCAAGGTCGTGCGCGGCACGCCGGCCTGCAGCGAGTTGCTTTCCGTGGAGGTCGCCGAGAACTGCGTCTTGTAGTTGAGGATGTAGTTGCCGGCCACGCCCGCGAAGACCGTGCCGAACGGGACCTTGGTGTGGTAGTTCACGTCGAAGTCGAGACCGTTGGTCTTGCGCACGCCGAAATTGCCCTGGCGCAGGTCGAGCAGGTTCCCGAAGGTCGGCACCGAGGCGAAGGTGAAGTAGAACGGCACCGTATTGACCAGGGCCGCGCTCACCTGCGCGGCAGTCGGGTTGCGGATCACCCGCGACGCGAAGGTCGGGTCGGTGAAGATCAGCGAGCCCAGCCCGTAGGGCGTCCCGATCACGTCGTTATAGACGATGTCGTAGAAGGTCACGCTCGCGCTGAAGCCGGGAAGGAAGCGCGGCCGCAGATCCGCGCCGAACGAAAAGGTACGGGCCTTTTCGGGCTTGAGCGACTTGTTGCCCCCGATCAGGAGGAGTGTGTTGACCTGGCTCGCGCCGCGCGAAGGATCGCGCACGCCAAAGGCATCGACAAGACCGGCGGCGGAATAATAGGAGCCGACCGTCGACCCGAGATCGCGAAGCCCGGGGGCGCGGAACGAGCGCCCATAGGTGCCTCTCAGCGTCAGCCCGTCGACCGGCTGCCAGTCGATGCCGACCTTTGGATTGGTCGTGGACCCGAAATCGCTATAGTGATCGTAGCGTCCCGACAGCGACAGCGACAGGCTGTGCATCAGAGGGGCCTCGTTGCTTTGGCCGAAGATCGGTACGAACAACTCGCCGTAGAGCGATGCGACGTTGCGCGCGAGATCTTCCGGAAATCCGACGCCGCCGCTCTGGCCGCGCTGGCTATAGGTCTCGCGACGATATTCGGCACCGGCCGCGATCTTGAGCTGCCCGCCGGGCAGTTCGGCCAGCGGGCCGTCGAGGCGGATCGCGCCGATATAGGTGCGCTGATGATTGACGAAGTCGGTGGGGTTGTTGAGAATCGCCGCGACCACCGCCGGGCTCGTCCCGGTGCCGAACGGATCCAGCGCCGTCGCCAGCGTCGTTCCGTTTGCCGCCGCGGTCAGGGCCGTGGTGTTGATCCCGGGCTGGAAGGTGTCGTTGCGCGACCAATTGAAGGTGCCCGAGACGGTCAGCTTGAACTTGCCCAGCTTCGCATCGACGCCCAGCGACGAGTCGCCGCTCCTGACACGATAGATCTGGTTGAAATGGTCCGCGCCGACGAGGTTGTCGGGCCGGAAATCGACATATTCATAACCGGCCGCCGTACCCGGCGGCGCGCGGTAGAACGGATTGGACGGCAGGATGAGGACGAAGGTCTGGCCGGGCAGCGCGGCCTGCACCGTGTCCTTGCGATCCGCATAAAGCACCTCGGCCCACAGCGTCAGGTTCGTGGAGAGATCCTGGTGCGCGTTGAGGAAGGCGCTGTGCGAGCGATTGCGGGGAAGCAGGTCGACCGGCCCTCGCGAGTCGCAGAGGTTGGTGCCGGGCGCCAGGCTCGGCGCGGCATAGATCGTCCCGAGGAACAGGTTGACGTTGGCCGCCGGACACACCGCCGAGCGCGTGTCCACGCCGCCGGCCGACCGGAAATCGAGCGTGCGATAGCTTCGGTCGGCACCGGTGATGTTGTTGCTCTGCGCATATTGGTAGGACAAGGCGACCGCGCCGCTGCCCCAGTCCTTGCCGATGATGCCCGCCGCACTGACCGTCGTGTAGTCGTCCGCCATGCCGTAGCGGGCGGTGGCCTCGATCCCGGTAAAATGGTTGCGCGTGATGAAGTTCACCACGCCGGCAACCGCGTCCGAACCATAGATGGCCGAAGCGCCGTCGGCGACGATCTCGACGCGCTCTACGGCCACTTCCGGCAGGAACGGGAAATCGGGATTGGTTTGCTGGGTGCTGCCCGAGATCAGCCGGTGCCCGTTCATCAACGGCAGCGTCGCGCTCGACGGCAGGCCGCGCAGGCCGGGGGCGAAGGAGCCCAGCCCGCCATTGCTGGTGCGCGGCGCGGTGTTGAAGCTGTTCAGCTGCGGCACGGTGGCCAGCAGATCGGGCGTGGTCGCCGCACCGATCAGTTTGATATCGTCGCGCGCGACCCGGATCAGGTTCGAACCGGTCGGCGGGACACCGCGAATGCTCGACCCGGTAACGACGACCTCGGGGCCGGATTCCGCACTCTGCGTTTCGGACGAAGCGGCAGGCGTATCGCTGGCCGCGCTCTGCGCGCTGGACGTTGTGCTTTGCGCCCAAGCCGGTGCGGCGGCGCCGAGCATCGCGGCAAGTGCCGACGTGCCGAGCAGACGTGCGTAAAGCTTCTGATTCCCGATCATGCAATCCTCCCTCTTCTTTTTCTTGGGAGCATCGTGGCCGATCGAACGGCCTTCTGGCGATGACCGGTATGACAGACAGATTTAACGCAAGTGACCAGCCATGAGCGGCTTGGTCAGTCAGCCGTGCGATCACTCAGCAGCAGCGTCGCCGCAGTCACGCGCGCATCGTCCGACTTGTAGCGTGCGCGATAGTCGGACGGCGTCACGGCCGCCCATTCGGTGAAATTGCGGGTGAAGCTGCCCGGCTCGCTGAACCCGACGCGATAGCCGACCTCGGTGATCGGCAGTTCCGTCGCCAGGAGATAGGCCGCCGCAAGCTCCCCGCGCAGCCGCGTTCTGATGTGCTGAAAACTCTCGCCTTCCCGCGCGAGATCGCGTCGCAGCCGCCGCGGTTTGCTGCGCAACGCTTCCGCGACGGACTCGATCGGCGCCGACCAGATCCTTGCACGCTGAAGCTCGACCAGCGCGTGTTCGGTCCGCGCACGCCAGGTCGAACGGCCGACCGGCGTCGCCAGCCAGTCCGGAATGCTGGCGTTATATTCCTCATATTCGGCCAGCGTGCGGTGGACCAGCGGCGCGCCAAGGTCGGCGCGGTCATAGCAAAGCGCGTCGAGCGGCGCGTCATACTGGATCGGGCAACCGAACAGGGCGAAGCGATCGAACCCGTTCGCTTGTACCGGCCGCGCCGCACGCACCTGGACGCCGCGCAAGCGCAACGGCCGTCCGATCAGCCAGCTGAACCACTGGAAAATCCACACGAAGCGCAACCAGACGAAGATGTCCCGGTCCACGCCGTCGATGGTGTGATAGACGCAGACATGCTTGAGGCCCGCGGGATCCTCGATCAATTGCGGTCCGATATCGTCCGACAATGCCTGGGTGAAACGGATACTCACCCGGATAGATTCGCCGAACGTCTCGCAGTGCAGATAGGTCAGCGTACGCTCCAGCTCGAGCGCCAGCCGGAACCGCTCTGCGAAAAAGCCGAAGAAGGAATCGTCGAGCGCCATCTGGATCTGGCGCACCAGCCGAAACAGGTCGCGGCCATCGATCGCGGCCTGGGCACTGCCATAGACTGCCGGATCGATGCCTGCTCCGCGCAGCAACGCGCGGGGGTCGAGCCCCCGCAACACGGCCCCGCCGAGCAGGCTCTTCACGGCGATTCCGTCCAGCCCGAGCACCCTCTTTTCCGCAGGTTGCACTGAGCTGGAAATGTGCATGTCGGCCACTTCAGCCATCGGATCAGAGACTTTCACTTTGGCTGAAGCACGAACTCTGACCTCAACGACGTAGCGCCACGCGAGCAAGCGAACAGCTTTGCGGCTATATCTCGGCCAACCGGGCTGGCCGCAAGTGGGTCGATCTCAATGAACAGACGCAAACCTATATCTGGATGAGAGCAATTCCCGCGTTCCGAGACGAACGGTTTTCGCCACCAGTTTCGCATATATATACCGGAATGTCGCCGCGGAACTCCGTGTCATCGTCGTTGGCGCGGGTGGTTTCGTCGAACGTCTGGTCGAGCGGCGTGGCAGCGCGCGCAGCATCGTCGCTCGGGCGGCGCCACCTTACCCTGTCGCGCGTGTTTTGCTTTTCCGGCATTTTGTATTATCAAATTGCGACAGGACAATTAGTCTCCTTCTTCATCGAGCGAAACTCGTTCCTGTCACCGACGCAGCACCCCAAAACAGGGCCGCGCCACTATCAACGCCGCCCGACGGCCACGCACAGGGAGAGAAGAGATGGCCGAGCGCATCACGATCGCACCGATCGACGAGACCCATACCGTCGATGGCGAAACAGGCCCGGCCGGCTGGTGGCGGATCATGGACACCAGCATCGGTATCGTACCGCTGCCGGTGTTCGTCGCGGTCGTCCTGCTGATCGCCGCCTGTATCGCCCGCGGCAAGGTGCCGGCGGACCTGACCACGAATATCCTGATCCTCGCGGCGGGCGGCTTCGCCTGCGCCGAGGTCGGCAAGCATCTCCCGGGTCTGCGCAGGGTCGGCGCCGCGGCGATCCTCGCCACCTTCGTGCCGTCGCTGCTGGTCTGGCTCGGCGCCATTCCCAAGGCGCTGAAGGAGTCGATCACCAATTTCACCGACCAGAGCAACTTCCTCTATCTGTTCATCGGCTCGATCATCGTCGGCAGCATCCTGGGCATGGACCGCAGGATGCTGATCGGCGGGTTTCTCAAGATCCTCGTGCCGATCCTCAGCGGCTCGGTCGCCGCAGCGGCGGTCGGGTGCGCCGTCGGCACCGCGCTCGGCATGGGCTTCAGGCACACCGTGTTCATGGTCGTCGTCCCGGTGCTCGGCGGCGGCGTCGGCGAGGGCGCGATCCCGCTGTCGCTCGGCTATGCCGCGTTGGGCGGCGGCAAACCTGGCGACCTTCTCGCCGAGATCCTGCCGGCGGTGATGTTCGGCAGCCTCGCCGCGATCCTGCTGGCTGGCGGCCTCAACCTCTATGGCAAGCGCCGCCCCGACCTGACCGGCGAGGGCCAGTTACAGCCCGGCGAGCACGACGTCGCGCTCACCGGCAAGGAGGCGCCGCGTTTCGTGCCCGATCTCCAGACCATCGGCGGGGCACTGGTGCTGGCGATGACGCTCTACACGATCGGCGCGCTGGTGCAGGAGCTGACCAAATTTCCGGGGCCGGTGACGATGCTGTTCCTCGCCGTGATCCTCAAGCTCGGCAAGCTCGTCTCGCCGCGGCTCGAACAGGGTGCCTATCGCAACTATCAGTTCTTCGCGGCTTTGGTGACCTATCCGCTGTTGTTCGCCATTGGCGTGGCCAAGACGCCGTGGGAAAAGCTGATGAGCGCGTTCAACCTGCCCGAGATCGTCACCATCCTGGCAACGGTGATCACGCTGGTGGTGACGGGTTTCCTCACCGGCCGGCTGGTCAACATCCACCCGATCGAGGCGGGCATCATCACCGCCTGCCGCGCCAGCCAGGGCGGTACCGGTGACGTCGCCATCCTCAGCGCCTCCAACCGCATGATGCTGATGCCCTTCGCCCAGGTCGCGACGCGCATCGGCGGCGCGCTGACCGTCACGCTCGCGCTGGCACTGTTCGCGCGGTTCGGGGGATGAGAGTCCTTATAAGCCCCTCCCCTTCAGGGGATCGTTGCATAATTTGCAGGATGTGATTCAGTTCGT
>JAZJXZ010000053.1:0-31875 GCA_040390605.1 Pseudomonadota bacterium
TGCTCGCCCGCCCGCCGATCGACCGCGCGCTCGACTGGGAGGATTTCGACCTGCTGCGCATCGTCGGCCGCCAGGTCGCCAGCTACCTTGCCGAGGCGCGGGCGCAGGAGGCGCTGGCCGACGCCCAGCGCTTCGACGAGTTCAACCGCCGCTTCGCCTTCATCATGCACGACATCAAGAACCTGGTCAGCCAGCTGACGCTGGTCGCCCGCAATGCCGAGCGCCATGCCGACAACCCCGAATTCCGCGCCGACATGGTCGCGACCCTGCAGGATTCGGTCGGGCGGATGAACGACCTGCTCGCCCGCCTGTCGCAGCATCATGGCGGCCGCGCCGAGGCGCTCCGCGCGGTGGAACTGCTCCCACTCGCCGAGCGCGTCGCCGCACGGCGCCGCGCCCAGCACCCGATCGCGGTGATCGGCGACCGCGCCGCACTCGCACTGGCCGATCCCGTGCGACTGGAGCAATTGCTCGGCCATCTCGTACAGAATGCAGTCGAGGCGAGCGCCCCCGCCGATCCGGTGACGATCTCGATCGTCGCCGGCGCCGACCGCGCCACGATCGAGGTGATCGACCAGGGATGCGGCATGACACCCGCTTTCCTGCGCGATCAGTTGTTCAAGCCGTTCGTCTCGACCAAGTCCGGCGGCTTCGGCATCGGCGCGTTCGAGGCGCGCCAGCTCGCCGAGGCGATGGGCGGCAACGTCTCGGTCACCAGCCGCGAGGGTGAAGGCACGCATTTCCGCGTCACTCTCGCCGCCGCCAACAGCCATACCCTTGCCCTTGGAGAAGCCGCGTGAGCGACACGCCCGCCCCACGCCAGAAGCTGCTGATCATCGAGGATGATGCCGGCCTGCAACGCCAGTTGCGCTGGGCCTATGACGGTTATGACGTGGTCATTGCCGGCGACCGGGCAAGCGCGATCGACGCGCTGCGTGCCAACGAGCCTGCCGTTGTCACGCTCGACCTCGGCCTGCCGCCGGACCCTGATGGCGTGAGCGAGGGCTTCGCCACGCTGGCCGAAATCCTTGCGCTCAAGCCCGATACCAAGGTGATCGTCGCCTCGGGGCATGGCGCCCGCGAGAGTGCGCTCCGCGCGATCGCCGAGGGAGCCTGGGATTTCTACCACAAGCCGATCGACATCGACGCGCTCGGCCTGATCGTCTCGCGCGCCTTCCACGTCCATGCACTGGAAACGGAGAACCGCCGCCTTGCCGAGCGCGAGGGTGGCACCGCCTTGGGCGGGCTGATCAGCGCCGCGCCGGAAATGGCCAAGGTGACCCGCACCATCGAGCGCGTCGCCAATGCCGATGTTTCGGTGATGCTGCTCGGCGCCAGCGGCACGGGCAAGGAATTGCTCGCCCGCGGCCTGCATGATTCCTCACCGCGTGCGCGTGGCGCCTTCGTCGCGATCAATTGCGCCGCAATCCCCGAGACGCTGCTCGAAAGCGAGCTGTTCGGCCATGAAAAGGGCGCCTTCACCGGCGCCGTGAAGACCACCGAGGGCAAGATCGAGCAGGCCCATGGCGGCACGCTCTTCCTAGACGAAATCGGCGACGTGCCGCTGCCGCTCCAGGTCAAGCTGCTGCGCTTCCTGCAGGAGCGCGTGATCGAGCGCATCGGCGGGCGCAAGCCGATCGCGGTCGATACGCGCATCGTCTGCGCAACGCACCAGGACGTCGATGCGATGGTTGCCGACGGGCGTTTTCGCGAGGACCTTTATTACCGCCTCGCCGAGATCGTCGTGCGCATCCCGTCGCTCGCCGAACGCAGCGGCGACGCGGTGCTGCTCGCCCAGCATTTCCTCAAGAAATACGCCAAGACGATGCACAGCGCCGTCACCGGCCTGTCACCCGATGCGCGCGCCGCGATCGACGCCTGGGGCTGGCCCGGCAATGTCCGCGAGCTGGAGAACCGCATGAAGCGCGCGGTGATCATGGCCGAGGGCAAGCTGGTTACCGCCGCCGATCTCGATCTCGCACCCGCGAGCGGTGACGAACTGCCCCTCAACCTGCGGGCCGCGCGCGAAAGTGCCGACCGCAGCGCGATCCGCCATGCCCTGGCCCGCGCCGACGGTAACATTTCCAATACCGCCAAGCTGCTAGGGGTCAGCCGCCCGACCTTGTACGACCTGCTGAAGAGCTATGACCTCCATGCCTGACGCTCGCACCAAAGCCCCACACCGCCCGCGCACCCGGCGCCGGTTCGCCCTGATCGCGATCCTTGCGGTCGGCACCGTCACCGCAGTGGCGGTTAACGTCGCCCGACCCGCCCGCGCCAGCGGCGCCAGCGCACGTACCGAGCTGATCCAGAGCCTCGGCCTGCTCAATGCCGGCAATTTCAGTGCGGCGCGCAACCACGCCATTGCCGCGACCAAGGCCGATCCGGCCTGGGGCCTGGCGCATGCCGTGCTCGCCCGCACCTATCTCGCGCTGGGCGACGGAGTCGCGGCGGAGGGCGAGCTCGGCCGCGCGACCGATGCCGGCTTCGATGCTAGGCGCGTCCATCAACTTTATGCCCATGCCTGGCTGTTGCAGGGCGATTCCGCCCGCGCGCTGGCCGAAGCGGGCAAGGCCGAGCCGCGTTTCGGCGGCTACGCGCTGCGCATCGCGGCGCGGGCCATGGCGGCCAAGGGCGACCTGCCCGGCGCGCAGGCGACGCTCGCCACCGTGCTCGCTGCCGATACGCGCAACAGCTATGGCTGGAGCGATCTTGGGCGCGTGCGCTACACCGCCGGCGATATCGCGGGCGCGATCGACGCCGCGACCAGGGCGACCGATCTCGACCGCAACAATGTCGAGGCGCTGGTGCTGCGCGGCGAACTGGTGCGCGACCAATATGGCCTGCTCGCCGCCTTGCCCTGGTTCGAGGCGGCGCTGAAGCACGATGCCTATTACCACCCCGCCTTGATCGAATATGCCGCGACGCTCGGCGATGTCGGGCGCAATATCGACATGCTCGACGCCACACGCCGCGCGCTCGCTGCCCGGCCGGGCAGCCCGCAGGCGCTCTACCTCCAGGCGGTGCTCGCCGCGCGCGCCGGCAATTACGACCTCGCGCGGACGCTGATGCAAAAGACCGGCGGCAAGGTCGATCACCTGCCCGGCGCGCTGCTGCTCGACGGGATGCTCGAATATCAGGGCGGCGATTTCGAACAGGCGATCGGCACCTGGCGTGAGCTGGTCGGCCGCCAGCCGTTCAACCTCGATGGCCGGCGGATGCTCGGTGCGGCGCTGTTGCGCTCGGGCGATGCGCGCGGCGCGCTCGACGTGCTGCGTCCGCTGGCGCTGCGCGGCGATGCCGACAGCTATACCCTGTCGCTGGTCGGTCGCGCCTTCGAGCGTACCGGCGAGCGCGATTGGGCGGCGAAATATCTCGATCGCTCGGCCTGGCCAAGCCTGGCCGGCACGACGCCGTTCGGCACCGACGACAGCCTGGCCCAGCTTGCCGCCGCCTCGGACAAAACCCCCGACGATCCCGTCGCGCGGGTCGGTTATCTCAAGGGTCTGGTCGATGCCGGGAACACCGCCGGCGCGCTCAGCCAGGCGCAGGCACTCGTCCGTACCTATCCCGGCGCACCCGCCGCGCATCTCGCGGTCGGCGACGTGCTGATGGTGATGGGGCGGTTCGACGATGCCGCCGCATCCTATCGCCGCGCCGCCGACCTGCGCTTCGACGAGGCGACGATGCTGCGCGCGGTCGATGCGCTCGACCGCGCCCACCGCGCCGCCGAGGCGACCAACGTGTTGTCGCTGTACCTCTCGCAGAACCCGCAGAGCATCCCGGCCCAGCGCCTCGTCGCGCACCGCCAGATGGTCGGCGGAGACTGGGACGCGGCGATCGACACGCTTGAGCAGGTGCGCAGCCGCATCGGCAACCGCGACGTCGCGCTGCTGTCGGAACTGGCCTATGCCTATACCGGCAATGACGATCCCGATGCGGGCGTGGTGTTCGCCAAGGCGGCGTATCACCTCGCACCGATGAACCCCGCCGCCGCCGACAGCTATGGCTGGGCGCTGTATCAGCAAGGCAAGACCGAGCCCGCCCTGCAACTGCTCGAAAAAGCGACCGCGATCGCACCCGACAACGCCATGCTTCGCTGGCACCTTGGCCAGGCCCAGGCGGATAGCGGCCGCAATGCGCTGGCGGTGGGCAATATTCGTGCGGCGCTGGCAGATCCGGCGTTCACCGACCGCGCCGCGGCGGCGGCGTTGCTCAGGGCGCTGTAAGCACTGCCGTTCGCCCTGAGCTTGTCGAAGGGCCGTTCTTCTCTCTAAGGCCGGAAAGAAGGACGGGGCTTCGACAAGCTCAGCCCGAACGGAGGTAAGGTGCCCGACAACGACCCCCTCGAACGCATTGCCGCTGCTCTCGACCGCATCGCGCCGCCCGCTCCGACGCCGGCCGATCCGATTGCTCACCCGGCCTATGTCTGGCGCGGCGCGACACTCGCCGCGGCGCGCGATTTCACGCCGCTGCCGCTCGACCGCCTCCGCGGCATCGACGAGCAGAAGACGGCGCTGGTCGCCAACCTCGAACGCCTCGCCGGCGGCGCGGCGGCGCATGACGTGCTGCTGTGGGGGGCGCGCGGCACCGGCAAGTCGGCGCTGGTCAAGAGCAGCGTCGGCGCCGTGCAGGCCGGCGGCGGCGGACTCGCGCTGATCGAGGTGGCGACCCACAAGCTCGACACGCTGCCCACCCTGTTCGCCGAACTTGCTCCCCTCCCCCGCGCCTTCGCGCTGTTCGTCGACGATCTCGGCTTTGACGCGGCGAGCGATGCGCGCGCGCTGCGTTCGATGCTCGAAGGTGGTGCCGAGGCGCGGCCCGACAATGCCCGCCTGATCGTTACCTCCAATCGCCGTCACCTGATCCCGCGCGACATCGCCGAGCAATCGAGCGCGATCAACCCGCGCGATTCGGTCGACGACAATCTCGCCCTGGCCGATCGCTTCGGCCTCAGTCTCGGTTTCCATGTCGTCGATCAGCCGGCGTATCTCGCCATCGTCCAGGCCTATACCGAGGCGCATGACCTGCCGTTCGACCCCACGGATGCGGTGGGATGGGCGACGCGGCGCGGTGGTCGTTCGGGCCGTGTGGCGTGGCATTATGTCGTCGATCTCGCCGGGAGGCACGGCAAGGCACTGCAATCGCACTGATCCTGATCAGGTTGGCCCGATTAGGTCCGGGTCGCACTTGACTTCACGCCGGCAAGCACCGCTCTTTCGTCCATGGCACGGCTCGGAGCGTTCGATCTGGCAGACCGCCTCGCGCCGCTGGCGCCGCGCTGGGTGACGCAATTGTCCGTCGCACTGCTCTGCGCCGGCGGCGCGGCGCTGATCCGGACCCTGCTCGATACCTTCGCGCCGGGAGGGGCGCCGTTCGCGCTGGTTTTCCCGGCGGTAATGATGGCCACCCTGTTCGGGCGCTGGTTCGCTGGTGTCGTCACGGGGGCGCTGACCATCGGCTATGCCTGGTATTATCTCTATCCGATCGCCGGATCCTTCGCCTTTGCGGACCGCGCCGGGGCGATCAATATCGCGGTCGTGGTCCTCGCGACGCTGATGACGATTGCGATCGGCGACGTCTTTTCGCGCGCGGTGCGCCGGGCGACGCAGGAGCGTGACCGCGAGATCGCCGATCGCGACTTGTTCCTCGCCGAGTTCGACCACCGGGTGAAGAACAACTTCGCCATCGTCACTGGCCTGCTCGACATGCAGCGCCGGCGTGCGACGGACCCGGCGACGATCGAGGCGCTCGGTGCCGCGCTCTCGCGCGTCGAGAGCATCGGCCGCGCGCACCGCCATCTCTATCGCAGCGGCCAGCCCGGGCTGGTCGAGATGCGCGCCTATCTCGGCGACCTGTGCGCGACGCTGTCCGACGCGCTGCTGCTGCGCAGCGGCGTCTTGCTGGAATGTAACGCGGCGCAAGGCACGTTGCCACGCGACCGCGCCGTGTCGATCGGGCTGGTGATCAACGAACTCGTCACCAACGCCGCCAAGCACGCCTTTAACGGGCGAGAAGCGGGCAGAATCGCGGTCGTTTTCGGCCCGCGGCCAGGCGGCTGGGTGTTGACCGTCAGCGACAACGGCTCGGGGATTGGCGACAAAGCCACGCCCAGCGCCGATGGCGGTCTCGGCGCGCGCCTGATCGACGCCTTCGCGCGTCAGGCCGGCGGGACGATCAGCATCGACAGCGACCGGACAGGGACGATCGCGACGCTGCTTTTGGATGCGTGAAGCCTTGTTGCCGCGCGCCGGTCTCAGCCAGCCTCAATCATCATGCCGGGCCGGTGACCGAAAACCCTAGGATACTGCGTCGACTTGCTCGACATTGTCCTTGGCGCGCTTGCGTTCGGTGAACCAGATCGCGATCAGCGAGAGTTCGTAAAGTCCGACCAGCGGCAAGGCGAGCATGATCATCGACCCGGCATCGGGCGGCGCCAGCACCAGCGCGATCGCAAAGCAACCGATGATCGCATAGCGCCGAGCGCCGACCAGCTGCTTGCGGGTCACGATACCGGCGCGCTCGAGCAGCATCAGCAGTACCGGCAGCAGGAAGGCGATACCGAAGCCGAACAGGAACTGCATCGTGAAGGAGAGGTAATTGTCGACCGAGGGCAGCGCCTCCTGCTGCACGCCGCCGACATTGCCCTGATAGCCGAGCAGGAAATGCAGCGCGGCGGGGATCGCCATGAAATAGGCCAGCGATGCACCGGCGGCGAACAGCACCGGCGTCGCCAGCAGGAAGGGCAGCAGCGCCTTTTTCTCCTTGCGATACAGGCCCGGGGCAACGAACTGCCACAGCTGGTTGGCGATCACCGGAAAGGCAATCATCACCCCGGCGAAGAACGCCACCTTGAGCTGGACGAAGAACGCCTCGAACAGCTGGGTGTAGATCAGCTTGCTCTGCCCTGCCCTGACCAGCGGACGGACGAGAATACCGAAGATCGGTTGGGCGAAATACAGGCAGATGCAAAAGGCGACGACCATCGCCAGCAGGCTGAATAGCAGGCGGCGGCGCAACTCGATCAGATGATCGAGCAAGGGCGCGCGGCTGTCCTCCAGTTCATCGACCGGCGCGTTCACAACAGCGTCCCGGTATCTTCGGCCGATGTCTTTTTCGCCGGCGCCTTGCGCGCACGCGGCTTCTTCGCCGCTGGCTCTTCCACTGGTGGCGAAGCGGGCGTCACCGCCACGCCATTGTCATCCACCTCCGGCACGATGACCGGCGGCGCTACCATGGTGACCGGCGGCGCCTCGCCGTCAATGTCGGGCCAGCTTTGCTCGACCGACTGATCGATCGCCAGCATCGCGGGCGTCGGCGGATGATCGCGCATGATGCGCTCATTCTCCTCCGCCCATTTCTTTTCCATCTCGTGCAGTTCGGATTCGCGGATGATGTTGTCGAAGCCGGCACGGAACTGGCGCGCGGCACCACGCGCCCGCCCGACCCAATAGCCCGCGACGCGCATCGCCTTGGGCAGGTCCTTGGGCGGAATGACGATAATCGCCACCGCGCCGAGCAGCAGCAATTCGGTTGGTGCAATGTCGAACATTTAACGCCTGTTAGAAGGGGTAAGCGTCAAATCTCGCTGTCGCGCACGCGGTTGCCGTCGCGGTCGAGCACGGGGTCTGCGGGCTTGGCATCGATGCGGGTCGGCGCGCGCGTCGCCTCGTCTTCCTCGGCCATGCCCTTCTTGAACTGCTTGATGCCCTTGGCGACGTCACCCATCATGTTCGAGAAGCGGCCGCCACCCAGCACGAGCACCATGATGACACCCAAAATCAGCCAATGCACCAGGCTGAAACTACCCATCACAAATCTCCTCGAGGAATTTGGCCTATCTAGGCCTCTTCTTCGGTGTTTTCCACCTCGACGTCATCGTCGTCCGGCATTCCGGCATGTTCCATCGCGAGATCGATCGGATCCAGCAGTCCGGCAGCGCGCAGATCGTCGATTCCGGGCAGGTCGCGGCGACTGGCGAGCCCGAAATGAACGAGGAATTCCGGCGTCGTGGCATAGAGCAGCGGGCGCCCCGGCACCTCGCGCCGCCCCGCCGGGCGAATCCAGCCCGCCTCCATCAGCACGTCGAGCGTACCCTTGGAAATCTGCACGCCGCGGATCGCCTCGATCTCGGCGCGCGTCGCCGGCTCGTGATAGGCGATGATCGCCAGCGTCTCGATACCGGCGCGGCTGAGCTTGCGTGGTTCCTCGCGATCGCGGCGAAGCAGATGCGCCATGTCGGCGGCGGTCTGGAACTGCCAACGGTCGCCGCGCCTGACCAGCTCGATACCGCGCCCGGCATAATCGGCGACCAGCTCCTCGAGCACGTCGCGCACCCCGCTCGCGCCGTTGAGGTGGGCGACGATCGCCTCGACCGTCATCGGTTCGGTCGCCGCGAACAGGACCGCCTCGACCGCACGGGTCATCTCGTCGGCGCGCTTCACGCCGCCGCCCCCGGCGCCTTGAGGTAGAGCGGCGCGAAGGGCGATTTCTGCTGCATCTCCAGCCGGCCTTGGCGCGCCAGTTCGAGCACGGCGACGAAACTCGATGCCAGCGCCGATTTACGGAACACGCCGACCGCGCCTTCGGGCAGGAAGTTCTCGATCGCGCTCCATTCGATCGCCGTGCCGACCAGCCGCGATACGCGTGTCAGCGCCTCGTCCAGCGTCATCACCGCGCGGTGCGCGACGACGTGCATCACCGGCCGGTTGCGCGCGCTGATCCGGCCATAAGCGGAAATAAGGTCAAAGATCTCGGCCTGCCACAGCGCCTTGCGGACGGTGCGCAGGCCTTCGGGCGCACCGCGTATGAACACATCGCGGCCGAGTCGATCGCGCGCCATCAGCCGCGCGCCGCCCTCACGCATCGCGTTGAGGCGTTCGAGCCGCAATTGCAGGCGCAGCGCCAGCTCCTCGGGGCTCGGTTCCACCTCGGGATCGCGCGGGAGCAGCAAGCCGGATTTGAGATAGGCCAGCCACGCCGCCATGACGAGATAATCGGCGGCCAGCTCGAGCCGCAGCGTCTTGGCCTCATCGATGAAGACGAGATACTGATCGACCAACGCAAGGATCGATATCTGCTTCAGGTCGACCTTCTGGTTGCGGGCGAGCGCCAGCAACAGGTCGAGCGGTCCCTCCCAGCCATCGAGATCGAGCGTCAGCGTTTCGAGTTCTTCGTCCATCGCGCGGCGACGCTACACGATCCGGCGGGCGACGCGAAAGATCATGCCACCGCCAGCAGCGCGTCGCGCCTGGCGATCAGTTCGGCCATGTCGCCCTGCGGCACCACCCCGGCGATCGTCGCCATCGCCCGGTCGAGCCGCGCGCGCGATACCTCCGAGATATCGCCGAGCCGCGCGATGATGTCCTGCATCTCGTCCATCCGGCCCCAGCAGTCGAGCACCACATCGCAGCCCGCAGCGATCGCGCCTGCCGCCTTGTCGCCGGCGGTGCCGCTCAGCGCCTTCATGTCGATATCGTCGGTCATCAGCAGGCCGTCAAAACCGATCTGTCCGCGAATCACGTCTTCGATGACGATCGGCGACAGGGTCGCGGGGCGCTCCGGATCCCAGGCGTCGAACACGATATGCGAGGTCATGCCCATCGGCGCGTCCTTCAGCGCGCGGAACGGGTGGAGATCGATCTCCAGTTCCTCGGCCGAGGCAGTGACGGTGGGCAGGTGATGATGGGTGTCGAGCTGCGCGCGGCCATGGCCCGGCATGTGCTTGACCACGCCGACCACCCCGGCGCGCGCCAGGCCGTCGAGCATGGCACGACCCATCGCCGCGACGCGCATCGGCTCCGACCCGAGCGCGCGGATGGTGATCGCTTCGGTCGTGTCGGGCTGCACCACGTCGAGCAGCGGCAACGCGTCGACGGTGATGCCGACCTCGGCCAGCATCAGGCCGATCGCCTGGGCATTGGCGCGCGCCGCCTCGATCGCCGAGATCGGCGCCTTGTCGTACAGCGCGTCGAACGCCGGCCCGCCGGGGAATTCGGGCCATTCGGGCGCCTTCATCCGCGCGACGCGACCGCCTTCCTGGTCGATCAGGATCGGCAGGTCGTCGCGGCCCGACAACGACCGCAGATCATCGGTCAGCGCGCGAAGCTGGACGCGATCCGCTACATTGCGCGCGAAGAAGATGTAACCGAGCGGATCGGCCTCGGAAAAAAAGGCACGCTCGTCAGCGGTCAGGGCAAGGCCGCTCAGGCCGAAGATGACGGGTTTCATGCGGCCGGGTTAATCGATCATCGGGCGTTAGGACAGACCGGCACGGGCGATTTCGCCCGTACCGTCGCGATGTCGGGCGCGATCAATCACGCGCGACGAAGCAATCCTCGCCCGCGACCTTGAGCTTGCCGCACAGTTCGCCGGCCTGGCTGGCACTGCCGGCATTGACACGCAGGCGGTAGACCGTGCGCCCGTTGACCTCGGCCTTCTGCACCGACTTGCCCAGCGAGGCGATGTAGCCGAAGCGCTTGGAGGTCTTGGCCCACGCCGTATTGGCCTCCGCCTCGCTCGGGAAGGAGCCGAGCTGGATCACACCGCTCGCCGCGCCGCCACCGGCGGTCGGCGCGGGCCTGGCCGGCGTTGCCGCGCCGAGCTTACCGCCCGATGCCGGGATCGGTACCACGGTCTTCGCCGCGCCGCCGCTCGCCGGCGGCGTGGGCGCAACCTTGGTCCCAGCCACGGGCGCCTCGGGCACGGCGCCGAGGTTGATCGCGGCGTTGCCGGTGCCCGAACCATCGCTGGTGGCGATCGCGGTATCTCCCTCGCCGGTGACGTTCATGCCGCCGGGATCGTCGGGCCGGACCTTGTAGTCGCCCTCCTGCGCCGCGATCAGCGCGCCGTTGCCGTCGGTCGCCTGGTGCTTCTTGTACCAATAGAAACCGAAGATCGCCGCGGCGATGATCGCCAGGCCGATCACGACGAGCAGGATCACGCGGCCGATCGACGGTCCGTCGCTATAATCCTCGTCGACCGTTTCCAGCCACGGAAGCCGATCCTCGTCGCGCACTTCATAGTCGCCGCCCGAGCTGGCCATCAATTCATCTCCTCGACCGCCTGCACACCCATGATGGCAAGGCCGTTGCGCACAATCTGCCCTATCGCGTCGGCCAAGAAAAGCCGTGCGCACGTAACGGTCGCATTGCCCTCGATCACGAAACGACGCTCGGGCTGGTCGTTGCCGAGGTTATACAAGCCGTGAAACTCAGCCGCCAAATCGTTGAGGTAGAAAGCGATACGGTGTGGCTCGCGGGCCGTGGCGGCAGTTTCGACGATGCGCGGAAACTGCGCGGCGAGCTTCACCAGGTCGAGCTCCCTGGTATCAAGTTGGGACAGGTCGACCGAGGTGCACGCGATGCCGGCCTCTTTTGCCTTGCGCTGCAACGCCTTGATCCGGGCGTGGGCGTACTGGACGTAGAAGACCGGGTTGTCGCGCGAGAACTCGACCACCTTGGCAAAGTCGAAGTCCATCTGCGCATCCGACTTGCGGGTCAGCATGGTGAAGCGCACGACATCCTTGCCGACTTCATTCACGACATCAGCAAGCGTGACGAAGTTACCGGAACGCTTGGACATCTTGACCGGCTCGCCGGCGCGGAGCAACCGCACCATCTGCACCAGCTTGACGTCGAACCGCGTCTTGCCGCCGGTCAGCGCCTGCACCGCCGCGACGATCCGCTTGACCGTGCCGGCATGGTCGGCGCCCCAGATATCGATCAGCGCGTCGGCGCTCTGCGCCTTCTGCCAATGATAAGCGAGGTCGGCGCCGAAATAGGTCCATTGCCCGTTCGACTTCTTGATCGGCCGGTCCTGATCGTCGCCGAACTGCGACGAGCGGAACAGCGGCAGCACCACCGGCTCCCAATCCTCGGGCGTCTCGCCCTTGGGTGCCTCGAGCATGCCGTCATAGATCAGGCCGCGCGCACGCAACTCCTTCTCGGCCGCCTCGGGCTTGCCCGCCGCCTGCAATTCGGCCTCGGACGAGAACAGGTCGTGATGGATCCCGAGCAGCGCCAGATCGGCCTTGATCAGCTCCAGCATCGCCGCGACCGAGGCCTTGCGGAACAGCACGAGCCATTCGCTCTCCGGCGCGGCGACGTAACGGTCGCCGAATTCCTGCGCGAGCGCCTGGCCGACGGGGATGAGATAGTCGCCCGGATAAAGCCCTTCCGGAATCTCGCCGATATCCTCGCCGAGCGCCTCGCGGTAGCGCAGGTGCGCCGAGCGAGCGAGCGTATCGACCTGACCGCCGGCGTCGTTGACATAATATTCGCGGATCACCTTGTGCCCGGCGAACTCCAGCAACGAGGCCAGTGCATCGCCCACCACCGCGCCGCGGCAATGGCCCATATGCATCGGGCCGGTCGGGTTGGCCGAGACATATTCGACATTGACGGTGATGCCCTTGCCGATCGTCGAGCGGCCGTAATCGGCGCCCTCGTCGTGGATCGCCGAAAGTTCGGCGCGCCACGTGTCCTCGGTCAACGCGAGATTGATGAAACCCGGGCCGGCGATGGTCACCGTCGACACTTCGTCAAGCGCGCGCAGTTGCCCGGCGATCTTCTCGGCCAGCGCGCGCGGGTTGGTGGCGGCCGGCTTGGCCAGCACCATTGCGGCGTTGGTGGCGAGTTCGCCATGGCTCGGGTCGCGCGGCGGCTCGACGGTGATCGCGCCGCGATCCAGCCCGGCCGGCAGGTCGCCTGCCGCGACAAGGGCATCGAGCGCCGCATCGAGATGCGCGGCGAAACGGGTATAGAGCGTCATGAAAAGTCCGGTCGTAAAGAGCGAGCGCGCGCCTTAGCGGATCGCTCGATGCAACTCAAATTCGGTAGTGAGTAACGGCTGTAGCCGCCTCGCTTTACATCGCGTGCAAAACATGACTACAGTCATATATGACCAGAGTCGGAATTCGTGAGAGACGCAAGCGGGACACAAGGGCGCGCATCCTCGATGCCGCGTCGGTGCTCTTCGCCGACAGGGGCATTGCCGCCGTAACGGTCGACGACATCGCCAGCGCGGCGGACGTGGGAAAAGGCACGATCTACAATTACTTCACCGCCAAGGAGGACATCGCCACCGCCTTCCTGATCGAGCTGGATCGATCGGCGCTGGAAACCATGGCGCTGCTGCCGACCGATGCGATGGGCGCGGCCGAGGCGCTCGATGCCGCTTCATGGTCGTTGCTGGAACACAAGGGCCCCTATCGCGAGTTCGTACGCGCCTTCCTGGCGCGCACCTTCGCGCCCGACAGCTTCGTCCATGATCAGCAGGCGTTCCAGGAACAGCTGGATATGGCGATCGGCGGGCTGTTCGCACGGCTGCTGACGCGCCCCGGCATGGCATCGGGATTGGCGATCGCGGACCTGATCATGTCGTTCAAGACCATGCACCTGGGCATCAGCGCGATCTGGACGCTCGAAGGCCCGCCCTTCGCGGCGGCGCGCGCGCTGGCCCGTCAACACATGTTTTTGCTAGCGAAAGGTCTCGAGCCATGATGCTCGCTTTGTATATCCTGACGACCCTCGCCGCGCTGATACTCGCCGCCGCGGTTTCGCCCGGACGCGGGCGAAAATTATGGCTCGCATTGATCGCGCTGTGCTGGGGCATCGGTCAGTTCAACACCCTGCTCGAGGCGGTCGTCTTCTCGGTCATCCCCGCGTCGGCCATGGCGATCCAGCTGCTCGTGTCGCTGATCCCGATCGCGCTGCTGGCGACGATCGCCGTGGCGGTGACCGGCAAGTGGCGGGGACCGGGTCCGGAGAACGCGCGCCCGAACCTGGCTTGGCAACGATTGCTCGCCGTTATCGTCGGCTATGAGATATTGTATTTCGGCGCGGGCACGATCGTCTGGCCCTTCGTCCAGCATTTCTATGCCGACAAGCCTTTGCCCGCCGCGACGCTCATCGCGGCGCTGCAGGTTCCCCGCAGCCTTGTCTTCGTGCTGTCGGCGCTGCTCTGGCTGCGCACCGGGCCGCGCCACGCTTCGCTCGTGCTCGGCGTGGCGTTCGCCCTGATCGGCGGCATTGCGCCGATGTTTCCCGACAATCCCTATATGCCGGCCGATATCCGCCTCGCCCATGGGGTGGAAACGGGCACATCCAACTTCCTATTCGGCCTGCTCACTGGTTGGCTGCTCAGACCCGGCAAAGCGGGCTGAGCGGGACCGAACGCGCTATATCAGCCCGCCAACCGCCGGCGTGCCCTTGCTGTCAGGGAACAATGCCGCCATCGCACGCGCCGGATCGACCCCGAAATGCGCCGACACCGCGCCGCCGATAAAGGCGTCGAGCTGCGTCGTCGGCTTGAGGTCGCGTCCTTCGAACAACGCCGACTGCCCAAGCCCCGGCCAGTCGGCGAGCACGCGACCGCCCTTGACGCCGCCGCCGAGCAGCATCGTCGCGCTGCCAGTGCCGTGATCGGTGCCACCGGTACCGTTGACCGCCACGGTACGGCCGAATTCGGTCGCGACCAGCACCATCGTGTCGGCCCATAACGGCCCCAGCCCGGTCTTGAGCGCACCGACCAGCGTGTCGAGATTGCGCAACTGCGCCGCCAGTCGCCCTCGTTGCCCGGCATGCGTATCCCACCCGCCGGTCTCGATCATCGCGATGCGCGCGCCATCGGCAGGCACCATCAATCTTGCCGCCAGCGCGCCCGTCGCCTGGGCATTCTGCTGGTTGCCCGCCGCCACGTCGCCGGCCAGCGCCTTGGTGCCGAGCGCCTCGCTCCACAAAGCATGGAGCTGGCTGTCGCCCTGATAGAGCATCGAAACACGCTGCAGCAGGTCGTCCGAGGCCTGGGGCAGCGACGATGGCGCGTAGGACGACACCTCATGCCGCCCGCGCAGCGCCATCGGCACCGTCGCCGAGACGGCGATCGCCTTGGCCTCGCCCGACGGCACGACGCCGAGCATGCGGTTCAGCCAGCCATCCTTGACTTGATAGGCGCCGAGCCCGCCGGTCTCGAGCACATTCTGCCCGTCGAAATGCGAGCGGTCGCGATAGGGCGAGGCCACGGCATGGGCGAACAACGCCTGTTTGTCGCGGTACAGCGCGCCGATCGTGGCCAGCGAGGGATGGATCGCGAACATCGAATCCAGCTTCGTCGCCGTGGCGAAGTCGACTGCGAGGTCGCCGCGCTGGCTGACGAAGCTTGGGTCGCCGACCGGCGCGATCGTCCCTAGCCCGTCGGCGGCGCCGCGCTGGATGATGAACACGAAACGTTTGTCCGTCTCGGCCTTCGCAAAGGCCAGGCGCGGGGCGAGCATGGCGGCGAGCCCGCCGATGCTGGCGGTGGCGACGAAATGGCGACGATCGATGACCATGGCTTATCTCCGCATGAATTCAGGGGCGACGAGCAACAGCGCAAGCGCCTGGCCCGGGCTGTCGGCATTGGCAAGCGCCTGGCTCGTCGCCGGCGATACCGCCGAGGGGAACAGCCTGGTTGCCAGCGCGCGCGCATCGATAGCGCCATTGGCGCGCGCCGCGAAGCGCGCCGCCGCCTCGACGCGGCGCATCACCGCGTCGGGCCCGGCCCAGCTCGCGGCGATATCATCATAGCCGGCGGGCGAACCCGGCTTCCAGATCGGCTGGCCGAGCTGATTGAGCAGCCCGGTGACGACCAAGGGCTGCACCGTCGCCGTGCCCAAAGCACGCATCGACGAGACCGACCATTCCCACGGCGTCTTGAACTTGACCGGCTGCGGCGACCAGCTCTCGGGTGCCTCGATCAGCACGCGGTAGACGCTCGGCAGGTCGCCGCCCGTCTCGAGGTAGGTAGCCTGCAACCGAGCGACCAAAGCGGGTGGCGGGGTGTCGCCGGCGAAATGGCGCGCGAGCTTGGTCGCGAGGTGCGTCGCGGTCGCGGGATGGACCGCCAGATCATCCAGCACCGATTGGGCCTGGCGTTCGCCCGACTGGTCGTAGCGCTTGCCCATAATCGTGCGCCCGCCCGGCTCATGCAACGGCGCGGCAAAGACAAAGGCGCCGGCCGGCCCCTCGGTGCCGGTGAAACGCGCCCCCACGCCGCGCCCCAGCCCCGACACGGTCCAGCCGGTCATCGCCCGGGCGAACTCGGTGACATCGGCCTGGCTATAGCCGGTGCGCACGCCGAGCGTGTGCAACTCCATGATTTCGCGCGCGAGATTCTCGTTAAGGCCGATCTTGCGTACACCGCGCGCGGCGACGCGCGCGCCGATCGGGCTGTTCGGCCCGACCGATTGCGCCTGATCGAGATAAAGCAGCATCGCCGGGTGGCGCTCGACCGCGCCCAGCATGTCGCCGAACTTGCCCAGCACATGCGGCCGGATCGCCTCGAACTCGAGCGTGCCCGAGAGGCCGACGACGTTGAACTTGTCGGCCGACACCGCGAAGTGGTTCGCCCAGAAATGCACCAGCCGCTCGACGAACGGCGCCGGCGAGGTCAGCGCCGTGGTGGTGCGGGCGCCGACCGCAGTGGCGTAATCGTCACGCCCCTGGCGTCGCGCGAACTGGCGCGCCTGGGTGAGCGCATCGTCCTTGCGGGCAGGCGGCTCCGTCGCCGGCATACCTGGCCTGGCGCTCATGCCGTCGGTCATCGCCGGTGCGGCCTGAGGCGTCATCATCGCCGGCTCGCCGCCGGGCGGCCGCATGGTCGCCGGCGCCGCCTGGCCCGGCTGCTGGCGCCGCGGACCAAGCTGTTGCCTCAGCTGGCGCTGTTCTTCGAGATACTTCGCCAGATCGGCCGATACGGCGCGGCTGTCGGGCGCCGCCGCAATCGCGGCGGGACGCGGTTCGAAACGGGCGAACTGGTCGAGCAACCACTTGCGCGGATTGTCGGGCAAGGGCTCGTCAGGGCGCGCGCCCAGGCCGAAGCGGTTCAAGGCAATGCTGGTCTCGACCATCACGCTCTCCGGGAAATGCTATGTTGGGTCCACGATGGACCCAAGCTGTCGCGAGAGTATGTCCGAAAAACGCTTCGGCGTTCGTTTCGTGCAACTGGTCGCGCAGTTTTTGCGGTTGGCGCCATGTTGCACTGCAATATGTTCAAGCGCGGCGAGGATGCTGGTCTGGCTTTCGACAATCGAAAGGAAAGATCATGACCAAGACGCTCTTCGCCGCCGCCGCGTTGCTCATGGCCGCCGCTCCCGCTTTTGCCGACGAGGCACCGGCCCAGCTCAGCTTCCAGCGCGACGGCGAAACCTATGTCTATACCAAGGTCCAGAAGGAGGATCGCGTGATCCTGACAGGTCATCGCTATCCCTCGGGTGTGGCGTTCGACCTCACCGTGCGCGGTGACTGGGTTACCGGCACCAGCGACGGCGTGCCCGTCTCCTTCACCATGCCCCCGGCAAGGGCCAGGGCAAAGCTGTCGCCGGTGGTCGCCGCGCGCTGACGATTTCCCAGCGTCGCCGGGCGGTGTCCAGGTCCGACGACGCCTGACATAATTAGCCGCGGCGGTGCGGCTGGTCTCCCCGCTGGCCAAGGCGTTCCGCCCAACGACCGCCGAATAATTTTGTCACACCGGCGGGATCAGAAGCCCTCGGGCAAATCGATCTCGCCGACCACTTCGCGATAGCGTGTGACGGCATAGCGGTCGGTCATGCCGGCGATGAAATCGGCGATGTGCCGACTGCGCTCGGGCTCGTTCTCCGGCAGGCGGGCGGCCCAATCGCCGGGCATCGCCGCGGGATCGGCGCGATAGGCCGCGAACAGACCGGCGACGATCGTCTCCGCGCTCCGCGCTGCGGCGAGCTGGCGCGGATGGTGGTAGAGATTGGCGTACATGAAGCGCTTCAGCTCGCGCTCGGCATCGCGCATGGCGGGCGAGAAGCCGGCAAGGCAGCGGCCTGCGGCACGAATATCTTCGACATGCGCGATCCCTGCGCCTGCCACGCGAGCCTCCGTCTCGGCGATCAAATCGTTGACCATATTGCCGATCTGCGATCGCACCAGCTCGCCGACCAGCCGCGCCGCAGGGGTATCGGGATAACGCCGGCGCGCCATATCCCAGCCTTTGGCGACGATCGGCACTTCAAGCAGCTGCTCGAGGGTCAGCAGACCGGCGCGCAGCCCGTCATCGATGTCGTGATTGTCATAGGCGATGTCGTCGGCAATCGCTGCAACCTGTGCCTCGAGGCTTGGCCAGCGCTCGAGTTCGAGCGGAAAGGCCGCATCCACCTCGGCCAGCGCCCAGGGCGGGTCGGCGATCGGGCCATTATGCTTGGCCAGGCCCTCAAGCGTCTCCCAGGTCAGGTTGAGCCCGGGCCAGCAGGGATAAGGGCTGTCGATCACCGCCAGCGCGCGCAAGGTATTGCCGTTGTGGTCGAAACCGCCCTGCCCCGTCAGCGCGGCCTGCAGCGCGTCCTCGCCGGCGTGGCCGAAGGGCGGATGGCCTATGTCATGCGCCAGCGCCAGCGCCTCGGTCAGGTCCTCGTTGAGGCCGAGCGCGCGGGCGACGGTGCGCGCGATCTGCGCCACCTCGAGACTATGGGTCAGCCGGACGCGGAAATGGTCGCCGTCGGGCGCGACGAACACCTGGGTCTTGTGGCGCAGGCGGCGGAAGCTGATCGAATGGATGATGCGATCGCGGTCGCGCTGGAAGGCGTTGCGCGGGCCACGCGCGGCACCTTCATCCTCGGCATAGAGCCGCCCCCGACTTTGCTCGGGATGCGATGCCCAGGGGGCGAGGCCCGTCATTTGGTCGGCAGCTTGGTGATCTTCTGCCCGGCCTCGCTGGTGAAGACGAAGGCCTGCACCCCGGATTTGGCGAGCGTGTTGACGAAGGCGCGCGCCTCGTCATCGGTCTTGAACGGGCCGGCCAGCACGCGGTGGGTCGCGCGCAGCGGTGTCGTCCACCCCTGCCGGCCCTTGAACGCGGCCGGTGCGCGGCTCTTCATCGTGTTCCACGCCATGACCAGCGCCGCCTCATTGGCACCGCCGGCGACCTGCACCCAGATCCGCGCCGGTTCGAGCAGCTTGGGATCGTTGCGCCTTTTCTCTTCCGCGGCCTTCTTTGCGGCAGCAGCCGCCTTGGCCGCATCGGCCGCCCGCGTGCCAGGTTTGGCCGCCGGAACGGTACCCGGTGCGGGCTTCTCGGCCGGAACGGCGGTCGCTCGTGCGGGCTTCGCCGGCGGTGGCGGCGGCGTGTGCGCGAGTTCGGAACCAGGCACCTTGATGCCGGCAATGATCGAGGCGAGGATCGAATCCTCGCTGCGTACCGGCGCCGGCTTGGCCGCTGTAGCTGCCGGCCGGGTCACGGCCGGGGTCGGCTTCGGCACGACGGGAGCCGGTGGCGGCGTTGCGATCACGGTCGGCCGCGGCACCACAGCGGCCGGTGGCGGCGGTGCGAACGTCGTCGGTTGCGGCACGACTGTCGCAACCTCGGCAGGCACCTGTTGTGGCTGGGCCGCGGTCACCGGGGCAACGGGACCGTCCTCATCACCCGAAGAGTCCTGAGTCGGCACCATCGTTTCGTTCGGCGGGCCGGCCAACGGAACCCGGATATTGTTCGCTGCAAGGGCAACCGGCGGCTGGCTGCTCGTCGCCGCCGGCGTTGGCGTCGCGGCCGATGTGACGACGGTCGGCCGCACCGGGGCCGCGCTGAAAGATACCGGCGGGCGACGGGCCGGCGTGGCGGCAATCGTCGCCGCCGGCAGCGGCTGGACGATCGCCTGGCTATAGACCGGTCGCGGCGGCAGCGACGAGGCCGCAGGCGCCAGCGGTTCATCATCGGCCTGGCTCGAGGCGACATAGGCTGGCGGCGCGGGCAAGGGCGGCGGCGTCGGGGTGGTGGCGGCGACCTGGACCGGCTCGCCCTTGCGCTTGCGCCTCCTGCGGCGATCGTCGGAGCGCGCCGCTACAGGGGCCGGTACGGCGGCCGCGGCAACGGCGCGCGGTGCATAAGGGTCCGGCCCAAGCACAGCGAGTGGCGGCACGAGGCGCGCGTCCGCGAGGCGCTGCGGCGTCGCCCGCACCTCGCCGAAATGCACCGCGAAGGCGCGATCGGCTGCTGGCAGGCTCGGCAGGCGATCGAAGAACGGCTGCAGGCCCTGCGCCATGCCCGGCGGCAACATGCTGGTCGCGATCTGGCTCGCCCCGACCGGGTCACCGCTCATCGCGAGGATGAAGGCGCGCGATCGCCACGCGCCGCGATCGCTGCGGCGAAGCAGCGGCTCGAGCACGGCATAGGCCTCTTCGCGCTTGCCCGAGATGCCGAGCGACAACGCATAACGGCGCACCGTCTCGTCATTGGTACCGTTGCGCAGCGCCGTGCGGTAGTCGCGCTGGGCGCGGTCCTGTTCCCCGATCAGGTCATAGGCCAGCCCGCGATCGGCCGCGAAGCCGCGCGCATCGGCGCCGAGCGCCTCGGCTTCCGCAAAGCGCCGCAACGCCTCGCCGGGGCGCTCCTCGCCGACCAGCAAGCTGCCCAGCCCTGCCTTGATCCGGGCGTTGCGGGGGTCGATCCGTTCGGCGCGGGCGAAAAAGCCGGCTGCCGCGGTGGGATCGTCGAGACGCAACGCAAGCTCGCCGGCGCGAATCAACGCCGACAGGTCCTGCGGATTGGCGGCGAGCTGGCGCATCTGCGCCGCCAGCTCGTCGGCATCGCCCGACGGCGCCGGTATCGTCTGCGCGGCGAGCGGCACGGCGCAGAACAAGGGTGTGGTCCCGGCGAGCAGCAGGGCGAAAAGGCTGCGGTGCATCATGCCGAACCTAGACGCCAACGACGCTGAACCGGCAATGACCTGCGTACGACACCAGCGCCGGAACGACGCTGCGAGGCGACGAACCGGACGGGCATGAAAGCACCCTGTCCCGGCCCGTGCCGGTCACGATCGATGCAAGTTATTGATTATTCTGTCGATGCAGGAAGCGCGGGATGTCGAGAGGATCCTTGTCGGTGGGCTCCTCTTCCTTCGCCGCGCCGCGCGTGACGCTCGACATGCGCTCGAACAGCGTGCCACCGAGCTTGACGCGCGGAGCCGGCGGCGCGGGCTCGCCCGCCTCTTCGGCTGGCGCCGGAGCCGCGGCTTCGGTCGGTGCGCCGGGGCTGAGCCAGCGGCGACGCTGCGGCACTTCGGGCGCCGGCTCGGCGGCGACCTCGGGCTCGTCGTCGAACACGATCGGGGCGCGCGGTGCGGCGACCGGCTCGTCCTCGACCACCGCATGGGCGTTATCGAGCACGAGTTCGTCGCTGTCGGCCTCGACGGCTTCGGCCTCGGGTTCGAACGCTTCGGGTTCGGCGGCCTGTTCCGGCTCGGCTTCGGCAGCGGGTGCCGGCTCGGGCGCGGCCGGCGCGAAGCTGGCCGTCGGCGCCGGCTCCTCGGCCTTTTTCGGCGCGGCGAAGCTGAATGCGCGGGTCGCCGGGGCGGCTACGGGCGCGCTCGCGGACCGACCATCGGCCTCGATGCCGGTCGCTACGACCGAGACGCGGATCTTGCCTTCGAGATCGGGATTGAAGGCCGAGCCCCAGATGATGTTGGCATCTTCGTCGACCAGCTCGCGGATGTGGTTGGCCGCCTCGTCGACCTCGAGCAGGCGCATGTCGTCGCCGCCGGTGATCGACACGATGACACCCTTGGCGCCCTTCATGCTGACACCGTCGAGCAGCGGGTTGGCGATCGCCTTCGACGCGGCCTCGATCGCGCGATTGTCGCCCGACGCCTCGCCGGTGCCCATCATCGCCTTGCCCATCTCCTGCATCACCGAACGGACGTCGGCGAAGTCGAGGTTGATCAGGCCCGGCATGACCATCAGGTCGGTGATGCCGCGCACGCCCTGCTGCAGCACCTCGTCCGCCATCAGGAAGGCTTCCTTGAAGGTGGTGTTGGCGTTGGCGACGAGGAACAGGTTCTGGTTGGGAATGACGATCAGCGTATCGACGTACTTCTGCAGTTCCTCGATGCCCGCCTCGGCCGACTTGGCGCGGCGGTTGCCCTCAAAGGCGAACGGCTTGGTCACGACGCCGACGGTCAGGATGCCCATGTCACGCGCCGCCTTGGCGATGACCGGCGCCGCGCCCGTGCCCGTGCCGCCGCCCATGCCGGCAGCGATGAAGCACATGTGCGCCCCGTCGAGCATCTTGACGACCTGGTCGATCGTCTCCTCGGCGGCCGCGCGGCCGATTTCCGGCCGCGAGCCCGCGCCCAAACCTTGCGTGATCTTCACGCCGAGCTGGATGCGCTGCGGCGCGGTCGACTGCTTCAGCGCCTGCGAGTCGGTGTTGGCGACGAGAAAATCGACGCCCGCCACGTCGGCACGCATCATGTTCGCGATTGCGTTACCACCCGCGCCGCCGACGCCGATGACCGCAATGCGCGGGGTCAGCTCGTCAACTTCGGGAGCAAGAAATTCCACCATCACCCTGTCTCCGTCGCGCCCCGAACAGCGAGGCGACTAATAATCGGTTACCGTTCTGCACCATCGCTTGCGGTGACTCCAGCGCGAACAACCAAATCTTGTCTCATTTCTTCAATAATTCGCCCGCGCGGCCGCCAACAGCCGCCGAAAAATCGCCAGACCCTTGGGCCGATGCACCAACTGGCCGCTCACCGGGAGGGCCCGAAGGTCGATCGGGTCGGCCGCGGCATAGAAAGCCAGCCCGGCTAGCGTCGCGAATCCGGGACCGGAATGCGCTTCCGGCAGGGCGGTCAGCCCGCGCGGCCGGCCGATCCGTACCGAGCGGCCGAGTGCCTGCTGGGCATAGTCGGCAATGCCCTTCAGTTCGGCCCCGCCGCCGGTCAGCACGACCTGGCGACCGACCGGGCCTTCGAACTTCAGCTCGACCAGCGCCTTCTGCACCTCGCCCATGAGATGCTCGAGCCGCTGGCGGATCACCGCGATGAGCTGCGCCTTAGTGATGCGCGTGCCCTCGCTGGCGTCGTCTTCGGCGGAGATCGGCGCGACGTCGATCATCTCGTGATTGTCGCGCGGGGACGCATTGGCCGAGCCGTGGAAGCACTTCATCCGCTCGGCCTGGGCACGGCGCGTGCCGAAAGCCGAGGCGATGTCGTCGGTGATGTCGGCCGAGCCGAACGGGATCGAGGTCAGCCCGACGAGCATGCCGCCGGCGAACAGCGAGACGTTGGTGATGCCGGCACCCATTTCGACCAGGGCGACGCCGAGTTCGCGCTCTTCTTCCGACAGGCAGGCCATGCCGGTGGCGACCGGCGAGGCGATGATCGCCTTCACCTCGAGATGCGCATTGGCGACGCACAGGCCGAGATTGCGTACCGGCGAGCCGTCGGCTGCGACGACATGGATGTGGACGCCGAGCCGGTCGGCATGAAGGCCGAGCGGCTTCTTGACCCCGGTCAGCCCGTCGAGCGTGTAAAGCGCGGGCTGCGCGTGCAGCACCATGCGCCCAGCGGGATCGATCGATTCACGGCCGGCCTGGAGCAAGGCGTCGATATCGGCCTGCTCGACGCGGTGGCCGCCCAGTTCGAACTCGACCTCGGCGACATCGGACACCAGGCCCCCGGCCGAGAAGCTGACCCAGACATTCTCGATATTGGTGCCGGCGATGCGCTCGGCCTGCTCGACCGCCTCGCGGACGGCGGCCTCGGTCGCGTCGGCGTCGGCGATATAACCGCGCTTGACGCCGCGGCTCTCGCGCTGGCCGGTGCCGAGCACGATCAACTCGCCGCCATCGCCCTTCTGCGCGATCATCGCCGAGACCTTGGACGACCCGATATCGAGCGCCGTGATGAGACCTTCCGGTGCCTGCTTCGCCATACGCTGTTACCCCTGCCCTGCCATATTCGTGGATTTCGCCTGTAGTGTCGATGACGGAACGTGACCGCTATCGGGCACCGTGATCGCGCGATCGGCGATCTCGCCCGGCTTGCGCGCCACCAGCTTGTCGGGAACGCGCATGTCGAAGCGGATGAAGCCCTTGCCGAGCAGCGGATTGGTGCCATCCATCTGCGCGAACTTGATCAGAGCGGCGGCCGCCTCCTGCTCGCCTTCGGGCAGCGCCAGCGTCTCGCCGCTCTCGAAGGTGAGGTTCCAGCGGCGATTGCCGACCCAGGTCGCAGCCTTGACCAGCGGCTTCAGTGCCGGGGCAACCTCGAGCAGGCGCAGATAGGCGCCCTCCTGATTATTGGCACCCGGGCCGATCAGCAACGGCAGGTCGGGCATGGCATCGGCCGAGATGCGTTCGAGCATCACGCCATTGTCGGCGATCAGCGCGAGCTTGCCCTGGTTCTGCCAGATCGCGCTCGGCTTGCGTTCGACGATGTGGATCAGCAGCGTGTCGGGCAGGCGGCGCGAGACGTGCGCGTCCTGGATCCAGCCCTGCCGCGCGAGCAGCTTCTCGCGCACCGCTTCGAGATCGATCAACGGCATGGCACGCGACTTCTGGTCCAGCGCATCGGCATAGACCGCCATGCGATCGGCGCGGCTCAAGCCGGTGACCTCGATCTGCTCGACACGGAAGCCGGCACGGCCGATCCCTTCGGCGATCGCGGTGCCGACGGCGCCGGGGATGCCGATCACGCTTGCTGCCACGGCGAGACCGACCATGACGCAGGCGAAGATCGACCAGGTGACAATGCGGTGCAGCGTATGCTCACTGATCGGCAGCACCGCGACCAGCCGGTCGGCGATCGACACCTTGGGCGGCTTGCGGCGCGGCGGCACCGGGCGGCGCGCGGGCGCGCGTTTGATCGTACGGCTCATCGTGCTTCCCCCTCCGCCATGGCTTCGTCGACGATCGCCTGGACGAGCTGCGGATATGTCATGCCGAGGTGGCGCGCCTGTTCGGGCACCAGGCTCAAGGCGGTCATGCCGGGCTGGGTGTTGATCTCCAGCAGGAACAGCCCCTCGGGGCCACGCTCGTCATCCCAACGGAAATCGGAGCGCGAGGCGCCCTTGCAGCCGAGCAGGCGGTGCGCCTCGAGTGCCAGCGATTTGCACGCCTCGGCGATGTCGTCAGGCACGTCCGCAGGGCAGATGTGTTCGGTCAGGCCATCGGTATATTTGGCGTCGTAATCGTAGAAGCCGCTCTTGGGCTTCAGCTCGGTCACGCCGAGCGCCCGGCCGCCGAGCACCGCGGTGGTCAGTTCGCGACCACGGATGAAGGGCTCGGCGAGCAGCTCGTCGAATTCCTGCCAGGGGCCGACGACGTCGCGCCCGATCGGGTTGCCGTAATTGCCGTCAGCGGTAACGATCGCCACGCCGACCGACGAGCCTTCATTGACCGGCTTCAGGACATAGGGTCGGGCCAGCGGATCAGCCTCGAAGATGTCGGCGGTCCTGACGATGCGGCCGCCGGGCATGGGGATGCCGTGCGGCACCAGCGCCTGCTTGGTCAGCACCTTGTCGATCGCAATGACCGAGGCGACCATCCCGCTATGGGTGTAGCGCAGACCCATCAGGTCGAGCATGCCCTGCACCGAGCCGTCCTCGCCGGGTGTGCCGTGCAGCGCGTTGAACACCAGGTCGGGCTTCACCTCGGCGAGGCGCGCCGCGACGTCGCGGCCCATGTCGACGCGGGTGACGCGGTGGCCGAGTGACTCCAGCGCCTCGGCGACGCCGGCGCCGGACATCAACGACACTTCGCGCTCGGCCGACCAGCCGCCCATCAGCACGGCGATGTGGAGGGGGGCGCTCACTTCTCCCCTCCCGCTTGCGGGAGGGGTCGGGGGAGGGCGTTGCCAAGGGCCGAGGCTTGTGAGGCACGCCTCTCCCCTAACCCCTCCTGCAAGCGGGAGGGGGATTTTTCACCCACCCGCTGGATTTCCCACTCAAGCGCCACGCCGGAATGCGCCAATACCTTCGCCCTCACCTCTTCGCCCAGTTCCTCGATCTGCGCGCTGGTCGCGGCGCCGAGGTTGAGCAGGAAATTGCAATGCTTCTCGCTGACCTGCGCGTCGCCGTGGCGCAGGCCCCGGCAGCCCGCCGCGTCGATCAACGCCCACGCCTTGTGGCCGTCGGGGTTCTTGAAGGTCGATCCGCCGGTGCGCGAGCGCAGTGGCTGCGAGGCTTCGCGCGCGGCGGCGATGCGGTCCATCTCGGCCTGGATCGCGGCCGGGTCGTCGCTGTGGCCGCGGAAGGTGGCGCTGACCACAATTGCGCCTTCCGGCAGGTTACTATGGCGATAGGTATAGCCAAGCGCGTCGAGCGGCAGGATTTTCCGCTGGCCGTTACGCAGCACCACTTCGCACTCGGTCAGCACGTCCTTCGTCTCGCGACCATAGGCCCCGCCGTTCATGCGCACGAAGCCGCCGACGGTGCCGGGGATCGAACGCAGGAACTCGACGCCGCCGATCCCGGCATCGCGCGCCTTCGACGAAACGAGGATGCCCGACGCGCCGCCACCACAACGCAAGGTGGTGGCATCGATCACCTCGACCTGGGCGAAGGCCTTGCCGAGCCGGATGACGACGCCGGGAAAACCGCCGTCGCGAATGATCATGTTCGAGCCGAGGCCCAGACCCATCACCGGCACGGCGGGATCGAGATCAGCGAGAAAATCGGCAAGGTCGGCGACATCGGCCGGCTCGAATAGCCATTCGGCCGCGCCACCGCTCTTGAACCAGACGAGCGGCGCCAGCGGCGCGGCGGCGGTAAGCCGCCCGCGAACCGAGGGCATCGTGTCAGGAACAAAGGCGGTGTTAACCATCATCGCGCCGCCTCGATCGCATCCGCGAGGCCGGCCGCCCATTTGGTAATATCCCCAGCCCCGAGGCAGACGACCATGTCGCCGGGCTGCACCGTCGCAGCCAGCACCGTGGCAAGTTCATCCGGCCCGCTCACCGTGGCGGCAGAGCGATGCCCGCGTCGCTTGAGGCCGTCGACCAAAGCGGCTGCATCGACGCCCTCGATCGGTGCCTCGCCGGCGGCGTAGACCGGCGCGACGAACACCATGTCGGCGTCGTTGAAGGCCGTCTGGAACTCCTCCATCAGATTGCCGAGCCGGGTATAGCGGTGCGGCTGGACCACGGCGATGACGCGGCTCTGCACGCCTTCGCGCGCCGCCGCGAGCACGGCGCGGATCTCGACCGGGTGATGGCCGTAATCGTCGATGATCGTAACCCCCCCGGTCTCGCCGACCTTGGTGAAGCGCCGCTTCACGCCACCGAATTTGGCGAAGCCGCGCTGGATCGTCTCGTCGGGGATGCCCATTTCCAGCGCCACGCCGATCGCGGCGAGCGCGTTCTGGACATTGTGCCGCCCCGGCATCGGCAGTTCGATATGCTCGATTGAGCGGGTCGAGCCGTCGCGGCTGCGCACGATCGCCTCGAAACGGTTGCCGCCGGGCACAGGGGTCACATTGACGCCGCGCACATCGGCCTGGGCCGAGAAACCATAGGTCACGACGCGGCGATCGCGGACTCGCGGGATGATGCCCTGCACCTCGGGGTGATCGAGGCACAGCAAGGCCGCGCCATAGAAAGGCACGTTTTCGACGAACTCGACAAAGGCGTCCTTGACCGCGTCGAACGAGCCGTAATGATCGAGATGCTCGGGATCGATGTTGGTGACCACGGCGATGGTGCCGTCCAGCCGCAGGAAGCTGCCGTCGCTCTCGTCCGCCTCGACGACCATCCAGTCGCTGGCGCCGAGCCGCGCGTTGGAACCATAGCTGTTGATGATGCCGCCGTTGATCACCGTCGGGTCGACCCCGCCGGCATCGAGCAGGGCGGCAACCATCGAGGTCGTGGTAGTCTTGCCGTGGGTGCCGGCGACCGCGACGGTCGACTTCAGCCGCATCAGTTCGGCCAGCATCTCGGCGCGGCGCACCACGGGGATGCGGCGTTCGAGCGCGGCATCGACTTCCGGATTGTCGCGCTTGATCGCGGTCGAGGTGACGACGACCGCGGCGTCGCCGAGATTGTCGGCGCTATGGCCGATATGCACGGTGATGCCCTTGTCGCGCAGGCCCTGGATGACATAGCCCTCGGCCACATCGGAGCCCTGCACCTTGTAGCCCAGATTGTGCATCACCTCGGCGATGCCCGACATGCCGATGCCGCCGATGCCGACGAAATGGATCGTGCCGATATCGGTCGCGACACCCCTCATGCGAACGCCATCCCGTCATTCTTCTTCGGTTGAGCCGCACCGATCGGCATGTCGCCGCCGGTCTCGGCAAGGCTCTCGACAAGGTCGGCGAGATCGCGCGCCGCGTCGGGGCGGCCGCAGCTGCGCGCCCGCGCGGCGGCATTGTTGAGCGCGGCCGGATCGAGGCCGAGGCGCTGCATCTGCTTGGCCAGTTCGATCGGCGTGAAGTTGCGCTGATCGATGGTGCGGGCACCGCCGGCGGCGGTCATCTCGCGCGCGTTGACGGTCTGGTGGTCGTCGGTTGCGCTGGGCAGCGGCACGAGGATCGCCGGGCGACCGGCACAGGTCAGCTCGGCCAGGGTCGAGGCACCGGCGCGGGCGATGACGAGGTGCGCCCAGGCGAGATGCTCGGGTAGGTCGGGCAGATAGGTGGCGAGGTCGGCGGCGATCGACAGCTCGGCATATTTGGCGCGGGCTGCGTCGATATCCTCGATCCGCGCCTGATGCGTCACCTGCAGGCGGCGACGAAAATTGACCGGGAGCAGCGACAGGCCGTCGGGCACGACCTGGCTGAGGATGCTGGCGCCCTGGCTGCCGCCGGTGACCAGCACGCGGAAGATGCCATCCTCCTCGATCAGCGGATAGGGCTTGGCGCGCAGCGCGATGATCGAATCGCGCACCGGATTGCCGACCAGATGGGTCTTGCCGCGATAGGCGTCCTTCAACCGCTCGACCGTGGCATAGGAGGTGGCGATGGCGCTGACCCGGCTTGCGACGAGCCGATTGACGCGGCCGAGCACGGCATTCTGCTCGTGGATCGCGGTGGGGATCTTGCGGTTGAACGCGGCGAGCAAGGCGGGCAGCGCAGGATAACCGCCAAAGCCGATCACCGCGGCGGGCTGAAAATGGCGGAACAGTTCGATCGCCATGCTGCGCCCGCTGAGCATGGCTTTGGCTGCCCTCGCCCAGCCGATCGGGCCGCCCGACAGGCGGCCGGCGGGCAGGATATGCGTCTGCACGCCGTCGAACAGGCCGGGGAAACGCACGCCACGATCGTCGCTGATCAGCGCGACACGGTGGCCGCGCTTGCCGAGTTCGGCGGCGAGCGCCGCGGCCGGGACCATATGGCCGCCGGTGCCGCCGGCGGCGAGTACGAAGTGATGGGCCTTGCTCATTCGCCGCTCCATCGCGCGATATAGGGGCTTCGGGTGACGAACGGATTGCGTCGGGTGAAAGCGAGCAGCAAGCCCATCCCGATCGACAAGGCGATCATCGATGAGCCACCATAGCTGATGAACGGCAACGTCATACCCTTAGATGGCGCAAGGCCGGTGTTTACCGCCATGCTGATCAGCGACTGCACGCCGAACTGGGTGGCGAGGCCGGCAGCGGCGTAGAGGCGGAATTCGTCGCGCTCGTCGAGCAGCTTGACGAACACGCGCACGACGATGGCGAGGAACAATATGGCGATGATGACGCAGGCGATCAGGCCGAATTCCTCGCCGATCACCGAAAAGATATAGTCGGTATGTCCCTCCGGCAGGCGGAACTTCATCGTGCCGCCGCCCGGACCGGTGCCACGCCAGCCGCCATGGGTGATGGTGTCATGCGCGGCGTTGGTCTGGAAATGATCGGAACCCGCCTCGCCCGCGGCGCCGGGGAACAGGAAGGCGTCGATCCGCGCGCGCGCCGTGCCGTAGAAGAGATAGGCGGCGAGCAGGCCGGCCGGGGCGAGCGCGATCAGCCCGGCCATCACCTTGGGCGGCGTGCCGGCGATCATCAGCAGCGCGAACCACACCGCGACGAACACGATGGTCTGGCCGAAATCGGGCTGGAGCATGAGCAGCAGGCCGACGAACGCGGTCATCGCGCCGGTGATGACGGTAACCGGCAGCGCGTCGTCCTTGACCTTCATCGACAACAGCCAGGCGACGGTGACGATGAAGCAGGGCTTGAGGAATTCGGACGGCTGGAGCAGCGACACGCCGAAATTGAGCCAGCGGGTCGCGCCGTTCTTCTCTACGCCGACGAACGGCACCGCGATCAGCAGCGCAAAGCAGATCACCGTACCGATCAGCGCCATGCGCCGCGCGGCGGTGACCGGCAGCATCGAGACGATCAGCAGCACCGGCAGCGAGACGCAGACCCAAAGTACCTGCCATTGAAGGTAGAAGAACGGCGGGATGTGATGATGCTCGTCGGAATAACGCGTCGCGGCCGCGGGCGAGGCCGAACCGACCGCGATCAGCCCGACCGCGATCAGCAACAGCGTGAGCAGCAGCACGACACGGTCGATATCCCAGAACCACATGCCGAGCGGCGAGCGGTCGGTGCGACCGCCCTGGCGCATGCGCTTCCACAGGGTCAGTTCGCCGGTCGGGCGCGCGTCGCTCATCACAACGCCTCCGCCAGCGCGCGGAACTGGTTGCCGCGATCCTCATAGTCGCGGAACTGGTCGAACGAGGCACAGGCCGGCGACAGCAATACGGTTTCGCCGGGCCGGGCGTTGGCGGCGGCACTGCTCACGGCGCGCGCGAGGTCACCACTTTCCTCGACCGCCATGTGCGGGGCGAGCAAGGCGGCGAAACGCGGGCCGGCCTCGCCGACGGTGTAGGCGCGCGCGACGCGGTCGAAATAGGGCGCGCAGGCGTCGAGGTCGTCGGTCTTGGCCTGGCCGCCGACGATCCAGTGGATGCGGCCGAAAGCGCCCAGCGCCGGCGCAGTCGATTCCGGATTGGTCGCCTTGCTGTCGTCGACATAGGCGACGCCGCGCAGCTCGCGCACCCGCTCCATACGGTGTGGCAAGCCGCGAAAGCTCTCGAGACCACGATCGATATCCGCTTCCGCCACACCGAGCGCCTGGCAGGCGGCGATCGCGGCGAGCGCGTTCTGGGCGTTGTGCGGGCCTTGCAGCGAGGGCCAGGGCGACTGGTCCATGCACACGCCCGGCGCGATCTTGGTCAGGTGCTCGCCGCGTGCCGACAAGGTGCGGGCGATAGCGGCCGAGGGGGCGTCGCCGATGCCGATGATCGCTTCATGGTCCTTCGCCTGCATCGCGAACAGGCGCGCCTTGGACGCGGCATAGGCCTCGAAGCCGTCATAACGATCGAGATGGTCGGGCGTGATGTTGAGCAGCACCGCGACGTCGCAGTCGAGGCTTAAGGTCAGGTCGATCTGATAGCTCGACAGCTCCAGCACATAGACGCCGCCTTCCGGCAGCGGGTCCTGGCCGAGGATCGGCAGGCCGATATTGCCGCCCATCCGCGTCGGCACGCCGGCGGTATCGAGGATGTGGTGGATGAGCGCGGTGGTGGTCGATTTGCCGTTGGTGCCGGTGATGCCGACGACCTTGTGCGCCGGCAGCGCGGGCCGCGCCTGAGCGAAGAGTTCGATGTCCCCAATGATTGGGACGCCGGCGGCGCGCGCCTTGGCCGCGAGGGAATGACGGTTGAGTGGCACGCCGGGGGAGACAATCAACCCGTCCAACTGCTCGAAAGCGTGATCGTCTAGGTTCTCCAGATCGTCCAGAAAAGCGCCGGACGAACCTTCGCCGACAAACTCGTCGTGAAACTGCGAACGCTTCCCTTCGTCTGCGTCCCATGCTTCCACCACGGCTCCGCTTGCAACCAGCGCGCGAACTGTCGCTGTACCAGAGCGTGCGAGCCCCAGCACACCGAAGTGTTTGTCACGCCAGGATGGGCTCGTGATCACCGAAGCTTCAGCGTGGACAGGCCAGCCAGCGCGAGGACCAGGGCGATGATCCAGAAGCGGATCACCACGGTCGGCTCGCTCCAGCCGATCTGCTCGAAATGATGGTGGATCGGCGCCATGCGGAACACGCGCTTGCCGGTGCGCTTGTAGAAGAACACCTGGATGATCACCGACA
>JAZJXZ010000054.1:0-22158 GCA_040390605.1 Pseudomonadota bacterium
AGCGGTTCTTCTCCCACTTGCCGGCCTGGGTCGAGGCGTCGGCTTCGGGCAGCTGGCGGGCGAGCGCGAACATCAGTGCGATGGCATGCTCGGCGGTGGTGATGGAGTTGCCGAACGGGGTGTTCATGACGACCACGCCCTTGGCGCTGGCGGCGGGGATGTCGACATTGTCGACGCCGATCCCGGCGCGGCCGACGACCTTGAGGTTGGTCGCGGCGTCGAGGATTGCCTTGGTCACCTTGGTCGAGCTGCGGATGGCGAGGCCGTCATATTGGCCGATGATGGCGATCAGTTCTTCCGGGGTCTTGCCGGTGATCTCGTCGACCTCGACGCCGCGCTCGCGGAAGATCTGCGCGGCCTTGGGGTCCATTTTGTCGCTGATGAGGACTTTGGGCATGGTTTGGTTCGCTTTCTGATTTGTGCTGGAAAGCGTCATCCTGACGAAAGTCAGGATCTCATGCGGCTGATGGGTCGCCCGTGCGGCATGAGATCCCGGCTTTCGCCGGGATGACGGAAATTAGGCGGCGGCCTTGGCCGAGGCGTAAGCCCAGTCGAGCCAGGGGCCGAGCGCGACGATATCCGCCGTGTCGACCGTGGCGCCGCACCAGATGCGCAGGCCCGGCGGGGCGTCGCGATAGCCGGCCACGTCATAGGCGGCGTGCTCGGCTTCGAGCAGCGAGGCCATCTTCTTGATCAGCGCCTCGTCGGCACCCTCGACCGTCAGGCAGACGCTGGTCTTCGAGCGGCTCGTTTCGTCGGCGGCGAGGTGGCCGAGCCACGAACGCTCGGCGACGATCGCGTCGAGCGCCGCAGCATTGGCGTCACTGCGCGCGATCAGGCCTTTAGCGCCGCCCACTTCCTTGGCCCATTCCAGCGCGAAGATCGCGTCCTCGACGGCGAGCATCGACGGGGTGTTGATCGTCTCGCCCTTGAACACGCCTTCGGTCAGCTTGCCCTTGGAGACGAGCCGGAACACCTTGGGCAGCGGCCAGGCAGGGGTATAGCTTTCCAGTTGCTCGACCGCGCGCGGGCCGAGGATCAGGACGCCGTGGCCGCCTTCGCCGCCCAGCACCTTCTGCCACGAGAAGGTCGCGACATCGATCTTGTCCCAGGGCAGGTCATAGGCGAACACCGCGCTGGTCGCGTCGGCGAAGCTCAGGCCCTCGCGGTCGTCGGCGATCCAGTCGCCGTTCGGCACGCGCACACCCGAGGTGGTGCCGTTCCAGGTGAACAACACGTCGTTCGACCAGTCGACCTGGGTCAGGTCGGGCAGGGCGCCGTAATCGGCGCGCACGATGGTCGGATCGATCTTGAGCTGCTTGACCGCGTCGGTGACCCAGCCTTCGCCGAAGCTCTCCCACGCCAGCGTTGTGACGGGGCGGGCGCCGAGCATGGTCCACATCGCCATCTCGAACGCGCCGGTGTCGGAGCCGGGGACGATGCCGATGCGGTGCGTGTCGGGCAGGCCGAGCAGCTCGCGCATCAGGTCGATGGCATATTGCAGGCGCTGTTTGCCGAGCTTCGAGCGATGCGAGCGGCCGAGCACAGCGGTATCGAGTTTTTCGGGGGACCAGCCGGGCGGCTTTGCGCACGGGCCGGAAGAAAAGTACGGACGCGCCGGTTGGGCCCCGGGGCGGGCAGTCAAGTCAGTCATATAGTCTCTCCTTGCAGAGAGCACGCGCGGCGTTGGGACCGCGTGGCCCGGCGCCGCCCCTAACGATGCCGGGCGATGTGTCAACCAATTCCGCTGCGGCGCAGCACGATTGATCGCATTGGTAAGGATTTGTTAACCATGTCGGCATAGCCTAACCGATTATGAAGCGTGGCGTTCTTCTCGCGGTTCTGCTGCTCGCCGGTTGCGGCGGGCATGATGACTATTCCCCGCCGCCGCGCCCCGCCGGTTCGCGCCCGATCACGCTCGACCTGCCGACCAGCCGCGCGACCCAGGCCTGTTTCGCCGACCTGTCGCGCGAAGACGTCCGGTTCAGCCCGACGGTGGACCGCGACTATGGCGGTGGCTGCCAGGTGATCGGCGCGGTGCAGCTGATCGACATCGGTGTGCCCGTCACCAACCTCAAGGCGATGCGGTGCGGGCTGGCCGAAAGCTTCATCGGCTGGACGCGCCATGCTGTGGCGCCGGCGGCCTATCAGATCCTCGGCAGCGAGCTGGTGCGGGTCGAGAGCATGGGCAGCTATGCCTGCCGCAACGTCATCGGCGCGCCCGGGATCGAAAAGCTGTCGGGCCATGCGATTGCCAATGCCGTCGATATCTCGGGTTTCGTGCTGCAGGACGGGCGGCGAATCACCGTCGAGCAGGGCTGGCGATCGTCCGATCCGCGCATCCACGACTTTTTCCAGGCGATCCATATGTCCGCCTGCAAGCGCTTCGGCACGGTGTTGAGCCCCGATTACAACAGCGCGCACTACAACCACCTCCACCTCGAGGACGACCACAAGCATTTTTGCCGTTAGGTTTCAGCGTCGCTGAAGTGCGGTGCCGGCCTGGCTGAGGCAGCCAAAGACCTGCGCTGCTTGGAGCGGCGTGCGCTTTGCGCTAACGCCTGTCCAAATGAGTGATACACATGTTCCGTCGCGGGTGTTCCCGCGCGCCCGCCAGGATGCCGAATCCGCCAAGACCGGCATCCACACCCCGCAGACCTCCGATCCAGCCTACCGCCTCGCTTTCCAGGACATGGATTTCCTGCTGCGCGAAGATCTGCGCCCCGTTCGCTTCCAGCTCGAATTGCTCAAGCCCCAGCTGCTGCTCGCCGAGGCCAACATCGCGTCGACCTTCGTGATGTACGGCTCGGCACGGATTCCCGAGCCGGCGAAGGCGCAGGCGTTGCTCGAACTGGCGACCGACGACGAGTCGCGCCGCATCGCGCAGAGCCTCGTCGCCAAGTCGAAATATTACGACGTCGCCTATGAGCTCGCCCAGTTGGTCAGCGACTTTCCGGTCGACGAGAACGGCAAGCGCAATTTCGTGGTCTGCTCGGGCGGTGGCCCGTCGATCATGGAAGCGGCAAATCGTGGTGCGGTCGAGGCCGGGCACGAGACGATCGGGCTCAACATCGTGCTGCCGCACGAGCAGGCGCCGAACCCCTATGTCACGCCGTCGCTGAGCTTCCAGTTCCATTATTTCGCGCTCAGGAAGATGCACTTCCTGCTCCATGCCCGTGCGCTGGCGGCGTTCCCGGGTGGCTTCGGCACGTTCGACGAGCTGTTCGAGCTGCTGACGCTGATCCAGACCGGCAAGATCAAGCCGATTCCGGTGCTGCTCTATGGTCGCGACTTCTGGACCCGCGTGGTCAATTTCGAGGCGCTGGTCGAGGAGGGCGTGATCTCGAAGCGCGACCTCGGCATCTTCACCTTCGTCGAAACCGCCGCGGAAGGGTGGGAGGTCGTCAAGAACTTCTACCGCGACATGCCGGTCGAGGGTTTGCCGATCGAGTAGGCCGGCGCCGCCCGCGCGCCTTTGCGCCGGCGTTTCGCGTCTCCGTCACCCCGGAGCAAGTCCGGGGCGACGGATGATTTTGATGGAACGCGGCGGCGTTCGTTACTTCTTCGCGGCGGGATCGACCGAGGGGGCACCCGAGGCCGGGGTCGTTGCATTGGCCAAGCCGGCGGCGGGCGCCGTCGCATTGCCTTCGGCCGGGGCGGTCGCGTTGGCGGCGGGCGCGGCAGCCGGAGCGGCGGCCGGCGCCGCCGGCAGCGGCAGGTTCGAGCCCATCGAATTGAGATAGACGATCACATTGGCGCGATCCTGCGCGTTGGGCAGGCCGGCAAAGGTCATCTTCGTGCCCTCGGCGAACTTGCGCGGGTTGGTCAGCCAGGCGTTGAGCGCGTCGAAATCCCACTTGCCGCCCTTGGCCTTGAGCGCATCCGAGAAAGCGAAGCCGGCCTTGCCGGTGGCGATCGCCTCGCCGACAGTCGCGTAGAGATTCGGGCCGATGCCGTTGGCGCCACCCTGCTCGACGGTGTGGCAGGCCGCGCACTTCTTGAACACGTCGGCGCCCTTGGCCGGATCGGCGGTGGCGAGCAACGTCGCGATCGGCACGTCGGGTGCGGCGGCCGCGCCGCCGGCCTCGACCGCGCCTTCGAGCGGATAGCCGGGCTTGGCCGGCTTTTCGGAGTGGAGCCACATGCCACCCACGATCGACAGCCCCAGCGCTGCACCGCATGCCGCCAGAACCCAGCCCGCGATCGTGTTCGTCCGATTGTCCATGATGGTCAGAAGCCCCTGTCGGAAAGTCGGCTTCCTTTAGGCACGCTGTGCGATCATCGCAAGCCGCGCTTGTGCACGCGCCAAGGGTGGTCGGGTCGAAACTCAATCACTGCAACGGCCGTGATCGCCCGGAACGGGCCGCTGGCAAGGAGCGCAGTGCAGACGCGTAGCATTTGCTACGCGCAAGCAAGCGACGCAGACCAGCGGCCCGCTCCGGGCGACCGCTACGCGGCGGGCGACTTTTGGCGCACAGCGTCGTCGCGCGCCAAAGGTCCCTGGGGTCACGATGGAAAAGCCATCGCTCCCTCCTTGCTTCTAGCCGTGCGCCAAAATTCGCTCCGTCACGGCCATTGCAGTGATTGAGTTTCGACCCTAAGCGCGCCGCCCATGGAAAGTTTCGCCGCGCCGGCGCGCCCGATCGTGGCGCGGATGATCGAGCAGGCCGCGGCGGCACCGGATCGGGCCGTCGCGTTCCAGGGCGCGCCGGGTGCCAATTCGCACATCGCCGCCCTGGAAGCGTTTCCCGATTGCCTGCCGCTGCCCTGCTTCGACTTCGCCGACGCCATCGACGCGGTGCGCGACGGGCGCGCCGATTGCGCGATGATCCCGATCGAGAATTCGCTGCACGGCCGGGTCGCCGACATTCATTTCCTGCTGCCCGAATCGGGGCTGTCGATCACCGGCGAGCATTTCCTGCCCATCCAATATGCCCTGATGGGCCTCGGACCGCTTTCCGGCGTGACGCAGGCGACCAGCCATCCACAGGCGTTGGGCCAGTGCCGGCATTGGCTGCGCGCGCATGACATCCAGCCGGTCGCCTATTCCGACACGGCAGGTGCCGCAGCGCTCGTGGTGGAAAAGAACGACCCGTCCATCGCCGCGCTCGCGCCGCGTGCTGCAGCCGGGATATACGGCCTCGAGATCCTCGCCGAGGGCATTGCCGATGCCGACCACAATATGACGCGCTTCGTCGTGCTGGCGCGGACCGGCCATCCGCCGATCGGCGAGGGCGCGTGGATGACGACATTGGTGTTCGAGGTGAAGAACGTGCCCGCCGCGCTCTACAAGGCGATGGGCGGCTTCGCGACCAACGGCGTCAACATGACCAAGCTGGAAAGCTATCAGCGCGGCGGCAGCTTTGCCGCGACCGAATTCTTCGCCGATGTCGAGGGGCGACCGGGCGACCCGGGTCTCGACCGCGCGTTGGACGAGCTCGGCTTCCACTCGAAATGGGTGCGGCTGCTCGGCAGCTATCGCCAGGCACGCAAGCGGGGTTAGCATCTCGCGGCAAGGCGAAGACTTGCCCGGACGATGCCTTGCCTGCGACAACGGCGTCGGGGGGCTGTCGTGATTGTCCAGAATGTTCTGCATGTTTGTGCGCGGTGATGCGCGCGCCAGCCGCATCGAAGGATGCGGTGCGTGACCGGCGACCCGTGGCATATCCTGGGCATCGCCGCCACGCGCGACGCCGCTGCGATCCGCAAGGCCTATGCCGCCGAGCTCAAGCGGTTCGACATGGACCAGGAGCCGAACCGTTACATCACGTTGCGCGACGCACGCGACCTGGCGCTCCGCTGGGCGCGTAGTGCCCACGACACGCTGTCCAGGACCGACCCGTCGCCGTCGCCGGAAACGGTCGCGCCGATCGCAAAGCAGGCGATTGCGGAGGATGTCGAGCCCTCGCCGCTTCAGCGGGAAACCGAGGAGTCCGCGGACCCGGGGGCGCCGCCAGTCGATGACGTGGGTTTCCACTATAGCGAAATGATGCGGTTGCTGCTGCCCGATGGCGAACGGAGCATGACCCCGCTGTCGCCCGGAGAACGCACGACGCTCGCCGATCATTTCGCCGTGCTGCTGCACGACCCGCGGATGGAACTGGTCTCTTTTCGCATGAGCGCGGAGGCCCAGTTGCGCGACGTGATCGCCGGCACGATCCCGCGTTCGGATGCGATCCTGCTGGATGCCGTCGACTTTTTCGGTTGGGAGGAGACGCGCGGACGCGTCGACCAGCCGCGGGGGCTGGACGCCGTCCTCCACCGCGCCACCGCGCTGCGCTTCATCGTCAAGGTGCAGTCACCTGCCCATCCGATGCACAAGGCGTGGCGCGAACTCACCAGCCCGGTGGTCAAGCGGGGGCGTCGTGCCGTCCGGGTCGGTGCCGGCGATATCACCACCCTGCTGCGCGCCATCCGCATCGAGCAACCGGCGCTCGAAAGCGAACTCGACCCCGAACGCGTCGCGATGTGGGAAGGAAAACTCGGCCTCATCGAGCCTGGACGCATCCCCGGAGGCGTCAATCGTCCGGGATCGGGCGGGCTCAGGCTGTGGCTTGTCGTTGGCTTCTTCGCGCTGGTGCTATTGTCGGCAATCGGCTCGAACCTGACGCCAAAGGGCGGCGGGACACCACCAAACGAAGTGACGCTGTCGACCGCGCCGGCCAACGACGACTTGCGCGCACCCGCGACGGACCTCGATCCGGTTCTCACTGCGTTCGCTGGCGATGGGTTCACCATGCATACCATCAGCATCGAAAACCCGGTGCTGTTCCAGTTGCTCACGGCCAAATGGCAGCAGGCGCATGATGATCTCAAGCGTCGCTCGGCATTCTCCGACGAAATCTCGACGATGCTCGTGCAGAGATTGCAGGCAGCGATCAGCATCGACGCGGACCCGGCGCTGGTGGTCGACTATCGGCGGTTGCAGCTTGAGGAGGCGAAGGGGATTCGCGAGTCGGGTGCTGTGGCGTGCGACTCGTTCTTCGCGACCGGCGACGCGCCGCCGCAACTTGGGTACATCTTTCGCGACCGGCGTTGGCGCGCTCGCCAGCAAATCCTGATGCTTTCCAGTCCGGATACGGTTCCCGAGGACCGACGCAGACTGGCCATTCCCGACGAGGTGATGGCGGTCGCCGCCGCCCGGCTGAAGTTGCCGCCGGCCCAATTCGAAAGACTACTCGATGCGGGTGGCATGCCCGGCCAGCGGTGCGACGCGCGGATTGCCCTGATCGAAACGGGTCTCGCCTTGCCGCAGGAAATCGGCTTGCCGTTGTTGCGGCGACCATGATCTCGATCCGCTGCGGATCGGCGTGCCGTCGCGGTGACCTGGCGGTGCATCGATTTGGCCAAGCGAGGCCGGCATGGTGTAGGGAGCCGGGATGAAGGCACTCATCGACCCGACCAACGCACTGGCCTCCGGCCTGGCGGCTATCCGGCTGCAATATCAGGTGCCGGCCGATTTCCCGCCCGCGGTGCAGGCGGCGGCCGAGATGGCGGCGAAGCGCGCGCCGACCGCGAATGTCGACCGCACCGACATGCCGTTCGTCACGCTCGACCCCGCCGCGTCGACCGACCTCGACCAGGCCTTCACCATCGAAGCTGCCGGCAGCGACCTGCTGCTGCATTACGCCATCGCCGACGTCGCCTGGTTCGTCGATGACGGCGATGCGATCGATGTCGAGGCATGGAAGCGCGGCGCGACGCAATATATGCCTGATGGCAAGGCGTCGCTTTATCCCGCGATATTGAGCGATGGCGGGGCGAGCCTGCTGCCGACGGGGCCGCGCCCGGCGGTGATCTTCACCGTGCGGGTGGCGCCCGATGGCGCGGTGAAGCTCGACGGGGCCGAGCGCGCGATCGTGCGCAGCCGTGCCAAGCTGGCCTATGACAGCGTGCGCGACAGCGACCTGCCGCCCGGTTTCACCGAACTGGCGAGGCGCATCCAGGCGGCCGAGGATCGGCGCGGCGCGGCGCGGGTCGACCCGCCCGAGCAGGAAGTCGATGCGGTGGGTGACGGGCATTATACGTTGGCGTTCCGCCCGCTGCTGCAATCCGAGATCAGCAACGCGGCGATGTCGCTGGCGACCAACCTTGCCGTCGCCGATGCCTTGCAGGCGCACCATAGCGGGCTGTTCCGGGTGATGGCGCCGCCCAATCAGGGTGCGGTCGAGCGGCTGCGCCACACCGCCAAGGCCTATGGCCTGAAATGGCCGGGCAATGAGACGCTCGACCAATATACGCGCGGCCTCGATGGCACCGACCCGAAACAGGCGGCCTTCATGCTGGCGATCCGCCGCGCCGGGCAGGGCGCCTCCTATGTGCCGTACGAGGAGGGTGTGGTCCCGTGGCACGCGGCAATGGCGGCAACCTATTGCCATGCCACCGCGCCGCTGCGCCGGCTGGCCGATCGCTACGTCGTGCGCGCCGCGCTCGCGATCGCCAATGGCGAGGCGGTGCCCGACGTCGTGACCGAGGCGTTCGCGCGACTTCCGCAGGTGATGGCGCACGCCGACCAGCTCGACGGGCAGATCGGTCGCGCGGTGATCGATCTCGCCGAGGCGGTGATGTTGAAGGACGCGGTCGGGCAGGTCTTCGCGGCCGTGGTGACCGATGTCGACGACCGTGGTGCGCGCATCCAGCTGTGCGACCAGCCGGTCGTCGCTCGCGTCGCCGCCCAGGCCGTCGGCCCGGGCGATGCGATCGGCGTCAGGCTGACCGCCGCCGACCCCGCCAATCGCGCGATCAGCTTCGCGCGGGTATCATAAGACGATGGATTTCGACGATCAGCTGCGCCGCTATTTCGGCACCACCGACATCGCGTCGCTGCCCGAGGGAGCGCTTGCCGCGGGCGCCGAGCATATGCTGGTCGATTTCGGTCTGGCCAAGGACCGCAACCGGCGTTTCGCGCTCTGGGCGCTGATGCACATGCTGGGTGTCGCGCCCGATCTCGACGTGGCGTTCAAGGATCCGCAGGATCGCGACATGGCGCGCGACTTCATGGACATGGCGGCGCAGGCCGAAGAGCCTCCCGAAGGCTAGAGCGAGAATACGCGCCTGAAAGATCCGCGATCTTTCGCCGCGCCCGCTAGCCGCGCGCCCATTCCCTGAGCAGCGTATAGGCGATGGCATAAGGCGGCGGCGGCAGGAACGGCCCGGGCTCGCCCGCCAGCACCGCGCGCACCACATCCCGACCGACCCAGATCGCGTCTTCCAGCTCGTTGGTGTCGACCGTCAGCATGTCGTCCTCGGCCATGCCGACACAGGCCATCATCAACGAGGAGGGAAAGGGCCAAGGCTGGCTGGCGATGTAGCGCACCGCGCCGACGCGCACACCGGCTTCTTCGTGGATCTCGCGCGCGACCGCCTCCTCGATCGATTCACCCGGTTCCAGAAAGCCGGCCAGCGCCGAATAGCGCCCTGGTGGCCACCCCTTGCCGCGGCCAAGCAGCGCGCGGCCGTCATGCTCCGCGATCATGATCACCACTGGGTCGACGCGCGGGAAATGCTCGGTGCCGCAATTGGGGCATTTCCGCGCCCAGCCGGCACGAAACGGCGCGGTCATGGTGCCGCAATTGGCGCAGAACTGATGCCGCGAATGCCAGTCGATCACGCTGCGTGCCGCAGCATACGTCGCCGCCTCGCTCGGTTGCAGCGTCGCCAGCGCGTGGATCATCGCCGGCGAGCGCATCGGCGTCGCCTCGGCGGCGCGCGTGCCGGGAAGATAGGCGGCAAAGTGCGGCCGTCCGCTCTCGTCGAGTCCGAGCAGGATCAGCATCGCATCGTCGGGCGCGTCGGCCAGCGAGGTCCAGCCGAGACGGCCATCGTCGCCGACCTCCGGATGCAGCCCGTCGAGCTTGAGCAGCCGCGCGCGCCAGTCGCCCATCGCCGCGGCCAGCGCCTCGACATCGTGGCGCAGATGATCGGCGCGGTCGAGCGTCCCGCCGGTCAGGCCGGGGGCGACCATATCGGACATGCTCACTGCGCGCGCGTCATCCGCGCGGCATCGGCGAACAGCGCCGGCACCACCTCGCTACGCAACCCCCAGCGTTCGCCGGGGAAGTAATTGACCATCACCGTGCCGCGTATGTGGCGCACCGGATCGACATAGGCGATCGTGCCGGCCGCACCGCCCCAGCCATAGGTGCCCTTGCTGCCCCCGCCCGGCGCGTCCTCGAGATAAACCGAGCCGCCGGCGCCGAAGCCCATCTTCGGCCCCGCGGTAGTGCCGCCGGTCGTCGCGGCGACGCCGCCGAATGTCACGCCGGCGGGCAGAAGGTTGGACATCATCAGACGCGCGGTTTCGGGCTTGAGCACACGCACGCCGTCGAGCGTGCCATAATTTTGCAGCGCGTGGAGGAAGCGGTCATAATCGCGCGCCGACATCACCAGGCCGGCGCCGCCATAGGGGAAACTCGGGGGCGTCAGCCAGATCGAGGTGGCGCCGGCATCAAGCGGCACACGCGCCGTGGCCGGAACCGTTGACGGATCGACCGTCGAGCCCATCGCCGCCATTGCCTCGCGCTTGAACATATAGTTGGTCGCGAAGCGCCCGACTTCGGACTTGGGCACCGTCCAGTAGCTCGACGTCATCTTGAGCGGATCGAAGATGTTCGCCTGGACGAAGCCATCGAACGACATCCCGCTGGCCTTCTCGATCACCGCACCCATCACGTCGAGGCCGATCGAATAGCTCCATTTGGTGCCCGGCTCCGCGATCAACGGGAGCGTCGCGACGCTGGCGGCGAAGGCCTGGATATCCTTGGGCCGCACGGCCCGCGCCGGGCCTTCGAACTGTTGGTTGACCTGGGCCGGGTTGATGCCGAGTCGGTTGTATTCCGCGAGCAACGGCCCTTTGGTGATGATGTTGTAACCTAGGCCCGCCGTGTGCGTCAGCAGGTTGCGAATCGTCACGGGATGCACCGCCGGCTTGGTTGCCAGCGAGTGCTCCGGGTCGGTCAGCACGTTCATGTGCGCAAACCCGGGAATGAAGTCGCTGACCGGCTGGTCGAGCCTGATCTTGCCGCGCTCGATCAGGACCATCGCCGCCATGGCGGTGATCGGCTTGGTCATCGAATAGACCCGCCACAGGCTGTCCGGGCCGGCCGGCGCCGCGCCGGCATCGTCGGCGATCTTGCCGGCGCTGACGAAAATGGTCGGCCGCTCGCCAACCCCGAAGGCGCCGACGATGCCAGGCATCTTGTTGTCGCGCACATAACCGTCGAACAGCGCCTGGGTCGTCGGGAGCAGGCTGGTTGCACTCGTCGCGACGGGTGCAGGTGCCGCTTGTGGCAGGGCCTGGCCGCCCCACGCGCCGGCGGTCAACGCCAGCGCGACGACCGCGCTCCCCGTAACGAATCGCCGTATCATCCGCGTCGTGCTCCCCTGATCGTCATCGCCGCCTTGGCGAAAACCGTCGGCAATCCCGCCGACTCGATGTCGGCGACCGGCCACCATTCGCCCTTCGCATGCCCCTGCGTTTCGCCGACCGCAAGCGCGAGTTGCAAAGTGAAATGAGTGAAGCCGTGCTCCACCGTTTCGGGCAACATCCGCCATGCGGCGTCGAGTGGCGCGCCGGCCAGGCCGGGCGGCGCGTCGACCCATGGCCCCGTCGGCAGGGCACGCATGCCGCCAAGCAAACCGCTGTCCGGCCGCCGTACCAGCAGCACCGCCTGGTCATGCTCCGCCCAGAAGATCGTGCCATATCTGTGCGGTCGCGCCGCCTTCGCCGCCCTGAACGGATAGCGCGCCGGATCGCCTTCGGCCTGGGCGCGGCATTCGGAGATCAGCGGGCAAAGCAGGCAACGTGGGCTTCGCGACGTGCAGATCGCGGTGCCTAGATCCATCATCGCCTGGGCAAAGTCACCGGCGCGCGCGTCGGGCGTCATCGCATCGGCGGCACTGCGAATCAGCGGCATCGCGCCGGGCAAGGGCGCGGCGATCGCGTCGAGCCGCGTCACCACCCGCGCGACATTGGCGTCGACCGCCACGGCACGGCGGCCGAAGGCGATCGCCGCGATGGCCGCGGCGGTATAGTCGCCGATCCCGGGCAGGGCGCGCAGCCCCGCTTCGGTATCGGGGAAGTGCCCGCCATGTTCCGCCATGACGGCACGCGCACAGGCGATCAGATTGCGTGCCCGGGCATAATATCCCAACCCCGCCCAGGCGGCCATCAGGTCGGCGTCGCTCGCCGCCGCCAGCGACTCGACTGTCGGCCAGCGGGCGAGGAATGCTTCGAAGCGCGGGCGCACCGTCGCGACGGTGGTCTGCTGCAACATGATCTCGGATAGCCACACCCGATAGGGGTCCGCGGCATTGGCGCCGGGCGGGCTGCGCCACGGCAGGCTGCGGGCATTCGCATCATACCAGGCGAGCAGGCGGTCGGCGATGACGGAAGATCGCTTTGCGGGCACGCCGTCGCTATGGCATGGACGGCGGGATGAGCAAGCGTGGCGTACCCGCTCCCCCTGTCGAAAAGCCGCGCGGCGGCCGTGCGCGCGCCGTGTCGGAGCTCGTGCCCGATATCGGCCGCGCCGCCTTTCGCCGCTTCGGCTTCGTGCAGAGCGCAGTGGTCAGCCGTTGGGCGGAGATCGTCGGCGCGCGTTACGCCGGCGTCTCGGCGCCCGAATCGATTCGCTTTCCGCACGGGCAACGCAGTGGCGGCACGCTCAATCTGGTGGTGCGCGGCGCACATGCCCCGATGATGCAGCATATCGCGCCGGAGATCATCGAACGGGTCAATCGCTTCTTCGGATACGACGCCGTGGCGAAGGTGCAGTTCCGCCAGGGTGACGTTCCGGCGCCGGCGCCGCGCAAGGCGCCGCCGTCGTTGAAAGCTGTGCCGGTCGAGCTCGGCGCGAGCCTGCGCACCATCGCCGACCCGGAATTGAAGGCGGTGCTCGAGGCATTGGCGGCGGGGGTCGCCGCAACGCGCGGCACGCCGCAAGTCGGGACGATGGAGGAATGATGCGACTGTTTCTGCTCATCGCGGCGCTGATCGGCGCACCCCTGCTCGCCGCGCCACGGCCCGCACCCAAGCTTGCGCAACATCATCCGCTGCAACGCACCAGCCCCGCCGCGCCGCGCGGGCCGGTCAACTGGGTCAAGACCTTCGCGGCCACGCCCGAGGGCGGCGTGCGGATGGGCAATCCCGCCGCCGCGGTCAAGCTGATCGAATATGGCTCGCGCTTCTGCCCCTATTGCCGCCAGTTCCACGCCGATTCGATGGCGACGTTGCGCGGCAAATATGTCGCCAGCGGCAAGGTCAGCTACGAATTCCGCGACTTTCCGGTGCATGGCGCGCTCGATCTCGCGCCGATCCTGATCGGCCACTGCGTCAGCACGGCGAACTATTTCCCGCTGCTCGACCAGATGATGGCCGACCAGCCGAAAATCCTCGCGCATGAGGAGGATGTGGTGCGCCGCGTCCAGGCCGAAAAGCCCGCCACGCCGACACTGATCGCGATCTCCTTTGCCGAGAAGCTCGGCCTTATCGACTATATGGCAAGGCATGGCATGCCCGCTGCCCGTACGCGCGCGTGCCTGTCGTCCAAGCCGGGCTTCGATGCGCTCGCCAGGCGCGCCGACGATGCCAATCGCCTTTACCAGATCCACGGTACGCCGACCTTCATCGTCAACGGCAAGGTTGCCGACGGTGTCGGCGATTGGGCCGGGCTCGAGCCGGTGCTCAAGGCCGCGGGCGCCTGACCATGTATTTCACCAGGAGTAAGCCACACATGAAATTCGCTCTGCTTCTCGCCGCGCTGCCGGCGCTGTTACTGGCCGCTTGCGGCTCGGGCGGCTCGACCGGTTCGGGCAACGACGTCGCCGCTGCCGCGCCGGTCGCCGCGGTCAAGCCGCCGGCAGGCAAGAGCTGGGTCGACACGGTCAGCGCCACCGCGGAGGGCGGTTATGTCCAGGGCAACCCCAACGCCCCCGTGAAGCTGGTCGAATATGGGTCGCGGCTATGCCCGTTCTGCGCCCGGTTCGACCAGGAAGGTCTGCCCGCGCTGCGCGCCGGGCCGATCGCTGCCGGCAAGCTGAGCTACGAATTCCGCGATTATCCGGTGCACGGCGCGCCCGATCTCGGGCCGACCCTGCTCGGCCACTGCGTCGACACTGCGGCCTTTTTCCCGATGCTCGACCAGATGATGGCCGGGCAGGACGCGCTGGTCGCGAGGATGCAGGATGCCGGCAAGGCCCTCCAGGCGATCCCCAATCCAACCCCGGTGCAGATCGGCACCACTTTTGCCGACAAGATGGGCTATATCGACTTCGTCAAGCAGCGCGGCGTGCCCGAGGCCAAGGCGCAGGCCTGTCTGGCCGACCCGAAGGGTTATGAGCTGATCGCCACGCGCAAGGACGCGGCCGACCAACAGTATAACATTTCCGGTACGCCGACCTTCATCGTCAACGGCAATGTCGCGCGCGACGTGAACGACTGGGCCGCACTCCAGCCGGTGCTTAAGGCGGCCGGCGCGCTGTAGGGCGCAGCCGGAGGGGGACAGCGCAGGTGCAGATCAAGCGCCTCAGGCTTTCGGGGTTCAAGAGCTTCGTCGACCCGGCCGATCTGCGGATCGAGCCGGGCCTGACGGGGATCGTCGGCCCCAATGGCTGCGGCAAATCGAACCTGCTCGAGGCACTGCGCTGGACGATGGGCGAGAACAGCGCCAAGTCGCTACGCGGCGCCGGCATGGAAGACGTGATCTTCGCCGGCACCTCGACGCGGCCGTCGCGTGATTTCGCCGAGGTGTCGCTGCTCGCCGAGATCGGCGGGGAGGAGACCGAGGTCGTACGCCGTATCGAGCGCGGTGCCGGGTCGGCTTACCGCATCGACGGGCGCGACGTGCGCGCCAAGGATGTCGGCCTGCTGTTCGCCGATGCCGCGACCGGTGCGCATTCGCCGGCTTTGGTCAGCCAGGGCCGGATCGGCGCGGTCATCGCCGCCAAGCCGATCGAACGCCGCGCTATGCTCGAAGAGGCGGCCGGGATCGCCGGCCTGCATGTTCGCCGCAAGGATGCCGAGCAGAAGCTGCGTGCCACCGAGGCCAATCTCGCGCGGCTTGATGAGCTGATTTCGGACCAGGATGCACGCGCTTCGGCATTGCGTCGCCAGGCGCGCCAGGCCGAACGTTATCGGCTGTTGTCCGACCAGATCCGCACCGCCGAGGCGCGGCTGATCTTCGCCCGGTGGCGCGACGCCGCCGCCGCGGCCGATGTCGCCAAGGCCGAGGCGGCCGGCTGCGAACAGCGCGTCGCCACCGCCGCCGAGGCGCAGCGCGCCGCCGCCGCTCACCAGAATGAGGCGACCGAGAAACTCGCCGCCGCGCGCGCCGAGGCACAGGCGGCGCGCGACCGCGCCAGCGAGGCGGGCCACCGCCTCGCCGGCCTGCGATCGGAACATGCCGCGGTCGAACGCCGTATCGCCGACCTCGCCGACAATCGTGCACGCCTCGCTGACGACCGCGTGCGCGAAGGCTCGCTGGCCAGCGATGCCGCCGAGGCGATCGCCCGGCTGACCGATGAAGCGGCGGCGCTCGACGTGCGCATCGAGGAGATTCTCGGCCAGCTCCCGCGCCATGATGCGGCCCTGGCCGAAGCGGAAAGGCTCGGCCGCGATGCCGAGGTCGCGCTTGCCCAGGCGCTGAGCCGACAGGCCAGCGAGGCGGCCGATGTGCGCGTCGCCGACGCCGCGCTCGGTGCCGCGCGCGCCCGGCTCGACCGCGCGGCGCGCGATCTCGCGCGTGTCGCTGCCGAGGCAGCCGCACTCGGCGACACCGCGCCGCTGATCGCCGAACGCCGCCGCGCCGAGGAGGCCCGCGCCCAGGCGCTGCGCCACGCCGAAAGCGCCCGCACCGCGCTGGTCCGCGCCGATGCCGGCGAACGCGAGGCGATCGGCTCGCGCGACCGCGCCCAGGCGGCGCGCGCCGCGGCGCATGCCGAACTGACCGCGCTCGACAGCGAGGCTGCTGCGCTGACCAAGGCAACGCGCCGCGAGGGCAAGGACCGGCTGCTCGACCAGCTGCGCGCAGATCCCGGCTATGAACGTGCGCTGGCCGCGGCGCTGGGCGACGATCTCGAGGCAGGGCTCGACCGCAGCGCCGATCGTTTCTGGGCCGGCGCCGAGCCGTTGCCCGGCGATCCGGGCGCACCGGCCGGCACCGTCGCGCTCGGCAAGCACGTCGCCGCGCCGCCGGGATTGTCACGCCGCCTCGCCCAGATCTTCGTGGCCGACGACGATGCCGATCAGCCGCTCGCCGTCGGCCAGCGCCTCGTCACCATGGCGGGCGTCTTGCGCCGTTGGGACGGGTACATCGCCAGGTCGGGGGGTGCGGCCGCGGCCGAGCGGCTGCAACGCATGAACCGCCTGCGCGCGATCGAGTCCGCGCGCCCCGCCGTGGTACGAGCGGTCGAGGTAGCCGAAGGCGAACTCACCCGCATCGACGAGGCGATCGCCGAGGCCCGCCGCGCCGCCAGCGATGCGCGCCGAACGCTCGATTCCGCCGAGAACAGCGCCCGCGACGCCGCGCGCGCCGAGGACCGGGCGGCTTCGGCGATCGAACGCATCGAGGCGCAGCGCGGCGATCTCGAAGGGCGACGCCAGCGCGCGGCGAGCGAGCAGGAGGAGGCCGCCGCCGAGCTCGCCCGCGCCGAACGCGACCGCGCCGCGCTGCCCGACGGCAGCGAGACGCGCGACGCCGTCGCTCGCCTGTCGGCCGAGGCCGAAGCCCGCCGCTCCGCCGTCGCCAATGCCCGGGCCGAGCGTGCTGCGCTCGATCGCGGCATCGCCCAGGATCGCGAGCGGCTCGCCGCCAACGGCGCCGAGATACGAGGCTGGCGCGCCCGCGCCGGCGAGGCGGCGCGACGTATCGCCGAGATGGACAAGCGCGCGGCCGATCTCGCTACCGAGGCCGAGACGCTGGCCGAGCGGCCCGCCGCGCTGGCCGCCGAGATCGCCGCGCTGGAAACCTCGCATGGCGCCGCCCGCGCCGAAGCCGAAACGCTCGCCGATGCCGAGCGCGCCGCCGATGTCGCGCTGCGCCAGACCGAGGCGCTTGCGTCGGCTGCGTCCGAGGCATTGGCCGATGCGCGCGAGGCCCGCGCCGGCGCCGCTGCCCGCGCGGAGAATGAAGAGCAACGCCGCATCGAGATGGGCCGCGTGTCGGGCGAGCGCTTCGAATGTCCGCCCCCGGTGCTGCCCGAGCGGGTCGGTTTCGAAAGCGCCACGGTGCGCACGCCGGCCGACGAATCGCTCGCGCACGATAAGCTGGTGGTCGACCGCGAGCGCATCGGCCCGGTCAACCTCGTCGCCGAAACCGAGCTCGCCGAGCTGGAGGCCGCCAGCATCGGCAACCTCGCCGAGCGCGAGGAACTGGGCCTTGCGGTCAACCGGTTGCGTGGCTCGATCGGCACCCTGAACCGCGAGGGCCGCCAGCGCCTGCTCGCCGCGTTCGAGGCAGTCGACGGTCATTTCCGCCGCCTGTTCACGACGCTGTTCAACGGCGGTCAGGCGCATCTCGCGCTGGTCGATTCCGACGATCCGCTCGAAGCGGGGCTCGAGATCATGGCCCAGCCGCCGGGCAAGAAGCTCCAGTCGCTGACCCTATTGTCGGGCGGCGAGCAGGCGCTGACCGCCGTCGCGCTGATCTTCGGGCTGTTCCTCACCAACCCGGCACCGATCTGTGTGCTCGACGAAGTCGACGCTCCGCTCGACGACGCCAATATCGAACGCTTCTGCGACCTGCTCGACGCGATGACGCAGGAGACGCTCACCCGCTATCTGATCGTCACCCACAATGCCGTGACGATGAGCCGCATGCACCGCCTGTTTGGCGTGACGATGGTCGAGCAGGGCGTAAGCCGGCTGGTCTCGGTCGACCTCGGCGGGGCCGAGACCTTGCTGGCGGCAGAGTGAGAAACGCGCGGCGCCTTGCGACGATCGCGCTGGCGTTGCTGCTGACCGGCTGTTTCTGGCAGGGACCGGCCTTCTACAAGGCAGATCCGGCGATCGTCGGGCCGATCGCGCCGGGCCGTTACAAGGCGGATATCCTCGGGGACCACAAGCTCGCTGCCCGCATGGTCGTGGTGCGCCTGGCCGATGGGTCGCTGCTCGTCGACGACGCAAAGCCGACCAGTGATGACCAGGGCGATCACATCGTCCTCGCGCCGTTGGCGGTCACCGGCCGGGATCTGTGGATCGTGCAGACGATGAACGGGCCGGTCGACAGGGTCCCGGCCGCGGACGACGACGTCACCTATGGCTTGATGGAACGGCGCGGGGATATCCTCGCGATGAGCGCGACGATCGATTGCGTCGGAACCGAGGCACTGGTGCAGGCTGCTGGCGGGATGGTCAGCCGAATGTCGGCGTCGGACCCGCATGGTATGCCGTCTCGCCCCGACAGTTCGGACGTGACATGCCGGTTCCCCGATCGCGCGTCGCTCGAACGCGCGCTCGTCGCCTATGCGGCGCTGCACCCGCAATTGTCGGTGCGCGTGCGCCTGACGAAAATCGCCGAGAGATGACGACGCTTGCCATGCCCGCCCGACGCACCTTCTTCGGCCAGCCGATCGGCGTCGCCTATCTCGCCTTCACCGAGGCGTGGGAGCGTTTCTCCTATTACGGCATGACCTCGCTGGTCGTGCTCTACATGGTCCAGCAACTGCTGTTGCCCGGCCATATCGAGCATGTCCTCGGTATGGCCGGCTTCCGCCATGCGCTGGAGGGCGTGTTCGGTCCATTGTCGAGCCAGGCGCTCGCCTCGCAGATCTTCGGTTTCTATACGGGTTTCGTCTATTTCACGCCGATCATCGGAGGGTTCGTCGCCGACCGCTGGCTCGGCGCGCGGCGCACCGTGCTGATCGGTGCGGCGGTGATGAGCGCCGGCCATTTCCTGATGGCGTTCGAGCAAAGCTTCCTGCTCGCCATCCTGTTGCTGATCGTCGGCACCGGGTGCCTCAAGGGCAATATCTCGGCCCAGGTCGGCCGCCTCCACCCGCCCGAGGATGAGGCTGGCCGCACGCGCAGTTACGCCGTCTTCTCGATGGGCATCAATGCCGGTTCGGTGGCGGGGCCGTTGTTCTGCGGCCTCGTCGCACACGTTTATGGCTGGGATTACGGTTTCGGCCTCGCCGGCGTGATGATGCTGCTGGCAGCAATGACTTATCTCGCCGGCGCGCGCTATCTGCCGCCGGAAGCACCGCGCCGCCGCGACCAGGCGCCGGTCGAACCGCTGACCGCCGATCAGCGGCGCACCGTCATCTTGCTCATCGTGCTGATGGCGATCAGCATCTTCCAGTCGGTCTGCTATTACCAGATCAGCGACGTCGGCATCGTCTGGGTGTCCGAGCATGCCACGCTCGGCACGCCGCTTGGCGACATTCCGGTGTCATGGTTCAATTCGATCGACGCGCTTTCCTCGATCGTCTTCGTGCCCCCGCTCGTCGCGCTGTGGCGCTGGCAGGGCAAGCGCGGACGCGAACCCGGCGACGTCGCGAAGATCGGCATTGGTGCCGCACTCGCCGCCGCCTCGGCGCTAGTGCTTGCGCTCGGCGCCGCCATCGCCGGGCCGGGTCATGTCACCGTGCTGCTGCCACTGGTCGGCTTCACCGGCATGGGCATCGCCTTTCTCTATTACTGGCCGACCCTGCTCGCCCTCGTCTCGCAATCCGCCCCGCCGCGCCTCAACGCCACGCTGATGGGCACGGTGTTCCTGTCGCTGTTCGTCAGCAACCTGATCATCGGCTGGTATGGCGGCTATTACGAACCGCTCGGCCCGACCATGTTCTGGCTCGTCGATGCGGCGATCGGCGGCATGGGCGCGCTGCTCATCCTGCTCTTCGGACGCACCATCCACCGGGCGCTTGTGCCGGCCATGGTTGACGAAATCATTCCATCGGCGTAACCGCGCCACCGCTCCACTCCTGGAGCAGTAAGGCAATCAATGTTCGACACGGCCAACCTAAGCGGGATTACGCCCGCCGCCGTTCGAACCTCGCCGAAGCGCTAGTTGCGCCCCGGCCGGGTTCGACGACCCGGCACGCATAATCCCTGAAACGATAGTGATCCGCCCGACGCCATAGCTGCGTCCATGCGGACCGAATGGGTATGACATGGGCACGACGACGGTAACGTCGCGGCGGCTGGCAACGATGCTGCGCGCGACACTGACGAAGGATGGGCGCGCCGGCCGGGCGCTGCTCGCATGGGCCGAGGAGCACCGCGCCGATTTCTGGCCGGTGCCGCGGCGGAAAAAGGCGGAAGACTCGGCCGAGCGCAAGCTCAGCTGGGCGCGGCTCGGCGCGCTTGTCGGAGCCATGGCGGACGATCCGCTGCCCGACGAACTGGCGCTGGCGGCGGGCAATGTCGCGACCGTGCTCGGCTTCGATGCGCAGCAGCGCGCCGTGCTGGAGGCGGGCCTCGCGCTCACCTTCCACCCGCGCATCGCCAAGCTGCGCTGGGCGCTGGAAATGGCGCATGAGGATGTCGCGCGCATCGCCGGCCTGCTCGCCGGCGCCGAGCCGCTCGCGGCGGGCAACATGGTGCGCAACAGCCTGGCGGTCGAACTCGGCCTGCTCGACATCGAGATGACGCATGGCGGCGGCGTGTCGCTCTACGTCAGCTGGTGGTTCGAGGACGTGCTCGCGCGCGGCGGGCATGATCCCGAGCGGCTGATCGAGGCGCTCGCCGGCAAGCGCCAGGCTGCGGCGCTGGCGCTCGATGACTTTCCGGCGATGGACGGCGACATCGCCTTCCTCGCCCGGTTGCTCGGCGGCGCGCTCGACGGGCAGGCGGAGGGGATCAACATCCTGCTCCACGGCCCGCCCGGCGTGGGCAAGACCGAGCTCGCTCGCGCGCTCGCCGCGGCGGCGCGCGCCGATCTGTTCGCGGTCGGCGAGGCCGACAGCGGCGGCCATGAATTGCGCCGTGAACAGCGCGTGGCGGCCCTGCTCCGTGCCCAACGCGCGCTGCAGCAGGGTGGCCGCCCGCTGCTGCTGTTCGACGAGATGGAGGACATGATCGGCGACGCCGCGCCGACCGGTCCGGCCAAACGCTTCGCCAACCGGGCGGGGTCGAAGATTTTCGTCAACCGCATGCTCGAGAGCAACAAGGTGCCGGTGATCTGGACCAGCAACGCGATCGACAATGTCGATGCGGCGTACCTGCGCCGGATGAGCTTCGTGTTGCGGCTCGATCATCCCCGTGGGAGCGACCGAGATCGCGTGTTGGCGCGCATGGCGGCGACCGAAGGCACCGCGCCCGGCGCTGCACTGTCGGCGCTCGCGCGCCAGGTGCCGGAGACGACCAGCGTCGCGCGCGTCGCGATGCGCGCCGCGCGGATCGCCGGCGGCGGCGCGGACGACGACCAGCGCATCGCGCGTGCGCTGGTGGTCGGCGTCAGCGGCCGTGCGATCGGCGAGGTGCGTGCTAGCGGTCCGCTCGATCTCGCCTTGTTCGAGAGTGACCCGCCGGTCGCCGATCTCGTCGCGCGGCTCACCCGGCCGGGCGGCGAGCCCGACTGGTCGGTGCTGCTCGCCGGCCCGCCCGGCACCGGCAAGACCGAACTGGCCGGCGAGGTCGCCGAGCGGCTCGGCCGGCCTTTGGTCATGCGCCGCGCGTCGGACCTGATGTCGGCCTGGGTCGGTGAGACCGAGAAGAACATCGCCCAGGCGTTCCGCGATGCCATTGCGGAAGGGGCGGTGCTGATGTTCGACGAGGCGGACTCGCTGCTCTACGACCGCGCCACCGCACAGCGCAGCTGGGAGGTGAGCCAGGTCAACGAGCTGCTCACCTGGCTCGACCGCCACCCGCTGCCGGTGTTCGCCGCGACCAACGAGTTGCGGAGGCTCGACCCGGCGGCGCTCAGGCGTTTCACCTTCAAGCTGAACCTGCGTCCGCTCGGAGCGTGCGCGGCACGGCGGGCGTTCGCTCGCTTCTTCGACCAGCCGGCGCCGATCGGGTTGGACCGCCTCGCGGGCCTCACCCCCGGCGACTTCGCCGTCGTCGCCCGCCAACTCCGCGCCAGCGGCTCGCGCGAGCCGGCCGCGTTGCTCGCGGCGCTGGAGGCGGAACTGGCGGTGAAACCGGGCACGATGTCGGTGATGGGTTTCTGAGCCTGCTTGCCCCACCCCCCATCCGTCACCCCGGCCTTGTGCCGGCAT
>JAZJXZ010000054.1:22258-26793 GCA_040390605.1 Pseudomonadota bacterium
GCCGGCATGACGGGAAGGGAGAGGGCGCGGCTAATCGACCTCACTTGATCCACCTCAGTGACACCGCCGCATTGCGAACATATAAAGAACAAATGCCCCAGCTCGACACCCGTCAAAAGCTCGAAATCCTCGCCGACGCCGCCAAATACGATGCGTCATGCGCCTCGTCCGGCTCGATCAAACGCACCTCGCGCGACGGCAAGGGCCTGGGCTCGACCGATGGCGGCATGGGCATCTGCCACGCTTATGCGCCCGACGGCCGCTGCATCTCGCTGCTCAAGATCCTGCTGACCAACAGCTGCATCTTCGACTGCCATTATTGTATCAACCGCAAGAGCTCGAACGTGCGCCGCGCCCGCTTCACCACCGACGAGGTCGTGCAGCTCACGCTCGCTTTCTACCGCCGCAACTATATCGAGGGCCTGTTCCTCTCCTCGGGCATCATCCGCTCCTCCGACTATACGATGGAGCGGATCGTCGAGGTCGCGCGCTCCCTGCGCGAGGACCATCACTTCCGTGGTTATATCCACCTCAAGACCATCCCCGACGCCGATCCGGAACTGATCCACCAGGCCGGCCTCCACGCCGACCGCATCTCGATCAATGTCGAATTGCCCACAGTCGCCGGCCTCAAACGCCTCGCCCCGGAAAAATCCGAGGCGCGGATCGAGGGCGCGATGAAGGGCATGAAGACCGCGATCCTCGACACCGGCGACGCGAAGAAACGCTACAAATCCGCCCCCCGTTTCGCCCCCGCCGGCCAGTCGACCCAGATGATCGTCGGCGCCGACGCCGCGACCGATGGCGACATCGTGCGCAAGGCCTCGACACTCTACGATCGCTTCGGCCTGCGGCGGGTCTATTATTCCGCTTTCAGCCCGATCCCCGACGCCAGCGCCGTGCTCCCGCTGCAACGCCCGCCGCTGATGCGCGAGCACCGGCTCTACCAGTCGGACTGGCTGATGCGCTTCTACGGCTATACTCCCGGCGAGGTCGTCGCCGCAGCCGACGACGCCACCGGCATGCTCCCGCTCGACATCGATCCCAAGCTCGCCTGGGCGCTCAAGTTCCGCGCAACCTTCCCGGTCGACGTCAACCGCGCCCCGCGCGAGATGCTGCTCCGCGTGCCCGGCCTCGGCACCAAGGCGGTCGGCGCGATCCTCGCCGCCCGCCGCTGGCGCCGTCTCCATTTGGCCGACATCGGCCGCTTGACCGTATCGGTCGCCAAGGTCCGCCCTTTCCTCATCGCCGAGGACTGGCGACCCACCGCCTTGGCCGACCGCGCCAACCTCCGCCCGCTGGCGGCACCCAAGGCGAAACAGATGGAGCTGTTCGCAGGATGAAGGGAAGGAAGAGTTTGATTCACGCGGAGGCGCGGAGGTGTTGCGTTCGTTGGACCGTTCCGCGCGAAGCGCGACGCAATCTCGCGTTTCAGCCAGCGGAATAAGGAGAGGGACGCGCTCCAGACGCCCGGTGCGCAACACCTCCGCGTCTCCGCGCCTCCGCGTGAACAATATTCTTTGCGCCTTCGCGCCTTCGCCTGAATCAAATTCGACGACTTGCCGCATACACCGCCCACGCGCATCATGCCGCAAAAGGGAGAGGCCTAATGATCCGTATCGCCATGCTGTGCGCCGCCGCGCTGATCGCATCGCCGGCCGCGGCCCGCACCATTACCGTCGCCGCAGGCCCCGGTGCGCAGGAGCGGCTCCAAGGCGCGCTGCTCGACGCCAAACCCGGCGATGTCGTGGCGATGGGCGAGGGTCGCTTCGACCTCACCGACGGTCTGTCGCTCGACGTCCCGCGCGTCACCTTGCGTGGCGCCGGGCGCGACAAGACGGTGCTCAGCTTCAAGGGCCAGCTCGGCGCCGGCGAGGGGCTCCTCGTCACCTCCGACGACGTCGTGCTGCGCGGCTTCGCGGTCGAGGATACGCGCGGCGATGGTATCAAGTCGAAGGGCGCCAACCGCATCGTCTATACCGACCTGCGCGTCGAATGGACCGGCGGCCCGAAGGAGACCAACGGCGCTTACGGCGTCTACCCCGTGTCCAGCGCGCAGGTGTTGATCGACGGCGTCATCGTCAAGGGCGCGTCCGATGCCGGCATCTATGTCGGCCAGTCGGAACAGATCATCGTGCGCAACTCGCTCGCCGAGGGCAATGTCGCCGGGATCGAGATCGAGAACAGCCGCCACGCCGACGTCTTCCACAACATGGCCACCCACAATACCGGCGGCATCCTGGTGTTCGATCTGCCCAACCTGCCGCGCCTCGGCGGCGGCGACGTGCGCGTGTTCGAGAACAACGTCATCGACAATGACCAGCAGAATTTCGCCCCCAAGGGCAATATCGTCGCCACCGTCCGGCGCGGCACCGGCGTGCTGGTCATGGCCAACGACAATGTCCGCGTCACCCGCAACAACCTGTCGGGCAATGCCACCGCCAATGTGATGATCGTCAGCTATCGCAACAGCTTCACCGATGCGAAATACAACCCGCTGCCGCGCGGCGTCGCGGTGCTGGAGAACAATCACGGCCGCGCCGGTTACGACCCGCAACTGCCCGGCGCCGATATACTCAAGGCCGCGTTCGGCGGGTCGATCCCGCCGGTGCTGTGGGATGGGGCAGGGGACGCAAAGGCGCTCGGCCTCAGCGTCACCGATCCGGTCAAGGTGCTCGGCATGGGCCTCGCGCAAGGCGCGCCGATGGAGACCGCGCACCCCGGCCTGGTCGCGCTGAACGGCGCCCCGCCGGCCGCCCCGGCGGCCGTGGTGCTGCCGGCAAGCATGGAGGCCGCCGTCAAGTGATCGCCCGCGCGCTCGGCTGGCTGACCGCGGCCGGTGCCGCAATGACGCTGCTGGTCGCTGCGACCCTGCCGCGCGGCGTCGACGACGCGGCGATCACCACCGACGGTTACCCCGCCGCTTTGTCCGACTATCGCCTGTTCGCGGACCTGCCGCATCGCACCCCGGCCGCGCGCGTCACGCCCTATCACCTCAACACGCCGCTCTTCTCCGACTATGCCGAGAAGGAACGCTATCTCTACGTCCCCGCCGGCACCAGGGCGGGCTACGATCCGGACAAGGTGCTCGACCTCCCAGTCGGCAGCGCGCTGATCAAGACCTTCGGCTACCGGCAGAACGGCGCCTTCCGCCCGCTCGAGACGCGCCTGCTGCTCCACCGCGCTGCCGGCTGGGTCGCCATCCCCTATGTCTGGAACGCGCAAGGTACCGACGCCCTGCTCGCCCGCGCCGGCACGCGTTTGCCCGTTACCTTCACCGACCCCGCCGGCCAATCGCGCACGATCAGCTACAAGGTGCCCAACCAGAACCAGTGCAAGGAATGCCATGCGCTGGCCGGCGCGATCACCCCGATCGGCCCCAAAGCGCGCAACCTCAACGACGGCGCGCAGCTCCGGGCGCTGGTCGCCGCCGGCCTGCTCGATCGCGCGCCCGCCGACGCCCCGCGCCTCGCCCGCTGGGACGATGCCCAGGCACCGCTGCCGGCCCGCGCCGCCGCCTATCTCGAGGTCAATTGCGGCCATTGCCACAACCCCGAAGGCGCCGCCTCCAACTCCGGCCTGTTCCTCGACCGGCCCGGTTACGATGCCGTCGCGCGCGGCCTGCTCAAGCATCCCGTCGCCGCCGGCCGCGGCAGCGGCAACCGCACCTTCGACATCGATCCCGGCCATCCCGACAATTCGATCCTGCTGTTCCGCATGACCAGCACCGAACCCGGCATCGCCATGCCCGAGCTCGGCCGCGCCACCACCCATGACGAGGCGGTCGCCCTGCTCACCCGCTGGATCGCGGCGATGCCACCGGCGGGCAACTGAAACGATCTCGGCGCCGGCTGGTTGTCCTCAGGCAACTCGAAGGACTCGATGACCAGCGCCTGCATCTTCGTCGCACAGAACTTGGCGCGCCGGTGTGATCCCCGTCCGGCTCCCCTCCCGTTTACGGGAGGGGTCGGGGGTGGGCTCGCGCTCTCCCCGAACGATGCCGTTAGCAACGGGCCGGGCGCCCACCCCCCACCCCTCCCGCAAGCGGGAGGAGAGTAAGAAGATGCGCCTCATAACCCTCACCCAACCCGACGACTTCGACGCCTGGCGCGACGCCGCCCGCGTCCTCGCCGCCGACAATGTTCCGCCCGACGACGTGGTCTGGCAGCTCGGTGACGACGCCACCGACCTGTTCGCCCCGCACGCCGCGCCGACCCCCGCCGCTCCCGCCACCGTGCGCCCCTTCTCCGTCCCGCGCGCCTTCATCGATCTCGCCCGCAAGGTCATCCTCGCCAACGTCCCCGAACGCTTCTCCCTGCTCTACACCCTGCTTTTCCGCCTGCGCCGCGAACCGAAGCTGATGGACGACCAGGCCGACCCGCTCGTCCGCCGCCTGGAACGCCTGGCGAAGGAGGTGCGCCGCGACATCCACAAGATGCGCGCCTTCCTCCGCTTCCGCGAGGTCGAGGATGCCGACGGCCCGCGCTTCGTCGCCTGGTTCGAGCCCGAGCATCACATCGTCCGCGCCAATGCCG
>JAZJXZ010000055.1:0-13540 GCA_040390605.1 Pseudomonadota bacterium
CCTATCAGCCCGAGATCGCGCAGGGCACGCTGCAGATGCTGTTCGAGTTCCAGACGCAGGTCGCGCGGCTGCTCGGCACCGATGTCGCCAACGCCTCGATGTATGACGGCTCGACCGCCTGCTGGGAGGCGATCGGCATGGCGCGTCGGGTGACCAAGCGCGGCAAGGCGATCCTGTCATCGGGGCTGCACCCGCATTATGTCTCGGTCGCCAAGACCATGGCGAAGTTCACCGGCGACGTGCTCGACACCGCCGCGCCGGAGCTCACCGCCGAGACCGATATCGACCGGCTGATCGCGGCGATCGACGACGAAACGTCGTGTGTGGTGGTGCAATATCCCGACATTCTCGGCCGCATCGCCGACCTTCGTCCACTGGCGGATGCATGCCATGCGAAGAAGGCACTGCTGATCGCGGTCGTCACCGAGCCGGTGGCGCTGGGCGCGATCGCCTCGCCGGGCGAGATGGATGCCGATATCGTCGTCGGCGAGGGCCAGTCGATTGGCGTCGGGTTGCAGTTCGGCGGGCCCTATGTCGGGCTGTTCGGGTGCAAGGAGAAGTACCTCCGCCAGATGCCCGGACGGCTGTGCGGCGAGACGGTCGATGCCGATGGCCGGCGCGGTTTCGTGCTGACGCTGTCGACGCGCGAACAGCATATCCGGCGCGAGAAGGCGACGTCGAACATCTGCACCAACAGCGGCCTGTGTGCGCTGGCCTTTTCGATCCACATGACCTTGCTCGGCGAGGCGGGTCTGCGGGCGCTTGCCGTCACCAATCATCATGGTGCGGTCGCGGCGGCGGAGCGGCTGGCGCAGGTCCCGGGCGTAAGCCTCGTCAACGAGAGCTTCTTCAACGAGTTCACGCTCAAACTGCCGGTCGAGGCGCGGCCGGTCGTGCGCACGCTGGCCGAGCGCGGCATCCTTGCCGGGGTATCGCTCGGGCGGCTCTATCCGGAGGAGGCCGGCCTCGCCAACGGGCTGGTCGTCGCGGTGACCGAAACGACCACGGCGGAGGATGTCGAAACCCTTGCCGCCGCTTTGCAGGAGGTGCTGGCATGAGCGTCAACGCAAGCGGCTGGCGCCCGGAGCGCCCCGAAGCGGGCAACGCGACCTCGCCGACCTTCACCGGCAACAAGGCGTTGATGCTGGAAGAGGCGCTGATTTTCGAGATCGGCGATACCGCGACGACGGGTGTCGAGGTTGCGGCACCGGCCAAGACCACGTCGCGGCTCGGCAGCCTGGCGCGCACCGCGCCGATCGGTCTGCCGGGTTTGTCCGAGCCCGAAACCGTGCGGCATTACACCCGGCTGTCGCGGCAGAATTATGCGATCGATCTCGGGCTGTTCCCGCTCGGCTCTTGCACGATGAAGCACAATCCGCGGCTCAACGAGAAGATGGCGCGGTTGCCCGGTTTTGCCGACGTCCATCCGCTCCAGCCGGTCGATACCGTGCAGGGCGCGCTGGAGGTGATCCATCAGCTCGCGCACTGGCTGGTCACGCTGACCGGCATGACCTCGGTGGCGATGAGCCCCAAGGCCGGCGCGCACGGCGAACTGTGCGGCATCCTGGCGATCAAGGCCGCGCTCGAGGCGAAAGGCGAGGGGCATCGCAAGACGATCCTCGTGCCGGAGAGCGCGCATGGCACCAACCCGGCGACCGCGGCCTTTGCCGGTTATGCCGTGGAGGACATCCCCGCGACCGCCGATGGCCGCGTCGACACCGCGGCGCTGATCGCGCGGCTCGGGCCGGATGTGGCGGGGGTGATGATCACCAATCCGAACACCTGCGGGCTGTTCGAGCGCGACCTCAAGAAAATCTCCGATGCGGTTCATGCGGCGGGTGGCTTCGTTTATTGCGATGGGGCCAATTTCAACGCGATCGTCGGCCGGGTGCGGCCGGGCGATCTCGGCGTCGATGCGATGCACATCAACCTGCACAAGACCTTCTCGACACCGCATGGCGGCGGCGGGCCGGGCTCGGGGCCGGTGGTGTTCTCCGCCGCGTTGACGCCGTTCGCGCCCTTGCCCTTCGTCGAGAAGCAGGGCGATCAGTTTGCCCTGGTCGAGGAAGAGACGGCGGGTGAGCATCACGGCCAGAGCTTCGGCCGGATGGTCGCGTTCAATGGCCAGATGGGCATGTTCACGCGCGCGCTGACCTATATCCTCAGCCACGGCGCCGACGGTTTGCGCCAGGTCGCCGAAGATGCAGTGCTCAACGCCAACTACATCCTGCGCTCGCTCGACACGGTCCTCGATGCGCCGTTCGGCGCGTCGGGGCCGTGCATGCACGAGGCCTTGTTCTCGGACGACAATCTCGCGGAAGGCTTTTCGACGATCGACGTGGCCAAGGGGCTGATCGACGAGGGCTATCACCCGATGACGATGTATTTCCCGCTCGTCGTCCACGGCGCGATGCTGATCGAGCCGACCGAGACCGAGAGCAAGGCCGGGATCGACCAGTTCATCGGCGCGCTCCGTTCGGTCGCGGAACGCGCCAAGGCAGGCGACGCGAGCCTCAAGTCGGCGCCGCACTTCGCGCCGCGCAGTCGGCTCGACGAGACATTGGCGGCCAGGAAGCCGGTGCTGGTATGGACGGATCCGGACTTGGCGGTGGCCGCCGAATAGGGCTGGAGCGGTAGCGGGTCGCGCTGCTATTTCCCCTTCGATATCAAAGGGGGAATCATATGCAGGTTCATCAAGCTTAGCCCGACCAGTGGATCCGCTACGCGATCAGCGGGGCGATCATTGTCGTCGTGCTGGCGATCCGGCTGCGGCGGATGAGCCAGGCGCGCAAGCTGCGGCTGGAGAGCCTGTGGATCGTGCCGGCGTTGTATCTGGCGATCGTCTCGGCGGTGTTCTTCGAATCTCCGCCTCAGCCCATGACCTGGCTGTTCTGCGCGCTCGCGCTGGTCGTGGGCGGCGCGATCGGCTGGCAGCGCGGCAAGTTGATGCATATCGAAATCGACCCGGCGACCCACACGCTCAACCAGAAGGCCTCTCCCGCAGCCTTCCTGTTCATCGTCGTGCTGATCATGGTGCGCTTCGGAGCGCGGGCGGCGATGGAGCAGGGCGGAAGCTATGGTTTCCATATCAACGCGATGGTCGTCACTGATATCCTGTTCGCGCTCGCGCTCGGGTTGTTCAGCGCGACCCGCGCCGAGATGTACCTGCGCGGCAAGCGGATGCTGGAGGCGGCACAGGGCTGAAAAGGCAGTGTGACAAAATTATCCAACGCCGCGCGCCGTCCGCCCGAGGGAAGGCGAGGGGCGATGGCGGCGAATTCTGTCAGGGGTCCCCGCTCATGTCTGCGCGATCGCGCGATCGGTCTTTTCGCGGCGCAGGCGATGCTCGCGCCAGACAATGTACAGGCCGCTGGCGATGATCACCGGCGCGCCGAGCCAGGTCGCGCCGTCGGGCAGCACGCCGAACATCAGCCAGCCATAGGCCGCAGCCCAGATCAGTCCGGTATAATCCATCGGCACGATGGCCGCGATCGGGCCGGCGTGGAGCGAGGCGGTCATCAGCAGCTGCGCCGCGCCGCCGACCAGCCCGACCGCGACCAGCAACAGCCACAGGCTCGGCGCATGTGGCGTGGCGTAAAGCGCGAAGGCGATACCCAGCGGCGGCACCGACAGCGCCGAGAACCAGAAGACGATGGTCGCGGCGCTTTCGGTCTTGCCGATCTGCCGCAGCAAGATCGCGACGCTGGCGCTGAGAAAGGCGCCCATCAGGCCGGTGAAGATGCCGAGCGGCGCGACCAGGCCCGAGCCCGGCTGGGTGACGATCAACACGCCGAGGAATCCCGTCGCGACCGCACCCCAGCGATGCCAGCCGGTCGGCTCGCGCAGCACAAGCGCGCCGAGGATCGTGGCGAAGATCGGGAGGGTGAATTGCAGGGTGGTCGATTCGGCGAGCGGCAGCAGCAACAGCGTGGCGAACACGAAGCACATGCTGATCAGGCCGATCGCGGTGCGCAGGACATGGGCACCGAATCGTGCCGTTCGGATCGTGCGCAAACCGGGGCCGAGCCAGATCCAGAAGGTGACCAGCGGCAGCGCGAAAGTCTGACGAAAGAACATGATTTCCGCGAGATGCGCGCCGCGATTCTCGGCCAGCTTGATCAGCGCGTTCATCAGCGAAAAGGCCGCGACCGAGCCCAGCCGCAGCATGATGCCGAACAGGATGCGGTCTTCCTTGTGTGTGGTCCCCACCATTGACCCGCATTGGGTTCTCGCTAAGCGCTCGTCAAATGATCAAGCGCGCACTCAACATCACCCGCGAAGCCAATTTCGCCGAATGGTACCAGGCCGTCATCACCGAGGCCGATCTCGCCGAGGAGAGCGGCGTGCGCGGCTGCATGGTCATCCGGCCATGGGGGTACGGCATCTGGGAGCGCATTCAGCGGCTGCTCGACGACCGGATCAAGGTGACCGGCCATGAGAATTGCTATTTCCCGCTGTTCATTCCGCTGTCCTATTTCGAAAAGGAAGCGGAGCATGTCGAGGGCTTCGCCAAGGAAATGGCGGTGGTCACGCATCACCGCCTGATCAGCGATGGCAAGGGCGGGCTGGTGCCCGATCCTTCAGCCAAGCTGGAAGAGCCATTGGTCGTGCGCCCCACCTCGGAGACGGTGATCGGCGCAGCGTTCGCGCGCTGGGTGCAGTCGTGGCGCGACTTGCCGGTGCTGATCAACCAATGGGCCAATGTCGTGCGCTGGGAGATGCGCACGCGCATGTTCCTGCGCACCAGCGAGTTCCTGTGGCAGGAGGGGCATACCGCCCATGCTTCGGCCGAGGAGGCACGCGAAGAGACGCTCAAGATGCTGGAGGTCTATCGCAGCTTCGCCGAGGACTGCCTCGCTTTGCCGGTGGTGGCGGGCGAGAAGCCGGAGAATGAGCGCTTCCCCGGCGCGGTCGCGACCTATTCGATCGAGGCGATGATGCAGGACGGCAAGGCGCTCCAGGCGGGCACCTCGCACTTCCTCGGCACCAACTTCGCCTCGGCGCAGAATATCAGGTTCCAGAATGCCAGCGGCGAGTTCGAGCTGGCCAATACGACTAGTTGGGGCGTGTCGACGCGGATGATCGGCGGCGTGATCATGGTGCATGGCGACGATGACGGGCTGCGCGTGCCGCCGCGCATCGCGCCGTGGCAGATCGTCATCGTGCCGATGCTGCGCGACCAGCCTGAGGACGAGGCGACGATCGACTATTGCAAGACCTTGCAGGCCGAGCTGGCCGCGCTGTCGGCGCTGGGCGAGCCGGTGCGGGCACTGCTCGATCTCAAGCCGGCCAAGGCGGCGACCAAGCGCTGGGGTTGGGTCAAGAAGGGCGCGCCGATCATCATCGAGGTCGGCGGGCGCGACGTCGCCGGGGGCAATGTCTCGGTGGTGCGGCGCGACCGGCTCTATCGCGAGGACGGCAAGCTCGACAGCGCGATCGTCGCGCGGGGCGAGTTCGTCGCCGGCGCGGCGGCGATGCTCGAGGATATCCAGAAATCGCTGCACGTTGAAGCAGGCGAGCGGTTGCGCGCCAACATCGCCAAGGCGGACGACTTCGCCGCCGTCGAGAAGCACTTTGCGGATGGCGCGAAGAACCCGGGCTGGCTCGAGGTGCAATGGTCGAAGCCGACCGGCGCGGCGCTCGATGCGGTGGTGACACGGCTGAAGGCACTCAAGCTGACGGTGCGCAACGTGCCGATGGATGCGGCGCCGGCCGATGGCGCGTGCGTGTTTACCGGCGCGCCGGCGGTCGAGCGTGTGTTGATCGCGCGGGCCTACTGACCGCGCGGTGTTCGCCGACGTCCATCTCGCGCGCGTCAAACAGGCCTTTGCGGCGCAGTTCACGGCGGATCGTGACGGCCATATCTATCGGCAAGGCCAGCGCGGGCCGGGCATCCGGGTGACCGCGGCGGAGCGCGACCGCTTCGTCGAAACCTTCGATCGCGGCGTCATTCGCCTTGCCTGGAGCATGGTGCTTGCCGCAATATTGCTGCTCGGATCGCTGTCGTTATTTGCGATCGAATTGCCTTGGCCCTTGTCGGGGCATGAGGAAGGCGTCGGCATCATCGCCCTGATGGCGGCGTTCATGCTGGCGTGGTGGTGGATTCGCAATGCGCCGATGCGCGCGCTCGACCGTCGCGCGCCGATCGATCAGGGCGTGCCTGGCGCCGCTTATCGGCGCGCCATGCTGGTGGCGATGCCATGGTCGATACCGGTCATCGCGGCGCTGTTCCAGGTCGCGCTGATCGTGCGCGTCGCGGTGTTCGAACCCGATCCGTTCGGCCGGCAGCAATGGGGCTATTACGCGATGGCCATTGTCGGCCTTGCCGGCATGGCGGTGATAGCGTGGATCAAATGGCGGGCGAGCCGCTGACCTGACACGAAGGTGGCGCGGGCCTTTCGACCCGCGCCGGTTCCGCTCAGCGGCAGCGCACGTTGCCGCGATCGATCGAGCGACCGAGCAGCGCGCCGCCGGCGCCGCCGATCAGTGCGCTGAGCGTGTCGCCGCCCACGGCACTGCCGAGCAGCCCGCCGGCGACCGCGCCAATCACGAGGCCGGTCGTGCCGTCGCTGCGGCGACAATAATAGCGCCCGTCATGGCCGCGATAGATGCGGTCGTTGCGGCTCAGGCGACGCTCGCGATAATGGCCGCCGCGATAATGGTCGGCCGGATCCCAGCCGCGCCCGCGATCGCCGTCCCAGCGATTGTCGTGGTGGCGCTGCGCGACGGCGGCGGTCGGCACCGCGACAGGCGCAACGATGGTGGCAGCCAGCATCGCCGTGATAATCTGCTTTTTCATGTTGATCTCCCTTGATCGAGATCAACACAACCCGATCGGCGCGATGTGGTTGCAAAGGTGCCGAATCGGTCCAGGGCGGATCAGCGATCGGCCGGTGCGCCGACATGGGACGTGCCGCGCTTTTCGGCGAGCTGGACCTGACGATGCCGCTCGGCATAGCCGGCGCGCTGTTCGTCGTCGCGGGCGTCGTGGCAGGCGGGGCAGGCCACGCCTTCGCGATAGAGCGGGGAGGCGCGGTCTTCCGGGCTGACCGGCATGCGACAGGCGCGGCACAAGGTATGTGATCCTTCGGCCAGGCCGTGCCTGATCGCGACGCGCTCGTCGAACACGAAGCATTCGCCTTGCCAGCGGCTCTCGGCCTCCGGCACCTGTTCGAGATAGGCGAGAATGCCGCCCTTGAGATGATGGACCTCGGCCACGCCTTCCGCCTTGAGCAGGGCGGTGGACTTCTCGCAGCGGATGCCGCCGGTGCAGAACATGGCGACGCGCTCCGCCGCGGCGATCTCGTCGCGATGCTCGGCGACCCAGGCGGGAAAGTCGTGAAAGCTCTTCGTCACCGGATCGATCGCGCCGGTAAAGGTGCCGACCTTCACCTCATAGTCGTTGCGGGTGTCGATCAGCAGCGTACCGGGTTGCGCGATCAGCGCGTTCCAGTCGGTGGGCGCGACGTAATTGCCGGCATCGAGCGGATCGAGGTCGGGCATGCCCATGGTGACGATCTCGCGCTTGACCCGCACCTTCATGCGCAGAAAGGGCATGGTCGCCGCGCTCGACCATTTGACGTCGAGATCGGCGCAGCCGGGCAGGGCGCGCAGCGCCGCCACGACGCGTTCGATCGCGTCGGCTGCCCCGGCGATGGTACCGTTGATGCCTTCATGGGCGAGCAGCAACGTGCCCCTGATACCTTCAGTCGTGCAGAGGTCGGCGAGGTGCTTTCGCAGCACCTCGGGGTCATCGAAGCGCGCGAATCGATAGAGGGCAGCTACGCGGATCATCCCAGCCGGGCCCATGCCTTTTCGAACGCGGCGCGCTGATCCGCGTTCAGCGTCAGCCCGACCTTGCTGCGACGGTCGAGCGCATCGGCGGCGGTCCGCGCCCACTCCCTGTCGCGCATCCATCGCGCCTCGACCTCGGTGATGCCGCCGCCGAGATCCGCGCCCATGCCGGCCTCGTCCTTCACGCCATCGAGCAGGGTAGCGAGCATCGCGCCATAGGCATGCGCCATGCGCGTGGCGCGCTTGGCGCCGAGGAAGGGCCAGGTAAGATTCACCTGGGCGAGGAAATGGTCGAAGCCGGCAATGGCGCCGCCCGGGAAGACCCGCATCCGCGTGACCTGGTACGGCGCCACGCCGATCGCCGGGCCGAGCTTGCCCATCGCTTCTTCAGCCAGGTGGCGCGCGGTGGTGATCTTGCCGCCGAACACGCTCAGCAGGGGAGGGCCGTTGGTGTCGAGCTCGAGGACATATTCGCGCGTGACCTCCTTGGCCTCGCTCGCGCCGTCATCGTAGAGTGGGCGTACGCCCGACCAGCTCGATGTCACATCGCCCGGGCTGATCTGCCTCGTGAAATGGCTGTTCACCGCGTCGCAAAGATAGGCGATCTCGTCGTCGTCGATCTTCGCATCTTCCGGCGCATCCACCGGGATGTCGGTGGTGCCGATCTCGGTCTGGCTCTGCCACGGAATCGCGAAGATGATCCGCCGATCGGCGAGCTGCAGGATATAGGCGTGGTCGCCCTCATAGAGTTTGGGCACGACGATATGGCTGCCCTTGACCAGCCGGACATTGCTCTTGGCATTCACGCCGAGCCGTTCGAGCAGGAGGTGGACCCATGGCCCGGCGGCGTTGACCAGTGCCCGCGCCTCGGCCGTGCGGCCATCCGACAGCGTGGCGCGCCACACGCCATCCTCGCGCCGGGCGCTTTCCAACGCGACGCCGGTGACGATCTCGGCGCCATTGTCGTGCGCGTCGATCGCATTGAGCACGGTGAGGCGTGCATCGTCGACCTGGGCGTCGGAATAGACGAAGCCGCTGCCGCCGCCTTTCAACGGCGCGGTATATTGCGTGTCGGTCTTGCGCAGTCCGCGCGAGCGGGCGAGCGACATCCTGCCGCCGAGCAAGTCGTAGAGATAGAGCCCGATTCGCACCATCCACCATGGCCGCACCGCATTCTCCTGCGGCAGCACGAAGGTGAGGGGGCGAATGATATGCGGCGCGGCATGGATCAGCCGTTCGCGCTCGCGCAGTGCTTCGGCGACCAGCTTGAACTCATAATATTCGAGATAGCGAAGTCCGCCATGGATCAGCTTCGTCGAGGCCGACGACGTATGCGCGGCGAGGTCGTCGCGCTCTACCAGCAGCACCTTCAGACCGAGCAGCGACGCCTCGCGCGCGATCGCGCAGCCATTGATTCCGCCGCCGATGATGAGCAGATCGTAAGTCATCGCTGTCATGCCCGACCCCCTATCCGTTCGCGTGGCGCCAAGTCGAGGCGCAAATTATGTATCGTGCCATGACCGCCAACGACATTTCGCGCATGAGGGGCGGGGCAGGGCGGTTGACCCCGCCGGAGTCGCTCTGTATAGGCGCCGCTGCCTGAACGGGGTCTCCCCCGTGCGGGCAAGCTTGAACATTGCTGGATGCATTCCAGGGCCCGGGGGGCGTTCTCGTCCCTAACGGTCCTTTTTGTATTCCCGAGCGTCATGGCTCCAGCAAAGTAACCAATTGAAAGGTGAAGGCTTCAATGCCGACGATTAACCAGTTGGTCCGCAAGGGCCGCGATCCGCAGAAGGCCAAGTCCAAGGTCCCTGCGATGGAAGCAAATCCGCAGAAGCGTGGCGTTTGCACGCGCGTCTACACGACGACCCCGAAGAAGCCGAACTCGGCTCTGCGCAAGGTGGCCAAGGTTCGCCTGACCAACCAGCGCGAAGTCATCAGCTACATCCCGGGTGAAGGGCATAACCTGCAGGAGCACTCGGTGGTGCTGATCCGCGGCGGCCGCGTTCGCGACCTTCCCGGCGTTCGCTACCATGTTCTGCGCGGCGTGCTCGACACACAGGGTGTCAAGGATCGTCGCCAGTCGCGTTCCAAGTACGGCGCCAAGCGTCCGAAGTAAGCCGGTCGGCTCTCATAGCCGATCCCAGATGGCTGAAGTTTAGAAGGAAGATTGAAATGGCACGTCGTCGTCGGCCCGAAAAGCGGGTCATCCTGCCTGATCCCCAGTATGGTGATGAGGTTCTCTCCAAGTTCATGAACAGCGTCATGCTCGACGGCAAGAAGTCCGTCGCGGAGCTGATCGTCTATGGCGCCCTCGCAACCGTCGAGCAGCGCGCCAAGAAGGATCCGATCGGCGTGTTCCATGAAGCGCTGGCTAACGTAAAGCCGGGCATCGAGGTCCGCAGCCGCCGCGTCGGTGGTGCGACCTATCAGGTCCCGGTCGAAGTCCGTCCGGAGCGCGCCCAGGCGCTGGCGATCCGCTGGCTGATCTCTGCCGCCCGTGCGCGCAGCGAGAACACCATGGCCGCGCGTCTGTCGGGTGAATTGCTCGACGCGTCGAACAACCGTGGCAACGCGGTGAAGAAGCGCGAAGACACGCATCGCATGGCCGAAGCCAACCGCGCGTTCAGCCACTATCGCTGGTAACGGCGAGGGCCGTCAGGCCTTCTTCCGATAACAGCGACGTTGCCGGTCTTTAACCGGTAACAAACGCAACTATATGATGGGGAGCCCGGACCGTCCGGCTCCCCACATCGCTAAGGAAACACCGACCATGGCCCGCAGCCATCCGCTCGACATGTATCGTAACATCGGCATCATGGCGCACATCGATGCCGGCAAGACGACCACGACCGAGCGCATCCTTTACTACACCGGCAAGTCCTACAAGATCGGCGAGGTCCATGAGGGCACCGCGACGATGGACTGGATGGAGCAGGAGCAGGAGCGCGGGATCACGATCACGTCCGCCGCGACGACGTGTTTCTGGAACGATCACCGCATCAACATCATCGACACCCCCGGCCACGTCGACTTCACCATCGAAGTCGAGCGTTCGCTGCGCGTGCTCGACGGCGCCGTCGCCTGTTTCGACGGCGTTGCCGGCGTGGAGCCGCAGTCCGAGACGGTCTGGCGCCAGGCCGAGAAGTATCACGTCCCGCGGATGTGCTTCGTCAACAAGCTCGACCGTACCGGTGCGAATTTCGATCGCTGCGTGCAGATGATCAAGGACCGCCTCGGCGCGCGTCCCGCGGTGCTGTACCTCCCGATCGGCCTCGAGAGCGATTTCAAGGGCCTGGTCGACCTGGTCGAGAACCGCGCGATCATCTGGCTCGAAGAGTCGTTGGGCGCCAAGTTCGAATATCAGGAAATCCCCGCCGACCTGGCCGATGCCGCCGCGACCGCTCGTTCCGAGCTGATCGAGATGGCCGTCGAGCAGGACGACGATGTCATGGAGGCGTATCTCGAAGGTAATGAGCCCGACGCCGCGACGCTGAAGAAGCTGATCCGCAAGGGCACGCTGAACTTCTCGTTCGTGCCGGTGCTGTGCGGCTCGGCGTTCAAGAACAAGGGCGTGCAGCCCTTGCTCGACGCCGTGGTCGACTACCTGCCGAGCCCGCTCGACGTTCCGGCCATCAAGGGCCTGAGCCTCGACGGCAAGAGCGAGGATTCGCGTCCGGCCGACGACAATGCGCCCTTCTCGGCGCTGGCATTCAAGATCATGAACGATCCGTTCGTCGGCACCCTGACCTTCGCCCGCATCTATTCGGGCAAGCTCGAGACCGCGTCGCAGGTGATGAACTCGGTCAAGGACAAGAAGGAAAAGGTCGGTCGCATGCTGTTGATGCATGCGAACAGCCGCGAGGACATCCAGGAAGCGTTCGCCGGTGACATCGTCGCTCTGGCGGGCCTCAAGGATACCACGACGGGCGACACGCTGTGCGCGGCGAACATGCCGATCATCCTCGAGCGGATGGAGTTCCCCGAGCCCGTGATCGAGCTGTCGGTGGAGCCGAAGACCAAGGCCGACCAGGAGAAGATGGGCATCGCGCTGAATCGCCTGGCGCGCGAAGACCCGTCGTTCCGCGTGTCGTCGGATGCCGAGAGCGGCCAGACCATCATCAAGGGCATGGGCGAGCTCCATCTCGAAATCCTGGTCGACCGCATGAAGCGCGAGTTCAAGGTCGAGGCGAATGTCGGTGCGCCGCAGGTGGCGTATCGCGAGTATCTCGCAAAGCCGGTCGAGCTGACCTACACCCACAAGAAGCAGTCGGGTGGTTCGGGCCAGTTCGCAGAAGTCCGCGTCAAGCTGACGCCGGGCGAGCGTGGTTCGGGTTTCGTGTTCATCGATTCGGTGAAGGGCGGCAACGTCCCGAAGGAATATATTCCTTCGGTCGAAAAGGGCATGCGCGAGACCGCCGAGACCGGATCGCTGATCGGCTTCCCGATCATCGACTTCTCGGTCGAGCTGGTCGACGGCAAGTACCATGACGTCGACTCCTCGGCGCTGGCGTTCGAAATCTGCGCCCGTGGTTGCATGCGCGAAGCGGCACAGAAGGCAGGCATCAAGCTGCTCGAGCCGATCATGAAGGTCGAGGTCGTGACGCCGGAGGATTATCTCGGCGACGTGATCGGTGATCTCAACAGCCGTCGTGGCCAGATCCAGGGCACCGACAGCCGCGGCAACGCCCAGACGGTCGAGGCGATCGTGCCGCTGGCCAACATGTTCGGCTATGTGAACCAGCTGCGTTCGTTCACCCAGGGCCGTGCACAGTACAGCATGCAGTTCTCGCATTATGACGAAGTGCCTGCCAACGTTGCCGACGAAGTGAAGGCAAAGCTGGCGTAATCTGAAAACACTCGTTATGGCGCCGCGTCCGCGCGGTGCCGTAGCGCCCCCGGTATTCGATCAAGAAGGTAGGAAAAATGGCGAAGGCAAAGTTTGAGCGGAACAAGCCGCACCTCAACATCGGCACCATCGGTCACGTCGACCATGGCAAGACGTCGCTGACCGCTGCGATCACGAAGGTCCTGGCCGAGACGACCGGCGGCACCGCCGTCGACTTCGCCAACATCGACAAGGCGCCGGAAGAGCGCGAGCGCGGCATCACCATCTCAACCGCACACGTCGAGTATGAGACCGGCGCGCGCCACTATGCGCACGTCGATTGCCCCGGCCACGCCGACTATGTGAAGAACATGATCACCGGCGCGGCGCAGATGGACGGCGCGATCCTGGTGGTTGCCGCGACCGACGGCCCGATGCCGCAGACCAAGGAGCACATCCTGCTCGCCAAGCAGGTCGGCGTGCCGACGATGGTCGTGTTCCTCAACAAGGTCGATCTGGTCGACGATGAGGAAATCCTCGAGCTCGTCGAGATGGAGATCCGTGAGGAGCTGTCGAAGCGCGAATTCGACGGCGACAACATTCCGATCATCCGTGGTTCGGCCACTGCCGCCCTTTCGGGTTCGGACGACAAGCTCGGCAAGGACGCCATCCTCGCGCTGATGAAGGCGGTCGACGAGTACATCCCGCAGCCGGATCGTCCGCTCGACAAGCCGTTCATGATGCCGATCGAAGACGTGTTCTCGATTTCGGGTCGCGGTACGGTCGTAACCGGCCGCGTCGAGACCGGCGTCGTCAAGGTCGGTGAGGAAGTCGAGATCGTCGGCATCCATCCGGAGGTCCGCAAGACCACCGTCACCGGCGTCGAAATGTTCCGCAAGCTGCTCGACCAGGGCCAGG
>JAZJXZ010000056.1:0-75542 GCA_040390605.1 Pseudomonadota bacterium
CAAGTCGGCGCGGGTCATCGACATCATCAGCCCGCAGGGCAAGGGCCAGCGCGCGCTGATCGTCGCGCCACCGCGCGTCGGCAAGACGGTGCTGCTGCAGAACATCGCCCGCGCGATCACCGACAACCACCCCGAGGTGTTCCTGATCGTGTTGCTGATCGACGAGCGGCCCGAGGAAGTGACCGACATGCAGCGCTCGGTGAAGGGCGAGGTGATCTCCTCGACCTTCGACGAACCGGCGCAGCGCCACGTCCAGGTCGCCGAGATGGTGATCGAAAAGGCCAAGCGCCTAGTCGAGCACAAGAAGGATGTGGTGATCCTGCTCGACTCGATCACCCGCCTTGGCCGCGCCTACAACACCGTCGTGCCGAGCTCGGGCAAGGTGCTGACCGGCGGCGTCGACGCCAACGCGCTGCAGCGCCCGAAGCGTTTCTTCGGCGCGGCGCGCAACATCGAGGAGGGCGGTTCGCTGTCGATCATCGCCACCGCGCTGATCGATACCGGCAGCCGCATGGACGAGGTCATCTTCGAGGAATTCAAGGGCACCGGTAACTCGGAAATCGTGCTCGACCGCAAGGTCGCCGACAAGCGCATCTTCCCGGCGCTCGACGTGGGCAAGTCGGGTACGCGCAAGGAAGAGCTGCTGGTCGACAAGTCGAAACTGTCCAAGATGTGGGTGCTGCGCCGCATCCTCATGCAGATGGGCACGATCGACGCGATGGAGTTCCTGCTCGACAAGATGAAGGACTCGAAGACCAACGAGGATTTCTTCGACTCGATGAATCAATAGCGTAGCGTGGCGAGCGGTAACGACCGCTCGACTCGCGCAAGCTCGGCCGGCGGGGCGATGCCGGCCGACGGCGCGGGCTTCGGCCGTGCCCGCTTCTGACTGAAAGCACATTTCCACACTAGGTCCACCGGCCCGGCGCTGCTAACCCGGCGCGATGAACGGCTTTTCCATTAGCGATGTGTTCACTGCCGCCGGCCTTGCCGCGCTGGGGCAGGTGATCCTGATCGACCTGATCTTCTCCGGCGACAATGCGATGGTGCTCGGCACGCTCTCCGCGGGTTTGCCTGCGGATCAGCGCCGGAAGGTGCTCGGCCTCGGCGTCGTCATGGCGATGGTCTGCCTGATCGGCTTCGCGCTGATCGCGACGCAGTTACTCCATGTCGTGGGCCTGCTGCTCGCCGGTGGGCTGTTGCTTTTGTGGGTGGCGTGGAAGCTCTATCGCGAGATCAGGGGCAATCGCCCGCAAGTGTTCGACGACCCTTCGACGCCGCAGATCGAAGGCAAGAAGCCCAAGACCTTCGCCCAGGCCGCGTTCCAGGTGGCGATCACCAACCTGTCGATGAGCCTCGACAACGTTCTGGCCGTTGCCGGTGCGGCGCGTGAGCACCCCGCGGTATTGTTGTTCGGCCTTGCGCTATCGGTGACACTGATGGCGGTCGCGGCCAATTACATTGCCCGGATCATCGAGCGCTATCACTGGATCGCCTATATCGGCCTGGTGGTGATCCTCTATGTCGCTGGCTCGATGATCTACCATGGCTGGGTCGATAATGAGATCGGGGTGGGGCATTTGTTTGGGTGACGCCTAGCCCAGATTGGCGGCGAAGAACTCCGCCGTACGCTGATCCGCCAGCGTCGCGCCGGCATTGTCGCGGCGCTGGCCGAATTCGGTGGCGAATCCATGGTCGAGCCCGGGATAGTCGAACAGCGTCACCTTGGGATGGTCGTCCAGCCCGTCATGCATGCGCTGTTGCGTTGCCTTGTCCACGAAATGGTCAGCCTCGGGAACGTGCAGCAGCACGGGATGGGCGATGGCATGTTTTTCGCCAAGCAGGCCATCGATGCCGACACCATAATAACAGACGCTGGCATTCACATCGGTACGTGCAGCGGTCATGAACGCCAGGCGTCCGCCGAGGCAATAACCCACAGCACCGACCTTGCCTCCATCAGCGAGCTTCGCGCGCGCGGCGCGGATCGTCGCCTCAATATCGGCCACGCCCTGGTCCTGATCGAACTTGCCCATCAGGTCGAGCGCGCGCTGGAACTGGTCGGGAATGTCGGGATCGAGCTCGACGCCGGGTTCGAGGCGCCAGAACAGATCCGGCGCCATCGCCAGATAACCCGCCTCGGCCCACAGATCGCAGCGTCGCCGCATGCCAGCATTGACGCCGAAAATCTCCTGGATGACGATGATCGCCGCGCGCGGCGTGCCGCTCGGCACCGCGACATAGGCGCCGAAACTGCCGGCGTGATCGAGCGTCTCGATGGTGATGGTCGCGCTCATGACGAACTCCTTGTTGCCGTAATCACGCATGCCGCCGATGGACGTTGCGATAACCGCCATGTCGCGCGCATATATGGCCCTAGTCTAGGCAGCGGCGCAGGCCCGCTCAAGCGGAGACACGCGCGATGAAGATCAATGTCGAGGTGGATTGCACCCCGGAAGAAGCCCGCCGTTTCATGGGCCTGCCCGACCTGACGCCGGTGCACGAGAAATATGTCGCGTCGCTGACCAGCGCAATGGATGGCATCGCGCCGACAGAAGCCATTGAAAACATGATGAAAAGCTGGGCGCCGATGAGCGAGGCGGGATTCGGCATGTGGCGCAAGATGTTCGAATCGCCCGGAAAATAGCTTTGGACACGATCTTCGCGGTGTCCAGCGGGGCGCCGCCGGCGGCGATTGCCGTAATCCGTATCAGCGGCCGGGCTGCGTTCGCCGCAGGCGCTGCGTTGGCGGGACCGATGCCGAGGCCCCGAAGCGCGGCGTTGCGCGTCTTGCGTAACGCGGCGGGGGCTGTGCTCGATCGTGCGCTGGTGCTCGCTTTTCCCGGGCCGAACAGCGCGACGGGCGAGGATATCGTGGAACTGCATGTCCATGGTGGCCGCGCCGTGATCCGCGCGATCGAGGCGGCGCTCGCAGCCCAGCCTGGCTTGCGGGTGGCTGAGCCAGGCGAATTCACGCGCCGCGCCTTGCTGTCGGGTCGTATCGATCTAACCGAGGCGGAAGGGCTGGGTGATCTGCTCTCGGCCGAAACCGAAACCCAGCGCCGTGCAGCCGTGATGGTGGCGGAAGGCGGTTTGCGCCGGCTGGCCGAGGGTTGGACCGACAGGGTCGTCAGCCTGGCGGCGGCGGTCGAGGCGGCGATCGACTTTTCGGACGAGGATGACGTGCCGCCCGCGCATATCGAGATGATTACGGCTGGCGCGAGAAGGCTTGCGGGCGAAATGGCTGCCATGCTGGCCACCCCGCCGGTCGAGCGGTTGCGCGATGGTCTGCGCGTGGTGATCGCCGGGCCGCCCAATAGCGGCAAGTCGACCTTGCTCAACGCCATGGCGGAGCGGGAGGCGGCGATCGTCTCGCCGATCTCGGGCACGACACGGGACCGTATCGAGGTGCCGATCGCGCGTGATGGTATAGCCTATGTCTTCACCGACACGGCTGGCTTGGCCGACATGAGCGACGACCCGATCGAGCGCATCGGCATCGAGCGAGCGGGGGAGGCGATACGCGGCGCCGACATTCTCCTGTGGCTTGGCGACGATGCGAAACCCGATGGCGCGATCTGGGTTTACCCGCGCGTCGATCTTGCCGAACGTGCGGGAGCAGGGGGAGATCGCGACGTTGCCATCTCCGCGAAGAACGGCAGCGGCCTTCCGGCTTTGTGGTCGGCGATTGCCGCCCGCGCCGCGACCCTGTTACCGCCGGCCGATGCCGTCGCGCTCAACCAACGCCAGCGCCGACTGATTGACGAGGCGCGCGCCTGGCTGATGCGCGCTGCGGACGAAACCGACACCTTGCTTGTCGCCGAACAGCTGCGCGTGGCGATGCGCGCGCTGCACCAGTTGACCGGCCGTAGCGATGTCGAGGCGATGCTCGACGCACTGTTCGGCCGATTCTGTATCGGCAAATGACATGTTCCACGTGGAACAATTTTGACAGCGCGCCCGCCCGCGCATAGCGGCGGGGGCATGAACTACGACGTCATCGTGGTCGGCGGCGGGCACGCCGGCACCGAAGCAGCCGCCGCCGCGGCGCGGCTGGGCGCGCGCGTTGCGCTGGTCAGCTTCGATCCGGCGAAGATCGGCGCGATGTCGTGCAACCCCGCGATCGGCGGGGTGGGCAAGGGCCATCTGGTTCGCGAGGTCGATGCCTTTGATGGCCTGATCGGGCGCGCCACTGACGCGGCCGGTATCCATTATCGCATGCTCAACCGCAGCAAGGGCACGGCGGTGCAGGGGCCACGCGTTCAGGCCGACCGCGCTCGCTATGCTGCGGCGATCCGACACATGCTCGCCGAGCAATCCGGTTTGAGCATTGTCGCGGGCGAAGTCGCCGCCCTGAAGCTAGCTGGCCGCCGCGTGGTCGGCGTGATGCTGGCGGACGGCCGCGCGATCGACGCCCGGGCGGTGGTGCTGGCAACCGGTACCTTCCTCGGCGCGCGTATGTTCCGCGGCGAGGAGCGCGAAGAGGGCGGGAGGATCGGCGAGCGCGCCGCCACCGCGCTGGCGCGGCAGCTATACGATGCCGAATTGCCGATGGCGCGGCTCAAGACCGGGACGCCGCCACGGCTCGACGGGCGGACGATCGACTGGGCGCAGCTCGCCGAGCAGCCGAGCGACGTCGATGAATGGACGATGTCTCCGGTCAGCGCCGGACGCGTGCTGCCGCAATTGTTCTGCGCCATCACCCGCACGACCGAGGAGACGCACGCGATCATTCGCGCCTCGCTTGATCGGTCGCCCCTGTTCGGCGGCGATATCCAGGGGCAGGGGCCGCGTTATTGCCCGTCGATCGAGGACAAGATTCATCGGTTCGGCGATCGCGACGGACACCAGATATTCCTCGAACCCGAGGGGCTCGACGATCCGCTGATCTACCCCAATGGCATCTCGACCTCGCTGCCCGCCGATGTCCAGGCCGCGATGATCCGCTCGATTCCCGGTCTCGAGCGCACCGAAATCGCCATCCCCGGCTATGCCGTCGAATATGACCATATCGATCCGCGTGCTCTCGACCCGACGCTCGAAGTGCGGGCGCTGCGCGGACTCTATTGTTGCGGCCAGATCAACGGCACGACCGGATATGAGGAAGCGGCGGGGCAGGGGCTGCTCGCGGGCCTCAACGCCGCCGCGGCTTCGCTGGGGGTGGCGCCGATTTTGCTCGACCGGGCAAGCAGCTATCTCGGCGTGATGATCGACGATCTCGTGCTGCAGGGCATCACCGAGCCTTACCGCATGCTCACCGCGCGCGCCGAATATCGCTTGCGGCTGCGTGCCGACAATGCCGAAACGCGACTCACCCCGCTGGCTGCGGCGATCGGCTGCCTGGGCGACGAGCGCCGCACCCGACAGGGCGCCCGCGCTGCCCAACGCGCGGCATTCACCGAAATGCTCGCGAGCCCGATCCTCGGACGGGATCTGGCAGCACGTGGCGCCGACGATATCGGCCAGACCGAGCGGCGTAGTGGCGCGGGATGGCTGCGTATATCGGGCGTCACAGTGACGCAGGTGCTGGGTGAGAAGGCCTCACGCTTCGACCCTGCGCTGGTGGCCGAGATGGTCGAGGATGCGCGCTACGCGCCATATCTCCAGCGGCAGGAGGCGGAAGTCACCGATTTGCGCGCCAATGACGGGATTGCCCTGCCGCCGACGCTCGACTTCGCCGGAATCCCAGGCTTGTCGAGCGAAATGGTCGAAAGGCTCAGTGCCGCGGCGCCGGCGACGCTTGGCGCGGCGTCGCGGATCCGCGGCGTGACGCCGGCGGCGCTCACCGCGATCCTGCTCCACGCGCAACGGCGCGCGGCGTGACCGAAGAGGAAGCGCAGTGCTGGATTGCCGACCGACACGGTTCGGCAGGCGTGGAGCGCATGATGCGCCTCGCGGCGTTGGTGCGCGATGAGGCAAGCCGTCAGAACCTTATCGCGCCGTCCACATTGGACGAAATGTGGGCGCGACATATCGTCGATTCGGCGCAGCTCATTCCTTTTGCGGATGCCTATCCCGGCAACTGGCTCGATATCGGCACCGGGGCGGGGTTCCCCGGCCTGGTCGTCGCCGCGCTGACCGAGCGCCCAATCTGGCTGGTCGAGCCGCGCAAGCGCCGCGCCGACTTCCTTTCGGCATGTTGTGACGCGTTGGGTGTCGCATCTCGTACGACGGTGGTGACGGGCAAGGTGGAGCGCGCCCACGTCCAGGCCGCGGTTATTTCCGCCCGCGCCGTAGCCTCTTTATGGGAGTTGCTCGGTGCGGCGCAGCATTGTTCCACGTGGAACACGCTTTGGTTGCTGCCAAAGGGCCGTAGCGCGCGCGAAGAGATAGCCAGCGCGCAACAGTCATGGCATGGTGCGTTTCACGTGGAACACAGCGTCACCGATCCGGAATCGCTGATTGTCATCGCCAAAGAGGTAACACGTCGATGAATGTCATCGCGGTCGCAAATCAAAAGGGTGGCGTTGGCAAGACCACCACAGCGATCAATCTCGGTACCGCGCTCGCCGCGACCGGCCAGCGCACGTTGTTGATCGACCTCGACCCGCAGGGCAACGCCTCGACCGGCCTCGGCATCACGCGCGCCGAACGTCTCAAGTCCAGCTACGACGTACTGATCGGCGACGTGCCGATCGCCGATGCGGTGTTGCCGACCTGCGTGCCCAAGCTTTCGATCGTGCCCGCCACCGTCGACCTGTCGGGGGCGGAGATCGAGCTGGTCGCGTTCGAAGAGCGCACCCACCGGTTGCAGCACGCCCTCGACCAGGTCGAGGATCGCTGGGACATCGTGCTGATCGATTGCCCGCCGTCGCTTGGCCTGTTGACGCTCAACGCGATGGTGGCGGCCAATTCACTGCTCGTGCCACTGCAATGCGAGTTCTTTGCGCTTGAGGGGCTTAGCCAGCTGCTCAGCACGGTCGAACTCATCCGCGAGCGCTTCAATCCCGGCCTGACCATCCTTGGCGTCGCGCTGACCATGCACGACCGGCGCAATCGCCTGACCGAGCAGGTTTCGGCCGATGTACGCGCCGTGCTCGGCCCGGTCGTTTTCGACACCGTGATACCGCGTAACGTCCGTCTGTCGGAAGCGCCCAGCCACGGCGTGCCGGCGCTGATCTACGATTATCGTTGCGCCGGCTCCGAAGCTTATATCGGCCTGGCCCGTGAGCTGATCGGCCGGCTTGCCCGTCCCAAACAACCAGCGAAGGCCGCATGACCGAACCGACGTCGCCCGACTCGCCAACGCCCTTACCGCGGCCCAAACCGCGCTCCGGCCTCGGTCGCGGGCTTACCGCGCTGATGGGCGACGTCGCGCGCGAGGAACCGATTTCCGGTGCCGAGATGTCGCCGGGCGTGCGGACGCTGCCAGTCGGTTCGCTCACCCCACATCCCGGCCAGCCGCGCCGCCATTTCAACGATGCCGCGCTCGATGAGCTTGCCGCGTCGATCGGCGCGCGCGGGCTGATCCAGCCGATTGTCGTGCGGCCGCACGGCAAGGGCTATCAGATCGTCGCCGGCGAACGACGCTGGCGCGCCGCGCAACGCGCGCGCTTGCACGAAGTCCCTGTGATCGTGCGCGATTTTGACGATGCCGCGACGCTGGAAGTCGCGCTGGTCGAGAATATCCAGCGCCAGGACCTCAACGCGATCGAAGAGGCAGAGGCCTATCACCGGCTGATCGACGATTTCGGCCACACCCAGGACGCGCTGGGCAAGCTGGTCCACAAATCGCGCAGCCACATCGCCAATCTGCTGCGCCTGCTGGAACTGCCCAAGTCGGTGCAGGACAAGGTGATGGACGGCAGCCTGACCATGGGCCATGCCCGCGCGCTTATCGGTGCGCCGGATGTCGAGAATCTCGCCGACCAGGTGGTGACCCGCGGCCTGTCGGTACGCGACACCGAGCGGCTGGCGCGCAACGCCAAGCCCGATACGCGCAGCCGGAGCGGGGAGGGCGGTCGCGACGCCGATCTCGCCGCGCTCGAACATCAATTGGGCGACCTGCTCGGCCTGTCGGTGCGCATCACCCACGGCCCCAAGGGTGGCTCGCTGACGCTGAGCTATTCGACGCTCGACCAGCTCGACATGGTCTGCCAACGCCTCAGCGGCGAGCGTATCTGATCCCACGCCCATCAGCGTGATCGCTTTAAATCAGTGAATTTGTTCGCGCAGAGGCGCGGAGGCGCGGAGATTGTTGCGCGTGTTGCCGCGTTGCGCGTCAGCGCATGTCCTTTTGGTCGGCCGGCAAGGTAGCAGCTGGCCTGCGCTTTCGCGCAATCGGTTGACGCGAGGGCGACCTCTCTGCGCCTCCGCGCCTCTGCGCGAACAACTTACTTTTTCTGCTTGAGACTCAGCGCTGCCGCGCCGCCATCCGGGCGATGGTGACGATGGCGGCGTTGGCGAGTACGCCGCCGGCATTGTTCGACGCCATGATCGCGCGCTCGGCCTCGCGCGCCCGGTCGATCGCATCTGCGATGCGCGGCGCCTGCCAGATGCGCAGCGCGGCGCCCATCGCGGCGCGCTCGCGAAAAAACACCTTTTCAATGACTTGGCCGGGGTTTGCGCCCGCGTCGATCTCGCCGCGCAAATCGGCCAGGGTCATCAGCCGGCGAACCAGCTGGCGCAATACCGGCACCGGTGACATGCCCGCTTCATCGAGCCGGGCGAGCTCGTCGGCCAGCGTATCGGGGCGGCCGTCGATCGCTGCATCGATAGCGCGGCCCATCTCGCTGTCGCCCAGGTCGGCGCCGAGCAGGTCGACCGCCTCGTCGTCGAGCGATTTCGGGCGTTCCGGCGCGGCATCGAGATATAGAGCGAGCTTTTCGATCTCGCGCGTCATTACCGCGCGGTCGCCGGCGCTGGCATGGGCGATGCGAATCGCGCTGTCGCCGGTGGTGCGTAGCCCGTGCTCTCGCGCGATCGCGGTGACGAGGCGCTCGGCATCGCCGCCTTCGGGCAGATAGCAGGCCAGCACCATCGCGCGCGGCGAGGCGAGCGCCAGCTTGACCACGCGCGCCGTACCCTTGAGGTTCGGCGCGATCATCACCACCGGATTGCCGGCCTGTTCGGCACTGAGCAGCAATGTCAGCGCATCGAGGCTCTCCTCGCCTGCGCCGGCGATGCGGATGTGGCGCTTGCCGCCGAACAACGACAGCGATGCGGCCTCGTCGGCGAGGCGGCCGGGATCGCTGCGCAAAGTCGAGGATTCGATGTCGATGCGCTCGGCATCCGGCCCCATCACCCGCGCCAGCCGCGCGGCATATTCCTGCGCACCCGATTCGTCCGGCCCGTGCAGCAGATAAAGCCGGATCTCGGGGTTGGCCGCGTCGATCGCCGCGCGGAGCTGGTTGGCGTTGGCTTTCACCGCGCGGCGGGCGGCATCCGGTCCGCGTAGAGTGCGACGCGCGAGACGATCTGGTCCGCGACGATGCCCGACAGCCGCTCGAGCGCGCTGTTTTCGGCGGCAATCGTGGCATATTCTGAGCCGACCACGTCGATGCCGGCATCCGAACCGGCGGTCGCGTCGAGCAGCGTGGTGCCGTGCGCCAGCTCGATCAGCTGGTAACGTGCGCGCAGCACGCGGCGCTCGCGCGTCACGGTGTTGTCGCGGCGCACGCCGAGGCCGGTGATCTGGTCGTCGAGCTTGACCACCAGCTGATATTGCGCGGTGCCCGTGGCGCCGAGGCGGTCACGCAGCGCATTGCTCATCAGCCAGCCGGACTTGCCTTCGATCGGGGCGACTTCGATCAGCGACAGCGTCGTGGCGACCTTGCCGCCTTCGCCACCGCCGTACAGCGGCCTCAGCCCGCAGCCGGACAGCGCCACAACCAAGGCGAGCGAGGCGGCCAGCCGCTTCATGCGACGAGATTCACCAGGCGGTCGGGCACGACGATCACCTTGCGCGGCGCCTTGCCCTCGAGGATGCGCACGACCTTGTCCGACGCCATCGCCGCCGCCTCGATTTCCTCGCGCGGCAGGCCCTTGGCCATGGTCAGCGTATCGCGCAGCTTGCCATTGACCTGGATCGCGATGGTCACCTCGTCCTCGACCAGCAGCGCCGGGTCGACCGCCGGCCAGGCGGCATCGGCGATCAGGCCTTCGCCACCATTGGCGGCCCAGGCCTCTTCGGCGAGATGGGGTGCCATCGGCGCAACCAGGCGCATCAGCGTGCGGATCGCATTGGTGCGCGACGCCGATGCCTCGGCGCGCTCGATCGCATTGACCAGTTCGAACAGCTTGGCGACCGCCTTGTTGAACGACAGCGCCTCGATATCGAGCGCGATGCCGGCGATCGTCTGGTGCAGCTTGCGGTCGAGCGCGATATCCTCGCCCTGACCCTCTTCGATCCCGTCGAACAGCCGCCACAGCCGCTGGATGAAGCGCCAGCAGCCCTCGATGCCCGCCTCGCTCCACGGTAGGTCGCGCTCGGGCGGGCTGTCGGACAGCATGAACCAGCGCACCGCGTCGGCGCCGTACTGGTCGACGATCGGCTCGGGATCGACCGTGTTCTTCTTCGACTTGGACATCTTCTCGACGCGGCCGACCTGGACCGGCAACCCCGTCGCGATTTCCTTGCCGTCACGCACCGCCTCGGGCGAGAGCCACACGCCCTCGGCCGATTTATAGGTTTCGTGCGTCACCATGCCCTGGGTGAACAGGCCGGCGAACGGCTCGGCCACATCGATCATGCCGATATGCTTGAGCGCGCGTGTCCAGAAGCGCGCATAGAGCAGGTGCAGGATCGCATGCTCCACACCACCGATATATTGCTGCACCGGCAGCCACTTCTCGGCGGTCGCGCGGTCGAACGGCTTGTCGCCGGGTTGGCTGGCGAAGCGGATGAAATACCATGACGAATCGACGAACGTGTCGAGCGTATCGGTCTCGCGCCGCGCCGCACCGCCACAGCTCGGGCAGATGACATTCTTCCAGGTGGGATGGCGATCGAGCGGGTTGCCGGGGATGTCGAAGCTGACATCCTCGGGCAGCACCACCGGCAACTGGTCGCGCGGCACCGGCACCGCGCCGCAGGCGTCGCAGTGAATGATCGGGATCGGCGTGCCCCAGTAACGCTGGCGGCTGACGCCCCAGTCGCGCAACCGGAACACGGTCGAGCCCGTGCCCCAGCCTTCTTCCTCCGCGCGCCGAATCACGGTGCGCTTGGCGTCCTCGACGTCCATGCCGTCGAGGAAGTGCGAATTCACCAGCGTACCGGGGCCGGTATAAGCCTCGTCACCGAGAAACACGGGATCTTCAAGGTCGCCGTCGGACACCACGCGACGCACCGACAGATCATATTTGCGCGCGAAATCGAGATCGCGCTGGTCGTGCGCCGGCACGCCGAACACTGCGCCGGTGCCATAATCCATGAGCACGAAATTGGCGATGTACAGCGGCAATCGGATAGATGAATCAAAGGGATGCGTCGCGGTGACGCCAGTGTCGAAGCCCAGCTTCTCCTGCGTCTCGATCTCCGCCGCGGTGGTCCCGCCACGCCGACACAGCTCGACGAACTCGGCGACCTCGGGCCGTTCCGCCGCCAGCTTCTGGGCGATCGGATGGTCCGCCGCGACCGCGACGAAGCTCGCACCGAAGATCGTGTCCGGCCGCGTGGTGAACACGGTGACGTCACCGCCATCCGACAGCGCAAAGCGGAAGGTCAGGCCCTGGCTCTTGCCGATCCAGTTCTCCTGCATCAGCTTGACCTTGTCCGGCCAATGCTTGAGCCCGTCCAGGCCCTCCAGCAGCTCGTCGGCGAAGTCGGTGATCTTGAGGAACCACTGGCTCAGCTTGCGCCGCTCGACCAGCGCGCCGGAACGCCAGCCGCGTCCGTCGATCACCTGCTCGTTGGCCAGCACGGTCATGTCGACCGGGTCCCAGTTGACCGAGCTTTCCTTGCGATAGACCAAGCCGTGGCTGAACAGGTCGAGGAACAGCGCCTGTTCGTGCCCGTAATAGTCCGGCTCGCACGTCGCCAACTCACGCGTCCAGTCGAGTGCGAAGCCCAGCCGCTTCAACTGCGCCTTCATCGTGGCGATATTGGCGCGGGTCCAGCCGCCCGGATGGACGCCTTTCTCCATCGCGGCATTCTCGGCCGGCATGCCGAAGGCGTCCCACCCCATCGGATGGAGCACTTCATGCCCCGTCATCCGGCGATAACGCGCCAGCACATCGCCCATGGTGTAGTTGCGGACATGGCCCATATGAATCCGTCCCGAAGGATACGGAAACATTTCAAGCACATAGCTGCGCGGCTTGGGCGAATCGTCGCGCGCGGCGAAGGTGCGGCGCTCGTCCCACACCGCCTGCCATGCCGCGTCCGCCTTCAGCGCATTGAAGCGTGACGCCATGAGGGGGAAAACCTAGTTGCTGCTGACGGCGGCGCGGCGCAGGTCGCGCGCCTTGGTCAGGATGATGTCTTCCAGCTTCTGCACGGTCGACGCCTGGACTGGCGCTGCGACCCACTGGCCGCCCTGGTTGACCTGGCGCAGTGCTGCGACGCGCAGCGCATCGGCGCGCAGATCCTGGTCGAGGATCGTCACGGTGACCTTGAGCCGCTCGGTCGGCGCCGACGGATTCACATACCAGTCGGTGACGATCACGCCGCCGTTCGAATCGGTCTGCAGCAGCGGCATGAAGCCGAGCGTGTCGAGGCTGGCGCGCCACAGATAGGAATTGACGCCGATCGTGGTGACGCGTGATGCGGCGAGGTCGGCGCGCGCATTGCCCCGGTGATGGGTGCAGGCGGCGAGCGGTACGAGCGAAACCACGATCGCGGTGCGCAACAGGCGGTTCATCGGCGGTTTCCTGGTCATATTCATAGGGTGTCGTGCCTCTATAGATCGTCCCGCGTCCGCCGCAAGCGCGGCGCGCGCCTTCCGAGTCTGTGTGACTGTTGCAACACATGACGAAAAATGAGTCTTCTTGGTGGCAAGGGAACATTGAATCGTGATAGGCCATTGATGACATAGGTGCGACGAGGCACCACAAGGGGTCGGCGAAGTGCGTTCAATCGGGTTGCTGTCGGGGATTGCGTTGGGGGCGATTGTCGCCGCCGGCGTCGCCGTGGCCCCGGCGATCGGCGCTCCCGAGAAATCCGCCGTCCGTGCACCGAAGATCGAATCGGCAGAACCCTTTCGCGGTTTCGGTACCTTCACGCCGGCTGCCGCCGATCCGCGGCTCGCTGCGGTCTTTGCGCGCGGCGGTGTCGATACCAGCGGCTTCAACTTCACGCCGTCCGATTCGCGCCGCGGCAGCGCCCGCGCCGTGACGGTGGCGGTACGCGCCCGCTCGACCCGGACCGCGCTCGCGGCGGAACGGGCCGGGACCGCCTCGGCCGCACCGGCCACGGTCAGCCTGACCCCGGTCGCTTACAGCCTCGGCGTCGCCGTCGGCTGGCGCCGCTTCGCGGTGTCGGGCGACATGACCAAGATCGATCTCGCCGGTGCTCCGGGCAGCCGCGAGGCGATGGACATCGGGGTCAGCTACACCGGCAAGCGCCTCAGCGGTCAGGTTCGCGCCGCGACCGACCGGCCGCTTTCCGGCACGCCGCGCCTGATCGAGCAGGGCCCGGTCTATTCGGTCGATGCCGCTGCCTCCTACCGCCTGACGCACAATCTCGATGTGACGGCGGGCGTGCGCTACAAGAGTGAGCGCGACCGCCTGCAGAAACTGGCCGATGACCGCCGCAATAGCCAGTCGGTCTATGTCGGGACGGCGTTCCGCTTCTGATTTCGGCAAGCATCGTGCTGAAAATGCCTGTCCTCGCGAAGGCGGGGATGGGTGCCGGTTTTCAGCTATCGACGATGCGCCAACAAGGATCATGTCGTCCAGGCATCGATCCCCGCCCAGCCATGGAATCCCAGCGCTTTCAGCCGCCTGAACCGCCGCGCGTTCATTCCGCCGAGTGCGATCGCCGGGAGCCCGACATGGCGTGCGATTATCGCCGCACGTAGCGGTCCGAGCGCCGCCGCGCCGGGATGAGATCGCGTGGCGAACAACGGCGAGATGAAAACGACCGCTGCGCCGCGTCGCCGTGCCGCGATTCCCTCGGCCAGTGAATGTACCGCGGCGCTGCGTGATCCCGGGCCGGCCTGATTGTGGACGCCGTGTTCGCCCGGCATCCGCTGCGCCCCGGCGCGAATCAGCACCAGGCCCCGCCGCTGCGCCAGCTGGCGGATTCGCGCGAACAGCCTGCGTCGGGTCGCCAGGTCGGTGGCATGGTGCCGGAAGACGATTCCCGCGCCGCGCGGCAGCGCCATGATCGCCGGCCATAGCGCGTCACCGAGCCGCTCGTCGGTCATCAGCCAGATCGTCGGAAGCGCCCAGACCTTCTGAAGCGCACCAACGCGGCGCATGGGCTGGCGGCGGGGCACGTCGCTGCTATAGCGCCGCCAATGCCTTCCGACGACCCCCGCAACCCCAGGGATCGGCTTGCCGCCGTCCACGACCGAATCGCCAGGGCCGAGCGACGGGCGCGCCGCGATGCCGGCGGCACGACGCTGATCGCCGTCTCGAAAACCCAGCCGGCCGAAGCGATCATCCCGCTGATCGCTGCCGGCCAGCGCGTGTTCGGCGAGAATCGCGTGCAGGAAGCGGAGGGCAAATGGCCCGCGCTGCGCGAAGCCCATGGCGACATTGCGCTGCACCTGGTCGGCCAGCTCCAGTCGAACAAGGCCGAGGAAGCGGTGGCGCTGTTCGATGCCATCCATTCGCTCGACCGCTCCAGCCTGGTCGCCGCACTGGCCCGGGCGATGGACAAGAGCGGCCGCCGCCCCGTCTGCTTCGTCCAGGTCAATCTCGCCGAAGAACCGCAAAAGGGCGGCTGCACCGTTGACGATCTGCCTGGCCTGCTCGCCGAAGCGCGCACCGCGGACGTCCCCGTCGCCGGCCTGATGACCGTGCCCCCGGCCGATCTCGAAGCCGCACCATGGTTCGCCTTGCTCGCCAAGCTGGCGCGCGACCATGGCCTCACCGGTCTCAGCATGGGCATGTCGGGCGATTACGAGACCGCGGTGACACTCGGCGCGACCCATGTCCGCGTCGGCACCGCCTTGTTCGGGGCACGGCCATGAGGTTCGATGGCCTGATTTTCGATTTCGACGGCGTGCTGCTGGAGAGCGAATATGCCGGCAATCGGCAGATCGCCGAGTATCTGACGTCAAGAGGCCATGCGACCACCCCCGAGGAATCGATGGCGCAGTTCATGGGCCTAGCGGGGACCGATTTCATCGCCGCGATCGAGCGCTGGATAGGCCGCGCCATCCCCGACGACTTCCACGCCGAGCGTGAGGCGGAAAACCAGCGCGCGCTTGCCGAAGGGCTCGATGCGGTGGCCGGTGCGGTGGCCTTTGTCCGGTCGCTACCGCCGTCACTGCCGCGCGCCATCGCCTCGTCCAGTTCGACCGAGTGGATCGAACGCCACCTCGACCATCTCGGCCTCCGCGACGCGTTCGGCGACAGGATCTTTTCCGGCCGCGAACATGTCGAACGTGGCAAGCCCGCACCCGATCTCTATCTCCACGCCGCGCAGGCGCTCGGCGTGGATATCACGCGCGCTGCGATCATCGAGGATTCGCCCGTCGGCGCCACCGGCGCGGTCGCCTCGGGCGCGCGCGTCATCGGTTTCGTCGGCGGCAGCCATTGCGGTCCCGACCATGCCGAACGCCTGCGCGCGATCGGCGTGCACGATATTGCGGCAAGCTTCGACGAGGTCGCCGCACTGCTCGAATAAGGTTGCCGGCCAAATGACGCAGGGATGACTGCGGCGATCCCCCGTGCCGATTCAATTTTGGTGCGGCTGGCCCATAACGATTGCTGATCCGTGCCCATAGCGGGTGCGGGCTGCGCTGCTTCTCATCGTCGGAACAAGAATAGGTCTCGTCGTTGGAATTGCGGCGATCATTGCTGTGTACGCGGCAGGACGAGCGAGAAAAAAGCGGGCAATATTCGCATAACCGGTCAAGCAAACGCCTGGTCTTCATCGCCCGGCAGACCGGCGCGAGCCAATGCGCGCATGATATCTCCTTGTTGGATTCCGCGCTCGATATTTCGCGGTATATCGCTGGCCGGTGCAGCGGCGTGCACGAAAAATCACGCCCTATGGCTCGCGAAATGCCGGCTATACTTCGCGACAGCGAAGGCCGTGACTTGCCCTGTACTTTCCGTACGGGAACGCGCGTTGCGAATCTAGAACTGGTGCCCGGTCCGGTCGCGCTTGGTTGCGAGATAGCGCTCGTTGAACGGATTGGCCGGCAGCACATGCGGCACGCGTTCGGTCACGGTCACGCCCGCCGCTTCGAGTTGCGCGACCTTTTGCGGATTGTTGGTCAGCAGCCGCACCTTGTGCTGGCCGAGCAGGGTCAGCATCCGCGCGGCGACCGCGAAATTGCGCGAATCGACCGCGAAGCCGAGTCGGGTATTGGCGTCGACCGTATCGAATCCCTGATCCTGGAGCGCATAGGCGCGCAGCTTGTTGACCAGGCCGATGCCGCGGCCTTCCTGGCGCAGATAGAGCAGGATGCCCCAGCCGCTCGCCTCGATCGCGCGGATCGCCGCGTGGAGCTGTGGTCCGCAATCGCATTTCAGGCTGCCGAGCACGTCGCCGGTCAGGCACTCGCTGTGCAGGCGCACCAGAGGCGGCTGGCCGTTGGGCGATCCGATCAGCAGCGCGACATGCTCGCCGGGCATTTCCGGCGTGCGGAAGGCGACGATCTCGGCGCTCTCCGCCCCGTCGACCGGCAGGTGCGCGCGCGTCGCGATGCTCAGCCGCACCGCATCTTCATGCGCGTCGATATCGGCCGGTGACAGTACCAGCGCGGCATCGCCGCCGGGCTGGGCGAAAAAGGCCGGTAATACCCCGGCGATCCGCGCCAGCCGCAACGCCGCCGAACCGGCCGCGCAGGCGTCGAGGTGAACAGCGTGGAACGGGCCCTTGAGCGGCGTCTGGAGGTCGAACTGCGGATCGGCCAGCGCGGTCGCCATGGCGAAGTCGAGCCACGGAACGCGCTCGATCAGCACCGGCGAATCGGGCACCGCCGCATCGAGCTGGTTGGCCAGCTTGAGCGTCGCGGCACGTCCGGCCGAGATCAGCACCGCGGCTTCGCTCGTCGGATCGAAGGCGGTCAGCCGCACCGGATCGGCGGTTTCGATCGGCAGCAGCGCCAGCATGCCGTCGTCGCCGGCAATCGCCACCGGCCAGCCGCGGCGCAGTGCGTCGATCGCCAGCGCCGCCTTGTGCGCTCCGCCGACACCGTCCATCACAGGGCGAATTCGGTCATGATCGGCACATGGTCGGACGGCTTCAACCAGTCGCGGCAATCCTCGAACACGGTGTGACTCTGTGCGGTGGCCGCGACATCTGCCGTGGCCCACATATGGTCGAGTCGCCGCCCGCGATCGGACACGCGCCGGTCGGTCGCGCGGTAGCTCCACCAGGTGAACAGGCGTCCCGGCGGCGGCACGAAGTGGCGGCCGAGGTCGACCCAGCTGTTCGACGCCTTGAGCCGGTTCATCGCATCGACCTCGACCGGCGTGTGACTGACCACGTTCAGCAATTGCTTGTGGCTCCACACATCGGATTCGAGCGGTGCGATGTTGAGATCGCCGACGAGGATGGTCGGTCCGCTGAGCGACTCGGACCAATGCGTCATACGCTCGATGAAATCGAGCTTCTGGCCGAATTTCGGGTTCACCTCGCGATCGGGCACGTCGCCGCCCGCGGGCACATAGACATTCTCAAGTCGCACGCCGCCCGGCAACCGCACCCCGACATGCCGCGCCTCGCGATTGGCCTGCCAGTCGAACCGGTCGTCCTCGACCACCGGCACGCGGCTGATGATCGCCACGCCGTGATGCATGCGCTGGCCGTGCAGGATGATGTGCGGATAGCCCAGCGCGCGAAACGGCGCCGTGGGGAAATCGCCGTCGATCACCTTGGTTTCCTGCAGGCACAGGATGTCCGGCCGCACGTCGCGCAGGAAGCGCTCGACGATCTCGATGCGGAACCGCACCGAGTTGATGTTCCAGGAAACGATCTTGAGGGTCTGCGGTGCCGCCATGGCGCGCGATGTAGTCACTTAGTTGGTTTCAGCAAATGCTGAAACGGTTGCGGCACCAGCCCGCTGGTGCCGCGTAAGCGATGCTGACCCAAAACAAAAAGGAAAGGCCCCCGCTCCGGGGGCATGGAGCGAGGGCCAACCTAGCGTTCGTCACGCAGGCGGGAAGGAACATGGGCCGGGCAACAGGGGGAAAATCCCGGCGCGCTCCATCCGCAAGACAGCTTTTAGCCGTGCGAACCTGTCGCCCATATGAACGAACGGCGGATCATTTGTGCGAATTCGGGCGTGGGTCGTTCCAGCGGAACGTTCCGTCGCTCACCGGGGCGTTGAATCGCTGATTCGACAGTCGCACCGTGGTCCGGTTGTTCTGTGAATCGAGCGCGATCCAGCCGGTCAGCATCAGGCCCGCCGGCGCACCGGCGTCGCGCACGAAAATCATGTTGATGCGGCCATATTCCGGGTGGCGCGGATCCGACGCGTCGACCGAGACGATCCGCGGGTCGCCGCCGTCAACGATTCGCGCCACCTTGCTCATGTCACGCGACGGATCGAGCAATATGCCGAGCGGTGAATTGCCGATCGGCCAGCGCTGCACCTGCTTTACCGAGTAATCGATGAAGGTCAGCGCCTTGCCGTCGCCGACGATCAGGATCGGCACGCCCTTTTCGTACTGGAAGCGGATCCTGCCCGGCTTCTTCAGCGTCAGCGTGCCGGTCAGGACCTTGCCGGCGCGATCGGTCTGGCTGAACGCGGCGGTCATCGTCTCGACCGACTGGAGATGCTGTTGGACCAGCGCGAGGTCACCCGACACCGGCGCCGGCGCAGCGATCGCAACCGGCGCGGCGACGAGCGCGAGCGCAGGGATGAGGCGAAGAAACACGAAACATTCTCCCGAATTCAGATCGTCGGCATTGCCGGGTGAGGATTGAACCCGTGCTGAACCGCCTGCGCTATAGAGGGTTCCCGTCGCGATCGCGCAGCACTTCGCGACGGCCCACATGGTCGGGGCGTCCTACGATGCCGTCCTTCTCCATCCGCTCGATCAGTCGTGCCGCGCTGTTGTAGCCGACCCGCAGCTGGCGCTGCAGCCACGAGGTCGAGGCCTTCTGGCTCTCGACGACGAGTTGGATCGCGGCGCGGTACTGCTGGTCTTCGGCCGAATCCTCGCCGGTCGGCGCGCCGTCGAGCATGAAGCCGTCCTCGGGCTCCTCGGTGACCGACTGGACGTAATCGGGCTGGCCCTGGGCACGCCAGTGATCGGCCACCGCGCGCACCTCGTCGTCGCTGACGAACGGCCCGTGCACGCGCACCACGCCGCGCCCGCCGGGCATATAGAGCATGTCGCCCTTGCCGAGCAGCTGTTCCGCGCCCTGCTCGCCGAGGATGGTGCGCGAATCGATCTTGGAGGTGACGTGGAAGCTGATCCGCGTCGGCAGATTGGCCTTGATCACGCCGGTGATGACGTCGACCGAGGGGCGCTGCGTCGCCAGGATCAGGTGGATGCCGGCGGCGCGGGCCTTTTGCGCGAGGCGCTGGATGAGGAATTCGACCTCCTTGCCGGCGGTCATCATCAGGTCGGCCAGCTCGTCGACGACGATGACGATCTGCGGCAGCGGCTGATAGTCGAGCTGCTCCTCCTCATAGACCGGCTGGCCGCTCGTCGGGTGGTAGCCGGTCTGCACCTTGCGGCCCATCGGCTGGCCCTTGGCACGCGCCGCCTTCACCTTCTCGTTGAAGCTCGCCAGGCTGCGGACCCCGACCGAAGACATCTGCCGGTAGCGGTCCTCCATCTGCTCGACCGCCCATTTGAGCGCGCGCACCGCCTTGGCCGGATCGGTCACCACCGGGGCGAGCAGATGCGGGATATCCTCATACATGCTCAGTTCGAGCATCTTGGGGTCGATCATGATCATTTTGCACTGATCGGGCTTCAGCCGGTAGAGCAGCGACAGGATCATGCAGTTGAGCCCGACCGACTTGCCCGAGCCGGTGGTGCCGGCGATCAGCAGATGCGGCATCGGCGCGAGGTCGGAGATCACCGGGTCGCCGGCGATGTTCTTGCCCAGTACCAGCGGTAGCGACGCGCTCTGATCCTCGAAGCTCTGCGAGCCGATTAGCTCGTGCAGATTGACCATCTCGCGCCGTGCATTGGGCAGCTCGATGCCAATCACCGTGCGCCCCGGGATCGTCGCGACGCGCGCCGATACCGCCGACATGTTGCGCGCGATATCGTCGGCCAGCGAGACGACGCGGCTGGCCTTGATGCCCGAGGCGGGCTCGAGCTCGTACATCGTGACGACCGGGCCGGGCCGGACGTTGATGATCGAACCCTTCACATGGAAATCGTCGAGCACCGACTCGAGCAACCGGGCATTGCGCTCCAGCGCCGCCTTGTCGATCGGGGTTCCCTTGGAGGGCGGCCCGGCCTTGAGCAGGTCGAGCGACGGAAGCACGCTGTTGTCGCCCAGGTCGAACGAGGTCTGTTTGGCCGGCTTGGTCTTGGCCACCGCGGGATTGAGATTACGCTCGGCGATCACCGGGCCGGGGCGCGCATCGGGCGTGGCGACGGCGCGCGGCGCAGGCTGGGCCTTGCGCTGCGGTTCGGGCGGCAGCACGTCCTGCTCGGCCTCTGGGCGATTGGCGCGCGACGGGCGCGGCAGCGCAGGCCGCCATCGCGGCAGGCCGCCATCGATCGTCACGCTCCACGCCCAGATTGCCACGCCGGCCATGCCGGTGAGCAGCGCGACGCCGCGTGCGGTCCAGCGAATCGCCTGTGGGTTGCCGATCAGATCGATCGCGGCGTGCAGCGCGCCGCTGCCGGCAAAGCCGACCAGCCCGCCCCAGCCCGCCGACAAGGCGCTGACCGCACCGCTCGACAGCAAGGTGAAGGTGGTCGCCATCAGCGCGGCGCCAAGCAATGCCAGCACCAGCATCAGCTGCCAGCGCCCGATCGGCACGCCGCGCCACACCCGCGTCGCGACGATCGCGACGATCGGCAGCAGCAGCGCGACCGGCAAGCCGAACGCCATGAAGGCGATGTCGGCGAACCACGCACCGGGCAGGCCCAACCAGTTGAGCGCGGGCCCGCCCGAGGCGGTGTTGAACGACGGATCGCCCGAATGATAGCTGGCCAGCGCGATCGCCATCAGTGCTGCCATGGCGTAAAGCGCCAGCGCGGCAATGAGTTGCCCACTCCGCGCTGCCCCGGCCTTGACCGTTTCGCGCCACAATGCCGGCCGCGCACGGCTCGCCATAATCGATCCTTCGATGTTCGCTGTCTGTACCCGCGGAATCATCGTCCTTCGCGAGTCCGCCGTCAAGGTTGGCGCATTGGCAGCGCCCTCGCGCGGCGCTAGGGACAAACCCATGGACCAGGCGGATGTACTCATTCTCGGTGGCGGGTTGGTCGGCAGTGCGCTGGCCGTGGCGCTCGACGCGCATGGCCTGACCTCGATCGTCATCGATATCGCCGATCCCGAGGTGATTCTCGCCGCCGGCTTCGACGGCCGCGCCTCGGCCATCGCCAGTGCGCCATGGCGCATGCTCGAGGCGATCGGCGTGATCGACCGCATCCGCGACCGCGGCTGCCCGATCAAGGGGATCAGGGTCAGTGACGGGCTCGATCCCGGCAAGCTCGATTTCGTGCCCGACGAGGGCGAAGATGCGCTCGGCCATATGTTCGAGAACCGCTATCTGCGCGGCGCGCTCTACGCCGCCGCCCAGGCCGCGCCGAACGTCGACCTGCGCATGAAGACACGCGCCGTCGCGGTCGATCGGGGCACGCACGGCGTGGTCGCGACGCTCGACAGCGGCGCGGTGGTGCGCGCGTCGCTGCTCGTCGCCGCGGAAGGCCGCAACTCGCCGACGCGCGACGCCGCCGGTCTGCGCGTGGCGCGCTGGACCTATGATCACGCCGCGATCGTCACCTCGCTGCATCACGAACGCAGCCACGAGAACATCGCGTTCGAGATTTTCTACCCGCAGGGTCCGTTCGCCATCCTGCCGCTGAACGACGACGAGCAAGGCCATCGCTCGGCGATCGTCTGGTCGGTCAAGCGACACGAGGCAGCCGGTATGCTCAAGCTTTCCGAGCGCGGTTTCCTCGCCGAGGCGGACAAGCGCATGGGCGGCTTTCTCGGCAAGCTCGGCCCGCTCGGCCCGCGGTCGAGCTATCCGCTCGGTTTCCATCATGCCGGGAAGATCACCGCCGAGCGGCTGGCGCTGGTCGGCGACGCGGCGCACGGCATCCATCCGATCGCGGGCCAGGGCGTCAATGTCGGCTTCCGCGACGTCGCGACGCTGGTCGAGGTGCTGGTCGATGGCAAACGCCTCGGCCTCGAGCCCGGCGATGCGCAGCTGCTCGCCCGCTACGAACGCTGGCGCAGCCTCGACACGCTGATGGTCGCCGCCGCGACCGATGGCCTGACCCGCTTGTTCGGCATCCCCGGCCGGGCGGCCAACGTGGTGCGGCGCTTCGGCCTGTCGGCGGTCGAGAAGCTCCCGCCGCTCAAACACCGCTTCATGGCCGAGGCCCGCGGCGAAAGCGGCGACGTGCCGCGGCTGCTGCAGGGTCTGACGGTCTAGCGGACGGTTTCGGCGGTCTCCGCCGCGGCCTGCTCCTCATCACCGACCTGCCGCACCATGATGAAAGTGCCCGACCACACGCCGGGAATATCCCAGCGCCCGGTATCTCGGTCCCCTCGCCATTGACCGTGCCGGTGTAGAAGATCGCGTAGTGCGCGCGTGACGGATCGTCATAGGTTTTGACGAAGCGCACTGCGCTGCCCTCGCGAGATCCTTCCAGCAAGGCATGCAGGATGGCACCGCGATCACGTGATTCCTGGCTCGGCTCGCTGATCTCACCGGCGAGCAGCCCGCCCGAATCGCGCAACGTGGCGGCAAAGGCATTGGGCCGGTGGCCGCGCGGATAATTGTAGATGCCGTCCCAGCCGCCGCTGAGATCGTCGGCGGCGCTCACCGGCCTTGCGTCTCGCCTGGTGCGCCGGGCGTCGCGGCGATGCGCTGCGCCTCGGGGCCGATCCGGCGCTGGGTGTCGATCTGCTCCATCGCAACGACCTTTTTCGGATCGAACAGATTGGCGAAGAACATCCATGCCATCATCGCGGCACCGCCGGCGCGGCCCCTGCGCTTGCCCGTCGCTGCCTTGCCCTTCACTGCAAGGTCACCGAATCTTCGCCATCGTGGCGGCCGAAGAACTGCATCAGCTGGATGATCAGCTCGGCGCGCTCCTCGATTTCGGGCGCTTCGAGCAACGCCTGTTTGGCGGCGACATCGAACGGCGCGATCTGGGCGATGCCGTTGACCAGCGCCTCGTCGTCGAGCCGGGTCACCGCTTCCCAGTCGACGGCATAGCCTTGCGCATCGGCGAAGCGGCGCGATTCGATCTCCAGCGCGGCACGGCGCGACAGCGACAAGGTCTGGTCGCTGTCGAGCGGCAGCAACTCGGCCTCGACCTGGCGGAACGGCGTGGTGACGTCGAGCTCGCGCGCGATGCGGAACATCGAGAGGCCTTGCAGGATGATGTTGTAGCGCCCGTCGTCGAGCGCCTCGACCTCGGCGATCTTGCCGACACAGCCCACGTCGAACAGCGCCGGCTTGCCGCTGTCCGGGCCGGGGCGCGGCTGGATCATGCCGATGCGGCGGTCGCGCGCCATCGCGTCGCTGACCAGCGCGCGGTAGCGTGGCTCGAAGATATGCAGCGGCAGGTGCATGCCCGGGAAGAGCAAGGCGCCGGCCAGCGGGAAGACCGACAGGCGCATGGTCTTCGTCTCGGTGGTCATCCGAACAATATCGCGGAGAGCTTGCGGCGCTGTGCCGAAACCCACGGATCCTCCAGGCCGACCACCTCGAACAGCTTGAGCAGCTGGGTGCGCGCGGCACCCTCGTTCCAGTCGCGATCGGCGGCGATGATCGCGAGCAGCGAATCGGCGGCCGCGTCGCGGTCGCCCGCCGCCATCTGTCCGCCGGCCAGTTCGAAGCGCTTGGCATGGTCGTCGGGGTGCGCGGCGACATCGGCGGCGAGGCCCGACAGGTCGTCGACCGGCTTGGCATCCCGCGCCAGCGTCAACGCGGCGCGGGCACGCTCGATCTCGGGCGTCTTGGCCGCCTCCTCCGGCACGGCGGCGAGCGAGGCTTCCGCTTCGTCGAGCCGACCGGTCGCCACCAGCGCGCGGATGCGGCCCGATTCGATGCCGGCATGGTCCGGCGCGATCTGGGCGAGCTGCTGGAAGCCGGCCAGCGCGCCCTCCGCGTCGCCCTCTGCCAGTACCTGTTCGGCTTGGGCGATCAGCGGCTCGAGCTCGGCCTCGATATCGGCCTCCTCGCTCTTGATCGGCAGCTGGCGCAGGATCTGGTCGAGCATCGTCTTGATCTGAGTCTCGGTCCGCGCGGTCGACAGGTCGGCGACGAGCTGGCCCTGGAACATGGCGTAGACCGTCGGGATCGACTTGATCTGGAACTGCGCGGCGATGAACTGATTCTTGTCGGTGTCGATCTTGGCGAGGACCACGCCCTTCGAGGCATAATCCGCCGCGACCTTCTCGATGATCGGCGACAGCGCCTTGCACGGGCCGCACCATTCCGCCCAGAAATCGATCAGCACCAGGCTCTTCATCGACGGATCGACGACGTCGCGGCGGAACGCCTCCACGGCTTCGCGTTCGGCGGTGCTCATTCCCAGGGTAGCCAACGATCGTTCCTTTGCGTGTGTCTTTCGCCTTATGTGGTTGCTAGGGCCGCCAAGCCAAGGCTTTTTGGAGTCGGCGAGACGGGGCTTGCAGGGTCAGGGGGGCGATGCTAGAGGCCGCCGCCTTACCCCGCCCGGTCTCTCCGGGCGACGGCGCCAGAGCGGGCGTAGCTCAGGGGTAGAGCACAACCTTGCCAAGGTTGGGGTCGAGGGTTCGAATCCCTTCGCCCGCTCCAGCCGCCGCGCTTATTTTAGCGCGGCTAAAATAAGCACTCAACGGCGGCTCGGCCGGCGGCGCACCTGGCGCCGTCCGACGACGTGGCTTTACGACGTCGGAACCCTCGCGTTCTTGTTGGCGCTTCGCCCTGCCGGGCTGCGCGCGTGTCGCGATCGCGGGAAGTACGTATGGCGCGACCCGAATCGACCGCTTAGCTTTCACCCTCGGGGCGCGTGCACAGTCAGGCGAACTAGGCGGTGGCGAGGCTGCGAAAGGCGAGTGTGACGATGACCAGGCTTCACCTTCATCCGGAACGCCATCTGGTATCGCGGATCGGCTGGCTGCGTGCTGCCGTCCTCGGGGCGAATGACGGGATCGTTTCGACCGCCAGCCTGATCATCGGCGTCGCGGCCGCAGCCGCAAAACCGGCGGATATTCTGTTGGCAGGCGCGGCCGGCCTCGTCGCCGGTGCCATGTCGATGGCCGCGGGCGAATATGTCTCGGTCAGTTCGCAGTCGGATACCGAGCGCGCCGATCTCGATCGCGAGCGCAGGGAACTTGCGGGCAATGTCGACGCGGAGGTGCAGGAACTCGCCGGCATCTACGTCAAGCGCGGCGTCGATCCCGCGACCGCCGACACCGTTGCGCGGCAGTTGATGGCCAGGGATGCGCTGGCCGCCCACGCGCATGACGAGCTCGGCATTTCAGAGATGACCACAGCACGACCGATCCAGGCTGCGCTGACCTCGGCGGCGACCTTCACCGCCGGCGCCGCGCTGCCCCTTGCGATCGTGATCGTCGCTCCCGGCAACTGGCTGCTCGTGATCGAATCTGTCGCATCGCTGCTGTTCCTGGCGCTGCTGGGCAGCATCGGCGCGCGCGCAGGCGGCGCCCGGGTGTGGATCGCGACCTTGCGGGTCACCTTCTGGGGTGCGCTCGCGATGGCGCTCACCGCGGGCATCGGTCGATTGGTCGGGACCACCGTGTGAACTGAGCCGCTCGTCGGGCTGAAGAGTTGATGCGGCGTCGGTGCGTGCGCGAGGTCGCTTTCGCCAGGACACCGGATTCAGCCCTAGTCAGGCGATGCCTGCCCGCTGCTGCCCGATCGAACCTCACACGGGTTACGCATGATTGGTCGCCGTCACGCCCATTTGGACCAGCGCCGCCGCAACGGCTCCGGCGATAGGGAGGCTTGCGGTCGGTCCCGCGACCGTGTCGGTCGACCGGACCCGCGAAATCCCGGCTTCTTCCAGTTCGAGCAAGTCATTTTGACTCGCGAGACAATGCGCCACACAAGCCTCGATGCGCGCAGCCCCTGCCGCCTTGAGCAATGCCGCGCACCGCAACATGGTGGCGCCGCTGGAGATGAGATCGTCGACCAGCACGACATGTCGCCCGCGGACGCGCTCTATGTCTGCGATCACCAATTCGATGTCACGATCGCCGAGGCGACGCTTTTGACCCACCATCACCGAAAGGCCGAGAGGTTCCGCGACGGATGCGACCCAGGGACGCGATTCGACGTCCGGACCGACAAGGATGGTGTCGCGGTCGACCTCGGGCCGGAGCGTGTCGACGAGCGTGCTGGCGGCGGACACGGCGATGGCCGGGATTCCGGGAATCACCTCGGCGAGCGAGGCGACGCGGTGCAGGTGTGGATCGACGGTCACGACGGCGTCGAAATGCGCCGCGAGCAATTCCCCGACGACCCGCTGGCTGACGCACTCTCCGGGCCGGAACATGGTGTCCTGCCGCATATAGCCGAGATAGGGCGCCACGAGAATCACGCGCGCCGCGCCGCGATCGCGCAGCGCGGAAGCGGCGAACAGCAGCTCGACGAGCTTCTCATTGGCATGGTCGAGCGAGCGATAAAGGATCGCGCCGGGCGCCGTCGCCGCGACGCGGACCAGCGATTCGCCATCAGGAAAACGGCGGGTGTCGATCGCCTGACAGGCGATGCCGAGCAGGTCGGCAAGGCGCTGCGCCGCGGGAAGCGATTCGGCGAAGGCGTGGAGGGTCGCGATCATGCGAGCAACCGGTAACCCGAATTCTCGGTGGCGAGATCGGTGGCGAAGGCGAGGCCAGCCTGGGATTCGGCATGGATCCGATAGAGCGGATCGCCACGGCTGACCGGGTCGCCGACCTTGCGCAACAGGTCGATCCCTGCGCCCTTGTCCATTGGTGCGCCGGCGAGGCGGGCAATGCGCGCGATCAGATGACAATCGATCGCGACCACCGTCCCGTCTCCTTCGGCGAGAATCTCGTGCCGCAGTCGACCGGGCTGAAAGGACATCGCCTGGGCGCCCTGCGCGGCGATGATCCGTTCCATCGCGTCGAGCGCCTTGCCCGAGCCGAGCAGTTCGAGCGCGCGGGCATAGCCTCGGCCGCCTTCGAGTTCGGGATCGAAATCGAGCACACGGCCGGCGAGGACAAGAGAGCGTTCGCGCAAGTCGGCCGGAGCGTCGGCATCGTTGCGTAGTACCGCCATGACGTCGCGCGCCTCGAGCACGGGGCCGATGCCGCGGCCGACCGGCTGGGATCCGTCGGTCAGGATCACGTCGATCCTGAGCCCGACCTTGTGCGCGACATATTCGAACAATTTGCGCAGGCGCACCGCCTCGCTTTGGCTGCGCACCTTGGCGCTGGGCCCGACAGGAATGTCGATGACCATGTGGGTCGATCCCGCAGCGAGTTTCTTGGACAGGATCGAAGCGACCATCTGTTCGGCGGTGTCGATGCGCAACGGGCGCTCTACCGAAATCAGCACGTCATCCGCCGGCGACAGGTTCATGCGCCCACCCCAGGCGAGCACGGCCTTTTCCTGCGCGACGATCTCGTGGATACGCTCGGCGGTCAGGTCGACGCTGGCCAATACTTCCATCGTGTCCGCGGTGCCGGACGGCGAGGTGATCGCGCGCGACGATGTCTTGGGCATGATCAGCCCGTGCGCCGCGACGATCGGCACGACGATCATCGAGGTGCGGTTGCCGGGGATCCCGCCGATGCAATGCTTGTCCACGACCAGCGGCGCGTGCCAGTCGAGCCGGCTGCCGACATCGGCCATCGCGCGGGTCAGCGCGAGCGTCTCCTGCGTCGTCATGAAGCCGGCACAGGCAACCAGAAAGGCGCCGATCTCCATGGGCGAATAACGATAGGCGGCGATATCGACGATGATCGCGCTGATCTCGCCGTCGCTCAGCACGTCGCCGCCGATCTTGCGGCGCACGGCCTCGAGGCTGCGCGGGGGCCTGGCCTGGGCGATGCCGACGCTCGTCCCTTCGGGCAGGTTGAGGCGCCGGAACGCCTGTTCGCCAAGCCCGATCTCGCCGTCGCCGACGATGGCGGCATCGTCGCTGATCGCAAGGGTGGCGAGGATGCAATTGTCCTCGCCGGCGATTTCTATCTTGCGCAGTGCGAGAAACTGTTCCGGCCCATAGCCGTCCGAGGAGCGCAACAGGAACGCCGTGTTTTCGGGGTGGGTGTCGATCGCGACGCGCCTGATCTTCATTCGGGTCACTGCCGAGCGCGCCTCACCCGTGATGTCGCCGCGCCTTCTGTTCGGCGCGCGCGTCCTTGTAGCTCGCCAGCACGGCCCGCATGTCGGCGACGGCATGCTCGCGCGCCTTCGCATCGCGAATTTGCGCAAGCTCTTGCTTCAGACTCGTCGCGAAATCGGCATAGCTGTTCTGCCAGTCGCGCCCGACCAGGTTCTGGACCTGCGGATCGGCGGTCTTGGTCCGCGCGGCGCGGGCGGCGGGCGGCAGGCGGTAAACCTCGCCGATTTCGGGGGCGATTACCGAGGATCGCACGTCTTTCGTGGCAAGCCCGCGCAGTGCGTCGATCGCCTGCGTCTCGCCGTGCGTCAGGAACAGGCTGCCGGCGATTGGCCGCCGTGCGTCGATCCAGGCGATCAGGCTGTCCTGATCGGCATGCGCGGAATAACTTTCGATACGGCGGATGCGCGCCCGCACGACGATGTCCTCGCCCCAGATCCGCACCCGCTCGGCGCCTTCGAGGATGACACGCCCCAATGTACCCTCGGCCTGGAAGCCGACGAACAGGATGGTGGCTTCGCGCTTGTAGAGATTGTGGATGAGATGATGACGGATGCGCCCCGCCTCGCACATGCCGGACGCCGCCATGATGATCGCACCCGAGACGCTGTTGAGGCGGATCGATTCAGCCGTCGCGTCGACGAAGTGAAAGGCGGTGTTGCGGAAGATGTTGCCGCCTTCCATGTCCTCGAGGGTGTCGGCATATCTGGCGAAGACGCGCGTCGCCTGGTTGGCGAGCGGCGAATCGACGAACACCGGCACGGCGGGGATCTGCTTTGCGTCGAACAACGCGGCGAGATCGAGCAGCAGTTCCTGCGTTCGTTCCAGCGCGAAGACCGGAATGATGAGATTGCCGCCATGGGCGAGCGCGTCCCTGACCTCGGTCGCCAGCACGGCGCGGCGCTGGTCGAGCGTGAGATCCTCGCGCGTGCGGTCGCCATAGGTCGACTCGCAGATGACATGGTCGAAGCCGACAGGGCCTTCCGGTTCGGGATGGAACGCCTTGTGTTCGGGGCCGATATCGCCCGAGCATAGCAGATGCGTATCGTCGGCAATCAATTCGACCGAGGCCGAGCCGAGGATATGTCCGGCATTCCACAGCCGGGCGCGAAATCCGGGCACAGGTTCGAACCATGTTTCAAGCGCGACCGGCCGGGTCTGCTTCCAGGCGGCGATCGCATCCTGCTCGGTATAGATCGGCTCGATCGGCGGCTGGTCGGCGCGGTCCTTGCGGCGGTTCCGGCGCGCCGCGTCGCCTTCCTGGATACGGCCGGCGTCGGCGAGCATGAATTCCAGCAGGGCGGCGGTCGGCTCGGTGCACCAGATGTCACCGGCAAATCCCTCGGCCACCAGCCGCGGCAGCAGGCCGCTATGGTCGATATGCGCGTGGGTGAGGATGACGGCATCGACCTTTGCCGCGTCGAACGCGAAGGTGGCGCGGTTCAGCGTCTCCAGCGTGCGCGAACCCTGGAACAGGCCGCAATCGACCAGGATACGCTTCCCGGCATGGCAAAACTCCATGCACGAACCGGTCACCGTGCGGGCAGCGCCGTGGAACGCGACCGTCAGATCATTCTTCATGCGGCCCTGCCCCTGATCCACTTGTTCGGAGCGATACTAGGCCGGCCCGCCTGTGTCGGAATCAGTATCTATACCTAGCGTCGAACGCCGTTGCGGCACGCTTTCACGCCTTCAGGAGAGCCCGTGCATCACGCGCCATTTGCTCATTCTCGCGCGAGGACACGCTCGCCGCGGCAAAGGGCGGCAGGCCGGCGGCGCGCAATTCCGCCGCTATCTGCCGACGGATCGCGGCATCATGCTCGCCGATGCCGCCAGTGAAGATGAGCATGTCCATGCCGCCGAGGCTCACCGCCATGCCCGCTACCTGCTTCGCCACCGAGCGGCAGAACAGCGCGATCGCCAAGGCCGCGTCCGGCGTGCCTGAGCCGCGCAAGAGACGCACATCGCCGGACAGGTCCGAGACACCGAGCATGCCCGATTGCCGGTCCAGCAGCTCCTCCATCGCGCCCGCGTCCATGCCCCGCGTTCGCATCAGATAAAACAGCAAGCCCGGGTCGAGATCGCCCGCCCGCGTCGCCATCACCACGCCGCCCGACGGTGTCAGCCCCATGCTCGTGTCGATCGACCGACCAGCGCGGATCGCGGTGACACTGGCGCCGTTGCCAAGGTGCGCGATCACTAGCCGTGCGGGTACCTCGTCACCGAGCTGATGGAGGATCGACTGGCACGACAGGCCGTGAAAGCCGTAGCGCCTGATACCCTCCTTCCGCATCGAGCGGGGAATGGGCAGCACCGCCGCAATGTCGGGCAGGTCGGCGTGAAAGCCGGTGTCGAAGCACGCCACTTGCGGCACCGCCGGAAAGCGGCGTCCCGCTTCCGCGATCAGCGCGAGCGCCGCCGGATTATGGAGCGGTGCGAAGGGTATGGCGGCGCGCAGTTGATCCAGCACCGGCGCATCGATCAGCACCGGCGCTGCCAGCCCAGGGCCGCCATGCACGACGCGGTGGGCGATGGCCGCGAGCGTTCCGCTGGCGGCCGCCGCGCCGACGCGATCGAACAAGGCGCGCTCGCCGATCCCGGGCTCGACGGTGTCGGCAGCGATTTCGCGCAGGCCGTCATCCGCCGCGAACAGCGCGAACTTGATCGACGACGAGCCCGCATTGAGCGTCAGGATCAGCGGGCTCGTCACCGCGCCCACTGCCAGTCGCGCACCTCGGGCAGGTCATCGCCATGTTCGGCGATATGGAGCTTGTGGCGCTCCATCGTCGTCCAGTAGCGCGCCGTCTCGGCCGGCACGCGGGCGCACAGGCGCGGTATGCGTTGGATCGCATCCAGCGCCAGCCGGTAACGATCGAGATCGTTGAGCACGACCATGTCGAACGGTGTGGTCGTGGTGCCCTCACTCTTGTAGCCGCGGACATGGAAGTGATGGTGCCCGGCGCGGCGATAGCTCAACCGGTGGATCAGCGTGGGATAGCCATGAAAGGCGAAGATCACGGGCACATCGGTGCCGAACATCGCCGCGAACGCTTCGTCGTCGAGGCCGTGCGGATGCTCGGATTGCGGCTGCAGCACCATGAGGTCGACGACATTGACCACGCGGATGCGGATGTCGGGCACATAGTCGCGCAACAGGGTCACCGCCGCCATCGTCTCCAGCGTCGGCACGTCGCCGGCGCAGGCCATCACCACGTCGGGCTCGCCCTCGTCGCTGGCGAAGTCCCAGATGCCGGCACCGGTCGTGCAGTGCCGCACCGCCTCGTCGATATCGAGCCATTGCCATTCGGGCTGCTTGCCCGCGACGATGACGTTCACATAATCGCGGCTGCGCAGGCAATGGTCGGTGACCGACAACAGGCAGTTGGCGTCGGGCGGCAGGTAGATCCGCGCGACGTCGGCGGTCTTGTTCGCGACATGGTCGATGAACCCGGGGTCCTGGTGCGACATGCCATTATGGTCCTGCCGCCAGACATGCGAGGTCAGCAGATAGTTGAGCGACGCGATCGGCTTGCGCCATGGGATATGTCGCGTGACCTTGAGCCATTTGGCATGCTGGTTGACCATCGAATCGACGATGTGGACGAAGGCCTCGTAGCACGAGAACAGCCCGTGGCGCCCGGTCAGGAGATATCCTTCGAGCCAGCCCTGGCAGAGATGCTCGCTCAATATTTCCATCACGCGGCCGTCGCGCGACAGGTCGGTGTCGTTGGGCTCGACCTCCGCCATCCAGGTCTTGCCGGTCGCGGCATAGACCGCCTGCAGCCGGTTCGACGCCGTCTCGTCCGGCCCGAACAGGCGGAAATTGGTCATGTTGCACGCCATGACCTCGCGCAGATAGCTGCCCAGCACCGCCGTCGCCGCCGCCTTGACGGCGCCAGGCGCCGGCACGGGGATCGCATGGTTGCGGAAATCGGGGAGGCGCAGCGGGACCAGCAATTCGCCGCCATTGGCGTGCGGGTTCGATCCCATCCGGCGATGGCCGGTCGGCGCGAGCGCGGCATATTCCTCGACGAGCTTGCCGTTCGCGTCGAACAGTTCCGCGCTGCCATAGCTCTGCAACCAATCCTCGAGCTGGTCGAGATGGCCGGGCGTAGCGAACTCGGCGATCGGCACCTGGTGGGCGCGCCAGGTGCCCTCGACCGGGAGGCCGTTGACGGTCTTCGGGCCGGTCCATCCCTTCGGCGTCTGCAGCACGATCATCGGCCAGCGCGGGCGCTGCGTGTCGCCCTCGCGCGCCGCGGCCTGGATCGCCAGGATGCGGGCCAGCACCGTCTCGAGCGTGGCGGCCAGCGCCTGATGCACTTCGGCCGGATCGTCGCCGACGACGAAATGCGGCTCATGACCATAGCCATGCAGCAGGTCGGTGAGCTCGTCCCGGCCGATCCGGGAAAGGATCGTCGGGTTGGCGATCTTGAAGCCGTTGAGATGGAGGATCGGCAACACCGCGCCATCGCGCGCGGGATTGAGAAACTTGTTGCCGTGCCAGCTCGCCGCCAGCGGACCGGTCTCGGCCTCGCCGTCGCCGATCACGCAGGCGACGATCAGCGCGGGATTGTCGAACGCAGCGCCATAGGCATGGGCCAGGGCGTAGCCCAGCTCCCCGCCCTCGTGGATCGATCCCGGCGTTTCGGGCGCGACATGGCTGGGAATGCCGCCGGGCCAGGAGAATTGCCGGAACAGCCGGTCCATCCCGCCGGTGCTGCGCTCTATCGCCGGGTAGCGCTCGGTGTAGGAGCCTTCGAGATAGGTGTTGGCGACGATCCCCGGGCCGCCATGGCCGGGTCCGATCACCGCGATCATGTCGAGATCATGGGCGACGATCAGGCGGTTGAGATGGGCGTAGATCATGTTCAGGCCCGGCGTCGTACCCCAATGGCCGAGCAGCCTTGTCTTGACGTCCACCAGCGCCAGTGGCCGCGCCAGCAACGGGTTGGCGCGCAGGTAGATCTGCCCGACCGACAGATAATTGGCGGCGCGCCAATAGCCGTGGATGAGCCTCAGCTGATCGGCGGACAGGGGACCTGGCATTGTGGCGGACCGCGTGACGGGGCGATCTTCCGGCAGGGGGAGTTCGGTCGTTCGATTGGCTGGCGCTGTCATTGCGGGGTCCTGACGACATCGAGGAAACGAATGCGGAGAAGTGGCGAAGGCTGTGTTTCGGGCGTTCGCGTCGAGGGCGAGCGATTGCCGGCTCGTCGCATGACGCATGGCTCGCCCCGCGCTGCATCGATCGAACCGTGCCACTGATCGCTCATGACGCCAGTCCGAGCGGAAGGCGGGTTTCCCTGGGCAATTTCGGCAGCATCCGCCGGACGAGCTCCTTGCCCCTTTCGAGCAGGACCAGCAGCAACACTCCGAGAGCGAGCGCCAGCACCATATCGGACCAGGCAAGCGCATCGAACTTCAGCAGGCGTTGCGCGGGGCGAAGGAACAGGATCAGTGCGGTCACCGCCGCGACCGTGGCGAGGACGTAGCGCAGCGCCGCATTCTGCCTGCGCAGGGCGTCGCGGAGCGATGTGCTGAACGAGCGGTTGACGAGGATCAGCGCGAGAATCTCGGCGATCAGCGCGAAGAATGTCAGGCCGCGAACTTCGGCCTCGGGCATGCCCGTCCATGTCTCGACGAGGAAGACGGTAGCCAGCATGGCGAAGGCAAGCCCGCCCTGAAACACGCTCCATGCGATCATCGGCAGCGAGAACAGGGTTTCCGCCGGATCGCGGGGTGGCCGGCGCATGATGTCGGCTTCGTCGCGCTCCGCCTCGAATACCAGGGCGCAGACCGGGTCGATGACCATTTCGAGCAGCGCGATATGGATGGGGCCGAACAGCAGCGGCATGCCGAAGAGAAGGGGCAGCAGCGCGAGGCCGGCGATCGGCACGTGCACCGCGAAAATGAACGCCATGGCCTTGCGGATATTGTCGTATATCCGCCGGCCGAGCCGCACGGCATGGACGATCGCATCGAAATCGTCGTCGAGCAGCACGATCGCCGATGCTTCGCGCGCGACGTCGGTACCGCGCCGGCCCATCGCGATGCCGATATGCGCGGCCTTGAGCGAGGGGGCATCATTGACCCCGTCGCCCGTCATCGCGACGATCTCGCCATCCGCCTTGAACGCCTGGACGATACGCAGCTTCTGCTCGGGCATGATGCGTGCGCAGACCGTGACGGTCTTCAGTCGTGCCGCCAGTCGATCGTCGTCGAGCGAGGCGAGTTCCGCGCCGGTCAGCACGTCACCGTCGGAGATTCCCGCCTGTGCCGCGATGGAGCGGGCGGTGGCGGCATAGTCGCCGGTGATCATCACGACGCGAATGCCCGCCGACCGGCATTCCGCGACCGCAGCGGGCACGCTGGCGCGCAACGGATCGGCGAGACCGACCAGGCCGGTCAGCGTGTAGCGATAATCCCGCTGTGACGCCGACCAGTCGCGATGCGGCGCGACGGCCGTCGCGACGGCCAGCACGCGGATGCCGCGCAGCGCCATGGCTTCGACCGCCGCCGTCAGGCGGGACAGGTCGTCACCCGCCAGCCGGCACAGCCCGGCAATCGCCTCCGGCGCACCCTTGGCGGTGATCGTCAGCCGATCGTCTTCGTCCCAGACATTCGACATGGCGAGCAATTCCGGGCGCAACGCGTAAGCGTGCGCCAGCGCATCGGGATGCGGGGCGACCGTTGCCGCCACGCTACGCGCATCGTGGAGCGCGATCTCCATCGGGTCGCTGGGTGCGACGGCACTGGCGCGCGCGGCCGTTTCGACCAGCGCGTGAAACGACGAGGGCAAGATGGACGCGCCAACCGTCGACAGCACCTCGCCCGAGGGCAGCCACAGTTCGGCCACCGACATGCGATTCTCGGTCAGGGTGCCGGTCTTGTCGACGCATAGCACGGTGGCCGATCCGAGCGTCTCGATCGCGGCGGCGCGCCGGGTCAGCACACCGACGCGGCCGATCCGCCAAGCGCCCATCGCCAGGAAGACCGTCAGGACGACCGGGAATTCTTCCGGAAGCATCGACATGCCGATGGCGATGCCGGCGAGGGCGGCCTCGATCCAGCCGCCCCGCAACATGCCGTAGAGCAGCACGACGAGCAGCGCGACGGCGCCGCCGCCGATCGCGCACCAGGTGACGATGCGCGACGTCTCGGCGCGCAGGCGGGGCGCCTCGCTGTCGAGCGTCGCGAGCGATTGGCCGATCTTGCCGATCTCGCTGCGCAGGCCGGTCGCCACGACGCGCGCGATGCCGGTTCCGCGGGTGACCAGCGAGCCGGAATAGACGTGCGGCTGGCCATCGCCGCCCGGGCGAGCGTCGCTTTCGCTCGTGTCGCTCGGCGCCGCGGTCTTGCTCACCGGCAGCGACTCACCGGTCAGAAGCGATTCGTCGGTCTGCAGATCGGATGCCTCGAGCAACAAGGCGTCCGCCGGGACACGATCGCCCTGTTCGAGAACGATCAGGTCACCGCACACCACGTCGCGGCCAGCGACGTACAGGCGCGTGCCCTCGCGGATCACCAGCGCACGCGGCGCCGACAGGTCGCGCAACGCCTCCAGGACCTTTTCGGTGCGCGTCTCCTGGATGACGGTGACGGCGACCGAGAAGGTCGCGAAAGCAAGAAGGATCAGCGCCTCGCCCAGATCGCCGAGCAACAGATAGGCAACGCCACCGGCAAGCAGCAGCGCCAGCATCGGTTCGCGCAACACCTCGACGACGATGCGCAGGATCGAGCGCCTGCCGGTCTGCGGAAGTTCATTATAGCCATCGCGCGCGAGCAGCGCGGCCGCTTCCGCTGCGCTCAGGCCCGTCAACGCCACGCCCGCTACCGCGAAAACAGGATCGGGAGCCGCGGTCGCTCGATCATCGCGTGCGTGACGCCGCCAAGGATCACGTCGCGCAGGCGCAGATGGCCGAAAGCGCCGAGGGCGAGCAGGTCGGCGCCTTGCTCGACCGCGAAGGCCTCCAGTGCATGGGCGTCGGATTCGATGCCGGCAACAATCGGGTGAGCTTCGGCCGCGAAGCCGTGCTGCGTGAAGTAGCGCACGATTTCGTCGAGGCTGCCGGCCGTCGCGTCGCTGTCGGCATGGTCCTGCGCTACCGCGACTACCGAGATCCGCCCGCCCGGTTCGACCATGGAGACGAGATCATGGACCGCGCGGCGCGCCTCGGGTGATTCTTTCCACCCCATCACCGCATGTCGCGATGGCACGAGCGGCGCCTTTGCGCTGGCGATGATCAAGGGCGTTCCACCACCCATGATGACGGCTTTTGCGGCGTGCTTGCGCAGCCATCCGGTCTCCCAGGATTCGCTATCGCCCATGATGATGACATCCGCGATCGGTCCGGCGACGCCGGCGCGCCGGGCCACGCCGAAAATATCGTCGTGAAGGCCGACCACTCGCGTGGCGCAGCGGGCATGAGCGACCTTCGCGGCAACCGCAGCGATACGCGTCGCTTCCTCGCCCGCAAGTTCCGGTTCGGGCACATACATCGCGGTCATCGGCGCCAGCGCCGGCAAGAGCAGCGGGCCGGCGGTGAGGATCTCTATGGTCAGCATCGCGGCCTCGCGCTCGGCCATTACGAGGGCGGCGTCGATGACCGGGACGGCTTTGTCGGCGTTGTCGATGACGAGCAGAATGTCCTTGATCATGGTCGGGTCCTTCGTTCTGACGGAGTCGGTACTTAACGTCTCCAGCGATCACGGGATATCGCCGCGACCGTCAGAGGGACCGAGCGAAGGCCCGGGACTCCGCAATCCGTCCGTCGCCCTGGCGGCGCTCCGGCCTGACTGGCGGGAAAGTGCGCGATCGACCGGAGAGGCGCCATACGGAGAACTACTGACGGTCAGCGCCGATCGCGGCGTTTCACACGCCATCGGTGGGTGGTGGCTGGCGGGCAGCGATGTCATGCTCAGGGAATACACGGATAAGCGGCAGCGGCGTGGCACGGTAAGCTACGGTCTTCAGGGAGTTCGACGATGAAAACGATAGCACTCATGTTGGACGCCGCTGCTGGCGATGAAGGCTGCCTGGCGGCGGCACTCGACCTCGCCAGATCGCTGCACGGACATCTGATCTGTGTCGACGCGCCCGCGCGGCGTGACCGGCGGCGCGCGATCGACGAACGCCTCGCGCGCGAGCAGGTCTCGTGGGAATGGAGCGCCGCCGCTGGCGAACCCGGCACGATCGCCGAATCGGTGTATTTCGCGGATATCCTCGTGACCGGCCCGCCCGCAGGCAACCTGTTCGACCCGAGCCTTCCGCGTTTCACCGCCGACACGGCCGTTGCACGCCACGCGCCGGTGCTGGTTGTCCCGGACGATCGCGACGGCATTGCTGTGTCCGGCAATGTGCTCGTCGCATGGGACGGGTCGCACGCGGCGCTGGCCGCCTTGCGATGCGCCGTGCCGCTCCTCGCGCTGAGCAGCGAGGTCCAGATCCTGGAGATCGACGACCGCTCGGCTGGCCCATCGGCGTCGTCAGCGGCGCGCTATCTGGGCCACCACGGAATCGCCGCGACGATCGAATCCATTCACTCGCTTCATCGTCCGACGTGCGATCTGATCGAGACGCATGCGCAGTCGATCGACGCCGCCTATATCGTCATGGGCGCCTTCGGTCATAACCGCGTGCGCGAGGTTTTTCTCGGCGGCGTGACACGCAGCATGCTCGACAAAAGCTCCTACCCCCTTTTCCTCGCCCACTGAGGGAATCGCGCGGGCCGGTCGTGCCGTTTCCGGGCAGGTGGGGACCGGGCAGGGCGGCTACGCTACGTAGGTTACCCTATAGCCGGACGGAGCGCGCGCGCCGATCATCGCTGTGATGACTTTGCTCGCTCAGCTCGCGGTTGCCACGGCAATGGTGGCGCTCACCATCATCGTCCACCTCGCAGGTCTGACCGGCCTTTTGTCGCTGCTGCGTCGGCATCGCGCCCTGCCGGGTCGTCTCAGTGCGCCGCTTCGTGACGGGATCGGCATTCTGACCGCCGCCTTCGGGCTGTTCTTCCTGCACGCCACCGAGATCTGGTGCTATGCCGCGCTCTATTTCGGGCTGGGCGCGCTGTCCGACTTCGAAGCCGCGCTGTACTTCTCGACATCGACCTATGCGACGATCGGCTATGGCGACCTCGTCCTCCCGCGTGCATGGCGATTGCTGGGTGCGATCGAAGGCGCCAATGGCGTCATCCTGCTCGGTTGGTCGACCGCCTTCTTCGTGGCGATGGTCGGTCGTATCCGCTTCCTCGAACGCGAACTGGAAACGCCGCAGTGACGCGGTTAGGTCTTCTGCCTGGCACGATCGAGGACAGGGGATGACGAGTGATGCAATGTCGGCAGCGGCCAGGCGGACGATCGGCGCCCGCCCTGGCGCGGCGCTGAGGCGGACGTGCGCATCGGCCCTTGTGCCCGCACTGCGGTCGTCGCAGGGCTAAGCTGGTGACATCGCTTTACCCGGCAGGCGCGACTCTGCTGCCACTCGCCTATGCCCTCGCCATCGGCCTGCTGATTGGTCTCGAGCGCGGTTGGGTGAGCCGGACGGTGCGCGCCGGCACCAGGGTCGCCGGTGTGCGCACCCATGGCCTGCTCGGACTTGCCGGCGGGATCGCCGGCCTCCTCCCGATGGCAGCAGCGGTGACGATCCTCCTGATCGCCGGCCTGATCATACTCGCCGGTTATGTCCGGCAGAGCCGTGACGGTGAGGCGTTGAGTGCGACCGGTGCCGTGGTCGGGTTGATCGTGCTCGCGCTCGGCATGGCCGCAACCCTCGGACATGAGGTCGAAGCCCTGGCGGTGGCCGCGGCGACCATGGCGCTGCTGACGATGCGCGGCACCCTTCACGGCCTGCTGCGGGGCCTCACCGACGTCGAAATGCGCGCCGCGGCACGGTTCGCCATCATGGTCCTGGTCCTGCTGCCGGTCCTGCCCGACCGGGCGATGGGCCCCTATGATTTTTTCAACCCGCACCAGTTGATGCTGGTGGTCGTCCTGGTGACCGGCCTTTCCTTTGCCAGCTATCTCCTGTCGCGGCGCCTTGGCGCGGGGCGCGGCGATCTGCTCGTGGCGGGTCTCGGTGCCCTGGTATCGTCGACGGCGGTAACCGCTGCCCTGGCACGCCGCCTGGCCAGCCTCGGTCAGCCATCCGGTTCGCTCGACGCCGGCATCGCACTTGCATCCGCAATCAGCGTGGCACGCGTGATCATACTGATCGGCCTTCTGGCGCCGCGCGCATTGCTACCGGTCGGCATAAGTCTCGGCCCGGCAGTGATCATGTTGCTTGTCGCCACATGGTGGGCGCGACGGGGCGCGTCGGACTACAGTATCCCCGAGGTGACGTTGCACAATCCGCTCGAACTTCGCACGGCCGTCAGCCTCGCCATGCTCGTCGCCATCACCTCGCTGGCCAGTCGCTGGGCCTTGGCCACGTTCGGCGATATCGGTGCCGGCGGTGTTCTCGCGATCATCGGCCTGGCGGATGTCGATGCCGCGGTGCTCAGCTTCGCGGCACTGCCCGAGAAGGCGATCAGCCCGACGATGGCGGGTCTCGTCCTCGCCTTGCCGGTGACACTCAACATGCTGCTGAAGACGATCCTGACCCTGACCCTCGCCGGCCGTGGCGCCGGCATGCGGGCAGCGGCGCCCCTGGCGGCAGCCTCGGCGCTGCTGCTGGCGTCGGCAGGTCTTTCGCTGATCGTGTCGTGACGCCAACCCCTACCGCGCGCCGACACGAGCCTTCCCGGCGCCGCTGAACGCATACGGCCCCACGCCTCCGCGCCCGGCCGGATCGGCGTGCGAGCGATCAGTGCGCCATGAGGACGGGGACGAACGGGTCTTCGACGATCGAGCGGGTGACGCCACCGAGGAGGGTTTCACGGGCACGGGAATGCGCGTAGCCGCCGACGGCCAGCAGGTCGGCGCACCGCGCTCGCGTGAATGCCTGCAACTGGTCGCTGGTGGCGCCGCCATCGTCGAAGCGGTGCATCGCGACGGAGAAGCCGTGGCGCTTGAGATAGGCTTCGATGCCGCTTCCGGGCAGTTCGTCTCCGGGAAGAATTTGCGGCTCGGGTCCGACGGTCGCGACGTCGATCTGGGCGCCCGGTTCGGCAAGGGCGATAAGGTCGTGCACGACGCGACAGGACTCGGCGGACGGCTTCCAGCCGAGAACGGCATGCCCCACGCGGGGAAAGGGCTGGGCGTCGGGCATGAGCACGACCGGTGTGCCGGACGAAACCAGCAGGGTTTCCGCGACCCGGCGCCGCAGCCACGGCGTGAGCCACGTATCCGGCGGCCCTATGAGGGTGAGGTCGGCGAGATGCCAGGTGTCGCGGATATCGGCCGACAACCATCCCACGCTGTCGTGCAGGCCCCAGATATCGACCCGCTTCGCCGCGCCAGCGAGGCGCGTCCGAATTCGGCTGACCTGAAGCTCGTTGTCGGTCGCGAGGATTGCTTCGGGCAAGTAAAGCGTCGCCAAGGGGGCCAAGGCGGGAATGAGCATCGGCGCGGCGGTCAGAACGCCGAGCTGCACATGGGCATCCCGGTGCTCCGCGGCAGCGACCAGATTTTCAAGAAAGGGTGCCGATTCTTCGGCGTTGTCGACGAAGGACAGAATCTGACGGACCATCGAATGTCTCCTCAGCCCATCTTGAAGCGTGGTTTTGGACGCAGCGCAGTGCGGTAATGTACTTATTCGTCGTCGGGTCGCGAGCGCGCCGGGCGAGGATGGCTTGCCAGAACGTCGCGTTTTCTATGGGGTGACCGGCTGCGATCGGGACCTTGCCGATCGCGCCACATGCTGTCCGGACTGCCGGCGATCTATCGCGGAGTGCCCTGCGCCCTGGCTTCCGGATCCTCCACGGTCACTGTCCCAGGCGAGAGGTGGCCAGGACGTCGAGAAGGATGATCGCGGAGAGCATTGCCGTGCCGACTTGCAGCCGACGGCTGCCTTGCAGTGCGCCGCGCCAACCCAGAATGTGCGAAACCATCATCCGTCCTCCCTTTCACGTCGTGACTCTGACCGTCGCTGCCAATCGGAAAAATCCGGATGGTTACGTACGTGTCGGGCGAACGGGCATGGCATCGCATCGCCGTTCGATGCCTCCGCCATCGCACGTCCTCCTGCTGTGGGAGGAGGTTAGGTCTGTCTCGGTCGATCCGGGATGAGTGACGCTATGCGGGGCGCTGGGGTAGCAGGACGGCCGCGCCTTCGATCCGCCCCGCGCGCAGGTCTGCCAATGCCTCATTCGCTGCTTCGAGAGGATATGGCTTGGTGACGACATGCAGCTTTGCGCGTTCGGCCATGGCGAAGAACGAGATGCCGTCCTCCCGGGTGAGGTTGGCGACCGACAGTATTTCGCGCTCACCCCACAGATCGGCATAGGGGAAGGCGGGGATGTCGCTCATGTGAATGCCGGCGCAGACCACCTTGCCACCTTTGCGCAATGCCTTGAGCGCGCGCGGGACGAGTTCCCCCGCCGGGGCGAAGATCAGCGCAGCATCGAGCGGTGTCGGCGGTAGCTCGTCGGCGCTGCCCGCCCAGACACAGCCGAGCGAGCGGGCAAATGCCTGGCCCGCATCGTCGCCCGCTTTGGTGAAGGCATAGACTTCACGACCCTGCCCGTGCGCCACCTGCGCCAGGATATGGGCCGCGGCGCCGAAGCCGTATAGGCCGAGACGGCGCCCATCCCCGGCGAGACGGAGCGCGCGCCATCCGATCAGGCCCGCGCAGAGCAGTGGCGCCGCCTCGACATCCGAAAAACAGTCGGGCAGCGCGAAGCAGTAGCGCGCGTCGGCCACGACATGACTGGCATAGCCGCCGTCGCGCGTCGCACCCGTGAACCCGGGTCGATCGCACAGATTCTCTCGTCCTTCGATGCAATAGGGGCAGCGTCCACAGCTGTAGCCGAGCCATGGTATGCCGACTCGCTGGCCGAGGTCGAAGCCGGTCGTGCCGGCACCCATGCCGCAAACGCGACCGACGATCTCATGCCCGGGGATCACCGGGTAGCATGCTGCTATCTCGCCATCGACGATATGGAGATCGGTGCGGCAAACGCCACAAGCCGCGACCTCGACCAGCAACTCCCCATCGGAGGGCGCCGGCAGGTTCCGCTCGACGCGTCGCAGCTTCTCGCCGGGCGAATCGATCTGCATCCCGAACATCCGGGCCGCCGACGCCTCCACTGTCACACCGTCGCGGCGCGCATCGCCAGGCCGACCAGCATCAGGGTACCCCCTGCACCAGCAGATCGATCGAGAGCACCAGCCCGATCACCCAAAGTGTGTTGGAAGGCCATCCGATCGCGATCGTCGCAGCCATGGCGAGCGTGACGATGCCCGAGAAGCCCATCCAGCCGCGGCCGGCACCCCCTGCCTTGAGCGCGATGACGATTCGCAACAGGCCCGACGCGCCAAGCGTGGCGCAGAGAAACAAGGTCAGGAGGCGCGCGGCGAACAGGGGATCATGGAGGATCGCTGCGGCGGTCGCGGCATAGAGGATGCCCGAGATCATCCAGAACAAGGCCCATCGCCAGCGCCGGACGGCGAGGCCGTGAACGAATTGCATGATGCCGGCGGCCAACATCATCGCGCCGGCGACCAGCGTCGCCGCCATGGTCGCCAGGAACAGATTGGCGGAAGCGATGACGCCGAGCAGGGTGAGCGCGGCGCCCATCGCGACAATCCATCCCCAACTGCGATAGCGGATCACGGCGAAGGTGTCTTCCTGCCAGATGGCCGATCGCATCAGTCGATCCTTCTCGATCATTGTCGTTCGCATCGGCGCTATCCCTGTTTGCCGCATCTGGCTGTCCGTGAATCTACGGATTCACGAGGGAGGCCGGAGCGCGGTTGCCGCGCATGACGTCGGGTGCCGGCACCGGCCGAACCCCTACGCAACATTGCGAATTGGGCGGCACCGTCTGCGCCGCCAAAACAGGCTCGACCTTTTTCGGAGGGCTTCATGGCAAACAAGGTTCCGAGCGACCGTCCGGCGCCAGGCAATCCATGATCTCCGCAATCTCTTCGGCGTCGTCGCCTCGGCCAGGCACATCCTGGAGCGCGAGCCGACCAACGCGCGGCGGCTAACGCTGCTCGATGCGGTCGGGTGCGCGCCGCCTCACGGCGCATTCGTATGAAGCAAGAGGAGAAGACCAATGAAGACCGACAGCCAGTTGCAGCATGACGTGATGGCGGAGCTCGCCTGGGAGCCGAGTGTCGATCACGCCGATATCGGGGTTTCCGTGAATGACGGCGTCGTGACGCTGTCCGGTTACGTGAAGAGCTTTCCCGAAAAGATGGCCGCAGAAAAGGCCACGCGGCGCGTCGCCGGGGTCAGGGCGATCGCCGAGGAGATCAAGGTACGTCTCCCGGCCGACCGCAAGACAGCAGATCATGAAATCGCCAAGCGTATCATCGACATGTTCGCGTGGAATGTCGCGGTTCCCGACGAGGCGCTGACCGTCAAGGTCGAGCGGGGCTGGGTCACGCTCACGGGCACCGTCGACTGGCGGTTCCAGAGCGACGAGGCGCGCAAGATGGCCGGCCGCGTCACCGGAGTGCTCGGCGTCACCAACCTGATCGAAGTGAAGAAGTTGCCGGTGCCCGCCGATATCAAGGATCGCATCACGCAGGCGTTCAAGCGTCAGGCGAGTCTCGATGCGAACTCGGTCACCGTCGTCGCCGAGGGCGGGACGGTGCGGCTCGGCGGCAAGGTAAGGGCATGGAACGAGCGCGGCATCGCCGAGCGCGCCGCCTGGGCGGCGCCCGGCGTGACTCGCGTCGAGGACAACATCGTCGTCGCCTTCTGATACGAACGGCGATCCGACGAAGCGGCCGTCCGGTTATCCGGGCGGCCGCTTCTGCATTCGCATCCCGCAAGGCGGCCGCGCTGACGCGCTCACGGCTTTTTCCGGGAAGACACGGCCGTCCCCAGAATATCGCGATACAAGGCGATATAAGCGTCCGCCATTCGATCGACCGAAAAGCGATCGGCGACCGCGCGGCGGACGGTTAGCCGGTCGATCTCGCCGGCGCGCTCGATCGCGGCCAGCGCCTCGTCGGGCGTGTCGACCAGGAAGCCGGTGACGCCGTGCTCGATCAGTTCGGGCATCGAGCCGCGCCGCGTCGCGATCACCGGCGTGCCGCACGCCATCGCCTCGATCACCGAAAGCCCGAACGGCTCATTGAAATTGATCAGGTGGAGCAGCGCACGCGCCGATCCGAGCGCCCGGACCCGCGCCTCGCCCCCGACCGCACCGTGATAGCGGACCGCGACGCCGTCCACCGCCGGCGCGACCTCGCACTCGTAATAGGCCTGGTCCTGGACGATGCCGTACAGGTCGAGCGCGCGGCCCGAAGCGCGGGCGATGGCGATCGCCTCCTTGGCGCCCTTGTCGGGGTGGATGCGGCCGAAGAACAGCAGGTCCTCGCTCCCCGTCGCATCGAAGCGGAATTGGTCGAGCGGAATACCGTGGTGGATGGTCGCGGCGTAGCGCAGCGCGGGATGCCGATCGGCGTCGCTGATCGCGACATAATGCACGCGGTGCTGGAACGGCGCGTACATTGGGAGGATGCGTTCGGACGAGAAGCCGTGGATCGTGGTGACGATCGGGGTTTCCACCAGCGGCGCAAAGGCGTGGGCGGGGAAATCGGCCTGGTTGTGGATGAGATCGAACCGGTCGGCTTGCGCGAACAGGTAGGACAGGTGACGAAATTCCCACACCTTCGCGTCGATCGAGGGATCTTCCGAATAGGGCGCGGGCACGACCCCGTCGAGCGTCGCCGAGGTCACGCTGTCCAGCGTCGCGAACAACGTCACGTCGATACCGCGCGCGACCAGTGCCTCGGTCAGCAGGCTGGTGACCAGTTCCCATGGCCCATAATGGCGCGGCGGGGTGCGCCAGGCGATCGGCGCGAGCATGGCAATCTTCACACGGTCTCCCTGAGGCGCAGTACCAGGCCCTCATCGGCTCTCAACCAGCCCGTTTCCGGCGGCGTCGAAAGGGTGGACGCCATCACTATGCCGTCGGTTCCCGCAGGGAGCAGCAGCCGGCGTGGCTCGCTCGACAGGTTGAGCGCGATCAGCAGGCGGTCGCCGTCGTGCTCGCGTTGATAGGCCAGCACGTCGCGCTCGCTCGCCGCCGCGGCATAGCGGCCGATCGACAGGGCCGGGGTCGCGCGGCGCAGCGCCAGCAACCTGCGGTAGAGAGTGAGCATCGAGCCCGGGTCGCCGTCCTGCGCGGCGACGTTGCGCACCGGCCAGTCGGGATTGAGCGGGAGCCATGGTTCGCCGGTAGAGAAGCCGGCATTCGCCGAGCCATCCCACGCCATCGGCGTACGCGAGCGGTCGCGTCCAATGTCGAGCAGCGGCTGGCGGAAATGCTGCGGATCGCGGATCCGCTCCGGCGGGATGTCGACGATGCCGATGCCGAGCTCGTCGCCCTGATAGAGCGTCGGCGTCCCGCGCAGGGTGAGCAGCAACATCGCGGCGACCCGCGCCTGCGCTTCGCCGATCCGCGCGGCGATGCGCGGGGCATCGTGGCTGCCGATCACCCAGTTGGGCCAGCCGAACGCCGGCAAGGATGCCTCATAGTCGGCGATCAGGCGGGCGAGCCGTTCGGCGTTCCACGCATTCTCGATCAGCTGGAAATTGAACGGCAAATGGACCTGCGGAAGTACCGGTGTGCCGTACCAGCGCGCGTGCCTGTCGTTGGGCAGGAAGATCTCGCCGATCAGCACCCGCTCGCCATAGCTGTCGGCAAGCGCGCGCATTTCGGCCGATATGGCATGCGCCTCGGGCTGGTCGGTCGAGTGACGCTGGAGCACGCGGTCGCGCTCGGTCTGCGCCGGAGTCCAGGCGGGGTTGGGCGGGTTGTCCGGCAGCCCTTCCGCCTTCACGATATGCCACAGCACATCGATGCGAAAACCGTCCACCCCGCGCTCCATCCAGAAACGCAACACCTCCATCATCGCTGCGCGCAGTTCCGGATTGCGCCAGTTGAGGTCGGGCTGCTCCTTCAGGAAGGCGTGGAGATAATATTGTCCCGTCGCTTCGTCCCATTCCCAAGCCGAGCCGCCAAAGTCGCTGATCCAGTTGTTGGGCGGTCCGCCGCCGGGCGCGGCGTCATGCCAGATGTACCAATCGCGTTTCGGGTCGTCGCGTGATGAGCGGCTCGCCCTGAACCAGGGGTGCTGGTCGGAACTGTGGTTGGGGACGAAATCGAGGATGAGCTTCAACCCGCGCTGATGCATCGAGGCGAGCAGCCGGTCGAACGCCGCCATGTCGCCGAAGATGGGCTCGATGCCGCAATAGTCGGCGACGTCATATCCGAAATCGGCCATCGGCGAGGGGAAGATCGGTGACAGCCACACCGCGTCGACGCCGAGCGCGACGATATGGTCGAGCCTGGCGGCGACACCGGCGAGATCGCCCACCCCGTCGCCGTCGCTGTCTTGAAACGATCGCGGATAGATCTGGTAGATGACGCCGCGTTCCCACCAGGGAGCTTCCGCGAACGCGCGTTCCGGGCGCGATGACATGGCTTCGACGTGCCTCCGATCGGGGCATTAACCGCTTTCGGCGGCATTGGCTGCAACAACTCACCCCTATGACGGGTAGCGATGCCATCCCAGCCGATTCGCGGTTTTACGCGGTGCTTTCAGGCCGGAAAATTTTTCTTCGCATCAATTCCGATCGAATGCGTGGAAATGGCGCCATTCCGCCGCAAGATCATCCATGCCACCCAGAACACACGCCTTGCTCGCACATGACATCGATCGTTCACAAGACCGTCATTTGGGCTAAGCGACGCTCCACGCCTGATGCGGCAAGGTCGGGCCGGGCCCAGACACACCCGGTCCGTCCCATCACAACGGCGACAAAAACAAGCTCACCGAAAAGGGTATCCGATATGCACTCCTCCCGTACTTTCCTCGCCCTTGCCGTTTCCTCGATCGCCCTGATCCAGGCGCAAGCCGCGTTCGCGCAGCAAACCGCCGAGGCGGCGCCCGCCGCGGCGCCGGCGGAGGCACCGCAGGATGTCGTCGTCACCGGGACGCGCACCGTCGGCCGCTCGCGGCTCGACAGCGTCACGCCTGTCGATGTGCTGAGCGCGGCCAGCCTGCAGCGTCAGGGCACGACCGAGCTGGGCGCCGCGCTGGCGGCCGTCGTGCCGTCGATCGACTTTCCGCGCTCCTCCGCCGTCGACGGCACCGATTCGATCCGCCCGGCGACGCTGCGCGGCCTGTCTCCGGACCAGACGCTGGTGCTGATCAACGGCGTCCGCGCGCACACTTCGGCGCTGCTCAACGTCAACGGGTCGGTCGGGCGTGGCGCCGCTGCGGTCGATCTCAACACCATCCCGTCGGTCGCGCTCGACCGGATCGAGGTGCTGCGCGATGGTGCGGCGGCGCAATATGGCTCTGATGCGATCGCCGGCGTGGTCAATCTGCGCCTGCGCGAAGCACGCAGCGGCGGTGGCGCGACGGTCAGCTTCGGCAAGTACATCACCAATGTCGATACCGCGCGCGGCTCGCGCACCGAGCATGATGGCGATACCGTCACCGTGTCGGGCTGGCAGGGGCTGGCGCTGGGCTCGGACGGCTTCCTGACGCTGTCGGGCGAATATCTCGACCGCAACCCGACCAGCCGCGGCGACTTCGATCCGCGCAAGACGCCGATCCGCGTGCGTTCGCGCTTCGGCGATCCGGACGTCAAGCAGGTCAGCTTCTACGCCAATGCCGGCAAGCCGCTCGGCGGCGGGTGGGAGCTGTACGGCTTTGGCGGCTGGCAGCATCGCGACAGCACCAGCGCCGCGACGCCGCGTGTCAACGGGGGCACCGACAACAACCAGAACGCGCTGGCGCTTGCCGCCCTCTATCCGGACGGCTTCACGCCGCTGATCCAGGTCAAGTCGACCGATCTCACTGCGACCGGCGGCCTGCGGGGCGACGTGTCTGGCTGGAAGCTCGATCTGAACCTGTCTTACGGCCGCAACAAGCTGACCTTCTTCACCAACAATTCGGGCAACGCGACCTATGGATCGGCGTCGCAGACCAGCTTCTATGACGGCACCCTGGCCTATGACCAGCTGGTCAGCGGGCTCGACCTGTCGCGCGAACTGCCGCTTGGCGGCGGCACGATCAACGTTGCCGGCGGCGTCGAATATCGGCGTGAGGGTTTCCAGATCGGCGCCGGCGAGCATAGCTCCTGGGATCGCAGCCCCACCGCCCAGCCGACACAGGGTTCGGGCGCGCAGGGCTTTCCCGGCTTCCAGCCAAGCAATGTGGTCCACGTCCATCGCAGCAACGTGTCGGGCTATCTCGACCTCGAGGCCAAGCCGATCGACGGCCTGACGCTCGGGGCGGCGGCGCGTGGCGAGCATTATTCGGACTTCGGCGATACGCTGAACGGCAAGCTGTCGGCGCGCTATGATTTCGCGCCGTGGTTCGCTTTGCGCGGTACCGCCTCGACTGGTTTCCGCGCCCCCTCGCTGCAACAGCAATATTTCACCTCGACCGCTTCGGTGCTGGGCAGCAACGGCAATATCGTCGAAACCGGCACCTTCCCGTCGATCAGCCCGGTCGGCACCGCGCTTGGCGGCAAGCCGCTGCGCCCGGAGAAGGCGACCAACCTATCGGTCGGCGCGGTGTTGCGCGGTGGCGGCTTCGACCTGTCGATCGATGCCTATCAGATCAGGATCCGCGACCAGATCGCCTTGTCGGAAAATCTGAGCGGCGCAGCCGTCACCCAGACGCTGCTTAACAACGGCATCACCACCGTTACCGCGGGCCGCTTCTTCCTCAACGGCATTCGGTCGCGCACCAAGGGCATCGATGTTGTGGCGCATTACCGCACCAGGAGTGACAATATCGGCACCTTCGACTTTACCGTCGCGGCCAATTTCAACGACGTGAAAGTGACCGAGGCGCCGGCGCCGGTGACGATCACGGCGGTCATACCCAACACCGGCGGTACGACGGTGAGCCAGACGCTGCCGATTTTCAGCCGTCAGCGCATCATCTCGTTCGAGCAGGGCACGCCGCGGACCAAGCTGGTCGGCACGATCGACTGGTCGCTCGACAAGTTCGGGGTCACCGCGCGCGGTTCCTATTATGGTGACGTCACCCAGCCGAGCAGCAACGGCTTTGCCGAGGACGATATCCACACCGGCCGTCACACGATCTTCGACCTGGAGGCGCGTTATCAGTTCGTCCACAACGTCAACCTGGCGATCGGCGCGAACAATCTGTTCGACACCTATCCCGATGCGGTGCCGCTGACCTCGTCGCGCGGCACCACGCTCAACAGCACCGGGCTGGTCGGCTTTCCTTATTACTCGCCGTTCGGGTTCAACGGTCGCTTCATCTACGGCCGCATCGCCGTGAAGTGGTAAAGGGGTGGCGGGCGCTTCGGCGCCCGCCGCTTGCCATGCAACGCGCTCGCCGGGCGCGCGTTGAAAGCGCATGCCGTCCAGCGTCATCCGCTCGTTCGATTACGACCCGGCCGACCAGCGCCTCGACATCAGGTTCGTGAGCGGCCGGCATTATTCCTATCTCGCCGTGCCGGCGCGGGAGGTGGAGGCGATGCGACGCGCCGCCTCCAGGGGCGGCTTCTTCAATCGCCGCATCCGTGATCGCTACGACTTCGTCGAACGGCACGACTGAGCCGCCGCCAGGCCTTCGCGCGGAGGCCGTGCCGCGATAGGCTGTCGGGATGAGCAAGGACATGATTCGCGTCGGCATCGGCGGCTGGACCTACGAACCGTGGCGCGGCACCTTCTTTCCCGACAAATGGCCGCACAAGCGCGAGCTGGAATATGCCGCGTCGAAGCTGACCGCGATTGAGGTCAACGGCACCTATTATTCCGGATTCAAGCCGGCGACGTTCGAGAACTGGGCAAAGGCGGTGCCCGACGGCTTCGTCTTCACCCTCAAGGCCTCACGATTCTGTACCAACCGCAAGGTGCTGGCCGAGGGGGGCGAATCGGTCGCGCGCTTCGTCGGCCAGGGCATCGTCGAGCTGGGCGACCGGCTTGGGCCGATCCTGTGGCAGTTCATGGCGACCAAGAAATTCGACGCCGATGATTTCGGCGCCTTCCTAAAATTGCTGCCGGCCAGCCATGCCGGCGTTTCGCTGCGCCACGCCATTCATGTCCGGCACGAAAGCTTCGCGGTGCCCGCGTTCGTCGCGCTGTGCCGCGCGGCCGGGGTCGCGATCGTCTATGCCGATTCGGCCGAATATCCGGCGATCGCCGACGTCACCGGCGATTTCGTTTACGCCCGGCTGGAAAATGCCGTCGAGGAGATGGCGACAGGTTATACGCCGGCCGAACTCGATTGCTGGTCGGCGGCAGCGAAGAAATGGGCGGCCGGCGGCGCGCCCGATGGCCTGCCCTATGTCGACAAGGCGGCGCCGGAGAAGCGGCCGCGCGAAACCTTCGTCTTCTTCATCAACGGCGCCAAGGTCCGCGCGCCGGCGGGGGCGATGGCGCTGATCGAACGGTTAGGGTCCCGCTAGCGTTCGCATCAGGGCCGCCGGACTCGACTCCCAAAAAATATTGGAACATAAAGTGAACATGATTCCTCAGGAGAGTCGTCATGAATCGCAGAAAGATCTTTCATCGCGCCTTTTTCGCATTCCGGCCCGGGCCACAAGTCAGGGTGCAGATCGGCAACATGATCGAGGAAATCGCCCCGGGCTTGCCCCACGTTGCGAACGAGCGTCTCCATTCCACTCTCGGCATAACAAACGATTTCACAGCGTTGCCGGCATCGCTCGTCGACGAGCTGCGCGCGATCGGTGATGGGATCAGTGCCGATCCCTTCGACGTGACCGTCAATCGACTGTCGGGCAGCGCCGACTCCGTGGCATTGCGCCCGAGCCGCGCCAATCCGGACTGGCGGGAGCTTCAGGTGCCGATCGAGGAAAAAATGCGCCGCGCTGGCGTGCTGCGCGACAATTGGCGATTCAGCCAGCATATCACGCTTTATTATCGGTCGGGTGCGCCGTTCAGCCGGATCATTGGCGGCTATGACTGGCCGGTCGACGAACTGCTGCTGATTCACAGCGAAGTCGGCGCGGGCAAGCATCGCGTGCTCGCCCGGTGGCCGCTACGCGGTCGCGATGATCCGCAGTTCAAGTTGTTCTGAGCGGCAGGTTGCCCGGCTGAGAGGGATGCTCCGCCGCGCGATTCAGGGGCGTGAGGCCTGGCCCTGGACGGCGGCGGTTTCGAGCAGGTCGAGCGCCTGGCGCGCACCGACATAGCTACGCGCGGCCTTGATCCAGGCATCGGCACTCGCCGCGCCGGGCATATGCGCGACTTCGGCCAGCGCGGCCTCGACCTGCCCGGCATCGAGCGCGCGGTGCGCGCGGGCGAGGCGGTCATTGGGCAGCATCGACGGCGTGCCCGCATGGCGGATAACGATCAGGCTGCCGATCTCGCGGCGGAAGCTCGCCAGCCAGCCGTCATTGGCCGCTCCGGTGGCGAGCAACGGCGCGACGCCGTCGAGCCCGGCGCGCAGGTCCTCCAGTGTCACCGGCGTGCGCCCCGCCTGCAGGATCGCCCCCACCGCGGCGGGCTGGCGCGCGCCGAAACGGCTGCGCAACTGGTCTTCTAGATAGCCAAGCGGCTGCCCGCGGTCGAGCATGCGCCGTGCGCTGAAGGCGATCAGCAGGGCTTCGGCGCGCCCGGCATTGCCGGCGGCGGCGCGGGCATCCTCTTCCACCACAGCGGTGCGTGATTCGAGTGCGGCGAGCCGTCCGCCCAGTTCGTTCTCGCGTGCCGACAAGGCGTCTATCGTCGTGCCGGCGGGTGCCGGCGCAGGCGTGACGGTGCCCGATGCGCCCACGACCGGCGCGGCCGGACCGGTCGCGACGACTGCCTGGGGCGTGCTCGCCCAGCGATTATAATAATGGGCCGCCAGCGCCATCACGGCGAGCCCGATGGCGAAAGCAATGAGTATCATCAGCCACGGTATCGGCCGTGACGGGGTGGCGACCGGCGTCGCGAAGGTCGGCGTCACCGCCGGAGTCGCGACGAGCGGTGGGCTCGGTGGGTCGAGATCCATGACCGCCTTATCCCCGCGCCCGGCGGGCCGGTCAATCGACCAGCGTGCCGGCCGCGGCAATCATCGCCTCGTCGCGTGGCGCGGCGGCGGTCGCCAACGCTCGCCAGCCGTTTCCGGCGGCCTGCACCACGGCCGGGCTGATCGCCACCAGCGCCAGCGCGTCGCGCGCCATGCCGGCCGAATCGACCAGCTCGGCGAGGCGCGACGCGGCACGCGCCGAGTGGAGCAAGACGACCGATCCGGCCAGCCGTGCGACCTGTGCCGGCGCGACCGGAGCCGGCTCGCTGGCATAGACTGCGATGGCGCCCGGCACGTCGATCGAGCGCTCCCGTCCGCCGAGATGAAGCAGCCGGCCATGGCCCAGCGCCCGCGCCTGCGCGACGATCGCCGCTGCGTCGCCTTTGCCTGACGTCGTGACGTCAAACCCTGCGGCACGCGCGGCCTGGGCGGTGTTCTCTCCCACGGCAAAGGCGGGCAGATGCGTCAGCCGGGCCAGTTCAGCACCGCCATGGCGCGCGGCATTGGCGCTGGTGAACAGCACGGCATCGAAATCGGCCGGGTCGGGCGCGGCCCAGGCGAGCGCCCGCACCGCGAACAGCGGCAGCGCAATCGGCTGCCACCCTGCCGCCGTCACTCGCGCCACCGTCGCCGCATTGCCCGGCTCGGGGCGCAGTACGGCGATCCTGCGGGTCACGCGGCGAACAATCGCCGCACGGCAGGCGGCGCACGGGTCAGCAGATCGGCCGCCAGCGCCTCGGCCACGCCGAAATCGTCCACCGCGCCGCTGCCTATTCCCGCGACATGCTCGCTGCCATCCTCGGCGAGCAGCTCGGCGCGCAACGTCACCCGGCCGTTCTCCTCGCGCGCCAGCGCCGCGACCGGCGAATGGCAATCCGCGCTGAGCGCCGCGAGCAGCGCGCGCTCGAGCAGCACGCAACGATGCGTCACGCCGTCATCGATCGTCGTCAGCCACCCCCGCACCCGTGCGTCGTCGGTCCGCGACTCGATCCCGACCGCACCTTGCGCCGGCGCCGGCAGCATGACGTCACTTTCGATCGCCGTACCGATATCCGTGCGCCCCAGCCGGTCGAGTCCCGCCGCGGCGAGCAGGGTTGCGTCGACCTCACCGGCGGCCAGCTTGGCCAGCCGCGTATCGACATTGCCGCGGAACAGCACTGGCTTCACGTCCGGGCGCAGCCGGCGCAGCTGCGCGGCGCGGCGCGGCGAGCTGGTACCGACCACCGCATTTGCCGGCAGGGCGGCGATGCTGTCGGCACCGATCAGCCGGTCGCGCACATCGGCGCGCGGCAGCATCGCGGCGATGACGATCGCATCCGGGCGAATCGTCTCGACATCCTTCATCGAATGGACCGCGCAATCGATCTCGCCGGCCAGCAAAGCCCGGTCGAGCTCCTTGGTCCACAGTGCCTTGCCGCCGATCTCGGCCAATGCGCGGTCCTGCACCACATCGCCGGTGGTCTTGATGATGACGATCTCGCCGGCGAGGCCGTGCGCCGCAGCGAGCTGGTCCTTGACCATGTTCGCCTGGACCAGCGCCAGCGGCGAGCCACGCGTACCGATGCGAATAATGTCACCCATGGGGCCTCCGTCTCTGCCGGGCTCTTAGAGCGAAATCGGGCCAGGTCGAACTGACAAAATTCGCTTCATGCCGCGCGTGGTGGCGCGCCCTTCGACAAGCGGCGCGCGAATCCCTAGATGGACGCGCATGGCGCTGATCCTCGGCCTCGAATCCTCCTGTGACGAAACCGCGGCGGCCTTGGTCACCTCGGACCGTCGGGTGCTGGCCCACCGCCTCGCCGGTCAGGAAGCCGCGCACCGGCCCTATGGCGGGGTCGTGCCGGAGATCGCCGCGCGCGCGCATGTCGATGCGCTGATCCCGCTGGTCGAGGCGGCGTTCGCCGATGCCGGCGTGACGCTCGCCGATGTCGATGCCGTCGCCGCGACCGCCGGGCCGGGGCTGATCGGCGGCGTCATGGTCGGCCTGGTCACCGGCAAGGCGCTGGCGCACGCCGCTGGCAAGCCGTTGATCGCGGTCAATCACCTCGAAGGCCATGCGCTCAGCCCGCGTCTGTCCGATCCCGATCTCGCCTTCCCCTATCTGCTGTTGCTCGTCTCGGGCGGGCATTGCCAGCTGCTCGAGGTGCGCGGCGTCGACGATTATCGCCGCCTCGCCACCACGATCGACGATGCCGCCGGCGAGGCGTTCGACAAGACCGCCAAGCTGCTCGGGCTCGGTTTTCCGGGCGGCCCGGCGGTCGAGCGCGCCGCTGCGCTTGGCGATCCGCGGGCGGTGCCCTTGCCGCGACCGCTGGTCGGTACGGCCGAGCCCCATTTCTCTTTCGCGGGCCTGAAGAGCGCGGTGCTGCGCGCGCGTGACGCCAACAAATATAGTGCCGAGGATATCGCCGCCTCGTTCCAGCAGGCGGCGGTCGATTGTCTGGTCGATCGCACGAAACGCCAGCTCGACAAGGCGCGCGGCGTCACTGCGCTGGTGGTTGCCGGCGGCGTCGCCGCCAACGGCGCCGTGCGCGCGGCGCTCAAGGACCTCGCCGGCGCCCATGACCTGCGCTTCGTTGCGCCGCCGCTCTGGCTGTGCACCGACAATGCCGCGATGATCGGCTGGGCCGGCGCCGAGCGCTTCGCCGCCGGGCTGACCGATTCGCTCGACATCCCCGCCCGGCCGCGCTGGCCGCTCGATCCGGGGGCCGAGGCGGTGCGCGGCGCGGGAGTGAAGGCATGAAGGTCGGCGTTATCGGTGGCGGTGCATGGGGTACCGCGTTGGCGCAGGTGGCGGCGCAGGGCGGCGAACCCGTCACCCTGTGGGCGCGCGAGCCTGAGGTCGTCGCCGCGATCAACGCCACGCACGAAAACCCCCTGTTCCTCGCCGGCGTCGCCTTGTCGCCAGGCGTGCGCGCGACGGGCACGCTCGATGAGCTGGCGTCATGCGACGCGCTGCTGGTCGTTGTGCCGACGCAGCATGTCCGCGCCGTGCTCGCCGACGCGCCGGTCGGCAATACGCCGCTGGTCTTGTGCGCCAAGGGCATGGAGGCGGGCACGCGTTTGCTGGTCAGCGAAGTGGCCGCGGCGGTGCAGCCGTTCGCCCCGATCGCGGTGCTGTCCGGGCCGACCTTTGCGCATGAGGTAGCCGCGGGGTTGCCGACCGCGATCACGCTGGCCTGTGCCGACGAGGCGGTCGGCACCGCGCTGGCTGAGCGGCTCGCCCTGCCGGCCTTCCGTCCCTATTTCTCGACCGACGTGGTCGGCGCCGAGATCGGCGGCGCGGTCAAGAACGTGCTGGCCATCGCCTGCGGCGTGGTCGAGGGTGCCGGGCTCGGCCAGAATGCCCGCGCCGCGCTGATCGCGCGCGGCTTTGCCGAGATGACCCGCTTCGGCCTGGCGCGCGGCGCGCGGGTCGAGACGCTCGCCGGCCTGTCGGGGCTCGGCGATCTCGTGCTGACCTGCTCCTCGACCAGTTCGCGCAACTTCTCGCTCGGGGTTGGCCTTGGCCAGGGCCGCGCGGCGGTGGATCTGCTCGCCGATCGCCGCACCGTCGCCGAGGGCGCCTTTACCGCGCCGGTGCTGCGCGAGGCGGCGGAACAGGCCGGCGTCGACATGCCGGTGACGGAGGCGGTGTGTGCGCTGCTCGACGGCGCGAACGTCCATGACGTAGTCGGCGCCCTGCTCGCGCGCCCGCTGTCGCGCGAGCACGCCTGATGCGCTGGGCAGCTCTCCTCAAGGGCGTCAATGTCGGCGGCAACCGCAAGTTGCCGATGGCCGATCTGCGCGACTTCCTCACCGGCCTCGGTCTCGGTGACGTCAAGACGCTGCTCGCGTCCGGCAATGCGGTGTTCGACGCCGACGAGAAGGACGCGGCGAAGCTGGAGGCGCGGCTTGAGAACGAGGCAAAAGCCGAGCTCGGCCTCGATACCGGCTGGCTGCTGCGCAGCCATGCCGAACTCGCCGCCATCGTGAAGGCTAATCCGTTCCCCGATGCCGCCACGGCGCATCCGAACCACCTGCTGGTACATTTCCATCGCGATCCGTTCCCGATGAACCTGCTGCCGCTCGCCCATGACGGGCCGGAACGCCTCGCTGCGCACGGTCGCGAGCTGTTCGTCGATTATCCCGACGACGTCGGCCATTCGAAACTACCGCAGGCGATGAGCAAGGCGAAATTCCCCAGGCTCGCCACGGCGCGCAACTGGAACACGGTGCTCAAGCTGGTCGAGTTGACGCGGTGAGCAGGTCAGAAATCGACCGCGATGCCCTTCAGCGTCCAGTCGCCATAGCGCGTCGGATCCTCGCCCAATGGATCGCTACCCGCCGCCTTGACCGGCGCGGGCTTGGGCAAAGGCGGGTTCTTCGAGAGATAGGCGGGCGGCTTCACATGTACAGGGCGACGACCCATGGCTGATCTCCGATACGGGCAAGAGCTCTCTGCGCTCCAGCGGCGGCGCGATCAATCCCGCGACGACGCGCCCGGCCTCGCCGCGCGCCGTGCCGCGCTCAAGCTGCTCGATGCGGTGCTGCGCCAGGGAATCCCGCTCGAGGCCGCGTTGACCCGCGCCACCGCCGGGATCGACCGGCCGGACGATCGCGCGCTGGCTCATGCCATCGCCGCCGCGACGTTGCGCCGCTTGCCCGATCTCGACGCGCTGATCGACTCCGCGACGAAGAACAATCTGCCTGATGACGCCAAGGCGCGTTTCGCGCTGCGGCTCGCGCTGACGCAGGTGCTGATCCTCGCCACGCCGCCGCACGCCGCGATCACCACCGCGCTGCCGCTGGTCGATGGCGGCCCGCGCAAGCTGGTCCACGGCGTGTTCGGCACGCTGATGCGCGGGAACGTCAAGTTGCCCGAGGTGGCCACGTTGCCGGTGATGGTCGCCGAGCGCTGGCGCGCTGCCTGGGGCGACGCGATGGTCGAGGCTGCCGCGCGCGCCATCACCGATCCGCCGCCGCTCGATCTCACCCTGCTCGATCCGGCCGAGACCGAGGCAATGGTCGAAGAGCTGGAGGGCATTTCGCTGCTCCCCGGCCATATCCGCCGCGACGCCGGTGGCGTGATGGAGCTGCCAGGTTTCGGCGAGGGCCGCTGGTGGGTGCAGGATATCGCCGCCTCGCTCCCCGCGCGGCTGATCGGCAAGGGCAGCGGCGCCGCGCTCGATCTGTGCGCTGCGCCGGGCGGCAAGACGATGCAGCTGGCCAGCGCCGGCTGGACGGTTACCGCGATCGACGCCTCGAAAAGTCGTCTGGCGCGACTTTCCGAGAATCTCGAACGTACCGGCCTGTCGGCCGAGGTGATCGCCGCCGACCTGTTGAGCTGGAAACCGAAAGCGCCGGCCGACGCCGTGCTGCTCGACGCGCCGTGCACCGCCACCGGTATCTTCCGCCGTCATCCCGACGTCATCCACCGCGTCCTGCCCTCACGCATCGCCGAGATGGCTGCGCTCCAGGCCAAGCTGCTCGCTCGCGCCGCCGACTGGGTGAAGCCCGGTGGTATCCTGGTCTACGCGACCTGCTCGCTCGAACCGGCCGAGGGCGAGGCGCAGGTCGCGGCGCTGCTCGCCGCGCGAAAGGACTATGCGATCGACGCGGTCCGCGCCGAGGAACTTCCCGCCGGTGTCACGCCCGATGCACTCGGTCAGGTTCGTACGCTGCCCGGCATGATCGTGCCCGACGATTGCGATGGTTTCTTCATCGCGCGATTGCGCCGCGCCGCCTGACGCCGGCTTGATAGCGCGGACGGCCATGCTACAGGGCGTCATGCCGCACCCCGTCCGCATCGCTCCTTCGATCCTCTCGGCCGATTTCGCCAAATTGGGCGAGGAAGTGCGCGCGATCGACGTCGCCGGTGCCGACTGGATCCATGTCGATGTGATGGATGGACATTTCGTGCCCAACATCACCATCGGGCCGGCCGTGGTGAAGGCGATCCGCCCGCACACGACCAAGCCGCTCGACGTGCATCTGATGATCGCGCCGGTCGATCTCTATCTCGACGCCTTTGCGGAAGCGGGCGCCGACACGATCAGCATCCATGTCGAGGCCGGTCCGCACACCCACCGCAGCCTCCAGCACATCCGTAAGCTGGGCAAGCGCGCCGGCGTGGTACTGACGCCGCAAACCCCGGCCAAGGCGCTCGACTATCTGCTCGAAGAGGTCGATCTGGTGCTGGTGATGAGCGTCAACCCCGGCTTCGGCGGACAGGGCTTCATTCCGAGTTCGCTGCGCAAGATCGAGAGCATCCGCAAGATGATCGACAAGGCCGGCCTGACGGTCGATCTCGAGGTCGATGGCGGCATCGACGCCGTGACGTCACGCCGCGCGATCGAGGCCGGTGCCGATGCTTTGGTTGCCGGCACCGCGGTGTTCCGCGATGGCCCGGCCGGCTATGCGGCGAACATCGCCGCGTTGCGCGGGGCGTGAGCAAGGATGACGGCGATGCCGGTCCCGACGGCATCGACGAGGGCAAGCGGCTGGTGCGGCTGGGCGGCGACAAGGGCCTGTCGCTGGCCGAGCGTATCACCGAGCGCTTTCACCGGCTGACCTGGCGAACCCCGATCCACGGCTTGCGCCTCAAGGGCCGGCACCCGCTCAAGCTCATTGCGGTGCCCGATGACCCTTTCACCGGCGATATCGCCCGCGGCAGGTCGCTGCTGGAGGGCGTGATCAGTTTTCGCGGCGAGCAGCGCCCGATCGACGCGCTCGACCTGACCAGGCGCGAGCCCAACCGTGCGTTCAGCGACTATGTCCAGGGCTTCTCCTGGCTGCGCGACCTGTCGAGCGTCGCCACCCGTCCGCAGGCGGTGCCGATCGCCGAGAACCTGATGCGGCGCTGGCTCGACGCCCATGCCGATACGGTCAGCGAGCCGGCCTGGCGCGCCGATCTGTGGGGCCGCCGCATCCTGTTCTGGACCGCGCACGCGCCGTTGATCCTGTCGAGCGGCGACCTGGTCTATCGCTCGCGCGTGCTCAACACACTGGCGCGGGGCGCGCGCCACATCGATCGCGGGGCAGAGAAAATGGCCCCCGGCGTGCCGCGCATCGCCGCCTTGTGCGGCGTCGTCTGCGCAGGGCTGCTGATCCCCGGCGGCGACCCGCGGCGCGGCCATAACGAGGCCAATCTGGTCAAGGCGATCCACGCCTCGGTGTTCGAGGATGGCGGCAGCGTCGCGCGCGCGCCGGCGGCGCATCTCGACATCATCATGCTGCTCACCATGCTGCGCGAAACCTATGCCGCGCGACGGCTCGAGGCGCCGGCCATCATCACCGAGACGCTTGCCCGCATGGTGCCGGCGCTGCTCGGCGTGACGCTCGGCGATGGCGCGCTGTCGAGCTGGCAGGGCGGCGGCCCGCTGACCGCGGAGGGTGTGGCGCAGATCGTCGCCGGCACCGGCATCCGCACCCGTCCGCTGCGCCAGGCGCGCGACTGGGGTTATCAGCGCCTCGCCGCCGGCGAGACGATCGTCATTATCGATGCCGCCCCGCCGCCTGTGGCGCGGTTGGTCGAGGGCGGCTGTGCCTCGACGCTGGCATTCGAGATGTCCGACGGGCCGCACCGGCTGGTGGTCAATTGCGGCGGCGCGCGCGCGGCGCTGGCGCAGATTCCGCCCGCGCTCGCCGATGGCCTGCGTACCACCGCGGCGCATTCCACGCTGATCGTCGGCGATTCCAACTCGACCGCGATCCATGCCGACGGCACGCTCGGTCGGGGCGTCGCCGAGGTCGAGCTGGCGCGACAGGAAAGCGAGAATTCGAGTCGGCTCGAGGCGAGCCATGACGGCTATGTCCGCCGCCACGGCTTCCTCCACCGGCGGCAATTGGTGCTGGGCAGCGACGGCCGCGAACTGCGCGGCGAGGATTCGCTGCTGCCCGGCGCGAAGCGGCGCAAGCTGGGCGCGACGCCGTTCGCGATCCGCTTTCATCTCGGCGCCGGCGTCCGCGTCACGCCCACCGCCGACGGCCAGGCCGCCTTGCTGCGCCTGCCTGGCAATGTGCTGTGGCAGTTTCGCTGCCGCGGCGGCGCGCTGGCGACCGAGGAAAGCCTGTGGATCGATGGCGAGGGCCGCCCGCAATCGACCCAGCAGCTCGTCGTCAGCGGTGAATCGCCGGCGGGTGGCGCGAGTGTCAGCTGGGCCTTGAAGCGCGCGGGCTGACAGGCCAAGGGGGCGCCGACTCGTATTTCCGGAGCTCCCATGACCGATATCACGATCCGCCGCGCCCTGCTGTCGGTGTCCGACAAGACCGGCATCGTCGATCTCGGGCGCTCGCTCGCGGAACATGGCGTCGAGCTGGTATCGACCGGCGGCACCGCCAAGGCGCTGCGCGATGCCGGCCTCGCGGTGAAGGACATCAGCGAGCTGACCGGCTTCCCCGAGATGATGGACGGCCGCGTCAAGACGCTCCACCCCAAGGTCCATGGCGGGCTGCTCGCGGTGCGCGACGATCCCGCCCATGCCGCGTCGATGGCGGAACATCACATCGGCGCAATCGACCTGGTGGTGGTCAACCTCTATCCGTTCGAGGCGACCGTGGCCGAGGGTGCCGAGCGCGACGAGGTAATCGAGAATATCGATATCGGCGGCCCGTCGATGGTCCGCTCGGCGGCCAAGAACCATGCGTTCGTCGCGATCGTCACCGATTCGGCAGACTATGCGCTGGTCGCCGGCGGCAGCACGACGCTCGCCGACCGCAAGCTGCTTGCGGCCAAGGCCTTTGCCGCCACCGCCGCCTATGACGCGATGATCGCGAGCTGGTTCGCCTTTGCCGACCAGGGCCAGATGTTCCCCGAAACGCTGCCGCTGACGCTCAAGCTCGGCACGACGCTGCGTTATGGCGAGAACCCGCATCAGTCGGCCGCCTTCTACCGTGCCACCGGTCCGGCGGCGCGTGGCATCGGCCAGGCGCGGCAGTTGCAGGGCAAGGAGCTCAGCTACAACAACTACAACGACGCCGACGCCGCGCTCGAACTGGTCGCCGAATTCCGCGATGCGCCTCCGAGCTGCGTCATCGTCAAGCACGCCAATCCCTGCGGCGTCGCCACCGCGGCCACGCTCGAACAGGCCTATGCCGAGGCGTTCGCCTGCGACACCGTCTCGGCGTTCGGCGGCATCATCGCGGTCAACCGGCCGCTCGACGAGGCCACCGCGCGGGCCATCACGGGCATCTTCACCGAGGTCGTCGTGGCGCCCGATGCCGACGAGGCGGCGATCGCGCTGTTCGCCGCGAAGAAGAATCTCCGCTTGCTGCTCACCGGCGACCTGCCCGATCCCGCGCGCGCCGGGCTGACCGCCCGGTCGATCACCGGCGGCTGGCTGGTCCAGACGCGCGACAATGGCGGCAATCCCGAGCTGAAGGTCGTGACGAAGCGTCAGCCCACCGCGCAGGAACTGGCCGATTGCCGCTTCGCCTGGACGGTGGCCAAGCACGTCAAGTCCAACGCCATCGTCTATGCCAAGGACGGCGCCACCGCCGGCATCGGTGCCGGGCAGATGAATCGCCTCGAATCCGCGCGTATCGCGGCGTGGAAGGCCAGGGACGCCGCCGACAAGGCCGGCTGGGCGACGCCGCGCACGATTGGCTCGGCCGTGGCCTCGGACGCCTTCTTCCCCTTCGCCGACGGCCTGCTCGCCGCAGTCGAGGCCGGCGCCACGGCGGTGATCCAGCCCGGTGGCTCGATCCGCGACGACGAGGTCATCGCCGCCGCCGACGCGGCCGGCCTGGCGATGGTCTTCACCGGCATGCGCCACTTCCGCCACTGATCTTCGCGGCCCGCACTCCACGCCTGTTCGTCATCCCGGCGAAAGCCGGGATCTCCCGGTGATAGCGCGCGCCCCTGCCGCATGAGATCCCGGCTTCCGCCGGGATGACGGAAGGGGAAGCGAGCCCCGCGGCGCTATTCGGCCGGCAGCGTCGCTTCGCTCGGCTTGGGGAATTTGGAGAACAGCGCCCGGTCCTCGGGCCCGAAGGCCCAGCGCCACAGCACGAACCAGTAGACGGCGAAGATTGCCGGCAGGCCGAACACCAGTTCGGCCCATTCCAGCCGGTGCGGCAAGGCGGTGAACGCCGACCCGACCGCGATGGTCACCAGGATCGCCCACAGCAAGGTCCAGCGCAGCGGCGAGACGCGTGCCTTGAGCAGGCGCGACAGCAAGGCGCTTTTGACGAGCGACGACAAAGTCACCGACAGCATCAGTGCCAGCGCCGGTCCTGCCGCCTGATAGGGTAGCGACCAGTGGAACGAGCGGATCACGAGGATCAGCGCGAAGCTCAGCGCGACCTGGATCGCCAGCATCGTGACCGAGATGGTGAGGTTGAGGTGGCGCGCGATATAGACCAGTGCCGATTCGCACACCGCGCCCGTAGAGGCGAGCACCTCGGCGGTCAGCAGGAAGCCCATCGCATAGGTTCCGGCGACGAATTGCGGCCCGACCAACCCCATCACCGCTTCACCCGGGATCGAGCCCATCAGCGCGAGGCAGGCCTGGGCCGCGACGATCCAGAACGCCACCTGGCGTACCTGCTGCGCGATCGCCGCCTTGTCGCCCCGCGCGAGGCTTTCGGTGATGACGGGTCCGAGGATCGGGTCGAAGCTGGTCTTGAGCTTGCCTGGCAGCGAGGCGACCTGCTGTGCCATATAATAGATGCCGACCACCTTGGGCTCGAACATCACGCCGAGGATGAAGCGATCGACATTGCGCGTCGCCCATTCGATCGCGTCGGCTCCGGCCAGCGGTATGTTGCGCCGCGCCAGCGCCGCCAGCCGCCCCGGATGCGGCCGCCAGCCGTGCGGCAGGCCATAGCTCTTCACGAACGGCACCAGCGACGCGATCAGCGCCGCGAGCATCGACGCCATATAAGCGAGGATCAGGCCGTCATGCAGCGAGACATAGGAGAACAACCACGCCCCGATGCTGATCGTCCAGGGTTCGATCACGGCGCGCGCCGTCACCGTCGCCTTGACGTTGTGGCGATAGGCCAGCGCCGCGAGGCTGACGTCGGACATGGCACCGGCAAAGACGATGACGGCGAGCCACGGTTCGGCGCCCGAAATCTCGCTGTCGGGGTACATCACCTGCGGCAACAGCAGCAGCACGCCGCTCGCGACGATCGCCGCGAGCAAGGTAACGATCAGCGCGTCCCACACGATATGTGCCGGCGGCCGGTCATCCGCCGACAGCGCCTGGGCCAGGCCGCGCTTGAGCCCGAGCGTCGCCAGCAACGCCGCGAGCTCGACCACCACCACGGCGAGCGCGAAGCGCCCGACCAGATCCGGGCCATAGACGCGGCCGGCAATGAACAGGAACGGCAGCCGCGCGACGAGCCGCATCGCGAACCCGCCGACATTGGTCCGCCCGCCCTTGGCGAGCGCGGCGATATCCTGCTCGGCGGCGTCGCTCAATGCGCGGCGCCCCAGCTCGCGCCCGTTCCGATCTCGATTCCCAGCGGTACGCTCAGCGCCACCGCCGGTTCGGCGGCAGTCGCCATGACGCGCTCGATCACCGGCTTGGCCGCCGCGACATCGCCCTCGGGCAGTTCGAAGACCAGTTCGTCATGCACCTGCAGCAGCATCCGGACATTGGGCAGTCCTGCCTCAACGAGCGCCGGACCCATCCGTGCCATGGCGCGCTTGATGATGTCGGCACTGGTGCCCTGGATCGGCGCGTTGATCGCGGCGCGCTCGGCGCCCTGGCGGACGTGCTGGATCGGCGCGCGGATCTGGGGGAACCAGGTTTTCCGGCCGAACAGGGTCTCGGTATAGCCCTTCTGCCGCACGCCTTCGAGCGTCTCGTTGATATAGGCCGAGATGCCGGGGAAGCGGTCGAAATAGCGCGAGATCATCGCCTGCGCCTCGTCGGCGTCGATCTCCAGCCGGGCAGCGAGCCCCCAGCGTGAGATGCCGTAGAGGATCGCGAAGTTGATCGTCTTGGCGCGCCCGCGCGTGTCGCGATTGACCTCGCCGAACAGCTCCTTGGCCGTCGCGGCGTGAATGTCCTCGCCGCGAATAAATGCCTCGCGCAGGGCGGGCACGTCGGCCATGTGCGCGGCCAGCCGCAGCTCGATCTGCGAATAGTCGGCGGCGAGGATGACGTTGCCTGGCTCGGCGATGAAGGCGTCGCGGATCTGCCGCCCGATCTCGGTGCGGATCGGGATGTTCTGGAGGTTGGGGTCGGTCGAGGACAACCGTCCGGTCTGCGCCCCGGTCAGCGAGTAGCTGGTGTGGACGCGGCCGGTGTCGCGGTCGATCTGCTGTTGCAGCGCGTCGGTATAGGTCGATTTGAGCTTCGACAGCTGCCGCCAGTCGAGCACCAGCCCGGCGATCGTCACGCCTTCCGCCTTCATTTTCTCGAGCACGGTGACGTCGGTCGAATAGGCGCCGGACTTGCCCTTCTTGCCGCCCTTCAGCCCCATCTTGTCGAACAGGATCGCGCCCAATTGCTGGGTCGAGCCGATCTGGAACGGCTGCCCGGCCTCGGCCTGGATCTCTTCCTCCAGCCGCGCCATTTCCTGCGCGAAGCGGCTCGACAGGCGCGACAGCTGGTCGCGATCGACCTTGATCCCGGCGCGCTCCATCGCGGCGACCACCGGGATGATCGGCCGGTCGACCATCTCGTACACCCGCGTCGCGCCTTCATAAGCGAGCCGCGGCTTGAACCGGGTCCACAGCCGCCAGGTCACGTCGGCATCCTCACCGCCGTAACGGGTGGCCTGATCGAGCGGCACCTGGGCGAAGCTGATCGCCTTCTTGCCGGTGCCGGTCACGTCCTTGAAGCTGATGCAGCTATGCTCGAGCACGGCGTGCGCGACCTCGTCCATGCCGTGCCCGGCGAGCGACTGGCCGGCATCGAGATCGAAGCTCATCACCATCGTGTCGTCGATCGGCGATACGTCCAGGCCGTGGCGGATCAGCACGTTGATGTCGTATTTGATATTGTGCCCGATCTTGAGCACACTCGGATCGGTGAACAGCGGCTTGAGCAGTCGCACCACCTCGGCGAGCGGCAGCTGTGGCGGCACCTCGCCGAACATGTCGTCGCTGCTCTTGTGCCCGATCGGGATATAGCAGGCGCGCCCCGGTGCTGTGGCCAGGCAGATGCCGACCAGATTGGCCGCCATGCTGTCGAGCGAGTCGGTCTCGGTGTCGATCGCGATCGTACCGCTGGCATGGCTCTCGGCGATCCACGCCTCCAGCCGCTCGACGCTCGTCACGGTCTCATAGGAGTCGCAATTGACCGGCGGCAGTTCGATGAAATCGGGCGTGACCGGCCCCGCCGTCGCCACTGCGGCAGCAACCGGATCGGGCTGCTCGCGGCCCGGCGCATGCGCCGCCATGCGCGACAGCAGCGTCTTGAAACCCTGATCCTCGAGAAACGCGCGGAGCGGCTCGACCGGAATGCCGTCGAGCTTGAGTTCGTCGAGCGTGTGCGGCACCGCGGTGTCGACATGGAGCGCGACGAGCCGGCGCGACAGGCGGGCCATCGCTTCGTGCTCGATCAGATTGTCGCGCATCTTGCTCGGCTTCATCTCGGGCGCGGCGGCCAGCACCGCGTCGAGATTGCCATATTCCGAGATCAGCTTGGCGGCGGTCTTGGCGCCGATACCGGGCACGCCGGGGACGTTGTCGACCGCATCGCCCATCAGCGCGAGCACGTCGCCCAATTGATCGGGGCGCACGCCGAACTTCGTTTCGACATAGTCCGCGCCGCGCCGCTCGTTCTTCATCGTGTCGAGCATGTCGACGCCGGGCTGGATGAGCTGCATCAGATCCTTGTCGGAACTGACGATGGTCACGTCCCACCCGGCCGCGACCGCGCGGCAGGTATAGGTGGCGATGATGTCGTCGGCCTCGAATCCCTCTTCCTCGATGCACGGCAGCGAAAAGGCGCGGGTCGCCTCACGGATCAGCGGGAATTGCGGGATCAGATCCTCGGGCGGCGGCGGACGCTGCGCCTTGTACTTGTCGTAGAGATCGTTGCGGAAGGTGTGCGAGCCCTTGTCGAGCACCACCGCCAGATGGGTCGGCCCCTCCGCCTTGTCGAGCGCATCGGCGAGCTTCCACAGCATCGCGGTATAGCCATAGACCGCACCCGCCGGCGTGCCGTGCCGGTTCGTCAGCGGCGGGAGCTGGTGATAGGCGCGGAAGATATAACCCGAACCGTCGACGAGGTAGAGATGAGGCATCGGCGGGAGATAGCAGCGTGAAGCGCACTCCCCAAGCCTTGGGTGTCACTCAGCGAAAAAACGCGCGCACGACCTTGGTTTTCGCCTCGTCGGCGGTCCCGTCGCCGAGGGGAAAATGGCGATCGATCGCGCTCGTCCCCGGCGGTGTCACAGTGAGCGCGCGGCCGGGGCCGCGACGCACCCAGCCGCGTTCGAGGAACAGCCCCAGCAGGGCGGCGCCGGCACGCCCGCCGAGATGGCTGCGCCGCTCGCTCCAGTCGAGGCACGAGCGGCAGGCCGGTTTCGCGTCGCTCGCCACGACGCAGCCGAGATCGCGCAGCAAGGTCTCGCCGGACACCGACAGCGCGATGCCGTCGCCGCGAAGCGCAAGGTGGCCATGGTCGATCAAGCTCGCGAAGAGCCGCACGCCGAGTTCCCCCGCCATATGGTCGTAGCAGTTCCGCGCCCGCCGCAGCGCCGGGTCGGTCGGGCCGGGCCGCCGGCCGGGCGCGCGGAACGCCATCATGCCTTCGAGCAGTTCCGCGATGTCGCCATCGGCGATCCGATAATAACGATGCCGCCCCTGCTGCAGCACGGCCAGCATGCCCCGGTCCACCAGCATGGCGAGGTGGCTGCTCGCCGTCGACGGGGTGACACCGGCCTCGCGCGCCAGCTCCTGCGCGGTGAGTGCCATGCCGCCCATCAACGCGCCGAGCATACTCGCGCGCGACGGATCGCCGACAATCGATCCCAGCATCGCCAGATGCGGTCCTTCACCCATGGTTCGATCGTCCTCGAATCGTCGTCGCTGCCTGCCCGCTATCCTAGCGCAACAAGCGCGGAGATGGTTTGATGAACGACGAATTGAACATGGGACCCGGCGACGACGAGATCCGCACCTATGTCGCGCGCCATTTCTGGCCGATCGAAACGCTCGCCCAGGCCAGCGGTGTGGCGGTGCGGGAGGCGGAGGCGCTGATCGCAGGCGGTTGCGCGCCCGGGGTCATCTACGCGTTCGACGGTCAGGGATGGTGGAGCGCACTGGGCGGCTATCGCTCCGGCGCGGCCGCCGGGCCGGCCGAGGATGCCGAACGTTGGTACAGCCCGGCCGCCGCCTGGAGCCTGCGCCGCGCCCAACTGGCGCTGCGCGACGGCGCCTCGATCGCCGGCGCGGCGGCGCGCAATCGTGCGCAGTTCCACGACGATTTCCCCGCGGCGCTGCGCGCCGTTCCTGAAGCGCGCGACGCTTTCCCGGCATGCTTCGGCGCCGACGCCTTGCTCGATGACGAAGCCACGGCGGCGCAGGCGGCAAGGGAGTGGGATTCGTGGCTGGCCGGTGGCTATGCCGTCTGCCTGCGCATCTTCAATGCCGGCACCTGCGTCGCAAAGGAGTCGCTGGGCGCGACGCTGAAGCGGCACGTTGCCGATCCCGCGCGCTACCCGATGGACGAAGGCGAGATCATCGCCTTGTGCGAGCGGCTGGCCCAGCCGATGCTGCCCTTCGCGCCATGGGAACGCCCCGGTGGTACGCCGGGCGTGACGATCGACCGGCTGTTGCGCGCGCTGTCGCTCGGCTGTGAGTTACCCTATGCGGCTGTTTGAGCGCGCGCGGTCAACGCCGAAAGCAGGGCGCAGGTGAAGCTTGCGAAAAAGAGCCCCAGGCCGAGCAGCGGGAACAAGATCATGCCACCTTCGAACAGACCCCAGCCTTCGCCTTCAAGGCTCTGGGTTGGCCAGGCGGTCAGCATCACCAAAGCGAGGCAGGGAAGCGCGACAGGCAGCTGTTGTCGCCACGGCAGGGCGACGAAGCGCCGCCTGCGCAGCCGGGCCACGATCCGTGCTGGCAGGGCCAGGCCGGTAACAGCGACCCAGCCGATCACGAGCCAGGGCAGATCCGCGATCGGACGCCATTGGCCGGCAAGCCAGAAAAGCAGGATCGGCAGGGACAACACCGCACCGCCCAGCGCGCCGATGCGAAAGGATCCGCGTAACGTCGTCCCTTGCCTCATCAGCGATCGCATGCCGAGGTCGGTCAGCGTGACGATGAAGAATGCATGAGCAAGCAGGAAGATCGCCACCGCGCCCGGCAGAGTCAGGCCTAGGGTAGCGAATGACAGGCCGACCAGCGCGACCGTGCACTGCAGGGCGAGCGCGATGCCGCTCGGGAACAGCAGGCCGATCAACGCGGCAAGGCCGTCGGGCAAGGATCGGCGCATTGGGCTGATGTCCATGGCGGGACGCTGCGCCCGGTCCCCGCACGGACGCAACGACAAAGCGCGATTGTCACCGATCGACCTTCCCTCGTGCAACGGAAATGCACATCCATAGCGCGACGCCGGACATGGCGGACGGTGGCGGTCGACCTTGCGCCAGAGATCGGGCCAGCGCGCAGCGCACGGGCCCCGAGGGGCGGTTCGGTCAATAACGGATCGGAAAAATGGTGCTGCCGGTGAGGATTGAACTCACGACCTCAGCCTTACCAAGGATGCGCTCTACCACTGAGCTACGGCAGCATATCCGGCAGCGGCGCACCGGGCGCCTGCAGGAAGAGCGCGCCTAAGAGACGAGGGCGCCGGGATTGTCAAGGCGTGGGGGCAGGTAATAGGGTCGAGACGTGGAAACGAAGCACGACAAGGCCGCCCGCCTCGCCGCGGCGCTGCGCGAGAATCTCAAGCGTCGCAAGGCGCAGGCGCGTGCTGTGAGCGATGCTCCGTCGCCGCCCGCGACTCCCGAAAAATCCTGACGCGATTCAACCGCGCGCTGCCCTGGGGCAAACATGTCACCGCCGCGCCACGCGCGTCGGCGGTTTCTCATTGTTGGTAAAATCACGGAGGCGCGTCGACCTGTTACGCGCCTGCTCGGCACCTGTTCACGGTGCTTTCGCCACCTGCTCCTCACCTGTTAAGTTGGAAAGGGCGACCGGCATCAAGGCATTGTGATACAAGCGTTATCGGGCGTTCAGCTGCCGCGCGGGGCCACCAAAAAAAGCGCTATCCTGCAAGAACAGGTGAGAGCAGGTCGCAGTTGTTGGGATTTCACCCGCCGATCGGCGCGCATTTCTCCAGCAGCCAGGCGCGCTCGGCCGCGTCGAGCTGCGGCCCGAGGATGTCGAGCACCTGGGCATGATAGGCGTCGAGCCAGCGCCGCTCGGCCTGGCTCAGCAGCCCCGGCACGATCAGCGAGCGTTCGATCGGCGCGAAGGTCAGCGTCTCGAATGCGAGCATCTTCTGGTCGCCGCCGGCGATCTCGCGCTCGATGACGAGGATCAGGTTCTCGATCCGGATGCCGTACTCGCCTGCCTTGTAATAACCCGGCTCGTTGGAGATGATCATGCCGGCGCGGAGCGGCTCCGATGGCCCGCCACCGGGATAATTGGGCTTGGCGATGCGTTGCGGCCCCTCGTGCACCGACAGATACGCGCCGACGCCATGGCCGGTGCCGTGGGCGAAATCGAGCCCCGCTTCCCATAGCGGCCGCCGCGCGAACGAATCGAGCTGGCCGCCATTGGTCCCTTCCGGGAACACCGCCGTGGCCAGCGCGATATGGCCCTTGAGCACGCGGGTGAAGCGGTCGCGCATCTCGTCGCTCGGCTCGCCGATCGGCAGCACGCGCGTCACATCCGTCGTGCCGTCGGCATATTGCCCACCCGAATCGACCAGATAGAGTTGGCCAGGCTCGAGCGGCACGTTCGATTCGGGGGTCGAATGATAATGCGGGCTGGCGCCATGTGCGCCGGTCGCGGAGATGGTGTCGAACGAGGTGTCCTTGAGCACCCCCGTCGCCTCGCGGAACTCCTGCAGCCTGGCGACGCAGGATAGCTCGGTCAGGCCCCCTTTGGGTGCCTCGGCCTCGACCCATTTGAGGAACCGCACCAGCGCCGCGCCGTCGCGCGCGCTGGCCGCCTTGTGGCCGGATATCTCGGCCGGGTTCTTCACGGCCTTGGCCAGCACGGTCGGGTCGCGCAGCGTCAGCACGGTCGCCCCGCCGCCGTCGAGCGCGTCGAAGATCGCCGCCACCGCGCGCTCCGGGTCGACCGCGACGCGCTTGCCGGCATAGCCTTTCAGCGCGCCGGCAAATTCGGATCGGTCGCGCACCTTCACCGCATTGCCGAGATGCTGCGCCACCGCGTCGCTCATCTTCTCGGGCGCGACGAACAGTTCGGCCGTGCCGTCGGCATCGACCACGACATAGGCCAAAGCGACCGGCGTATGCGCTACGTCGCCGCCGCGCACATTGAGCGTCCAGGCGATCGAGTCGAGCGCCGACAGCACCACCGCATCGGCCTTGCGCTCGGCCAGCCAGTCGGCGATCGCCGCGCGCTTCTCGGCCGAGCTTTGCCCGGCGCGGTCGTCGTCCTGCACCGACAGCCGCGCATCGGACGGCGCCGGCCGGTCGGGCCACACCGCATCGACCGGGTTGGTGTCGACCGGCACCAACGTCGCGCCGCGCTCGGCCAGTGCCTTGGTGGCGTCCTCGACCCAGGCGCGGGTGTGCAGCCACGGGTCATAACCGATTCGCCCGCCCTGCGGCGCATGGTCGCCGAGCCACGACGCCACGCTGGTCGCCGGCACGTCGACATAGGCCCAGTTGGTGCCATCGACCTGCTCGCGCACCTGCAGCGTGTAGCGCCCGTCGGTGAAGATCGCCGCTTCCTCCGGCAGCACCACCGCCGAGCCGGCCGAACCCTGGAAGCCGGTCAGCCAGGCGAGGCGCTGGGCATAGGCGCCGACATATTCCGACATATGCTCGTCGGTCAGCGGCACGACGAAACCGTCGAGGCGGTCGCGCCTGAGCTGGTCGCGGAGCGCGGCGAGGCGGTCGGCATAAGTGGACATTGGCGGTTCCTCGGGCGGCGGGATTGACGATCGACACCTGTCTCGCGGCATTTGCGACCGGAACGCGGCGACCGCAAGAGCCATCGCCATGGCGGCACGCGCGCCATTTCTAGTCCGGAACGGACCTTTAACCATCTTCTGTCACAAAGGCAGCATGGCACGGCCCGAATGCGACTATTGCAAGCGCGACATCAGCAAGCCCTCGTTGGTGCGCTGTTCGTCGCAGCGTTGCCCGCTCAAGGCGAGCCGCGGTGCCGCCTTGCGTGGCGTGATGGTCGGCATTGGCGGTCTCGGTTTGCTTGCCGCCTTCGGTGTCGTCGGCGCGCTGTGGCTGTTTTCACCCTCGTCCAAACCGCATGGTGCGGGCGAGGCGCGGGCGGAAGCCGCGCCATCGGATGGTCCCCGGACCAACGCCATGGAGCTCAGCGGCAATGTCCGCCATTGGGGTGGCAAGCTGTTCGACGGCGGCGGCAAGGCACAGGAGGAAACCCCGGTCGCGGCCTTGCCCGATCCCGCTCTGCCCGATCCCCGCGCCGCATCGCGCGTGCAGACCTTCTCCTGTTCGGGCAGCCTGTCGGCGAGTCGCTCGCTGATCTGCACCAACTGGGATCTGGCGACGACCGACTATAATCTCGCGCTGACCTACAACGCCGTGCTCGCCCGCTCGCGCCGTCCCGACGCGCTGCGCCGCGCGCATGATGCCTTTCTCGAAGGGCTCGACACGGTCGGCAACGACGCGGACAAGCTGCGGGAATATTATCGCGCCTGGCAGGAGCAGCTCGCGCGCAGCTGAAATTCGGCCGGTCACGTCTCGACTTCCGGCGATACCCCCGCTTAGGGTCGGGCGATGAACACGCCTCCCGTCGCAGCAACCCGCCCCCACAGCTACGCCACCCATGGCATCACCATCGAGGACCCGTGGGCCTGGCTGAAGGATCCCAACTACCCCGAGGTCACCGACAAGGACGTGCTGGCCTATCTCGAGGCCGAGAACGCCTGGTTCGAAAGCGTGATGGCGCCGCACAAGCCGCTGGTCGACAAGCTCTATGAAGAGATGAAGGGGCGCATCAAGGAAGACGACAGCTCGGTTCCGCAGAAGGATGGCGACTGGCTCTACTGGACCGCGTTCGAGACCGGCGGCCAGTATCGCAAATGGTGGCGCAAGCCGGTCGGCGGTGGTGACGACCAGCTGATCCTCGACGAGCCTGCGCTCGCGGAAGGGCGGGAATATTTCCGGCTCGGTGCGCTGTCGGTCAGCAATGACGGCAAGCTGCTCGCCTACGCCATCGACGACAGCGGCTCGGAACGCTTCGAGGTCCGCGTCAAGAACCTCGAGACCGGCGAGCATCTGCCCGAGATCATCCCCGGCATGTTGTCCGAGATCGTCTGGGCAGCCGACGACAGCGGCTTCCTCTACGGCCTCGCCAACGAGCAGTGGCGCACCGACAATGTGCGCTTCCACCGCCTCGGCACCGCGGTCGCCGACGATGTCGAGATCTTCAAGGAAAAGGACGAAGGCTTCCGCGTCGGCGCCTCGGACACCAGCTCACGCCAGTGGATCGTCATCGCCACCGGCGATCACGTGACCAGCGAAGTGTGGCTGCTGCCGTCCAACGATCCGCTCGGCACGCCGCGCCTGGTGTCGGCGCGCAAGGTCGGGCGGGAATATGATGTCGACGAGCATGATGGCACGCTGTTCATCCACACCAACGACACGGACCCCAACTTCCGGCTGTGCACCGCGCCGATCGACAAGCCCGACGAATGGACCGAGCTGATCGGCCCGTCGCGGCATTTCTACATGACCGGGGTCGAGTGCTTCAAAGACTTCTTCATCGTCGATGGGCGCGAGGACGGGCTCGATCAGATCGAGGTGCATCGTTACGATGCGAGCATCGCGCCGCAGCGTATCGTCTTCCCGGAAGCGAGCTATGATGCCGGCCTCGGTAACAATCCCGAATATGACATGTCGGTGCTGCGGGTCGGTTACGAGTCGATGGTCACGCCTGGCACCGAATATGACTATGACGTTGCCACCGGCGAACTGACGGTTCTCAAGGTCCAGGAAATCCCCTCCGGCTATGACGCCGACCAGTATCGCACCGAACGCCTCAAGATCACCGCGCGCGACGGCACCGAGGTGCCGGTGTCGATCGTCTACCCGAAGGGCTTCGTGCGCGACGGTTCGGCGCCGCTCTTCCTCTATGCCTATGGCGCGTACGGCTATGCCATCCCGCCGGGCTTCTCGACCGGGCGGCTGAGCCTGCTCGATCGCGGTTTCGCCTATGCCATCGCGCATATCCGCGGCGGCGACGATCTCGGCCAGCAATGGTATCTCGACGGCAAGCTGGAGAAGCGGGAAAACAGCTTCAACGACTTCGTCGATGTGGCCAAGGGGCTGATAGCAGATAAATGGACATCGGCCGGCAAGATCGCCATCGCCGGCCGCTCGGCCGGCGGCGAGCTGATGGGCGCGGTGGTCAATTCCGATCCGGAGTTGTGGGGCGCCGTGATCGCCGACGTGCCGTTCGTCGACGTGCTCAACACCATGCTCGACGCCGAGCTGCCGCTGACGCCCGGGGAATGGCCCGAATGGGGCAACCCGATCGAGGACCCCAAGGCGTTCGAGCTGATCCGCTCCTACTCGCCCTATGACAATGTGAAGCCACAGGCTTATCCGCCGATGTTCATCAGCGGAGGCCTCAACGACCCGCGCGTGACTTATTGGGAACCGGCCAAATGGGCGGCCAAGCTGCGCGCGACCAAGACCGACGACAATCTGCTGGTGCTCAAGACCAATATGGGCGCCGGCCATGGTGGCAAGTCGGGCCGCTTCGACAGCCTGCGCGAGGCCGCAGAGGAGCATGCTTTCGTGCTGTGGCAGCTGGGCGTCGAGGGGTGACGCGCTTCTCCCTCGCCATCACTGCGACCGAGGCCGACATCGACGAACTCGGCCACGTCAACAATGCGGTGTGGGTCCAGTGGATCCAGCAGATCGCCACCGCGCACTGGAAGGCGGTCGCGCCGCCGGAACACCAGGCCAGTCATCTGTGGGTCGTGACCCGCCACGAGATCGACTATCGCGGCAATGTCGGCCCCGGCGAGACGGTGATCGGCGAGACCTGGGTCGACAAGCCGCCGCAAGGCGCGCGCTTCGATCGCAACGTGCGGTTCATCGGCGCGGACGGGCAGGTCAAGGTCGAGGCGGTGACGACCTGGGCGTTGCTTGATCGGACGAGTGGCCGGCTGCAGCGGGTAAGGGAAGAGATAGCGGCGCCGTTCAGAAACCCTTCTCCCCTTGTGGGAGAAGGTGGCGCGTAGCGCCGGATGAGGCGCGAGCGCTGGCGTTGCGTTTGCGACTCCCCCTCACCCTTCCGCGCCTTCGGCGCTCCCTCCCTCTCCCACAAGGGGAGAGGGAAAAAGGAGTCACCCGCTATTCCTGAGCGCCGTCGCGATCGCGTTGATCGACAGCAGGATGCCTTCGCCGACGCGTGCGTCGTCCTCGCCGGCGCGGTGGCGCTTCATCAGTTCGATCTGCAGCAGGTTGAGTGGCTCGATATAAGGCAGGCGCAGCCGGATCGAGGCGTCGAGCGCGGGGTGCTTCTCCAGCAGGTGCGACTGGCCGGTGACGGCGAGCAGCCCGTCATGGGCCTGCTGCCAGCCCTCGCGAATGCGCGGGAAGATCGCATCGCGCAGCGCCTTGTCCTCGACCAGATCGGCATAGCGCCCGGCGATCCCCATGTCGGACTTGGCGATGACCTGCTCCATATTGGCGAGCGAGGCGGCGAAGAACGGCCAGCCTTCCGCCATCTCGGCGAGCAGGCCCTTGTCCTCGAACGCCGCGATCGCCTGGCCCACGCCATACCAGCCCGGCAGCATCACGCGCGCCTGCGCCCAGCTGAACACCCAGGG
>JAZJXZ010000057.1:0-11422 GCA_040390605.1 Pseudomonadota bacterium
GTCGAGCGCGCGGTCGATCGGCGGGCGGGCGAGCAGGATCGCGCCCTGCAGGCGCCCCAGATGGGCGAGCGGCACCAGCGCCCAGGCGTCGGTGTCGAGCATCCATTGTGGGACGCTGGCCAGCTCGACCGGCTCGGCCTGTTCGCTGCGCACCGCATCGAGCTCGATGATGCGCCCACCCGCTTCGAGATAGCGCGCCAGCGTTTCCTCGGCGCCGGAGCCGGGAAGGGTGGCCCGGTCCCAGTTCCATGTCGCGCCGATGCCGAGGCCGGTACCGTCGGGTACCAGCAAAAGCCCGGCCGGGGAGTCGGTCAGGTCGGCAACCGCCTTGACGATGCGCTCGTCGAGCGGTGCCGCATCGTCGGGCTTGCCCAGCGTTTCGGTGAAGCGCACCCACTCCGCGCGATAGTCATAGCGGTGACGGAAGAAGTGCTTGGCCAGCTTGACCTTGGCCCAGGCGCGTATCCAGGGTGAGGACAGGATGGTCAGCACGGCCGTGGTCGAGCCGATGACGAAGGCGACCTGGAACAGGCGGGCATTGCCGCCGCCGACGCTGGAGATCGCGCTCGTCGCGAGCAGCATCGCGCCGGCGTAGAGCAATGTGGCGGCAAGCGAGAGCGTCTGCCACGCCACGGTGCGCGACACCTGCAGTGTCCAGTCGCCATTGCGTTGCACCGCGACCGCAAACAGTGGTGCGGCGAGCGCCATCACCGCGCCGCGACCGGCGAGCAGCATGCTCGGAGAGCCGCCGCTGAGATAGGTCGCGCCGTAGAGCAGCAGGTCGATGCTCCACATCGCGGCCAGCGCGATCACGACCAGACGGATGCCGCCGCGCGAACGTGGCGCGACGGTCACGTAAAGATGATGGACCAGCAGCAGAGCGCTGACCGAGACCATCATGCGTAGCGCCAGCAGCGCGGTGGAAAGAGCGGCCACCCGGTCGCGCCCGACCAGCTCGTCGGCGATGGTCAGGCCGATGCCGATGGTGATGACGATCGCCACCACGCTATAGATGATCGCCACCGCGCGACGCTCGGGCGAGCTCTGGTCGCGCCGCACCAGCGCGAACATGAAGCCGAGCCAGGCGAGGTTGCGCAGTGATTCCGCGACGCGCGTGGTGATGTCGCGCGCGTCGATGCCCGCCACGGCGAGCGCCCACAGCGCCGTGACGCCGAGGGCCAGGACAAAGGTCAGGCGGGGCAGCGCCGTTCCTGCGTCGCGCAGCCGCGTAAACGCCACACCCGCGAAGAGCAGGGCGGCGAGCGCATGGCTCCACAGGACGAGCGTCATCGGCATGGCGCTACCGCACGCCTTCCGGCCACAGGACCACGCGGATCGTCTGGAGGATGATCAGCAGGTCGAGGAAGGGCGAGTAATTCTTGGCATAATACAGGTCGTATTCGAGCTTCTGGCGTGAATCGTCGATCGACGCGCCATAGGGATAGTTGATCTGCGCCCAGCCGGTGATGCCCGGCTTCACCATGTGGCGCTCGGCATAATAATTGAGCTGCTGCTCGAGGTCCTCGACGAATTGCGGGCGCTCGGGCCGCGGGCCGACGAAGCTCATCTCGCCCTTCAGGACGCTCCAGCATTGCGGGAGTTCGTCGATCCGCGTCTTGCGGATGAAGCGCCCGACACGGGTGATGCGCGGATCGTCCTTCTCCGCCCATACCGCCTTGCCGCCGACCTCGGCGTCCTGCCGCATCGAGCGTAGCTTGATGCAGTCGAAGCCCTGGCCGAACAGGCCGACGCGGCGCTGGCGGTAGAAAGCCGGCCCCTTGCTCTCGACCTTGATGGCGATCGCGGTGACGATGATAAGCGGCAATGCCAGCGTCAGCAGCAACAGGCTGACGCAGATGTCGAACAGGCGCTTGAACGCGCTGGAAAACATACGACCCGAGGAGAAGCCGTCGGAGAAGATCAGCCAGCTCGGATTGACGCTCTGCAGATCGACCCGGCCGGTCTCGCGTTCGAGGAAGGTGGAGATCTCGTTGACGTGCACCCCGGTGGTCTTGATGCGCAGCAGGTCCTTGAGCGGCAGCGCGTTGCGGCGTTCCTCCAGCGCCAGCACCACTTCGCTGGCATTGAGCAGCACGACATGATCGGCGAGATTGTAGATCGCGTCGCGGGCGATGGCCTCCGGAATGACGCGATTGGCCTCGCTCATCGAGACGTAGCCGACCACGACGAACGCCGAGCCGGGTTGCTGCGCCAGCGCCTTCAATCGCGCGGCACGCGCCCCGGCGCCGAGCACGACGATACGGCGCTTGAACGCCTGGCCGCCGAGCAGCTTGCCGAGCAGGATGCGCAGTGCGAACAGCAGCACCACCGCAAAGCCCATCGAATAGAGCAGGTTGGAGCGCCAGAAGGTCAGTTCGGGGACGAGAAAGAAGATCACCGCCTGGACGATCACACCGAGCGAGATCGCCACCAGCAGGCGCGCGGCGGCGACGCGCAGCGATTGCAGCGAGTTGGCGCTGTAGACGCCGACCGCGATCATCGCCGTCATCAGGCTTACCGCGAAGGTGGCGAGCTGCCAGGTGCGGGTGGCGATAGGCGGGATGGCCATGCCGACCTGGCCGGCGCGGGTCGTCCAGCCCAGCTCGCCGGCGGTGATGAGCATCACGAGGTCGAGCAGGCCAAGCAGCAGCACGGCGTTCGGGATATAGTGTTTGAACAACCTGACCATCGCGTCGCAGCCCCTGTCTGCATGGGTATCTGCCCCGGGACTGTAAGCGATCCCGACACTTGGCCTTCGCTGTCGCAGAAATTGACAAACAAAGGTTGAACGCGGTGGATCGGTCTTGATCCACAACAGTTTGCACGAGGCTGGCCAGGGGCTATCGCTGGCCCAACAGGAGTTTGCTTGCATGGATGTTGCCGCGCCGATCGTTCCCGTCATCCTCTCAGGCGGATCGGGTACCCGGCTGTGGCCGATGTCCACGCCCGCGCGGCCCAAACAGATGCTGGCGCTGACCGCCGAGCAGACCATGCTCCAGCTGACCGCGCGACGTGCGCATGGCGAGCGCTTTGCCGCGCCGATCGTCGTCGCCAATGCCCGCCATGCCGATATGGTCGAGAGCCAGCTGCACGAGGTCGCCGCCGCGGCGCAGGCGCTGATCCTCGAACCGGTCGGGCGCAACACCGCCCCGGCGATCGCGCTCGCGGCAATTGCGGCGGGCGGCGGTGATGCGCCCTTGCTGGTGATGCCGTCCGACCATGTGATATCCGACGTGCCCGCGTTCCATGCCGCGATTCACGCCGCACTACCGCTGGTCGAGCAGGGCTGGCTGGTGACCTTCGGCATCGCCGCCGACGCGCCCGAGACGGGCTATGGCTGGATCCATATCGGCGAGGAGGTCGACAATGGCGTGCACCGCGTCATCAGCTTCGTCGAGAAGCCGCCGCGCGATCGCGCCGAGGCGATGCTCGCGGCAGGAGACCATGCCTGGAATGGCGGCATCTTCCTGTTTCGGGCCGATATCTATCTCGGCGCGCTGGCGGTGCATGCCCCCGACATGCTCGCCGCGTGCCAGAAGGCGATGGACGCAGCAGAACGCGACGGCCGCCGTATCTTCCCCGACGCCGAGGCCTTTGCCGCGGCACCGGCGGATTCGATCGATTATGCGGTGATGGAAAAGGCCGAGCGGGTCGCCGTGGTGCCGGTCAGCATGGGTTGGAGCGACCTGGGCAGCTGGGACGCGCTGCATGCCATCAGCGATTGCGACGAGGACGGCAACGCCTGTCAGGGCGATGTCGTGCTGCTGGAGACGGCCAACTGCCTGGTGCGCAGCGACGGCCTGCGCATTGCCACCCTGGGGGTCAGCGACCTGATCGTCGTGGCGAGCGGCAACGACGTGTTGATCCTGCCGCGCGGTCGGTCGCAGGAAGTCAAGAAACTGATCGACGCGATGAAGGGGTAGGGGCGCACCCCTGACATAATTATCCAACAGGGGCATTCGACCTCGCCTCGCCGGCGCGGGGTTCGCGGACGCGAATTTTGTCAGTCGGCCCTGTCGGCCTCTGCGAGGCGCAAGGCCTCGAGCGCGGCATGGGGCGCCGCCATATATCGCTCGACGACGGCAAGCACATCGGAAGTGGCCTCGGCACGCTTTCCGGCGCTGTCGGGCGCGAAAGCGCGTTGCTTGTCCTTGACGTCGTGCCGTGTCGCGGCCTGCATCGCGGTGCGGTCCGCCGCATCGATGTCGATGCCGAAATGCGGCAGGATCCGGTTTGCCACGGCGTCGGGCATCTCGTTGTAATTGACCAGGATACCGCCGCCAAGGCGCATGCCGTCGACCGCGGCCTGGGCGATCTGGCCCAGCACATTGGCGCCATGGGCAAAGGTCGAATCAGTGTCGTCGGTCGCAAAAGTATCCGGCTGCATTTCTCCCGGCACGACCATCAGGCCGGTCTGGCGCTTCTGCGAAACCATCACTTCCACGGGGTCGCGGTACATGAACACCCAGGGCGTGTCGGGGAAGGCGGCGCGGAACAACGGCAGCGCCTTGATATGCCAGGCGTCGAGCTTGATGACGTAGCGGCGATCGTCGCCGCTGCGGTTGCGGCCCATCGCGGCGACCATCGCCTGCAGCACGCGCACATGGATATCGAGCGGAAGGCCCGGGATCTGGTGGTTGAGCTGGACAGCGCCGTCGATCGGCACCGCCTCGGAAACGACGATCGAACCGGGAAGGGCCGCGATCATCTGCGCCGCCAGGGTCGAGCCGCAGCGCGACATGTGGAAGATGAAACCGTCGGGCGACAGCGCGTCGTCGGGCGCGGGCGTGTCGATCAGGCTCTGCAGCGTCGAGCGCTTGTTGACCAGGCGGTTGATCGGCAAGCCGCCGGCCTGGCGCGCCGAGCTTTCGAAGAAGGATTCGTGCAACGCTTTGCCGGCGAAATGCATCCAGCTTATCGCGGCACCCTGCGGTGTCGGGACGATGGCGGTCGGCAGCCATTGCCGGCCGGGATAGCCGTCATTGCTGGCATCGCCACCGCGCCACCGCGCCAGGCCCAGCGGGTCGGGCTTCAATGCCTGGTGCAGCATGTCGTCATCGACCGGGATTCCGCGGGCCGCGCCGGCCGCGATGGCGGCGGCAACGAATTGTTCGGGCACGTAAAGCGTGGCCAGCCGATCCTGCAATGCGGAGTCCTCCAGGATCAAGGCGCGAAGCTGATCGATCGGGCTGAGATTTTCGCCTGGCTGCACCGGAGTCCCCTGGATGGTGGTGCGGCTTGCGCCACCGGGCGTACCGCCTATCGTGGCGGGCGTGCTCGAACAATCTCCCATGACGATCCCGGATCGTGTTCGCTTGCCCTTCGCTTTCGACGAGGGCCGGTTGGTCGCCGATCTCGACCGGGTGGTGCAGGGCGACTGGATCGACCATTTCGTGAAGCAGAATTACGACGGGGTATGGGACGTGCTGCCGCTGCGCGGCAAGGCCGGCGCGACGCATCCGATCATGATGATCTATTCCGACCCCAGCGCGACAGAATTCGCGGATGGGCCGCTGCTCGACGAGACGCCCTATATTCGCGAGTTGCTGACTGCGTTCCGCTGTCCGTTGCGTTCGGTGCGGTTGATGCGGCTGACGCCCGGGTCGGTGATCAAGGAGCATGACGATCTCGATCTCGCCGCCGAACTCGGCATGGCGCGGATTCATGTGCCGATCACCACCAATCCGCAGGTCGAGTTCATGGTCAACCGCATGCCGGTGGTCATGGCACCGGGCGAGGTCTGGTATCTGCGCCTGTCGGACAAGCACAGCGTCGCCAATCGCGGCACCACCGACCGCGTCCATCTGGTGATCGACGCGGTGGTGGACGACTGGCTGCTCGACCTGTTGAAACAGGCCGCCTGAGGATCAGGCCATCAACGCTTCAACCTGGTCGAGCGTGTCCTTGAAGGTCGCGATCACCGCCTGATATGGCGCGCCGGTCGTCATATCGAGCCCGGCCCGCTTGAGGATATCGACCGGATAGTCCGAGCCGCCAGCCTTCAGCACCGACAGGTAATTGTCGCGCTCCTTCGCACCGCCCTTGAGGATCGAGCGGGCGAAATAGGACGCCGCCGAGATGCAGGTGGCGTACTGATAGACATAGAAGCTGGTGTAGAAGTGCGGGATGTACGCCCATTCCGAAGCATAGGCGTCGGGCACGTTGACCTTATCGCCATGATAGCGGCGCAGCAGGTCGAGATAGGTCGCGCTGAGCTTCTCGCCCGACAGGCCTTCGCCGGCCTCGGCCTTGTCGTGGATCGCCAGTTCGAACTCGGCGAACATGGTCTGGCGGTAGAAGGTGCCGCGGATGCTTTCGAGCTGCTGGCCGAGATAGAAGAGCTTCTCTTCCTTGGTCTTGGCGTTCTTCACCATATAGGCGGCGAGCAGCTGTTCGTTGCAGGTCGAGGCGATCTCGGCGAGGAAGATCGGATAATCCGACTTGTCGTAGATCTGCGTCTTGTTGGCGAACAGGGTGTGCATGGCATGGCCCCATTCATGGGCATAGGTCGTCATGCCCTCGTAATTCTCGCCGAGGTTGAGCAGTAGATAGGGGTGCACGTCATAGGCCGCGCCGGGGTTCATATAAGCACCCGACTTCTTGCCGGGGCGGGGCAGGGGGTCCATCCATTTGGCGGCGGTCGCCTTCGACAGGGTGGCGATGTAATCGGGGCCTAACGGGGCGAGGGCCTGCAGCACGGTGGTGCGCATCTCCGGCACGGTGACCTTCTTGTCGAGCTGCACCAGCGGCGGATAGATGTCGTAATAGGCCATGTCGGGCAGCTTGAGCATGCGCCGGCGCAGCTCGAAATAGCGGTGCAACTGGGGCAGGCCGGTGTTGGTCTCGCGCACCAGCGAGCGATAGACCGCCTCGGGGATGTTGTTGCCCGACAAATACATGGCGAGCGAGGTCGGATATTTGCGCGCCTTCTTGCGGAAAATGTCGGCCTTCACATGGCTGAGATAGGCGGCGCCGAGCGAGCTCTGGAACTTGCCATATTCGGCCCAGAAGGTGTCGAACACCAGCTTGCGGTCGGCGCGGTTGGGCGCGTCGCGGTTGAGCGTATAGGCCTGGTCGTCGAGCCGGACCTGCTTGCCGGTCGACAGGGTGACGGTCGGCCAGGGAATGTCCGACGCGACGAGCTGTTCGCGGATGTCGCGCGAGCCGGAGAAGGGCGACGACGTGCCGGCGAGGAGATTCTCGCCTTCCGGCGACAGGGTGTGCTCGGCTTGGCGCAGCGTGTCGGCGAGATAGAAGTCGAAGCGCGACTTGAGCGTGGCGTTGGCGGCGACGAAAGCGTCGATCTTCGCCTTGCCGACGGTCAGCAGTTCGGGCGCGACCCAGGAGGTCGCCTCGCCGAATGCGGTGAACATGTCGGTCGCCTGGGCCTGCTTTTCCTGATTGGCCGAGACGCGAAGATCGGCATCGGCCTTGAGGCTGATATAGGTGTAAACCCGGCTGGCGACGCGGCCGAGGTCGGACTGGGCGGACAGCGCCGCGGCGAGTGTGTCGGCGCTGGTGCCAAGCGTGCCCTTATATTTGAGCAGGCCGGGAATGTCGGCCAACACCTTCTTGCGCGCCGCATCCCATGCCGCGTCGTCGGCATAGAGATCGCCGAGGTCCCAGGCCGCCATGTCGCCCGGCGTTGCCTTGTCTTGTGCCCAGGCCGGCACGGTGAGGGCCAGTGAGACGAGAGCGGTAGCGGCTAGGGCTTCTCGGCGGGACAGGTCGGTCATGGGCAGCCTCGGACAGGACGGGATGTCTGTGTGTGCCTCGCGATCGAAGGAAAGAAAAGAGCGTTTTGGTCAGCTAAGGCACCTTGACTCTATAACGCGTTATATAGCAGATTATATTTGATGGATGGAGAGTCGGATGTACGACGCGATCGCGGTTGAAGGGGCGGTGATGCTGGGGAGCCGGCTGAAGCGGCTGGCCGAGCGGTTGCAGGCGGGGGCGGAGCGAATGGCGGCAGATGCCGGGCTGCCGACGCAGCCGAGCCAGATGCCGTTGCTCGCGCTGTTGCATCGGCATGGGACGGTGACGGTCGGCGAGGCGGTGGAACTGCTCGGCATCAGCCAACCGGCGGTGACGCGGATCCTGTCGCGGCTAGTAGAGATGGGGCTGGTCGAGACGAGCAGGCGCGGGCGCGATCAGCGCCACAAGACGATTGCGCTGACGGCGCGGGGCAGCGAGGTTATCGAGACCGCCGCAACGGTGTTGTGGCCACAATTGCGCGCCGCCGTCGCCGAGCTTTGCGACGCCGATGCCTTGCTGGCGCAGGTCGAGGCGGCGGAACGCGCGCTCGCCGAACGGGCGCTCGACCAGCGGCCCGGCGGCGGTCTGGCGATCCGGCGGTACAGCGATGATCTCGCGGACGCCTTCTACCGCATCAATGCCGAGTGGATCGAGGCGACCTTCTCGCTGGAGCCGGCCGATATCGAGGTGTTGAGCGATCCGCGAGGGCGGATCATCGCGCCCGGCGGCGACGTGCTGTTCGTCACCGCGCCGGGCCTGGGAGTGATCGGTACCTGCGCCTTGCGCAAGACCGGCGCGCGCGAGTTCGAACTGACCAAGATGGGCGTCGCCGCAGCAGCGCGTGGTCGCAAGGCAGGTGAATTCCTGCTCCGCGCGGCGATCGAGCGGGCTTATGCGCTGGGCTGCGACCGGCTTTATCTGCTGAGCAACGCGAAGAACCAGGCGGCGGTGCATCTCTACGAGAAGAATGGCTTCGTGCACGATGCCGGCATCATGGCCGAATTCGGCGCGCGCTATGCCCGATGCGATGTTGCGATGGTGCACCGGCCGTAGTTGTTCCCCCGCGAAGGCCGGGGAACAGCGAGGTCAGGCCGGCGTTGGCTGCATCAGTCCTTCGTGCGTCATCGCAGTGCGCACCGCCGGCCGGGCCATCATGCGGTCGCGCAGCGCCGCGAGCTTGTCGGGAACGCTGACGCCCATCTTGCCGGCCCATAAAGTCATCACGAACAGATAGGCGTCGGCGACGCTGACGTCCGCGCCGAACAGATAGTCGCCGTCGAGCCGCTCGGCGAGATAGGTCATGCGCCTGGTGATCATCGCGCCGGCCTTGGCCTTGTCCTCGTCCGAGGCACCGGCGAAGAACGGCTTGAAACTCTTGTGAATCTCGGTCGAGATATAGGCGAGCATCTCGAGCAGATGGGTGCGGCCCATCGCGCCACCGGGTGCGAGCTGCGGCGCCTGTTGGGTGATCCAGTCGAGAATCGCGATGTTCTCCGATAGCGTTTCGCCGCCGTCGAGGGTGAGGGCGGGGACATAGCCCTTGGGATTAATCGTCGTGAAATCCGCGCCGCTTTCGGTTTTCTTCGCTTTGAGGTCGACCTTCTCATGCTCGAAGGACAGGCCCGCTTCGTGAAGCGCGATATGGTCGGCGAGACTGCAGGCGCCGGGGGAATAATAGAGTTTCATGGGGGTGGGTTCCTCTCTTTGCCGGCCCAACGCCTGGGCTTGCAGGTTGCTCCGCCATGATATCAGCGCGGCGCACTCGGCGGTATGATCAGTATTCCATCGAGTTTCTGCACCCGGTCGGCCACCATCGGCGGCGGGGGGGTGTCGAACAGAACGTAAAGCCGGTGCGAATCTAGCTGACCCAAGGAGAATGCAAAAGTGTCGCGCGTCAGACGCTGGCGCACTGCGACAGGTTCACGCGAAGCGTGATAAAAGCGCACCGGCTTGCCTGCGATGACGGCGCGCCAGGTCACCTCGTCGAGCAGTTCCAGATTGAAGCGAATCTCGGCGGGTTCGAACTCGATCATGTCGGCTTGCGCGATCAGCGCATCCCAGCGCGGATCGCGCGTCAGGCGATAGGGGCTGGCCTGTGCGGCGAGGATCCCGCTTCCGCGCCCCGAGGCGAGCACCGACCACATGTCGCCGATCTGGAGCAGCAGCGCCCCCGCCAGCAACCAGGTGCCGAAGCGCATCCGGCCGACCAGCACGATCGCCGCGAAGGCGATCGTGTAGAGCACGGGCCAGAACAGCCGACCGGCGGCGCGGACCGGATCGAACAGCTTCGGTACCCAGCCGGGCAGAGGGACGGTGGCGATCACCGCGCCGCGCCAGATGAGGTGCGGCGCCATGGCGACCACCGTCAGTACGAGAAAGGCGGGCAATAGCCAGGCGAGACGCCGGAACAGCGCATCGCCGCGGATTTCGGCGCGGTGGCGCACGGCGTGGAACAGCGCGATCGTGACCAGCACGAGCAGGCCGACGCCGAGATAGTTCATCCCTTCCAGCGCCTGGGCCGGCTCGGTCGCACTGGCCGGCAGCATGGTGGAATAGGTGCCGATATTGGGATTCCACAAAGCATCGAGCGACATCGAGAAGTGGCCGTATCCGCCGCCCGGCATGGTCGCCTTGCTCACCGTGCCGAGGAAGAACAGCGCCAGCACCACCGAAGCGGCGACGGTGCCGACATCGCCGAGCACCGCGGCACGGGCCCTGGTGCTACGCGCGGCGGCCAGATCCCGCAGCATCGCGCTGGCCCAGATCGCGCCGACCATCACCGTCAGATAGGGGTGGATCAGCAGCGCAACGACGGTCGCCGCCACCCACCAGAGGAGGCGCGCCGACCTGGCCGGATCGACATAGATCCACAGCGCCCACAGGATCACCCATTGCGCGCAAAGATTGACATGGCCGAAGCGCGCCAGAAGCACCGGCATCAGCGTAAGCAACGCAACGCCGATCCAGCACGCGATCGGGTTAGGCGTGAAGCGACGCAGCAGTGCCGCGGCGAAAGCCGTGTGGAGCAGGATGCAGGCGAGCAGCCACCAGCCGACATATTGCACGCCGGGCGGCAGCACCGAGGCGAAGGGGCGCAATAACAGGCCGAGCAGGGGGTTGCCGTCGGTCAGCGCGAGCGGAATGCCGTCGGGGGCCATCAACAGGTTCGAATAGAGCCACGGCCAGGGCGGCGGGGAGCGCAGATAGGCGGCCATGCCTATGGCGGAGGCGCCGTGGTCATTGCCGTCCAGCAGCCACGCGACGCGGGTCGGGTTGAGGATGCCCGGGTTCATCCAGGCGAGGAAGAGGGCGATGCTGACGCCGAGCCATGGGAGGACCCAGGTGAAGAGGCGACTGCGCATGGTGCGCGCTTGTGGCGGAAGAGACGCGGGAAATCCAATGCTTCGGGGTAGCGATGTGTCGCCCCTTCTTCTTACCCCTCCCTGAAAGGGAGGGGTAAGGGGTGGGTTGCGAGCGCAGCGAGCCATTCTGCGCGGGCCACAGGCGGCACCTCAACCATCTAGCTCAGACATACGCGCCAATGCAGGTGTTCCGCCCGGCCCATTCTGTCGGAGGCCGCCGAGTACCTCGGCGGCACCCACCCCCTGCCCCCTCCCTTGCAGGGAGGGGAGATCGCGGCGTCACGCTTTGGGTGAAAAAGAAAGGG
>JAZJXZ010000058.1:0-11744 GCA_040390605.1 Pseudomonadota bacterium
GCTCCCCAACCGGCCTAAAACCAAATTACGCAACGATCCCCGGCACGGGGAGGGGGACCGCGACGCGTAGCGTCGTGGTGGAGGGGGGCCGCCACAAGCGAACCGACCGAGGCACGCCCCCACCACCATGCTTCGCATGGTCCCCCTCCCCGTGCCGGGGAGGTACTCAGGTCACCGCGCGATCCCACCTGCCGCCAGCACCGCCAGCGTCACCAGCTCGCTCGCCGTCGAGGTCATCGGCGCGATCTGCACCGGCTTCTCCATCCCCACCAGCATCGGACCGATCACCGCGTCCCCGCCCAGTTCGCGCAGCAGCTTGGCCGAGATATTGGCGCTCTGCAGCCCCGGCATGATCAGCACGTTCGCCGGGCCGGACAGCCGCGCAAACGGATAATTGGCCAGCTGCCTGGGATTCAGCGCCACGTCGGGCGCCATCTCGCCCTCATATTCGAAGCCCACCTTGCGCTTGTCGAGCACGCAAACCGCCTCGCGCAGATTCTCCAGCCATTTGCCCTCCGGGTTGCCGAAGGTCGAATAGCTCAGGAACGCCACGCGCGGCTCATGCCCCATGCGCCGTGCCACCGCCGCGGTCCCTTCCGCGATGTCGGCCAGTTCCTCGGCGCTCGGCCGCTCGTTGATCGTGGTGTCGGCGAGGAACACGGTATGCGCCTTGCCGACCATCAGGTGGATGCCGAAGGGCGTCCGCCCCGCCATCGGGTCGATCACCTTGCGCACCTCGCGCATCGAATGCGCATAGGTCCGCGTGATGCCGGTGATCATCGCATCGGCCTCGCCGAGCTGGAGCAGCACCGCGCCGAAGATGTTGCGGTCCTGGTTGATCATCCGCTCGCAATCGCGCCGCAGGTAACCGCGCCGCTGCAACCGCTCGTACAGGAAATCGACCATCCGCGGCACCAGCGTCGAGGTGCGGCTGTTGTGCAGCTCGTAACTCTCCGGATCCGCCACGCCGAGCGCGCGCAACCGCTCCGGCACGTCGTCGCGCCCGACCAGCACCGGCGTGCCGTAGCCGCCGTCGCGGAACGCGATCGCCGCGCGCAGCACCACTTCTTCCTCACCTTCCGCAAACAATACCCGCTTGGGATGCGCCCGCGCGCCCTCATAGGCCAGACTCAGCACCGACGTCGTCGGGTTCAACCGCGCACGCAGCTGATGGCGATAGGCCGCCATGTCGAGGATCGGCTTCGTCGCCACGCCCGAATCCATCGCCGCCTTGGCGACTGCGGCGGGCACCACCTCCATCAGCCGCGGATCGAACGGCGCCGGGATGATATATTCCGGCCCGAAGGTATAGCGCACGCCGTAAGCCAGCGCGACTTCCTCCGGCACCTGCTCGCGCGCCAGTTCGGCGATGGCGTTGGCCGCGGCGATCTTCATCGCATCGTTGATCCCCGTCGCGCGCACGTCGAGCGCGCCGCGGAAGATGAACGGGAAGCCCAGCACGTTGTTGACCTGGTTGGGATAATCCGACCGCCCGGTGGCGATGATCGCGTCGGGCCGCGCCGCCTTGGCCAGCTCGGGCAAAATCTCCGGCGTCGGATTGGCCATGGCGAAGATGATCGGCGCCTTGGCCATGTGCGTGACCATCTCCGGCGTCACCGCGCCGGCCGCCGACAGACCAAGGAACACGTCCGCGCCCTCGATCGCCTCGGTCAGCGTGCGCTTGTCGGTCTTCACCGCATGGGCGGACTTCCACTGGTCCATGCCGCCCTCGCGGCCCTGATAGATCACGCCGCTGCGGTCGCACATGATGACATGGTCGGGCCGCACGCCCATCGCCTTGATCAGCTCGGTGCAGGCGATCGCCGCCGCCCCCGCGCCGTTCACCGCGACCCTGATCTCGGAAAGCTTGCGCCCGGTCAGCAGGCAGGCATTGATCAGCCCCGCCGCGGTGATGATCGCGGTGCCATGCTGGTCGTCATGGAACACCGGAATGTTCATGCGTTCCCGCAGGGTCTGCTCGATGATGAAGCATTCCGGCGCCTTGATGTCTTCCAGGTTGATGCCGCCGAAGCTCGGCTCCATCAGCTCGATCGCATCGATCAGCCGGTCGACATCCTCGGTCTTCAGCTCGATATCGATCGCATCGACATCGGCGAAGCGCTTGAACAGCACCGCCTTGCCTTCCATCACCGGCTTGGACGCCAGCGCGCCGAGATTGCCCATGCCGAGGATCGCCGTCCCGTTGGAGATCACCGCGACCAGATTACCCTTGGCGGTATAATCATAGGCCGTGGCGGGGTCGTCGGCGATCGCCTGCACCGGCGCCGCGACGCCGGGCGAATAGGCCAAAGCCAGGTCGCGCTGCGTCGCCATCGGCTTCGACGCGATGATCTCGATCTTGCCCGGGCGGCCTTCCGAATGGAACAACAGGGCTTCGCGATCGAGCTGGGCGTTGGATTCGTCGGACATTCACAGACCTCTCTTTTGAGATGCCCTTACGGCAATGTGGGGCGGCACGTCACCCCTCGTGCTTCCCTCGTAACGAAACGTGGCGTGCGGCGGCAACATCGGGAAATGTGTGGAAACCGACACACGCAAACTCCCTCTCCACCTGTGGGAGAGGGACGCCTCGGCATGCCGCGGGCTATGCCGCGATCAAGACGCTCAGCGCTGCGGCGACGCGCTAGCGGCACTGCCCATCAAAATACCTCCCCGGCACGGGGAGGGGGACCATCCGCAGGATGGTGGAGGGGCTGGTCGGGGGTGACCAAGCCACAGGCAAATTCCGCGCGTTCGCCCCGAAAGCGCAAGGGCCAGGCCATCCCGACAAGTCCGGTCTCGTCCGACCAGCCCCTCCACCACGCCGCTGCGCGTCGCGGTCCCCCTCCCCGTTCCGGGGAGGTATTTATGCCTCGCCAGACCGGGCGACGGCGCGGACTTTCGCGTCACCGCAGCCCCAACAATCTCCGCGCCTCCGCGCGAACAAATCCCTTCTTCCTAAAACTCCCTACGCCCCCACCCCAGCAATATACCGCGAAACCTCCCCCGCCAGCACATCGAGCGGCACATTGCCCCCCTCGACCACCGCCTGGTTGAAATCGCGCAGATCGAACCGCGCCCCCAACGCCGCCTTCGCCCGCTCCCGCTGCGCGACAATCTCGGTCTGCCCCAGCTTGTACCCGCACGCCTGCCCCGGCCACGCGCAGTAGCGATCCACCTCGCTCTCCGCATTGCTCCGCGGCAACCCCGTCGCCGCGACGAACTCGCTCAGCGCCTTCTCCCGCGACCACCCCATCGCATGAATGCCGGGATCGACCACCAGCCGCACCGCGCGCCACGACAGCCCCATCAGATAGCCCAGCCGCCCCGCCGGATCACCGTCATACATGCCCAGCTCGTCGGCCAGCTGCTCGGCATACAGCGCCCAGCCTTCCGAATAGGCGTTGAACGCCAGGATCGACCGGATCAGCGGCAATTGCTGCGCATAGTCGCCCTGCCACACATGGCCGGGAATGCCCTCATGGAACACCAGATCGGGGATGGTCACCTTGTTGTGGATGCTCGGGTCGCCGAGATTGACCCAGATCCGCCCCGGGATCGACCCGTCGAGCGACCCCGGCCCGCCATAGGCCGCCGGCGCGCCCGGCTCCTGCGCCAGCGGCATCCGCCTGATCTCGAGATTGCCCTTCACCAGCCGGCGGAACGCGCGCGGCAGGCGCGGCCGCACCGCATCGATCCGCCCCTGCATATAGGCGATGATCTGCGCCCGCCCGGCATCGTCATTGCCAAAGGCGATGTCCGGCCGCTTTTGCAGCGCCGCCGCCCGCTCGGCGACCGTCCCTTGCGTCAACCCGAAGCCCTTGAGGATGACGTCCATCTGCGCCTGCAGATCGACCAGCTGCGCCCGGCCCAGCGCATGGATCTCCTGCGGTGAACGCCGCGTCGTCGTCCCCGCGCGCAGCCCCCAGGCATACCATTCCGGTCCATGCGGTCGCGTCGCCAGCCCCGGCGCGTCGTTCGCCACCGCGCGCTGCTTCTTCAGTTCGGCGATCTGCCGTTCGAGCGCCGGCATCACCCGCGTCCACACGATCCGCGCGGCGCGCGGCACCCAGTCGCCGGTCATGTCGCCGAGCTTGCGTTTCAGCGGCCCGATCAGCGGCCCGTCGATCAGCGCCGCCGAGACCGTGCTGCCCACCATGTTCCTGATCGTCTTGTCGAGCAGGAAGGCCGGCGGCACCAGCCCCTGCCCCCGCGCCGCGGCGATCCGCACCGTCTCGCCATCGAGCTGCGCCGCCATGGCGGAAAGCCGCGCGATATAGCCTTCCGCATCGGCCGCATTCTTCACCGGCTGGTCGCCATCGAGCAGCTGCGGCACGTCGAGCCACGCCCCGACATTCTGGATCACGCCATAAGGCGTGTTGCGCCAGCTGCCGATGGTCGCCACGCCATAAGGCAGCGCCATCCCCTCGGCAGCGGTGCGGAACGCGCTTTCGGTGACGGCGAGGCTGGTCGCGGTAGCGGGATCGAGCAGCCCGGCGACCGGAAAGCGGGTGAGCTCGGCGATCGCGTCGCTCAGGAAGTGGCGGCGCGCCTCGATGCCGGCGGGCGAGCGATCGTCGAGCTGCCCGCGCAGCGCGGCATGCGCGCCGGTGTCGAGCCCGAGCCGGGTCGCCTCGCCGGGATCGAAGGCGAGCAGGCGCCAGGCGAGGCGGTCGAGGAGGGTTGCGGCGGGTGATGGAATGGTGGCGGCGCGGGCGGGGAGTGCCGAGGTGACGGCTGCGGCGGCGAAACCTGCGAGCGTTTCGCGGCGAGAGAATGAAGGTATGTCCATCGCGAAGAGATGACGGGTGCGGTCGTGCAGGTCAAATCGCGTCCGCAGTGCATTCCCAACAATAGTTGGCGCGTTTTGTACCGTGAAGAAATAGGCTGCACGCCTATCTCAGTACACTGCGAGCCGCACCTGTCGTCGCCACGCCTCGCGATAATCACGTATCACTTCATTCAGGTGCAACACCGCCTTTTCGCAGCAATCGTGCTGCGACGCGAAAAAGATCGGGCATATCAAAACGCCCATCAGCCCGCTGGGTTAATACACCCATCCTCACAAGGCGGCTAATTAATCTAACGTTTTCTTCCTCTTCCTCTTCACTCTCCATTGATGGCTGAAATGGTGGTAAAAATTCTCGAATTCTCGCCTGCTTCATCACAGCCGCAATCGTACTACTCTCTTCCCATCGATCGATAATAGCATCCGCGGAGCAAGGTACTTGCAGGCGAGCCAAGGGTGCAAGCACCCGCTTGATCCATTTAAACTCTGTATCCAATTGCTCTAGCCGCACCTTTGAAGCTTGCCTCAAGCCAATTCGGATTCCTTCTGCACTTAGAGCTTGAGAATCAGGCGGCGAAGCCGCGTTTGCAGCCGCAATCATTAATGTCAGAAAGCTCCGAGGTGTAACCTCTCGATGACCATCAGCGAGATGATTCAAAGGCCAATCATAGGTTCTTCCCTTCTTGTTACTCCTACCCATAAAGTCACCGGCCAAATGCCGAAAAACTTTCGCCTGCATTGGCCTGCTTCGGCTGAGCCGCCATCTTCTAAGGCCGACTACAAGGCCAGGGGGTGCAGGGGGTACGTTAGCAGCGTCGAGCAGGTCACGAAATGCCTTAGATGCCTTAGCATTTTGCGTTGTAACCAAGCGAGCAAAAAGCAGCCCGTAAAGATCAACACCTAGCCAAACAAGATTTGTCGCACCAGATGTCATCTTAGGCAGCTCGACAAACCTCAATCCTAGATCACGAAGTTGATCCGGGCGAAGAAATAATTTCGCCCGGACCATTTTATACCCTCGTATGGACCAAGCCACTTCAAGCAAGGCGTCGGTAAGATCACGTAGGCGACTCCAATGCTCGGAGAGCCCATCAAGAGCGTCAAAGATTATTAGAACACGGCTTCCTGTTTGCGCAAGCTTTCTATCGGCGACCTCCATCGCCTCTTCCCATTCTTCAGGGTCGGCGTATTCAACCATCATAGTGCTTATTTTTTTTCGAGGCATATCGGGATCTGCGGAACGCAGCACGGCTCGCAAAATGACACAACGCCATAAGAGAACCGCTTTGACCCGCTCGGCACCCGGCTCTACCAAAGCATCAATCGTCGCTCTACTAACCGACCCGTCGCCAGCTTGACCACTGAAACCTACCTCGGCGGTCAGAGTATTTAAGTCGACCTGTGGGTAGGCGGCCGCTACCGCAGATCGCGTGTCTTCGTGCACGAGAACACCAGCCCAAAAACTTTTCCCTGCGCCGCGCGCACCCAGAACAATTGTCGTGTTGGGATCGAGAGCTCCGACATGGTGTTCAGGAGCAAATATCTGAGACGGGATCGGCCTATCGACCCCTGTAGCGCTGGAAGCAGCGCTAGCGTCCATCTCGGCAATAGATTGCCTGATTATCTTATAATCAATCGTCATCTATATCGACCTGCAATTCCGGCACAACCTCGTCAATCCACCGCAGCAACGAGCTGAACGTTGTATTAAATACTTCAGAGCTTAACGACTGCCGATCAACTAATGGGTTAAATCGCTGATATCGCGAGTCATCCATTATTCTAATGACTTTTAGTTCGCGGATTTCTATATCATCGGCAAGACTATCGTCTGCCCAAACCATATCAAAATCATCTTCAGTCAAATCTTCTTTAGCTTGCTCAATTTCTATATTACCATATGCTGCAGAATAAAGTGCATAGAACTTACTATTAGCCTCTTCCTGTAGGTCAATATCACTAGGCGCCTTGGCATGAACGAATTGTATTTTATCTTGCCAGTTTTTATATTCTTCATTCTTGTAATTATTAATGTGCGCAAGGAGAAGTCTATAGCCAACAAATGTTTGCGGTTCATCAACACCAAACAGCAGTACTTCTGCGCCAAGCCCAAGGATAACCGCTGCAGTGGTTTCATGAAGGCCGGCTCGCCCATCCACCAGAACCACATCATAATCGCCGCTCGCCGTAACCCTATCGATCATCTCTCGAATCTGGTCAGTTAGAGAAATGGTACCCCCCTCGGGACGAACCTCCTCCAGATAGGCCCGCGCAATCTTTGCCAAAGCCGCCCCTGGGTTATCAAGGGTCCGCTTGCCGACGGCGGGCAGCACGGAAACCCTGCCGCCCGACGCGCCGAGAAATGAATTTCCGACAAAATCATCGATGAAATTTTGATCGATACCCGAAATCCCATTTTCAACGAGATAGTCCAGCGTGCCAAAGCCCGGTAGAGCATCGGGCTCTATGAGCATGGTCCCGATGCCAGGAGCCTCCAGGTCCAAATCGACTGCGAGCACTCTAAGGCCCCTGTTCGACAGATAAGATGCCGTGACGGCCAAGGCCGTCGATCGCCCGACACCACCTTTTAGGCTGACAAAAGCAATACGCGGAATACCAGCAGACGGCGAAGGAATTTGAAGCCAATCGGCACCAACGAGACGCCGATCAAGAAGCGCAACCTCACCACCCCTAATCGCGACACGCCGACCGGTCGCCGCCTCTTTAATTAAGCGCTGTGCACCAGCAGAACTCCTGTCTCGAATCACACCGTCCGGGCGAGCGTATCCGCCTAACGCCTTCTGCGCGGCAGCCTCAATCAACTCCGCCTCTTTCTCAGACAAGACTCTATCAAGAACCACTGAGAGTTGCCCAGCGGCGTCACGGATAATAGCAGACGTCGCAGACGGCTCGCCTGGAATGCGCTCTTGCAAGACGTCGACCAAACATCCCAAGCTGTCATCAAATCTAACTGTCACGATATGCTCCGTCAAATCTCGGCCAATACCGCCTTAGCGTCCTCATGCCATCGATCTATCCATCGTGGCTTGATAGATTTTCCATCAGAATATCGCATGCTTGTATCCCAATGCTCCATAAATCTACTATTGTCCGAGAATTTACGGAGATCTACATGCTTACGCCCTTGATTGCTATCTCGTAACCTTCTCTTTAAATCTGTAAAATGAGCATAAAAAGGATCTTCTCGTCGATCTTCTGGAGGAAGCGGCTGCATTCCCAAGTCTAGCATGAGAGCCTTTATCGCGCACTCTGCTGCCCATCCATACAAGTAGCCCGCAACATCTCGGCGCGGTCCGGGATCAAGCGCCTCTGCGGCCAGAAGATGCCTATGCGCCGCTGCTTTCATATTCCACGGATAAGTTGCAGTCATACGATCCCCGAAGAGGCTTGGCTATCCTCGACATTAGTCAATTGGGCGATGTCCGCAATGTGGTTGCCTTCCAATCACAATCCGCAAAACGCAACACGCCGTCACTCACCCCGCCCCACCCCGCACCACCATCTGCCGCGACCGCTCGTCGTAAATCAGGTCGTCATCCCGCGTCACGCCGGCCTTCTTCTGCCCGAACGCCGGCCGCTCGAACACATTGTACAGCGCCTCCTGCGCCACCTTCTGCTGCCGCTCCGCCTCCTGCACGATCTGCGTGAAGCGCCACTGCGCGATGCGGTTGCCCTTCACCGCATTGACCATCATCGCGCGCAGCACCGCCTGCCCCGCCGGCAGGTCGAACTCCACATCCCCTTCGGTGAAGGTCACCGTGCGATAGGCCTCGGCCAGGATCATCGCCCGCATCGGCTCGTCCGCGCCGGGCAGACGGTCGCCCGGCCCGCCGCTAATTTCGTTGCGCGCCCAGCTTCCGGCGCATCGCCCGCAGGTTGAACCAGCGAAACCGCCAGTCGAGCCGTTTATCACGAATGAACATGGAGATAATCGATGATGGGTCACGCATTGGCAGCGTTGGACAAGCGCGCGCATCGATGTCGCTGCGGAGATACTGGAACAGGCCAGTGAGTGTGCCCGTTGCTTCGCGCAGATCGCCCAGCCTCAGCATTTCGTCGATATAGGCTTCCAGCACGATCGGCGCCGCCGCCAGCTGGCGACGGGCTGTTTCGTCCTGCCGATGAAGCCTGACGACATTTGCGATCCGGCTTTGCAGACAGTGCAGCGGGTGCATGATCGGAACTGCAAGCTGGTCACCATCCGATAACGGTACCAATAGCTCTACCGCTTCACGCTCCAGGGAGCTTGCCCTCACCCCAAGCACATTACTCAGAAAATCTATCTCGATTTCCCGCCCATCGATGATCGCCTTGACGAGCGCGCTGCTAGGGGTGTGATCATCCGGTCGCGGTACGACCATCTTACCGCCCAGCGCGTCGGCCAGCTTTTGCGCCGCCGCGCGATAGCCGAAATAATCGAGGTCCTTGGACGTGAACGGACCAAATGCGACCAGTTCCGGCCGGGCCGACGCATAACGCTCCGCCCACAGATTGAGTGCCTGCCCACCAACGATGAAGGCGCCATCGTCCAGCGTCAGAATAGAGGCAAGCTTGATGACCGTGCTGGCGGCAAGCGGTTCATACCGCTCAGCGGTCAATGCTGCTCCGCCGGCGGATCACCGAGCCCGCGATATCGAGCGAGGAGAACACGCCATTCGCCGCACGCAGCGCCTCGCGCGACACCGCGCCGCTTCGCAGAGCGGCCTCGTCCTGCGCACGCGATTCCGCTTTCGCGCGCTGGCGACCGGCGAAATCAAAGGGTTCAGACTGCGACATCATTTGCTCCACCGCCAGCATAACCAGGTGAACTTAGCGGTCAATGAACGCGGCCTCGGGCATCCGCCGCCGCGACTTCCAGGATCATATAGTGAATGGCTGTCACAAAGGCGAATCAGGTGTGATACATCGCCTCAATCGCACGCCTCACCCCTCCCCACCCCGCACCACCATCTGCCGCGACCGTTCGTCGTAAATCAGGTCGTCATCCCGCGTCACGCCGGCCTTCTTCTGCCCGAACGCCGGCCGCTCGAACACATTGTACAGCGCCTCCTGCGCCACCTTCTGCTGCCGCTCCGCCTCCTGCACGATCTGCGTGAAGCGCCACTGCGCGATGCGGTTGCCCTTCACCGCATTGACCATCATCGCGCGCAGCACCGCCTGCCCCGCCGGCAGGTCGAACTCCACATCCCCTTCGGTGAAGGTCACCGTGCGATAGGCCTCGGCCAGGATCATCGCCCGCATCGGCTCGTCCGCGCCGGGCAGGCGGTCGCCCGGCCCGCCGCGCGCCGGCCGCAGGCGCGGCGCCGGCCCCCGTGGGTTGCCCGATTGCCCCTTCTGCCAGCGCGTATGCACCGGCGGGCTGCGGTAGCCGACCCGCACCGGCATCGCCGCATCTTCCGCCACCGCCGCCGCCTCGCGCTCCGCCGCACGGCCGGATTCAATTGATGGATCGCTCACGTCATACCTTTCGCGATGATTCGTCACCGCGCCCTGATCGTCGATCCCGCCACGCGGTTGAATCAGGCCGTGCGTTTATTCCCTGCCGGCCACTCCGAAAATGTTCGCAAATTCCCTGCCGGCGCCCCTGCGGCAGGGAATTTCGCGGCTCGGCATCGCGCGCATGACGAAGCCGGAAATTCCCGCTACCTCGCCCCCATGTCCGCCGCAAAGTCCGCCCCCGTCCCTGGCGCCGCTTCCGCCCCCACCCCGATGATGGCGCAATATCACGCGCTCAAGGCGGAGGCCGGCGATTCCATGCTGTTCTACCGCATGGGCGATTTCTTCGAGCTGTTCTTCGACGATGCCAAGGCCGCCGCCGCCACGCTCGATATCGCGCTCACCGCGCGCGGCGAGCATGGCGGCGCGCCGATCCCGATGTGCGGCGTGCCGGTCCATGCCGCGGAAGGTTATCTCGCCCGGCTGATCAAGGCCGGCCACCGCGTCGCCATCGCCGAGCAGACCGAAAGCCCCGAACAGGCGCGCAAGAGCCGCGGCTCCAAGGCGCTGGTCAACCGCGCGATTATCCGCTTCGTCACCGCCGGCACGCTGACCGAGGAAGCGCTGCTCGATTCGCGCAGCGCCAACTGGTGCGTCGCCATCGGTGAGGTAGCTGGTGGGGGGGCTGGGGGCGGCGTCGCCATCGCCGCCGCCGACATCTCGACCGGCCGCTTCGAGGTGATCGAGGCCGATGCCGCCGGGCTCGGCGCCGAGCTTGCCCGCCTCAACCCGGCCGAGGTCATCACCGCCGAAGGCTCGCCCTTCGCCGAGCACGCCACCGATGGCACCCGGCCGCGCGTCGATTTCGACAGCGGCGCCGCGATCGATCGGCTGCACCGGCTCTACGGCGTCTCGACGCTGGACGGCTTCGGCACCTTCAGCCGCGCCGCGCTCGCCGCCGCCGGCGGGCTGGTCGCCTATCTCGAACACGCCGCCAAGGGCGCCCTGCCCTTCCTCCGCCCGCCGCGCCTCGCCGCCGCGAAGGACGGCATGGCGATCGACGCCGCCACCCGCGAGAGCCTGGAACTCACCCAGGCCAGCGGCGGGGGCCGCAAGGGCAGCCTGCTCGACGCGGTCGACCGGACCCTCACCGGCGCCGGCGCCCGCCTCCTCGCCGCCGATCTCGGCGCCCCGCTGATGGATATCGCCGCGATCGAGGCACGGCTCGATCTCGTTGCCCTGTTCGTCGCCGATGGTGGCCTGCGCGAAGGCCTGCGCGCCACCCTGCGCAGCCTCCCCGACATCGGCCGCGCCCTGGGCCGCATCGCGGCGGGCCGCGGCAGCCCGCGCGATCTCGGCCAGCTACGTGATGGGCTGGAAGGCGCAGCGGTTCTGAGTGAGCGCCTCAATCAACTTCTTGCCCCTCCCCTTCAGGGGAGGGGTAGGGGGTGGGGCCTCTCCGCGAATCCGACGGCTGAGGAACTTGCGGCACAGCCCC
>JAZJXZ010000058.1:11754-12805 GCA_040390605.1 Pseudomonadota bacterium
CCCCTCCCCTGAAGGGGAGGGGCTTGAATCAGCGCGCCCTTCGCTCCTCGCCGACCTAGTCCCCCAACTCCGCGGCCACACCGCCCTCATCGACCTCCTCCGCCGCGCCCTCGTCCCCATGCCCCCGATCGACGCCTCGGACGGCGGCTACATCGCCGAAGGCTACGACGCCGCGCTCGACGACCTGCGCGATGCCGGCGCCGGCGGCCGCCGCGCCATCGCCGCGCTGGAGGCCAAGTACCGCGAGCAGACCGGCATCGCCGCGCTCAAGATCCGCCACAACGGCGTGCTCGGCTATCATATCGAGGTCGCCGCCCGCTTCGCCGATCCGCTGATGCGCCCCGACAGCGGCTTCACCCACCGCCAGACGCTTGCCGGCGTGGTGCGCTTCAACGCACCCGAGCTGCACGACATCGCGATCAAGGTCAGCCAGGCCGGCGCCCACGCGCTCGCTGCCGAGGCCGCCCACCTCGAAGACCTCACCGCCGCCGCGCTCGACAAGCGCGAGCCCATCGCCGCCACCGCTGACGCGCTCGCCCGCCTCGACGTCGCCGCCGGCCTCGCCGAGCGCGCGATCGAGGGCGGCTGGGTCCGCCCGACGCTCGCGAGCCACGCGTGTTTCGAAGTCGAGGGCGGCCGCCACCCGGTGGTCGAGGCCGCGCTGGCGAAGAGCGGCGAGCGCTTCGTCGCCAATGACTGCACCCTGTCGGAAAGCTCGCGCCTGTGGCTGGTCACCGGCCCGAACATGGGCGGCAAGTCGACCTTCCTGCGCCAGAACGCGCTGATCGCGGTGCTCGCCCAGGCCGGCGCTTTCGTCCCCGCGACCCGCGCCCGGCTCGGGCTGGTGGACCGTCTGTTCAGCCGCGTCGGCGCCTCGGACAATCTCGCCCGCGGCCGCTCGACCTTCATGGTCGAGATGGTCGAGACCGCCGCGATCCTCGCGCAAGCCACCCCGCAGAGCTTCGTCATCCTCGACGAGGTCGGCCGCGGCACCTCGACCTATGACGGCCTCGCCATCGCCTGGGCCGTGGTCGAGGCGATCCACGAGGAC
>JAZJXZ010000059.1:0-9542 GCA_040390605.1 Pseudomonadota bacterium
CGCGACGAACTGAATCACATCCTGCAAATTATGCAACGATCCCCTGAAGGGGAGGTATTATTCTGTTCAGTCCTTCCCGCCCCTCAGCGGCGCGACCGCATCCCGCCCGAACTGCATGATCAGCTCGCCTATCTCGCGCGCCTGGCCCATCGAGCGCGAGCCCTGGTCGCGCAGGAAATCGCCCTGGATCTTCATCACCTCGGACAGGTCCTTGGCCTGTGCGGCGGCGCGCATCGCGGCGAAGGCTTCGCGTGCGTTGGCCTCGGCCTGGTCGATCATCCTGGCGCCGATCGTCGAGCTGTTCTCGGCCATCTTGGCCCCGCTGGCGCGCATCGCCTCGCCGGCCTTCTTCGCCGGATCGATGATGCGTTCGTTGATCGTGTCACGGGCCTTGTCGGCTGTACTTTTCTTGTCGGCCATCACTTGGCTCCCTTCTTCTGCGGTGCCGGCTTCCGGACGGCGGCGGCCGGCTTCTTCGTGGCCGGGGCGGATTTGGATTTGGCTTTCGCTGCCGGCTTCGGGGCGACAACGGTCTTCGGCGCGGTGGGTTGCTTCGCCGCTTTGGGCGCCGCCTTCGCCGCCGGTGAGGCCTTGCCGAGCGTCGCCGCCTTGAGCGCATCGAACGAGCCACGCAGCGCAGCCGCGTAATTCTCAGGATCGGGCATCATGTCGCGATCCGAGGTGAAGGAAATCGCGATCGTGTCGCCATAGCTGTAGATCGGATTGATCAAACCCATCCCGTCGAAGACCGGCCCGGTGCCGTACATCGCCACCATCCCGGCGCCGCAGAAATAGAGCGGCACGCGGCTGCCCGGCACATTGGTGACGACGCAGTTGAACACCGGCGCATGGGCATTGGCCGCGCCGACCCGCGTGTAGAGGCGTGCCGCCAATCCGGCGAGGCCGGAGGGAATCAACTGGCTGTAATCGGACAGTGTCTTGGCCCCGACGGCATTGGTCATCGCTTTCGAGTTGACCGCTGCATCATGCACGAAGCGAAGCCGCTCGACGGGGTCAGCGATATGCGTGCCGAGCCCGACGACCATCGCCGAGACGAGGTTGCCGAGCGCGGCCTTCTCGCCCTCCCCACGCACCGAGATCGGGGCCATCGCGGTCATGGTCTCGGCGGGCAATTCGCCCTTGTCATTGAGATAGGTGCGCAGTCCGCCTCCGACGATCGCCAGGATCACGTCGTTGACCGTCGCACCTTCGACCGTTTCCTTGATCGCGCGGACCTCCGCGAGCTTGAGCGGCACCGCGTCGAATACGCGATGCGCGCCAACCTTGCCGTTGAAGCGCGTCTTGGGCGCGGCGCGGGCGTCGCGGATCGACACATCGCCCTTGCTGACCTGAGCGGTGAGCTTGGCCATGCCAGGGAGCGAGCGGCCGATCGTCTCCATGATGCGCATGGGCTGGGTCAGCGAGTTGAGGTAGCTGCGCGCCAGCAGATCGGCGACGTTGGGCATGTTCTCAGGCTGCCAATCGTCCTGCGTCTTGGGCGGCGTCATCGAGGCATCGAGATCATGTACCGCGGCCGACATCTCGACCCCGGACATGCCGTCGATCGCGGCATGATGGACTTTCGACACCAGGGCGAAGCAACCCGGCGGCAACCCGGGAATATTGTCGAGGCCCTCGACGATGGTGAATTCCCACAACGGCTTGGACAGGTCCATCGGCCGGGCGTGCAGCCGCGCCACCTGGATGCACAATTGCCGCCAGTCGCCGGGCTTGGGCAAGGCGATGTGGCGGACGTGGAATTCGATGTCGAATTCGGGGTCCTCGATCCAGTAAGGATGGTCGAGGTCGAACGGCACGCGCACCAGCCGCTGCCGGAAACTGCGTGCCCCGCCGAGTCTCGAGCCGATGAAGCTCAGCACATCCTTGAAGCGCACGAACCCGCCCGGCGCGGTCGAGGGGTCGTAGATGCCGACCGAGCCGATATGCATCGGCGTGTGCGGCGTTTCGAGATAGACGAACGACGCGTCCTGGCCGGATAGTTGCAGCATATGCTCTTCCTCGTCCTGGCCCCTCCCCGGAACGGGGAGGATTTAAGTCACTTCACTTCCCGAACCCGAAAACGTCCTGATGAAACCGTCCTTCGGTCATCATCGCTTCGAGCCATTGCGACCCTTGCGCATGCTCGTCGCCGACCTGCTGCATCTGGATGCGGATCAGCGTATCGCGCACCGCCGGCGCCATGAACCTGCCGTCGCCGCAGACGAAGATATGCGCGCCGGCCTGGATCGCGGCCCATACCGCTTCCTGCTCGGCCCACAGCGCGTCCTGGACGAATTTCCACGGATGCGAGGGCACGGCCGAGAAAGCGAGATACGGCTTGATCACCCCTTGTGCGGCCCAGCCCTCGACCTCGTCGCGGCAGAACCAGTCGTGATCGGGATGGCGGCAGCCGAAGAACAACAGGCTCTGCGCCGCGCCTTGCTGTGCCGCGCGTTCCTGAATGAACCCGCGCAGCGGGGCGAAGCCCGTGCCGGGGCCGATCAGGATCATCGGCACCGTCGGGTCGGCCGGCGGCGCGAAGGCCGGGTTGGGCCGGCGAACATAGCCGAAGACATGATCGCCCGCGCCGACGCCCTGCATATAACCCGAGGCGAAGCCACGATGTTCGCCCAGCCCCGACCAGGCCGGTGCGGCCATGGTGCCGACGATCAGATCGGCGATATGCGGGTCGACCAGCGGACTGGAGGCGATCGAGTAGAAGCGTGGCGCGATCGCCGCCGAGAGTTCCACCAGGCTGTCGAGCGACAGCTCGGCCGCCGGATGTTGTTCGAGCAGATCGAGCACGCTCAACCGCTTTGCCGCGACCTCCGTCTCGAACGCATCGCCATCGAGGCGCGCCAGTTCGGCGCTGGTGTTGGGACAGCGCGTCTGCGCCGCGATCACCGCGAGTGCTCGCCGTGGCAACGCATCCGACAGTTCGACGAAATCGGTCAGCAATTGCCGCACCGTCACCGTCTGGCCGAGCGGGAGATGCCTGAAGCGACCGCCATGCCCGTCGACCCTGAGTTGCGTCGCGCCCTTGAGGTCGAGACGGGCAATCGCGCGATCGACCAGCTCCGGCCGGTTGCGCGCATAGACGGCGATATGGTCGCCGGTGTGGTAGCGCTGCGCCTCGGGCAAACGAATGCGGATCAGCCGGGTCGAAGGGCGCGGCGGTTCGATCGCGAAGTCCCACAAGCCATCGGCTGGTTTGACCAGTTCCTCGTTGCTGACGATTTCCAGGCGCTGGGCATGTTCGGGCAACGCTTCGGCCCGCACGGCGTCGGCATCGACCGGCCGTAGCGCGAGCGACGACGTCGCCTCGCTCGGTGCCGCCTCGCTGCCCAGCGCCTTCCACAGGCCACGCACGAAAGCGGCCACGGCACCGTCGAAATCGCCCTGCCCGTCGGCCTCGGCGCGCGGCAGCAACATGGTCGCGCCGGCTTTCTCGACCGCCGCTTCGATGCGCTTGGGAAACAGCTGGTAATTCGGCCATTGCGAATTGCCGATGCCGAGCACCGCGACGCGTGCGCCGCTCCAGTCCGCGTCATCGAACAGTCCGGCGTCGAGCGCGCGCTCCACCTCGACCGATGTGTCCGGCGCGCGGCCATTATAGGTCGCGGTGACGATCACGATCACCTTGTCCTCGGGCTGCGCGCCGCCCTTGAAGCTCTCGTCGAGCGACCGCACCACCGTTTCGAAGCCGTCGACCGCAGCGCGCTCGGCGATCTCCTCGGCAATGTCGCGCGCCGTGCCGAGGCTGGAGCCGTACAGCACCGCGAAGCGCTGCCCGGTGCCCGACACCGTCGCGACGGGCGCCTCGTCGATCGCTTCGCTGGCGCTCCCCATGCTCAGCCGCTCGTGCGGGCTGCGCAGGCGGATGCGCATGTGGAAATCGTCGGGCTTGATCGACAGCGTTTCCTTGATCCGCAGCCGGTAGTGATGCGGGTCGGAAATCGCGAAGGCGCGCAGCATCATCGCCATCGCGATCTTGGCCTCGACCATCGCGAACTGCCGCCCGATGCACGCGCGCGCACCATTGCCGAACGGCTTGTAGGCATGCGGGTGACGCGCCGCCTCGGCCTCGGGCAGCCAGCGGTCGATGTCGAACTCCTCCGGAGCGTCCCATACATGCGGGTCGCGGTGCAGGCCGGGCGAGAAGATGTTGATCGGCCGATCCTTGCGCATCGCCCATTTGCCGCCGATCACCGTGTCCTCGAACGGCGCGACGCTGAACGCCGGCGCGGTCGGCCATAGCCGCAACGCTTCCTTGAGGATGCGTTCGATCACCTCCAGCTGCGCGACATGCGCGTAGTCGGGCCGTATATCGCCGGGCAGGACGCGATCGACCTCGGCATAGGCCTGGGCCAGCACGTGCGGATTGCGCAGCAGGTAGTGGAAGGCGAAGGTCAGCATGCCCGACGTCGTCTCGTGGCCGGCGATCAGGAAGGTCAGCACCTGATAACGGATATTGACGTCGTCGAGTCCCTCCCCCGTTTCGGGGTCGACCGCCGCGATCATCAGGTTGAGCAGGTCCTTGCCGTCGGTCGGGTTCTTCCGCCGATCGGCGATGATGCCGTCGACCAGCGCGTTCATCTCGGCGATGTCGGCGTCGAACTGGCGTTGCGCACGTTTGGCAAAGCGGTTCTGCAGCGGCAGCCGCGTGATCATGTTGAGCGATTCGCCCAGCGCCCGGCCGAGCGCTTCGAGGAAGCTGTCGAGCTCGTCCTTCTCGAAACTGTCGAAGCGATGCCCGAAGCCGGCAATGGCGATCGAATCGAGCGTCAGCCGCGTCATGTCGTCCGCGACCAGCACGTCGGTGCCCGACAGCCGCGTCCATTTGGCGACGAGCTGATCGCACACCTCGAGGATCATGTCGAAATAGCCGCGCATCGCGCGCTGGCTGAAGGCGGGGAGCAGGATACGGTGCGCCTTGCCCCAATTCGGCTCCTCGCTGAATGCGGTGAACAGCCCGTCGCCGGCAAAGCGCCGCACGACACGCAAGCCCGGCCCCGGCATCTTGCGGAAGCGCGTCTCGTCGCTCAGTTCGGCGACGAGATCGGCGCTGGTGATGAACAGCCCGACGCGGCTGCCGAAACGCAGCTTGAAGATGCCGTCCGGGAAGTCGCGCGCGACGCGCAACAGGTGCGAGATCAGTCCGACCCGCGCAATCTGGTGGAGGTGACCGACGACCGGCAGGCCGGGCGGTGACGGGATCACCGCTTTCTCGGCCATGACAGTCGCCATCCGCGCCTCCCTTTGCGTCGCTTTGTTCGGCGACTTGGCCACACTCCAACACAGGCCGGCGCCATGCGCAACCTTGCATCCGCTTCGCCCTTAACGTCGTCTCAACATCACGCACGGCATGGTTACCGCCGAGAGAGCGCGATGATGACAATTTCCCCACCCCGATCCAGTTTCAGGCCGTTGCCGCCGATCGCGGCAACGCTGGCGCTGGCGTGCCTGTTGTTGTGGTTCGCCTTGCCGCTGATCACGCTCGACATGACCGAATTCCTCGTGCCGTGGTTCGATCATATCGTCGCGAGCGGCCCGATCGCCGCGTTTGCGACGCCGTTCGGCAACTATAGCCCGCCCTATCTCTATCTGCTGGCCGCCGTCAGCCCGCTCGCCGGGATGATCGCCACGCCAACGCTGATCAAGCTGGTGTCGCTGGCCGGTACCGCGGCGTTGGCGCTGGCGGTGCGACATTTGCTGATCCGCCTCGACGCGCCGCAACCGAACCGCGCCGCGGCACTGGTGTTCGTCCTGCCCAGCGCCTTGATCAACGCCGGGCTGCTTGCCCAGTGCGACGCGATCTGGGCCGCACCGTGCGTCATGGCGCTCGCCGCCGCGGTCGACCGCAAGCACCTCGTGATGCTCGCCTGGTGCGGGCTCGCGCTTGGCATCAAGGCACAAGCATTGCTCTTCGCGCCATTCTTCATCGCGCTGTTGATCAACCGCCGTGTCCCGCTGCGCCTATGGCCGATCGCCCCGCTGGTCGCGGCTGCGACCATGTTGCCGGCCTGGGCGGCGGGTTGGCCCGCCTGGGATCTCGCCACGGTGTATCTGCGTCAGGCCGATACCTATCCGGCGCTCTCGCTCAACGCGCCCAATCTGTGGCAGATCGTCGAGGCGCTGCCCGTGATCGGAACCCTGCCGATGAGCGGCCTTGCGCTGGCCACCGCGCTCGGCGCCAGCGCTGCCTATATCGCCTGGTTTTCGACGCGCCGACTGGATGGCCGGGGCTTGCTCGGCCCGGCCCTGCTCGTCCCGCTGATCACCGCAGGCCTGTTGCCGCACATGCACGAACGCTATTTCTTCCTTGCCGATATCCTTGCGTTGGTGATGGCGCTGACACTGCGTGACCGGCCGAGCTGGCGGATCGCGGTGCTGGTCCAGGGTGGCAGCCTGCTCGGGCTTTCCGGCTATCTCAGCGGGCTGAACGCGATGGCAATGATCGGTGCGATCCTGATGATCACAGCGACGATCCGCGTCGCGCGACCGCTCGTTCGCCCCTTCGCCAACGACAATCCCTTATTGGCACGCGCTTAACCAGCCGGGCCGATAGGTCCGAAGTGGCGGTTATGCTAAGAGTACATCCGATTCGTTCTATCGACAGCGGGGATTCTATCGATGTTCAACAGCAATAATCGCGGCCGCGAGGCAGCACCGGGCCTGCCGCCCGCACCGCAGCCACAGGCCGGCGGCCAGAAGCGCGGCATGTTCTCGGTGATCGGCCCCGACATGATCATCACCGGCAATATCGCAGCGACCGCCGACCTGCACATCGACGGCCGCGTCGATGGCGACGTGACGTGCGGCAGCCTCGTGCAAGGGCCGGACAGCCGCATCAAGGGCACGGTCAAGGCGGAGAGCGCACGGCTCGCGGGGGCGATCGAGGGTTCGGTTTCGGTGCGTCAGCTGACGATCGAGCGCGCGGCGCGGATCACCGGCGATGTCGAATATGAGAATATCGCGATCGAAAATGGCGCGTCGATCGACGGCCGCCTCAAGCACATCGCTGCCGATGCGGTGCGCGCGGTGCCGTCGCCGCTGGCCAGCCATCACAGCGACAGCGTCACGCAATTCCCGACCGCGGCGGGCGAAGCCGCCTAAGCGCTTGCCCGCTCACTGCTGCATGTTGCGCAGCGCCGCGTCATAGACATCGGCGCTGTGCAGCATATCGACCGCGAAACCGATCCACATCGCCGACAGCACGACGCAGGAAGCAAGATAGACGAAGAAGCGCAGCGGCACCTTCTTCAGGCCGATATGGATGAAGCTGTGGGCCGCACGCAGCACGACGAATGCCCATGCCAGCAACACCTGCACAAGGTCCGCATGGCGGGTGATCAGCAGCAACGGGACCAGCGTGAAATACAGCACCGGCATTTCGAACAGATTGGCCAGATTCTTGGCCGGCATCTCGACCGATCGGAAATAGCCTACCTCCGCGCTGCCATCGGCAAAGTCGGCCGCGCTCGGTGGGCTACGACGCATATGGCCGAAGCGCTGGATGTAGAGCGTGAACCACACGATGAAGATCAGCGCCACCAGCGCGAAGGTCGGCCAGAGAATCCCGAACGGCATTCAGCTCTCCCATGCTATCGCGCGCTATCCTGCCGCAAGCTTCGAGGAGTGCAAGCCATGGCCGATGTCCCACAACCGATGACCGGCGCGTGCCGCTGCGGCAAGGTCCGCTTCCGGGTCGACGCCCCGCCCTTGCTGACCATGGTGTGCCATTGCACCGGCTGCCAGCGCATGACCGGCAGCGCCTTTTCCACCTCGGTTGCGGTGCCGTCGCCGGCCTTCACCGTCACGCAGGGCGATCCGGTGATCGGCGGGCTGCATGGCGATCAGGCCCGCCACCATCATTGCGACTGGTGCAAGAGTTGGCTGTTCACGCGCATCGAGCCGGAAATGGGCTTTACCAATGTGCGCGCGTCGATGCTCGACGACACGTCCTGGTTCGCCCCTTTCATCGAGACCTATACCAGCGAGGCCTTCCCCTGGGCGAAGACCGGCGCGACGCACAGCTATCCGGCGTTCCCGCCGATGGAAGCGTATCAGGCGCTGATCGCGGAATATGCGGCGCTGGATAGCTAGGCGGCGGCCAACTCCCTCGTCATGCCGGCCTTGTGCCGGCATCGAACCCTCCCAGCGCGCTACCGTCCGTAACATACGCGGCACGTTGGCCCCCGGCACGAGGCCGGGGTGACGGTGGTGGTTGGGGCGCGGTCGCGCGCGCCTCACCAGGTCTCACATATGCAGCGTGCGCCCGTAAGCCGCGAGCACGCTCTCGTGCATCATCTCTGAGAGCGTCGGATGCGGGAACACCGTTTCCATCAGCTCGGCCTCGGTCGTCTCCAGCGTCTTGCCGATCGTATAGCCTTGGATCAGCTCGGTCACCTCGGCGCCGATCATGTGCGCGCCGAGCAACTCGCCGGTCTTCGCGTCGAACACGGTCTTGATGAAGCCCTCGGCCTCGCCCAGCGCGATCGCCTTGCCGTTGCCGATGAACGGGAAATTGCCGACCTTGACCTCGTAACCGGCCTCTTTCGCCCTGGCCTCGGTCAGGCCGACGCTGGCGATCTGCGGGTGGCAATAGGTGCAACCCGGGATGTTGCGCACGTCCATCGCATGCGGATGCTTGCCGGCGATCACCTCGACCGCGATCACGCCCTCATGGCTCGCCTTGTGCGCCAGCCAGGGCGGCGCGGTGACATCGCCGATCGCGTAGAGCCCGTCGACATTGGTCTTGCACATCGGGTCCGTGACGATGTGCCCGCGCTCGGTCTTCACGCCCAGCGCCTCCAGCCCGATATTCTCGGTATTGGGCACGATGCCGATCGCGACGATGACATGGCTGAACTCGGCGGTGACGACCTTGCCGTCCTTGCCCTTGATCGCCGCCTTGACGCCGGTGGCGGAGACATCGAGCTTGTCGACCCCGGCGCCAGTCATGATCGTCATGCCCTGCTTCTTGAGCGCCTTTTCGAGGAACGCCGAGACATCGGCGTCCTCGACCGGCACGACGCGGTCGAGCATCTCGACCACCGTCACCTCGGCACCCATGTCGTTGTAGAAGCTGGCGAACTCGATGCCGATGGCGCCCGAACCGATGACCAGCAGCTTGCTCGGCATCTCGGTCGGCACCATGGCATGGCGATAGGTCCAGATGCGCTTGCCGTCGGCCTTGGCGAACGGCAGGTCGCGCGCCCGCGCGCCGGTGGCGACGATGATGTTTTTGGCGGCGAGTTCGGTCACCTTGCCGTCCGCCCCGGTGACCGACAGCTTGCCCTTTCCGGTCAGCTTGCCCTCGCCCATGAACACCGTGATCTTGTTCTTCTTCATCAGGTGCGTGACGCCCTGATTGAGCTGCTTGGCGACACCGCGCGAACGCTTCACCACGGCATCGATGTCGGCGCTGATCTTCTCCGCGACGAGGCCGTAATCCTTGGCATGCTGCATGTAATGATAGATCTCGGCCGAGCGCAGCAGCGCCTTGGTCGGGATGCAGCCCCAGTTGAGGCAGATGCCGC
>JAZJXZ010000060.1:0-33116 GCA_040390605.1 Pseudomonadota bacterium
CGCCGGGGACGCCGCCGAGCAGCACGCCGCGGCCGCCCTGTTCCTTTTCGAGATAGTGCGCGCCGACCTGGATCGACATGCGGCCGGCGACTTCGCTCATCGGCTTCAGCAGCGGCAGCGAGCGGTCGTTGGCGGTGACCGTCTCATAGGCGATGCAGGTCGCGCCCGACTTCATCAGCCCTTCGGCCTGCGGCTTGTCCGCGGCGAGGTGAAGATAGGTGAACAGCAGGTGGCGCGGCTCGAGCATCGCCACTTCCTGCGGCTGCGGCTCCTTGACCTTCACGATCATGTCGCTCTCGGCGAACACGGTCTGCGCGTCGGCGACGATGCGCGCGCCGGCCTCGACATAATCGCTGTCCTCGAAATCGATGCCCATGCCGGCGCCGGTCTGGACGATCACCTCATGGCCCGCTGCGGTCAGTTCGGTGACCGAAGGCGGCGTCAGGCCCACCCGATATTCGTGGTTCTTGATTTCCTTGGGGACACCGACGCGCATGACACTCTCCAACATGACGTGATTGTCGACACCATAGCGCGGAGTGTGGCCGAGAATCTGTGCAAAGATCATTGCGAGAGCAGCGCTCAACGCATAGATTGTCCAGCGAAGCTGGCTTCCAGGATGATTTCATGCAACTCGACCGGATCGATGCCGCGATCCTCAAACTGGTCGCGCGCGATGCGCGGGCGTCGGTCAGCCAGATCGCCGGCCAAGTCGGCCTGTCGCAATCGGCCTGCACCCGACGCATCCAGGGGCTGGAATCGTCCGGACACATCACCGGCTATGGCGCGCGACTCGGGCATCGCCGGCTCGGTTTCCATGTCACGGCCCTGGTCGACATCACGCTGGGCACACAGGTCGAGGAGGATCTCGCCCAGTTCGAGCGCGCGGTGGCCGAGATCGACGGCATCGTCGAATGTGCGCTCGTCTCGGGCGCGCAGGATTACCGGCTCAAGATCGTGTGTCGCGATCTCGACGATTATGAGCGGATGCACCGCGAGCATCTTGGGCGCTTACCCGGTGTCAACACGATCAGCAGCAGCTTCGTACTCCGCGCGGTGCCGACCCGGGGCGAGGCCGAAGCGCTGTTCGGCGGGACTGTTGCAGGGGGTGCGGGCGCGTGATAGTGCGCCGCACCGCTCGCCATGGGGGCTTTGAGCGAAGTTGAGCGTTATGCGCCACATGCAGCCTTTCCGCGGACATCCAACACAGTGAGCAACGCCACTTCGGAGCCCGGCTCGACCGCCGATTCGTCGGGGTCGCCGCACGGTCATGCGCAGGACGGGCTGATCAAGCTCGCGCTCGGCGCGATCGGCGTGGTGTTCGGCGATATCGGTACCAGCCCGCTCTACGCCTTTCGCGAAACCTTTGCCGGACACCACAAGCTGGCGCTCGACACGGCGCACATCATGGGCGTCACCAGCCTGATGTTCTGGTCGATGATGATCGTCGTCAGCCTGAAATATGTCTCGATCATCATGCGCGCCGACAACAAGGGCGAGGGCGGCAGCCTGGCGCTGCTCGCCTTGGTATCCGGACGGACCAAGACGCGCCGCTGGTCGAACGGCATCATCCTGCTCGGCGTGTTCGCCACCGCGCTGTTCTACGGCGACAGCATGATCACGCCCGCCGTTACGGTGCTCGGCGCGGTCGAGGGTTTGTCGGTCGCGGCGCCTGGCCTGTCGCATCTCGTGCTGCCGATCGCGGCGGTGATCATCATCGCCCTGTTCCTGATCCAGCGCAGCGGCACGGCGCGCATCGGGCTGTTCTTCGGGCCGATCATGCTGCTCTATTTCGGCACCATCGCCGTGCTCGGCGTCATGAGCATCGCGCATACTCCGCACGTGCTGTGGGCCTTCTCGCCGCACTATGCGGTCCAGTTCTTCCTCATGGACCCGATGCGCGCGTTTCTCGCGTTGGGCTCGGTGGTGCTCGCGGTGACCGGTGCCGAGGCGCTCTACGCCGATATGGGGCATTTCGGACGCAACCCGATCCGCGTCTCGTGGCTGTTCTTCGTGCTGCCGGCGCTGATGATGAACTATATGGGGCAGGCGGCGCTGCTCGCGCGCGTCGGTCATCCAGCGCTGGAAAGCCCCTTCTATCTGCTCGCGCCCGATGCGCTGCGCTTCCCGCTGGTGCTGTTGGCGACCGCGGCGGCGGTGATCGCCAGCCAGGCCGTGATTTCCGGCGCCTTTTCGGTGACGCAACAGGCGATCCAGCTCGGCTTCATCCCGCGCCTGCGCATCGATCATACCAGCGCCGCGACGGCGGGGCAGATCTACATTCCGCTGATCAACTGGCTGTTGCTGGCGATGGTGCTGATCCTGATCATGTTCTTCCGCACCTCGTCGAACCTGACCTCGGCCTATGGCATCGCGGTAACCGGCGCGATGGCGATCGACACCTGTCTGCTCGGCGTCGTGCTGACGCGCCTGTGGCACTGGCCGCGTTATTATTCGGTGCCGCTGCTTTCGATGCTGTTCTTCGTCGACGGCATCTACCTGACCGCCAACCTGACCAAGATCCCATCGGGTGGCTGGGTGCCGCTGCTGATCGGCTTCATCATCTTCACCGTGCTCACGACATGGTCGAAGGGCCGCAAGCTGATGATCGAGCGGATGCGCGAGGGCGCGATGCCGATCAAGGTGTTCATCCACTCGGCGGCGAGCTCGGCCGCGCGCGTGCCGGGCACGGCGGTGTTCATGACGTCCTCCCCCGACGGCGTGCCGCATGCGCTGCTCCACAATCTGAAGCACAACAAGGTGCTGCACGAACGGGTCGTGCTGCTTACCGTCAAGATCATGGACCAGCCATGGTGGCCGGACGATGAGCGTTGCCATCTCGACGAGCTGGGCGACGGGTTTCACCGGCTGATCCTGAAATACGGCTTCATGGAAGAGCCCGACGTGCCGGCCGCGCTGGCCAAGGTCGACCGTTGCGGCGCAGAGTTCCGCATGATGGACACCAGCTTCTTCCTCGCGCGGCAGACGCTTCTGCCGTCGGACAAGCCGGGCATGATGCTGTGGCGCGAGCGGCTGTTCGCCTGGATGCTGCGCAACGCGGAAAGCGCGATGGAGTTCTTCCGCCTGCCGACCAATCGCGTGGTCGAGCTGGGCAGCCAGGTCGAGATTTGAGCGAGGCGCCGGCGCCGATCCCCGCGCCGATCATCGTTACGGCGCTATTCGGCGCGGCCGATGCGGCATGGTTCGACGCGCTCCGCCGGCAGCATTTCCCGCCTGAGCGCAATCAGCTCGCCGCCCACCTAACGATGTTCCATCATTTGCCGCCATCGCTGGCGACCGAATTGAAGGGGCAGCTGACGAGCCAAACCCGTGGCGTCACGGCGCCAAGGGCGCGCGTTGCCGGCTTGGTCTCGCTGGGCGAGGGCGTGGCCTATCGCATCGAGAGCGATCAACTTGGCGAGATTCGCGCGCGGCTGGCGGATCACTTCACCGGGATGCTGACGCCGCAGGATCAGGCCGGCTGGCGGCCGCACGTGACGGTGCAGAACAAGGTGCGGCCGGACGTGGCGCGCGCGTTATTGCGCACGCTGGAGGCGGATTTTGCGCCAAGGCCGGTGGCGATCACCGGGCTGGCGTCATGGTGGTATCGCGGCGGACCATGGGAAGCGCTGTCGCGGCACATGTTCGCTTGACCGGCACGGCCGGCTGCCGGGCGCTTCTTACGACGCAAACACGGCCGGGATTGCCTGGTCATCGTCAATGACCATGACATTAGGGCAGGCATCGCCGGAGAGCGCGGGCATTGCTAACTATGTGTTGGTAGCGGTGGCTGGACTTGAACCAGCGACCTCAGCATTATGAGTGCTGCGCTCTAACCAGCTGAGCTACACCGCCGCGGAAGCGGGCCTATGGCGGGCGATAGCGACGCGGTCAAGGGGTAGATGGCGTATCGCCGACAACCGACGCACCGGCAAAGTTCGTCACGACCTGAACGTGAAGCGGGCGCTGCGATGGCACGCCGATCGGGAGGTCCTTGCCCGCGATGGGACCAATGCGGCGCCCGGCCAGCTTCGCCTTCACGGTCCATCCGTGCGCTGCGGCGGCCGTTGTTGCCGGAAGACGACGACACCGTCGAGCGCGCGCTGCCAGGCGGCGGTGACGAAGTCGTCACCGAGGAGGCGCGCCGGCACGGTGCCGATCGCCTTTAGCCAGGGTTTGCGGCGATAGACGGCGTCGCGCCCGGCGTCGGTCAAAGCCCGATCTTCGAGCGAGCCCCGCGGTGCGATCGCCAAGGCGCGATCGGGTTGGCTGCGGCTGTAACGATACGAGCCGGATAGCGCGGAAAAGCCGAGCGCGAAGGATTGCTGCATATAGTCGCGGCGGATCAATGATCCGAGATTAGCGGCGCCGTCATAATGGCGATCTGCAGCCACATCCTTGGCCATATGGGCCGTCGCGCCCCACACGATGATTTTGCTCCGCGCCGGCAGGCCGGCGGCGAGCCAGCGAAAATTGAGATACATCGAGCCATCGCGCTGCTGGATATAGCTGTCCTGTGCGAGCAACTCGCGCGAGATCATTCGCGTCATCGACACTATCATTTCGCGGTGCAACCGCGTCTCTGCGTCTTTGCCGGCCTGCACCAGGGCGGCGTCGATGCCGGTGAGGCACGAGGCGACCTGGTCATGTTCGGGCGCGGCGTAGTTGGGAAACTGGTAGTAGATCCGCTTGCGCAGGATCTCACGGCATTCGCCGCGGCGCGGCTCATCCAGATAGCCGGTCAGTTCGGTCGGCATCGCGTCGTTTGCGAAGAAGGCGCCGGCGCTGCCCAGCTGATCGTCGAGGCCGCCCAGCGCGACACGACCGGCGCGCGCCCGCGCGAAGAGATAGGGGACGAGCGGCGCGAACTCGCGATCGAACTTCCACAACCCGCCGACCGCTGAGGCGATCATCTCGGGCGTCGTGGGTTCTCCTGCCCGCAGTCGCCTGGAAAATTCGAGAAAGTCATAATGGCTGGCCTCGAAAAACACTGCGTTGAAATGGCACTTGTCGATCAGTTCCCGGACCAGCGCCGTTTTGAAAGCGACGGTTACGCCGTCACCGTGCGTCGCCTCGCCCAGCATGGCTACCCGCTTCGGGCAGATATCGTGCACGACCTGGGCGAGCACGGCGCGATCGGGTTGAGCCTCCGGTGTACCTTCGCTTCGCGGCGAGCCTGCCGTCAACGGCGCGCTGGCGATCAGCGTCAGACCGGCCATCAGGTGATTCGCTTTCCGCTTCATGGCGCGAGGAGACGCCTTGCCCGGAGGCAGCGCAAGGGCCGGCCAATTCGCGTACCGGCGTGCCGATGCCTCATCGTCATGGCGCCCCTCGATTTCGGTGCTTGGCGACCGGTGCGTTTCGGGCATAGACGCGCCAAACCCTCCGGAGAGTCCCTGCCATGAAGACCCGCGCCGCCGTAGCGTTCGAAGCGAAGAAGCCGCTCGAGATCGTCGAGCTCGACCTCGAAGGCCCGAAGGCCGGCGAGGTGCTGGTCGAGATCATGGCGACCGGCATTTGCCATACCGATGCCTATACCCTCGACGGGCTCGACAGCGAGGGGTTGTTCCCCTCTGTGCTCGGCCACGAAGGCGCCGGCATCGTGCGCGAGGTCGGGCCGGGCGTGACGTCGGTCAAGCCGGGCGACCATGTCATCCCGCTCTACACGCCGGAATGCCGCCAGTGTAAGTCGTGCCTCAGCGGCAAGACCAATTTGTGCACCGCGATTCGCGCCACGCAGGGCAAGGGCCTGATGCCGGACGGTACCAGCCGGTTCAGCTACAAGGGTCAGACCATCTTCCATTATATGGGCTGCTCGACCTTCTCGAATTTCACCGTGCTGCCCGAGATCGCGGTGGCGAAGATCCGCGAGGATGCCCCGTTCCAGACCAGCTGCTATATCGGTTGCGGTGTGACGACCGGGGTCGGCGCCGTGGTCAACACCGCGAAGGTCCAGGTCGGCGATAATATCGTCGTGTTCGGCCTCGGCGGCATCGGCCTCAACGTGCTGCAGGGCGCGAAGATGGCCGGGGCGGGGCGGATCATCGGTGTGGACATCAACCCGGACCGCGAGGAATGGGGCCGCAAGTTCGGCATGACCGACTTCATCGATGCCCGGGGCAGGTCGCGTGAAGACACCATCGCAGCGATCCTGGCGCTGACCGATGGCGGGGCCGACTTTACCTTCGACTGTACCGGCAACACCGAAGTGATGCGTACCGCGCTGGAGGCGTGCCACCGCGGCTGGGGTACCAGCATCATCATCGGTGTGGCGGAAGCCGGCAAGGAGATCAGCACGCGGCCATTCCAGCTGGTCACGGGGCGCAACTGGCGCGGCACTGCGTTCGGCGGCGCCAAGGGCCGCACCGACGTGCCCAAGATCGTCGACTGGTACATGCAGGGCAAGATCCAGATCGATCCGATGATCACCCACGTCCTTACGCTGGACGAGATCAACAAGGGCTTCGACCTGATGCATGCCGGCGAGAGCATCCGCAGCGTCGTGGTCTATTGATGGAGACGGTCAGCACCAACCGCGCGCATGGCGGGACGCAGGGGGTTTATCGCCACGAGTCGACCGTCACCGGCACGACGATGACCTTCTCGGTGTTCGTGCCCGATGCGCCGGCGGGCACGAAGCTGCCGGTGCTGTGGTATCTGTCGGGTCTGACCTGCACACACGCCAACGTCACCGAAAAGGGCGAGTTTCGCGCCGCCTGCGCCGAACATGGCGTCATCTTCATCGCGCCCGACACCAGCCCGCGCGGCGAGGGCGTGCCCGATGCGGAAGGTTATGATTTCGGGCAGGGCGCGGGTTTCTATGTCGATGCGACCGAGGAGCCCTGGTCGGCCAATTTTCGCATGAAGTCGTACGTTGAGGAGGAATTGCCGGCGCTGGTCGCGGCGGAGTTCCTCACCGCCGACCTGTCACGCCAGGCGATCACGGGCCACTCGATGGGCGGCCACGGCGCACTGACCATCGCACTGCGCAATCCCGATCGCTTTCGCAGTGTCTCGGCCTTCTCGCCGATCGTCTCGCCATTGCATTGTCCGTGGGGTGAAAAGGCGCTGGGCGGCTATCTCGGTGCCGACAAGGGCGACTGGCGTTCCTATGACGCCTGCGCGCTGATCGATGACGGCGCGCGTGTAGCAGATATCCTTGTCGATCAGGGCGATGCGGACCAGTTCCTCGCAGAGCAACTGAAGCCGGAATTGCTCGAGAAGGCTTGTGCGGATGCCGGCATCGCCCTGTCTCTGCGGATGCAGCCGGGCTACGATCACAGCTATTATTTCATCTCGACCTTCATGGCCGACCATATCGCGTGGCATGCGGCGCGGCTGAAGGCGTGAGGCGTTGCCGAGTCGGCGAAGCGTCCCTAGATGCGTTCGCTTGCTGATACGGATTTCTCGATGACCACCCACACCACGCGCATGCTCATTCTCGGTTCCGGTCCGGCCGGCCTGTCTGCCGCCATCTATGGCGCGCGTGCGGGCATGAAGCCGGTGCTCGTCCAGGGCATCCAGCCCGGCGGGCAGCTGATGACCACGACCGATGTCGAGAACTACCCCGGCTTCGCCGACGTCATCCAGGGTCCGTGGTTGATGGAACAGATGCAGAAGCAGGCCGAACATGTCGGCACGCGGATGATGTACGACACGATCGTCGAGGTCGACCTGACGCGCCGCCCGTTCCGGCTGATAGGCGATAGCGGCGATGTGTATGAGGGCGATGTGCTGATCATCGCCACAGGCGCGCAGGCCAAGTGGCTCGGGCTCGACAGCGAGGAAGCGCTGAAGGGCAAGGGCGTCAGCGCCTGCGCGACCTGCGACGGCTTCTTCTATCGCGGCAAGAAGGTCGCGGTGATCGGTGGCGGCAACACCGCGGTCGAGGAGGCACTTTACCTCACCAATCATTCGCCCGACGTCACGTTGATCCATCGCCGCGATTCGCTGCGCGCCGAGAAGATCCTGCAGGAACGGCTGTTCGCCAACGAGCGGATCACGGTCATCTGGAACAAGGAAGTGCGCGGTTTCGTGGATGGCGGCGGCACGGCCGGACTGGTCGCGCTGGATCTCGAAGACACGGTGACGGGCGAACATTCGAGGCTCGACACCGACGGCGGCTTCGTCGCGATCGGCCATCATCCGGCGACCGAACTGTTCCGGGGACATCTCGAACTCGACAGCGATCATTATATCAAGGTCGAGAGCGGCTCGACGCGGACCAGTGTTCCCGGCGTGTTCGCCTGTGGGGACGTGATGGACAAGATCTACCGCCAGGCGGTGACGGCGGCCGGCACGGGCTGCATGGCGGCGCTGGATGCCGAGCGCTTTCTTGCCGAGGCGGAATTCGAGAGTGCGCACGCTGCGGTGGCGGCGGAGTAGGCGCTCGCGTTAAATCAGTCGTCCAACCTGAACTTGTTTCAGGGTCCATGCGCGACCAGTGGCCACCGGAGCGTCACTCCTGGTTAAGATGACCGCGCATGGATGCTGAAACAAGTTCAGCATGACAGTTGAGTTTTGGGCGACTTCCTTACCCCGTCGCGCGCGCCAGTGCCGCGCTGACCTGGTCGAACAGCCATTCCTTGTCCGCTGCACTCGCGAAACTGTGGCTGGCGGTGTTGCGCGTTTCCAGGCGGACATGGTCGTGGAGGCCGGGCGCGTCGGCCGCGCTCCATGCGGCGCGAAAGGCGATGGCGGTATTGTCGCGCGAGGCCAGCAGGATCGTGATCGGCGACGGATCGACGGCAAGGCGGGCGAACAGCTGCGCCGCAAGGTCGCCTGATTGCTCAGTCGTTACGCGAGATATCTTTCTCAAACCACGTATAACGTTGGCGATATTTACGCCGCCCCGCGCAACGCGCAGCCATTCGCGTGGATCGCGCAGGCGCTGGGCATAGCGTGAACGGATCGCGCTGGCCGGCGGGAGATCGTCAGCCTGCTCGACCACCCAGGGGTTGGCGAGGATCAGTGCGTCGATGCCCGATGCCTGGTGGAACAGCGCCAGCGCGGTCGCCGCGTCGCAGTTGCCGAAACCGACCAGTCGTGTGATCCCGGCCTCGGCGCAGAAGGTCGCGGCGGCGGCGGCGATGTCGGGCGCCGATTCGGCGTAACCGGCATTTTCGCCGCTCGAATCGCCCACGCCGCGGCGATCGAAGCGAAACACCGGCGTACCGGCAGCGGCCAGTCGTGCGGCAAGTGACGCCATGCCGCGATGCGCGCCGGCACGGATCTCGTTGCCGCCCGAGACGATCAGCAGCCCGGTCGAGCCCGGGGCCTCGTCGAGCGTGCCGACCAGCGTGTCGCCGGCACAGGGGAATTCGATCAGCCGCCGCATGATGCGATCCAACCGGCAATATCGTCGGCGAGCAAAGCGGCGAGGGCGGTGTCGTTGTCCGGATCGCTGCGGCGCCATAACGGCGCGCCCTCGATATGGCGGTCGGCAGTGAGTGGATCGGTCTTGAGACGTACGGTGCGGAGCGGTGGGGTCGACACGGGCTCGGCGCGCTCGATCTCGGCGAGGAGCTTGCGGGTCAGCCGGTTGCCGGCGATCTCGATCGGCGAGCCGCGTGCGGTCAGCGTCGCCGGATCGAAGTGCGTGCCCGCTTCCTTTGCCGCGGCGAGCACCACGCGTCCGAGATCCCGTGTTACCGTTGCGCCCGATAGGGGCGAGAAATGCCAGCGGGTGTCGACCACGGCGTCGCGATCGACCAGCGCGCCGCCGCGAAAGGCGATGACATGGACCGTGTCATAGGTCGATCGCAGCGCCTCGACTGCTTCCTTAAAGGCCTCAGTCCAATGAGATAGCGATGCTTGTTCGGTTTCGATGACACTTTCGCCCATACCCGGCAGATCCGGCAAGGCGCCGGCAAAACCACGCAAGGCGAGTTGGCGCAGGATCGTCACGACAAAGGCGTGGGTGCGGTTGGCTTCCTCGAACAGCGGCAGCGCCGCGATCACCACCGGGCCGCCGGCGGGGCCGAAGCGCAGCATCGCCTCACGCCCGCCGGCCCAGGCGTAGGAGTCGATCAAGCGCGGGCTTTCATGTCGGCGCGCTCATCGCACGGCCTTGCCGGACATGAAACGAACCAGCGCGCCGAAGGTCTCGAGCATCTCGCCATCGACCTCGTCATCCTCGATCAGCACGCCGAGGCGGTCCTCCAGCTCGGTCAGCAGCCCGGCAACAGCCATCGAATCGAGCTCGGGCAGGGCGCCGAACAACGGCGTGTCGCTGCGGAAGGCGGCAACGCGCGCGGCATCGATACCGAGAACGTCATGCAATACGGCGCGCACGGTGGCGTCGACCTGGTCGTTGTCGTCGATGTGCACTGCGATCCCCGAATGCGCCCGGCTCATGTTGCGGTGCAATAGTGGGTGCGCTGTCGGATGCCAATAGCGGCCCTTGGCAGCGCGGACGAGGCGGCTATCAAGGGGCATGATCGCGCTCGACCCCGTTCCCCGTCCGATCGACCACCTGACAGGTCGGGGGCGGCCACATGACGGCGCCTTGGCCGATCGCGCCGGAACGCTCGATTTCGCCACGCTTGAGGGCATGGTCGGCTCGGTGGCGTCATGGCTCACGGCGCAGGGCCTGCCCCATGGCATGCGAATCGCGACTTGGTTGCCCAAGACGCGGCTCGCCTGCGTCATGCCGCTGGCGGTGGCGCGGGCCGGGTTGGTGCATGTGCCGGTCAATCCGCTGCTCAAGCGCGCGCAGGTCGCGCATATCCTCGCCGATAGCGGTGCGGCCCTGCTGGTGACGCAGGAAGCGCGGGCAACGACGTTGCTCTCCGGTGACGTGCCGGCCGACTGCCGCGTCGTCACGGAAGAGCTGGTGCCGGTGGCGGGTGACGTCATGGCGGCATCTGATGCGCAGCCCGACGATCTCGCAGCGATCCTCTACACCTCGGGCTCGACCGGACGGCCCAAGGGGGTGATGCTGAGCCATGCCAACCTATGGCTCGGCGCGATCTCGGTGGCGCATTATCTCAGGTTGGAGCCCGGGGACCGGGTGCTCGCCGTGCTGCCGCTGAGCTTCGACTATGGCCAGAGCCAGTTGCTGTCGACCTGGGCTGCGGGCGCGAGCGTCGCGCCACTCGACTATCTGACGCCGCGCGACGTGATCAAGGGTATCGAGCGTTATGAAGCGACGACGCTGGCGGGTGTGCCACCCTTGTGGATCCAGCTGCTCGAAGCGGAATGGCCGGCCGAAACCGCAGCCCGGTTACGGCGGCTGACCAATTCGGGTGGCGCGCTGACGCCAACGCTGGTGCGCGGGTTGCGGACGCGGTTTCCCAACGCCGACCTGTACGCGATGTACGGCATCACCGAGGCGTTCCGCTCGACCTATCTCGATCCAGCACTGATCGACACGCATCCGGAATCGATCGGACATGCCATCCCGTTCGCCGAGGTGATGATCGTGCGGCCCGACGGCAGCCGCGCCGATGCTGAGGAATCGGGTGAGCTTGTTCACGCAGGCCCCTTGGTTTCAAAGGGTTATTGGCGTGATCCCGAGCGGATGCCGGAACGCTATCGGCCGGCGCCGGCCTTTTCGCGGCTTGGCGGCACCGCGGTCTATTCGGGCGATATCGCGGTCGAGGGCGCGGACGGGATGCTGCGTTTCGTCGCCCGCGCCGACGAGATGATCAAATCGGCCGGCAACCGCATCAGCCCGACCGAGGTCGAGGAGGCGGTGCTGGCCGGGGGCGAGGCGAGTGAAGCGGTCGCGCTGGGCGTGCCCGACGAGCGGCTGGGCCAGGCGATCGTCGTGATCCTCGCGGGCGACGCCGCGCAGGAGCCCGCCTTGCGCGAACGCTTGCGGCGCGAGCTGCCGGGCTTCATGCAACCGCTGCGCTATCAATGGCGTGCGAGCCTGCCGCGCAATGCCAATGGCAAGTTCGATCGGGCGGCCTTGCGTGCGGAGTTGACGTCATGAAGCCAATGGGCGCGATTCCCCCCGATCTCGCCGGCGCCGCGCCGCTGCTGATCGCCGGGCGGACGGCGTCCGCGTGGATCGACCAGGCGGGCGATACCCCATTGTTCGTCTATGACGCGGGGGTCGTGAGACGTCGCATCGCACGCTTTCGCCAGGCAATGCCCGAGGGCGTCGACCTGCATTATGCGGTGAAGGCCAACCCTTTCCCGCCCTTGGTCGCGGCGATGGCACCATGGGTCGATGGCCTGGATATCGCCTCCAGGGGCGAACTCGAACTGGTTACGGCAATCGCGGGTAAAGCTGCGAGCGCGATCAGTTTTGCGGGGCCGGGCAAGCGCGACGACGAGCTGGAACTGGCGCTTCGCGCCGGGGTGACGATCAATGTCGAGTCCGCAGGCGAAGCGGATCGCGCGCTGGCGATCGGCGGACGGCTTGGCGTCACGCCGCGCCTCGCGGTGCGGGTGAACCCCGATATCGAGCTGCGTGGCTCCGGGTTGCGCATGGGTGGGCGGCCATCGCAGTTCGGGGTCGATGCGGAACGCGCCGCGGCCTTGGTCGGGCGGTTGATCGCCGCAGGCGCCGATTGGCGGGGATTCCATATTTTTGCAGGGTCGCAGGCGCTCGATGCCCAGGCGATCATCGAGACTCAGGCCGCGACAGTGGCGCTTGCGGCACGGCTGGCGGAGCAGGCCGGCGCTGCGCCGCCGCTGGTCAATCTCGGCGGCGGGTTCGGCATACCCTATTTCCCGGCAGACAGCGTGCTTGACGTCGAGGCGATCGGCGCCGCGCTGGCCGCGACCCTGGACGGGCGGCCCGCGATTCTCGCCGGCACGCGGTTCGCGATCGAGCTGGGGCGCTGGCTGGTCGGCGAATGCGGGGTCTATCTGACCCGCGTGATCGACCGGAAGGAGAGCCGGGGCGAGACGTTCCTGGTGGTCGATGGCGGGCTGCACCACCAGCTGGCGGCATCGGGCAATTTCGGGACGGTGGTGAAGCGCAACTATCCCGTGGCGGTGGCGACGGCCGGAAAAGACGCGCCGGTGGAAACGGTTAGCGTCGTCGGCTGCCTCTGCACGCCGCTCGACCGGCTCGCGGACCGGGTGACCTTGCCGGTCGCCGCGCCCGGCGACGTGATCGCGATCTTCATGGCTGGGGCCTATGGCCTCTCCGCCAGCCCGTCCGCCTTTCTCGGACATGCGCTGCCGGGTGAGGTCCTGGCCGGCCAGGCCGATACTCCTAACGCAATCTTCACCTCTTCCGTCCCATAACCGGACCATTGCCGCGGGCCTGCCGGAGTGACGTCACCGGCGGATTCCTCGCGGCGGGAGGTTTGTGCAATGGGTTTTTCTGGTAGTTTCAAGGGCTTGGCGCTGGTATCCGTCGGCGCGCTGATGCTCAACGGTTGTGCGAGCGGCGGCGGTGCTGGCCAGCTGCCGCCGGCCGCCTTCGTCGCGACCCAGGAACAGCCGGGCGAGGAATATGTCATCGGCCCGCTCGACCAGCTCAATATCTTCGTGTGGCGCAATCCGGAATTGTCGGCGAAGGTGCAGGTGCGCCCCGACGGCCGGATCACGACGCCGCTGATCAGCGACATGCCCGCCGTCGGCAAGACGCCGGCAATGCTCGCCGACGACATGAAGATCGCGCTGGGCGAATATATCAAGGATCCGATCGTCTCGGTCATCGTCGAGAATTTCTCCGGTACCTTCAGCCAGCAGGTGCGCATCGTCGGTGCGACCGAAAAGCCGGCCTCGATTCCGTACCGCGCCAACATGACGCTGCTCGACGCGATGATCTCGGTCGGGGGGCTCAGCGAATATGCCGCGGGCAACCGCGCCAAACTGGTGCGCTACGACCGCACCACGGGGCGCCAGGTCGAATATCAGCTCAAGCTGTCGAGCCTGCTCAAAAATGGCGATTCGTCGGCCAATGTCCGTCTCGAGCCGGGTGATGTGATTATCATTCCCACGAGCATGTTCTGAGCGGGGCCGGCGGATGAACGGACTTTACGACGAGATCAGGATCGCCCTGCATACGGTCTGGACGCGGCGCTGGATCGCGCTGGCGGTGGCATGGGCCGTTGCCGTGCTCGGTTGGCTGCTCGTCTCGCAGATCCCCAACAGCTACGAATCCCATGCCCGGGTGTCGGTGCAGATGAACAGCATCCTGCCGGGCAAGGTTGGCATCACGCCGGGCGAGCAGCAAAAGGGCGTCGATTCGGTGCGGGCGACGCTGACATCCGCGGTCAACCTCGAAAAGGTCGTGCGCGGCACCGAGCTCGCCAACACCGTATCGAACGATCGTGACGTTGCCGATCGGGTGGCGGCGCTGCAGCTGGCGATCAAGGTGACGGCGCAGGCCGATAACCTGATCGATATTTCCGTGACCAATCCGCGGCCGAAGATCGCACGTGCCGTGGTGCAGAAACTGATCGACATCTTCGTCGAGCAGAACCTCGCCGGCGACCGCGACGAGACCAGTTCCACGCTACGCTTCCTCGATGCGCAGCTGGCCGAGCGGCAGAAGCAGCTCGCCGACGCCGAGGCCAAGCGCGCCGATTTCCAGAACCGTTACCTCGGCAGCCTGCCGGGCACCGGATCGCTCAACGACCGCATGAGCGCGGCACGCACGCAGATGGCGCAGGTCGACAACGATCTCGCCGCCGCGCAGTCGAGCCTGGCGGCGCTCAACGGCCAGATGGCCGGCACCGCTTCGACCGTCGCCGGGGGCGGCGCCACCGCGGGGCCGGCACGCGCGCGGCTCGCCGCGATCCAGGGCCAGCTCGCAGAGGCGCAGGCCAAGGGCTATACCGATCGCCATCCCGACGTCGTCGCGCTGCGCGGGCAGCTCGCGGCGGCGCAGGCCGCGGCGCGCAACGAGCCACTGTCCGCCGGTGGCGGCGGCTCGGCCAACCCGCTCTATCTCTCGCTGCGGTCGATGCAGGCCGACAAGCAGGCGACCGTCGCCTCGCTGACGATGCGCAAGAGCCAATTGCAAGCCGACCTCAACCAGATCACCGCCAAGCTCGCCGGCGATCCGGCGGTGGCGGCCGAGCAGTCGCAGATCGAGAATGACTATCAGGTGCTCAAGGACGCCTATGCCAAGCTGCTGAGCGACCGCGAGGACATCAAGCTGCGCGGCCAGGCCGAGAGCCAGACCGACGCGATCAAATTTACCGTGATCGACCCGCCGACCGCGCCGCGCGTGCCGACTGCACCGAACCGGCCGCTGCTGCTGACCGGCGTGCTGATCGCCGGCCTGTGTGTCGGTGTCGGCGTGGCTTTCGCCATGGGGCAGCTCAAGACGACCTATCCGACCGCCGGGCGGCTCGAACGCGCCACCGGTATGACCGTCATCGGTTCGATCGGCGAGGCGGTGACGTCGGCGCAGGTCGCGCTGCGGCGCCGCAAGCTGATGTATTTCGGCGGCGGCGCGGCAGGGCTGGTGGTCGCCTGGGTGGCGCTGATCGGCGTCGAGATGGTGCAGCGGGGGCTGGCCGCATGAACGATATGACGCCACGCAAGCTCAAGGGGTCGCTCGTCGAGCGCGCCGCCGAGGCCTATGATCTCAACCACTTCCTGCGCATGCCGGATATGCCGGCAGAAGCGCCCGCCGTGTCGCGCCCCGTAGCGCAGCCGGCGCCGCCGCTTGTGCGCGAAGCCGCCGCTCCTGCGGCTACGCCTGTCGCCGCGGAGGGTTTGCCCTTCTCCGCGCCGCGCCAGGCCGTCGCGCCACCGCCTGCCGCCACGGCGGCGCCGTTGCCGGTGCGCGATGGCGCCGCGCCGATTGATCGCCGCCTGCTCGCCGAGAACGGCCTGCTGGTGCCGGGTGCCCCGGTCGGCCCGCTGGCCGAGGAATTCCGCCTGATCAAGCGCCACCTGCTGGGCACCGCGCATGCCGTCGGGCGGGATGCGCCGGGCAAGGCGCGCACGATGCTGGTGTGCTCGGCCCAACCCAATGACGGCAAGACCTATTGCGCGATCAACCTCGCCATCTCGCTCGCCGCCGAGCGCGATACCGAGGTGCTGCTGATCGACGCAGATTTCGCCAAGCCCGACGTGCTGTCGCGGCTCGGCGTGCGCGAGGGGCCGGGCCTGCTCGACGCGCTGGCCGATCCGGCCGCCGAAATCGAGCGCTACGTCGTGCCGACCGACATTCCGCAGCTCAGCCTGCTCCCCGCCGGCAGCAAGATGACCGGCGACACCGAACTTCTCGCCAGCCGCCGTACCGGACAGCTGATCGAAGCACTGCTCGCCGCTGATCCGCGCCGCCTGCTGATCTTCGATTCGCCTCCGGCACTTGCCGCGTCGCCGGCCTCGGTGCTCGCCAACCATGTCGGTCAGGTGATGCTCGTCGTCCGCGCCGACCGCACCAGCGACGGCGACCTGCGCGAGGCGATCGCGATGCTCGACGGCTGCGAACATATCCAACTCGTACTCAACGCTGTCTCTTTCGCGCCGGGGGGGCGCCGTTTCGGCAGCTATTATGGCCAGGAGGACGCGGCATGACGCGCGCGCTCATCATCACCGGCGGCATCGTCGCCGCGCTCATGGCGGGGCCGGCCTTTGCCGGCGAGCGCCACAAGTCGATCACGCCTTATATCGAGATCGGCCAGGTGCTTACAGACGATTTCTCGAACAGCGACGTGCTGACCTATTCGACCGTCGCCGCCGGCGTGGATGCGAGCATCCAGACCCGCCGCACCCAGCTGCAGGTCAGCTATCGCTACGAGCGGCGCTTTTCTTGGAACAAGAAGGTCGCCGACGACGACGTCCATAGCGGTCTGGCTCGGGCTGCCGTGAAGGTCGTGCCGGGCTTCAGTATCGAGGGCGGGGCGCTCGCCACCCGGTCGCGCGCCGATGTGCGCGGCGCGGCCCCGGGCGTGCTTGCCGGCAATGTCGATAATGTCAGCCAGGTCTATTCGGCCTATGTCGGCCCGACGCTGTCGACCCACGCCGGCCCGGCCAGTGTCGGGGCGAGCTATCGCTTCGGCTACACCAAGGTCGAGGCACCGAGCGAAACAGGCGTTGCACCGACCGCGCCGAAGCTCGATCGGTTTGATCATTCCACCAGCCAGGTCGCCCAGGCAACGGTCGGCGTGAAGGCGGGTGCGGTGTTGCCGGTCGGCGTGACCGCCAGCGCCGCATGGCAGCGCGACGACGCCAGCCAACTCGACCAGCGCTATGACGGCAAATATGCCCGTGGTGACGTCGTCCTTCCGGTGGTGCCGACGCTCGCGCTGACCGCGGGTGCCGGGTATGAGAAGATCACCGTCAGCCAGCGCGACGCGGTGCTGGATGCCGGCGGCAACCCGGTGACCGATTCGCGCGGTCGTTTCGTGACCGATTCCTCATCGCCGCGACGTATCGCCTATCAGACCGATGGTCTGATCTACGATGCGGGCGTGATCTGGCGACCGAGTCCGCGCACGTCGTTGCAGGTGCGCGTCGGGCGCCGTTACGGCGGCACGACCTATACCGGCTCGTTCAGCTACGCGCCGAGCCATTCGATCGGCATGCAGGTCGGCGTCTATGACAGCGTCGAGACCTTCGGCCACCAGCTCGAGGACGGTATCGCCAACCTCCCGACCAGCTTCATCGAACAGCGCGACGCCTTCGGTCAGCAGTTCAGCGGTTGCACCTATGGCGCGGGCAGCGCCGGGGCAGGGGGCTGTCTCAACGGGGTGTTCCAGTCGATCTCGACCTCGGCATACCGCGCACGCGGCGTCGACGCTGTGATCTCGGCGCATCGCGGGGGCCTGAGCTTCGGCGTCGGGGCCGGTTATGCCAATCGCCGTTTCTACGCCCCGGGCACGACGACGGGCTTCACGGTCAACGGCATCAGCGACCAGAGCTTCTATGTCGACGGCTTCATGAACGCGGCACTGACCCACCGGTCGGGCATCAGCGCCAATGTGTTCGGCAATTATTACGAGAGCGGCATCGCCGGCGCCAGCGCGGTGACCAGCGTCGGCGCCACAGGGCTCTATTATCTGAACTTCGGGCGCCTCGGTACGAGTGCCTCGGTCGGGGTCTATTCGTTCAGCCAGCAAGGCGCGAGCGATCAGGTCTCCGGCACGGCACAGCTCGGAATGCGCTATCAATTCTGAAACAACTGCCGCCTATTGGCGGGGTTGGGGACGGTGAGATGTACGACGAACATTATGGACTGAGCGGCCGACCGTTCCAGCTGACGCCCGATCCGCGTTTCTGGTTCGATACCGTGACGCACAAGAAGGCGATGGCCTATCTCGGCTATGGTCTCGCACAGGGTGAGGGCTTTATCGTCATCACCGGCGAGGTCGGCGCGGGCAAGACCACGCTGGTCGGCCATCTGATGGCGACGATCGACCGCGAGCGCCTGCTCGCGATCCGCATCGCCTCGACCCAGGTCGAGCCCGACGACCTGCTGCGCATGGTGGCGAACGGCATCGACATCGATTCCGACGGCATGACCAAATCGCAGCTACTCGCCGCGATCGAGCGCGGGCTGCATGCGACCGCACGTGCCGGGCGCCGCACCCTGCTGATCGTCGACGAAGCGCAGGCGCTCAACATCGCCGCGCTGGAGGAATTGCGGCTGTTGTCGAACCTCCAGGCCGGCGGCCACGCGCTGCTGCAGATATTCCTGCTTGGCCAGCCCGAGTTCCGCGAACGGCTGCAGGGCGCCGGGCGGCTGGAGCAATTGCGCCAGCGCGTGATCGCCATGCATCACCTCGAGCCGATGGGGCCCGAGGAAGTCGAGCCGTACATGTTCCACCGGCTGATGCTGGTCGGCTGGCGCGGCAAGCCGCGTTTCACCGCCGATGCCTTCGACGCGCTGTATCGCGGGTCGGACGGCGTACCGCGTCGGCTTAACCAGCTCGCTGGGCGCGTGATGCTGCACGGCGCGATCGAACAACTCGATACCATCGACGCGCGCGTCGTCGAGACGGTGTTGGCCGACAGCGTCAGCGATACGCCGGCGGCCGACGGTACCGCGCCGCTTCGCGCGCCGCCGGTGGCAGCCGTTGAGCCGCTTCAGCCGCTGCCGATCCGTGGTGCACAGGAGCCGGTCGCCGAGGCACCGGCGGATGGCGACACTGCCGTCCGGATTGCCGCACTCGAGGCGCGGGTCGACGAGCTGGACGCGGCGCTGCGACGCGTCCTGACCTTGACGGTCGGCTGGATCGAAGGCGACCAGCGGCCCGATGCGGCCGCGCTGCGCCGCGTGACCGGCTGAGCCTCGCGGCGATGCGCCACGCGCTCTCCGTCGATGTCGAGGACTGGTTCCAGGTCGGTGCCTTCGAGAAGGTGATCGATCGGGGCGACTGGGATTCGCTCGCGTCGCGGGTCGAGCGCAATACCGATGCGGTGCTGGCCTTGTTCGCCGAGAGCGGGGTCAAGGCGACCTTCTTCACGCTGGGCTGGGTGGCCAAGCGCCATCCGGCGCTGATCCGCCGCATCGTCGAGCAGGGGCATGAACTGGCCAGCCATGGCTGGGATCACCAGCGTGTCTTCACCATGGACGCCGCCGGCTTCGGTGCCGATCTCGTGCGCACACGTGAGACGCTGGAGGACGCCGGCGGTGTCGCTGTCACCGGGTACCGCGCACCGAGCTTCTCGATCGACAAGCGCACGCCCTGGGCGCATCGCGTGCTCGCCGAGCAGGGTTACGCCTATTCGTCGAGCGTCGCGCCACTGCGTCACGATCATTATGGCTGGCCCGAGGCACCGCGTTTCGCCTTCCGTCCGCTGGCCGATGCCGATCTGATCGAGGTGCCGGTGACCATTGCCGACGTCGCCGGGCGCAAGCTCGCCACCGGCGGGGGGTTCTTTCGACTGTTGCCTTCGGCGCTGACCAACTTCGCCATCCGCCAGGTGACGGGCGAGGGGCATGCGGCCATATTCTATTTCCACCCCTGGGAGATCGACCCGGGCCAGCCCCGCGTCGCCAACGCACCGGCGCGGTCGAAACTCCGGCATTACAGCCGGCTCGGCGCGATGGCGGGCAAGCTGCGTACGTTGATCGGCCGGCACGACTGGGGCCGGATGGATGCCGTCGTGGCGACCGAACGGGCGGCGCTGGCATGAACAGTCCGCTGCTTCATGCGCTGCTCGGCGTCCGCGTCGTCAATCTCGCCGAACCGGATGAGCGAGCGCGGATTGCCGACTTCGTGCGTGGCCACCCCGATGCCACACCCTTTCATCTGCCCGAGTGGAGCATCGCCGTCGCGCGCGGCTGCGGGCAACGCGCCCATATGCTGATCGCGGAAGGCGCCGACGGGTCGCTCGCCGGCATCTTGCCGCTCACCGAAACACGCTCGCCGCTGTTCGGCCGCGCACTAGTGTCGACTGGTTTCGGCGTCGGCGGCGGTATTCTCGCGCAAAGCGAAGGCGCGATCTCGTCGCTCGGCTCGGCCGCCTGGGATCTCGCCCAGAAGCTGCGCTGTCCGACGCTCGACCTGCGCGGCGGCCCTGTCGCTGGCGGCGGGTGGATCGCGGACGATACGACCTACCTGGCGTTTTCGCGGCCGCTCGCCGTCGATGACGAGGCCGAACTGGCGGCCATCCCGCGCAAGCAGCGTGCCGAAGTGCGCAAGGCGATGGGCAGCGACCTCGACCTCACGATCGGCAACGGGCGCGACGATGCCCGTGCGCACTACGCCGTCTACGCCGAATCCGTGCGTAATCTCGGCACGCCGGTGTTCCCCAAGGCATTGTTTCGCGCGGTGCTGGAGGAGTTCGGCGATGACGCCGACATCCTCACCATCCTGTCCGATGGGCAGCCGGTGGCAAGCGTGCTGAGCCTCTATTTCAACGGCACCGTCTTTCCCTATTGGGGTGGCGGCACGCGCGCTGCCCGGGCGCTCCGGGCCAACGATGCGATGTACTTCTCGCTTATGGCCCATGCGCGCGCACGTGGCTGTAAACGTTTCGATTTCGGCCGCTCCAAATCGGGTACCGGTGCAGCCGCGTTCAAGAAGAACTGGGGTTTCGAACCAACGCCGCTCGTGTATTATCGGCGTGCAGCGGCCGGGGGGCCGCCGCGCGACATCAACCCGTTAAACCCACGTTATCGGCTCAAGGTCGAGGCGTGGAAACGCTTGCCGCTTTGGGCTGCCAACCGGGTTGGGCCGTTGATCTCCCGGGGGCTTGGTTGATGGCGGACATCCTGTTTCTGGCGCACCGCGTACCTTATCCGCCCGATCGCGGCGACAAGATCCGCGGCTTCCACATCCTGAAATATCTGTCGGCGCGCCGGCGCGTGCATCTGATCGCCTTTGCCGACGATACGCGCGACATGCGCCAGAAGTCGGGCCTCGCAAAGTTGACCGGTAACCGCTCCATTTTCTGGCGCTCGAAGCCGCGCGCGGTTGCCGCGATGCAGGCGCTGCTCGGGCACAAGCCGGTGTCGCTGACCGCGTTCGACAACAAGCCGTTGCGCGAAGCGGTCGAGAACCTCCTCGCGCGGCATTCGATCGATACGATCTACGTCTTTTCCAGCCAGATGGCGCAATATCTGCCGGCCAAGCCGCGTCAGCGCATCATCATGGATTTCGTCGACATGGATTCGGCCAAGTTCGCCGATTACGCGAAGAATTCCTCCGGCCCGATGGCATGGTTCATGAAGCGCGAGGCGAAGATGCTGTTCGCGCACGAAAAGGCCATCGCCCAGCGCGCCCAGGCCAGCCTGTTCGTCAGCGAGGCCGAGGCGAAGCTGTTCCGCGAGCGCACCGGGCTACCCCGCATCCACGCGGTGGAGAACGGCATCGACACCGAATTCTTCGATCCCACCGCCGCGTTCAAGCGGATTGACGCCACCGGCGCGCTGATCGTGTTCACCGGCCAGATGGACTATCGCCCGAACATCGAGGGCGTGACCTGGTTCGTCGAGACGATCCTGCCGCATATCCGCGTGCGCCATCCCAATGCGCGCTTCGCCATCGTCGGGCGTAACCCGACCGACGCGGTCAAGGCACTCGCAAAGCAGCCCGGCGTGATGGTCACGGGCGAGGTCGCCGATGTGCGCGGCTGGCTTGCCGCCGCCTCGGTCGTGGTTGCGCCGTTGAAACTGGCGCGCGGTATCCAGAACAAGGTGCTCGAAGCGATGGCGATGGAGCGGCCGGTGGTCGCTTCGCGCGCCGCCGCCGAAGGTATCGACCATGCCGGCACGATCCGCGTCGGTGAGACGGTCGGCGAGATCGCAGAGGAAGTCATGGCAGTGCTCGACAACGCCGTTGCCGCGGCCGCCATGGGGCGCGAGGCGCGCGCCCGCGTGCAGGCGCGGTACAGCTGGGAAGCCTGCCTTGCGCCGCTCGACGCATTGCTCGGTATCAGTATCAAGGCGCCGCCGAGGCGCTCCGCGGCATGACCATGATCGTCCCGGCGGCCGATTTCGCGGCCGGGACCAAAGCGGGCGGGTTCGACGCCCGCTGGCGGCGCCATGCGGCCGTGCTGCTCGGCGCCGCGCTGCTGATCGTCGCGCTGTTCCATGACGATGCCATGACTCTCGCGACGATCTGGTGGACCAGCACGACCTTCGGTCATTGCCTGTTTATTTCGCCGGTTATCGCCTGGCTGGTGTGGCAGCGCCGCACCGAACTTGCGCAGGTCGTGCCGGCTGGCTGGTGGCCTGGCCTGTTGCTGGTCGCAGCGGGCGGTTTCGGCTGGCTGCTCGGGGATGCCGCAAGCGTCGCGCTGGCGCGGCATCTCGGGCTGGTCATGATGCTGCAGGGGGCAGCGGTGACGATCCTCGGACCGAACGTCGCCCGCGCGCTGCTCTTCCCTCTCGCTTACGCTTTCTTCCTCGTGCCGTTCGGCGAGGGCCTCGAGGCGCCGCTGCAGAGCATCACCGTCGCGATGACCATGCCGCTGCTCCATCTGTTCGGCGTGCCGGCGCAGGTCGAAGGCGTGCTGATCACCATTCCCAACGGCTATTTCGAGGTCGCCGAGGCCTGTTCCGGTGCCAAGTTCGTCATCGCCATGATCGCCTATGGCGCCCTCGTCGCGCAGGTCTGTTTCGTGTCGTGGCGCAGGCGCGCGCTGTTCATGGTCGCGGCGCTGATCGTGCCGGTGGTCGCCAATGGCCTGCGCGCCTTCGGCACGATCTATGCCGCCTATCTCACCTCGGTCGAGCGCGCGACGGGCATGGACCATATCGTCTATGGCTGGATCTTCTTCGGCCTGGTGATGGCGGCGGTGCTGGCGATCGGCTGGCGCTGGTTCGATCGGGCCCCCGACGCGCCGGTGATCGATGTGGCGCGCTTGCAGCGTCCCGTCAGCCTGGCCTGCGATCCAATGATTGCCGCGGCCATCGCGCTGACGCTAGCCGCGGCTTTCCCGGCCTGGTCGGCGGCGATCGCCGGTCGCGCCGCCGTCCTCCCCGAAAGCGCCGTGCTGCCCGACGTGCCCGGCTGGCACCGCGTCGCGATGAGCGAGCGGGCGCCCTGGTCGCCTTATTATCCCGGCGCCGATCACTTCCTGATCGGGCGCTACGCGGACGGGCAGGGCGATGCCGTCGACCTCGCCGTCGCCGTCTATGGCAGCCAGCGCGAGGGCAAGGAACTGGTCTCCTTCGGCGTCGGCCCGCTGCGCGAAGACGATCGCTGGGTGCGGATCGAGAATTTGCCGATGCTGTCAGGCGGTGCCGTGATGCGGGTAACCGCGCCGGGGCGGGTGGAGCGGCAGATCGCCAGCTGGTACCGCATCGGCGATGCCGTCACTGCAAGCGATTCCCGAGTGAAAATCGAAACCCTCAAGGCCAAGCTGCTCGGCGGCGATCAGCGTGCCGTCGCGGTGCATTTGTCGGCGGAGACGCTGGCCGGGCATGACCCGCGCGCCGCGATCGAACGCTTCCTCGCGGCGGCGGGCCCCATCGCGCGGATCGCCGACAACGTCTCCGGGCGCCGCTGATGTGCGGCATCGCCGGGATCTTCTATCCCGCCACGCCCAAGCCGGTCGATCCGGCGCGCATCACCGCGATGACCGATGTCCAGGCGCATCGCGGCCCCGACGGCTCCGGCGTATGGACGGCGCCCGGCGTCGGGCTGGGGCATCGCCGCCTGTCGATCATCGACGTGTCGGGCTCGCCGCAGCCGATGACCACGGCCGACGGCGTGCTGACCGTCGTCTACAATGGCGAGATCTATAATTATCTCGATCTCCGTACCGAACTCGCCGCGCTCGGCGCGCGCTTCGTCACCGCCGGCGATACCGAGGTTTTGCTTCATGCCTGGGCCGCCTGGGGCCCGGCGATGCTCGACAGGCTCAACGGCATGTTCGCCTTCGCGCTGCACGACAGCCGGCGCCAGAGTCTGTTCCTCGCGCGCGACCGCATGGGCACCAAGCCGATCCATTATGTCGAACTGTCGGATGGCGGCGTCGCCTTTTCCTCGGAACTGAAGGGCCTGCTCGCGCATCCCTTGTTGCGCCGCGAACCCGACATTCGTGCGGTCGAGGACTATCTCGCTTACGGTTACGTGCCCGACGACACGTGCCTCGTCGCCGGGGTGAAGAAACTCCCCGCCGGCCATGCGCTGCTGCTCGAACGCGGCAAGCCGCTTCCGGCGCCGTCGCGCTGGTGGGACATCGATTTCTCGCGCCGCGCCACGGGCTCGGCCAAGGCGCTGGAGGAAGAGCTGCTCGCCTTGCTGCGCGATGCCGTGACCTCACGGATGGTGTCCGACGTGCCGCTCGGCGCCTTCCTGTCGGGCGGTGTGGACAGCTCGGCGGTCGTCGCACTGATGGCGGAATCGTCGAAGCGCGCGGTCAAGACCTGCACGATCGGCTTCGACGAAGCGGGTCATGACGAGCGCGCCTATGCCAACATCATCGCCACCCGCTTTGCCACCGAGCATCGCGAACGCGTCGTCGCGGCGGACGATTTCGGGCTGATCGACACGCTGGTCGCGGCGTTCGACGAACCCTTTGCCGACGCCTCGGCGCTGGCGACCTACCGCGTTAGCGAACTGGCGCGCGAGAACGTCACCGTCGCCCTGTCGGGTGACGGCGCCGACGAGGCGTTCGCCGGTTATCGCCGCTACAGGTTCCAGGCCGCCGAGGAGCGCATCCGCGGGCTGTTGCCGGCGGATGTCCGCAGCCGCGTGTTCGGCACGCTCGGCCGCTGGTATCCCAAGGCAGACTGGGCGCCGCGCCCGCTGCGCGCCAAGACCACGCTGCTCGCGCTCGCCGAGGACGGCGCCGAGGCCTATGCCCGCTCGGTCGGCGTCACCACGCCGGCGCTGCGCGCCGCGCTGTTCAGCGTCAGGGCGAAGCGCGAGCTGGGCGGGCATCGCGCCGAGGATCGCTATGTCCGTTCGATGCGCGACGCCCCCGCGCGCGATGCGCTCGACCGCGCCCAATATGCCGATTTCCAGCACTGGCTACCGGGCGACATCCTGACCAAGTCGGATCGCACCAGCATGGCGGTGAGCCTCGAGGCGCGCGAACCGCTGCTCGACTACAAGCTGGTCGAATTCGCCGCCACCTTGCCCGACGATTTCCGGTTGCGGCACGGGGAGGGCAAATGGCTGATGAAGAAGGCGATGGAGCGCTATTTGCCGCGCGACATCCTCTATCGCCCGAAAATGGGCTTCGTCACCCCGGTCAGCGCCTGGTTTCGCGGCGCGCTCGCCGATGAGGCGGCGGCGCTGGCGACGTCGCGCACGCTTCGGGAGGCCGGCTGGTTCGACCCGTCCGCCATCGCCACACTGGCCGCCGACCACCGCGCCGGCCGCGCGGAACACGGCCGGACGCTGTGGCAACTGGTCATGCTCGATCGCTCGCTGGCGCGGCTGTTTCCCTAACGCGCGCCGGGTGCCGTGAATTGGTGCACGAAGCGCACCTCGACACCGGTATAGCCTTTGGCGCGCTCGGCCGGGTCGCTCACCGAATTCGAAAAGACATAGAAGGCCTCGCCACCGCCATCCTGTGTCGTCTTTTGCTCGCCAACGACATGTGAGGCGATCTGGCCGATCTGCATATCGGCCGGATGCATCTTCGCGAAACCGCCTGCGACGCGCTCATAGGGGCCAAGTACGGCCTCCAGCGGCGCCAGATCGGCAAACCCGTTGGGTGTCGCGCGCCGCACCGTACAGGCGTGATAAGGCGGCGCCTCGATCGTGACAGTGAACTTCTTCTCGCCATCCGCGACGATCCAGCCCCGGCCCGGATCGTCATGCAGGTAGATCTTCAGCTGCTCGCGTGTCCGCGGCACCGCGCCCAGCGCGTTCATCGTCGCCGCGACCGCATCGTCGGCGGGGAAGGTCTTGAGACAGATATTGTCGAACAAAGCGGTCATGCGGGCGAGCACCGCGTCATCCGTCATTGGCGGGTTTGCCTGTGCCGTTGCCAGACCGAGCGCGATCATCGTCCACATGCCAAAGCTCCACCCATTTGCGACCGGCGCGTCGCACCGATCCGCGTCAGCCAGCGGCTGGCCGACGCGGACCTCAGGTCAGTGATGCCAGCTGAACACCGCCATCGCGGCATGCAATGTCAGCGCGACGAGGCACAGCGTCGATAGCGCGAACACCAGGAAGCGGATGCTGACCTTGTTGAAGGTGGCCTGGATCAGGCTGTGGACGATGCGCAGCGCAACATAAGCCCAGGCGATCCACGCATTCATGCCATTGCCCCAGCCGGCCAGCGCCAGCACGAGGCTCACCGCATAGAACAGCGTCGGCTGTTCCATCAGGTGGATATAGTTATGCGCTTTCCACTGCGCCTTTTCCTCGACGATGCCGTCGAGTGCGCCAGGCCGGCCGCCGACCACCTTGTTGATATCGATCCCGGCGCGCTTCATCGCCGGCAGCCGCGCCGCGACCAGCCACACCAACATCACCAGTGACCAGGCGATCAGCACGACGACGGGCTTCAGTATCTCGCTATGTTCGATCATCTCGGCAGTCCCCCATTTTGTCGGGGGCGAAGCTGATCGATTCGCCGCCCGGATGCAACCAATTGCCCGCGGGCGGCCGACGGCCTAGCCATGCGCATCGGGGGGAAAGAAAATGACCGAGCCAAGTCCGCAGGCCGCGCCGAGCGATACGCAGAGCGATCGAGCGCCGCTGTTCAGCGCGTCGAAGATCATCGCGGTTGTTGTCGGCAACGCACTGGAATTCTACGACTTTCTCAGCTTCACCTTTTTCGCCGTCAACCTCGCCCGGGTGATGTTCCCCGTCGGTCTGCCCGGTACCGCCTTGTTGCTCACGCTGATGACCGGCTCGCTCGGCTTTTTCGCCCGGCCGCTCGGTGCGGTGCTGTTCGGCTTGCTCGGCGACCGCATCGGCCGCCGTCCGACGATGCTCGCCACCTTCACGCTGATGGGGGTGGGGGCGCTTGGCCTCGCGCTGACGCCGGATTATGCCAGCATCGGTATCGCCGCGCCGATCCTTGTCGTCGCCTTTCGCGTCATCCAGGGCGTGGCGGCGGGCGGCGATGTCGGGCCGACCACGGCCTATCTCGCCGAATGCGCGCCGCTCGCCCGGCGCGGACTGTTCACCAGCCTGCAACTGGCGGCCATGCGGCTCGGTGCGCTGGCCAGCGGCCTGGTCGGGCTCGGCCTTGCCTCGGCCATGTCGCCTGCCGCGCTGGATGCCATCGGCTGGCGCATCGCTTTCGGCGTCGGCGCGGCGATCGTGCCCTTCGCCTTCATCCTGCGGCGGCGGCTGGAGGAGACGCTCCACCTGCCCGAACGCGACCCGCGCGCGCCGACGAAGATTGAGCCGCTGGTCTACGGCGCCGCGCTGCTCGGCATGTTCGGCGGCCTGGCGATGTCGAGCATGAGCGATTTCATGTTCACCTTCACCACCACCTGGCTGGCAGTGCCGGCACCGATCGCCTACCGGCTGACCGTCGCGATCGGCGCGGTGCAGATCGCCAGCGTGCTGCTCGGCGGCTGGCTGAGCGACCGTGTCGGGCGGCGCTGGGGGAAGCTCTATCCGTCGCTGGCTGGCGTCCTGCTGGCCTTCCCGCTCTTCGCCTGGGGCGTCGCGGGGGCGGGCATGGCGCAATTGTCGCTGGCCGTGCTTGTGCTGACCGCGCTTTCCGCGCTGACCATGTCGCCGGCCTATGTCGCGCTGGTCGAATGCTCGCCCAAACGCATGCGTTCCGGTCTGGTCGGCATCGGCTATGGTCTCGTTATCGCATTGGCGTTCGGCCTCGGCCCGCCTGTCGTCGCCGGCTATGTCCGCGCCAGCCATGATCTGAACGGCCCGGCCTATGCGTGGCTGCTCGGCTTCGGCCTGATGCTGTTATCGGCGCTCCTCACGCGCGAAACCCATCCGGCACGGAGCGGCAAGGCGAGTGCCCTGACGCTGTGGAGAGCGACCGCGGCTTAGGAGCCGGGCAGCATGTACAGCAGGAAGCGCCACCACCAGCCACCGACATCGCCGTTCCGCGCATAGACCCTGATCGAGCGGACGTAGAATTGCTCGAGCACGAAATCATGGCCGAGCTCGGGATAGCTATAGATATGCTTGCCGTCCTCGGTCGTGATGATGTTGGTCGGGAAGCCGAGCCTGGCCCAGACCTCCGCCTCCTGATTGCCGATGTCGGTCTTGACCGTTGGCACGCAGGCCCCGGTCGAAACCTTGTCCTGGTTGCTGCAGACGATGTTGGCGACGGTCTGGTCGGGGTTGAAATGGATCACCATGAACGGGTTGGTGTACATCCACTGCGCGCTGCGCTGGGCGTCCTGCGCCGGCCGCCACGTTTCGGCGTCGCTGTTGCGCACCATGGCCGGTTTGCCGACGGCATAGACCACGTCGGGCGGTGTCCTGCCGATATAGACGTCGTGATAGGTGCTTGTCTCATAGTCGAAGGTCAGCCAGTTATAGCCGACATAGAGCACGGCCAGCAGGCCCATCGCACCGAGCAGAAGCCATTCGGGCAGCTTGATCGTCGGCAGCGACCGCTTGTTGTTGTGGCGCCGCCTGCGCGACACCGGCTTGGCATCCTGCTGTTGCCGCAACCAGTCGAGTCCGAGCCAAAGGATCTGCGCCGGAACGTAGGCGAACGGCGCATAGATATTGAACACCTTCACATAGGCCACGAAGGCCCCGATCAGCACCAGCGATGCGGCGTGCCCGAGCAGCAGCTGCTGCCTCACCGGTAAGCTCGTTCGGCGCAAGACGGCGAGGAGGGCACGGCTGACCCAAAAGGTCAGAATCAGCGTACCCAGAAACATGAGAATAGCGGTCATTGGCCCCCGATTTATTCCTGGATCCGCATCGCGAACGGTGCATCCCGGGCTATAACGCGCGCCCTCGGGTGGCGCAACCGAACCGGTCGCGCGGCTAGGCCGCCGACCGGGTCACGGTCGGCGGCGATATTTCAGGCGTCGAACGAGGCGCCCCAGCGGCGCTTGGTCCGGTTCTTCCATAGCCCGCGATGATAGGCGTCGCTGGCCAGCAGCGGCATCACCGATCCGGCCTCGGCGAACACCATCTGCTCGATGCCGGTGTTGACCTTGCCCCAGCTCGCCGCTTCCTGCAGCGTCGAGGACGAGCAGGCGCCGTCGCGCACGTCGGCGACGGTGATCTGCACGGCATATTTGTGCACCTGGACATCGTCATGGCCGAGGATCTCGGCGCACACCACGGTGTCCTGGATGAAATTCTTGGGCACGCCGCCGCCGATCATCAGCAGGCCGGTGGTGCCGGCCTTGATCTTGATGTCGGTCAGCTCGCGGAAATCGGCGATCGCGTCGAGCACCATGTACGGCTTGCCCTCCTTGGCGCGGTCGACCTGGTGCTTGACCAGCCCGAAACCGGCCGAGCTGTCGACGAACGCCGGGCAGAAGATCGGCACGTCATGCTCATAGGCGAGCTTGACCAGGCTGTTGTCTTTCTTGCCATGCTCGACGAGATACTTGCCCATCGCGCGGATGAACTCGCGGCTCGAATAAGGCCGCGCTTCGAGACCATTGGCGATCTCGTAGATCGTGTGGTCGCAATCCTGCAGCTGCTCTTCGTCGATATAGGTGTCGTAGATGCGGTCGATCAGCAGCGAGCGCAGCGTGTCGTCATCCGGCACTTCCAGCGCCTGATAATGCTTGTGGCCAAGCCCTTCGAAGAAATCCATGTCGACGATCGACGCGCCGGTCGCGACCACGCCGTCGATCATGTTGTTGCGCAGCAGCTCGGCATACAGGTCCATGCAGCCGCCGGCGCTCGTCGAGCCTGCGATCACGAGGAAGATCGTGCAGTCCTTGTCGGCCAGCATCTGGTTGTAGATGTCGGTCGCGCGGCCGAGATCGCGGCTGGTGAAGCTCATCTTCTTCATCGCGTCCACGATCGGGCGCGCGTCGAACTTGGTGATGTCGATATGCTCGACCTGGGTCGAGAGCAGCTCGGCCTTGCGGGTGTCGTTGATGGCTTCGGTCATTGGTTGCTCCATGAATTCCCATGCCGCTCGCGGGAGGGGGCCAGGGGAGGGCATGTCGCCGCAACCCCAATGAATACAGGCTCTCCCCCGGCCCCTCCCGCATTGCGGGAGGGGGGAGGAAGAGCAGTAGCTGTTGCTAGTTACAGTGTAACGACGTTCGAAGCGACCTCGCGCTCCTCGCCGGTGTACAGCGAGGCCATCGGCTCGTCGGAGACGATCACCGTCTCGTCCGATCCGAAGCCGTTGAACGCCGTGCGCATCGCGCAGCCATAGGCGCCGAGCATGCCGATCTCGATATAGTCGCCGGCCTGCACGTCCGCCGGCAAGGCGAACGGGCCCGCCATATGGTCCATGTCGTCGCAGGTCGGGCCATAGAAGCTGAAATCGACATCACGCGCCCGGCTGTCGGGCTCGCGCAGCAGGGTCACCGGGAAACGCCAGCCGATATGCGCCGCATCGAACAGCGCGCCATAGGCGCCGTCATTGATGTACAATTCCGACCCGCGGCGCCGCTCGACGCGCACGATGAGCGAGGAATATTCCGCGCACAGCGCCCGGCCGGGCTCGCACCACAGCTCCGACGAATAGCTCACCGGCAGGCTTTCGAACGCGCGGTGGATGGTCTCGAAGAAATGCTCGAGCGGGGGCGGCTCCATGCCCGGATAGGTCGACGGAAAACCGCCGCCGACGTCGATCACGTCGACCGTCACCGCCGCCTCGACGATCGCGGCGCGCACGCGCTCCATCGCCTGGGCATAGGCTTCGGGCGTCATCGCCTGGCTGCCGACATGGAAGCAGATGCCGAGCGCATCGGCGACCTGGCGGGTGCGGAACAGCAGTTCCTTGGTCTCGCCCGGTGCAGCGCCGAACTTCGAGGCAAGGCTGAGCTTCGAGTGTTCGGACGAGACCCGCAGCCGCACGCACAACGTCAGGTCGCTCGCACCACGCGTGGCGCGGACGATCTTCTCCAGCTCTTCGATCGAATCGAGGCTGAAGGTCTTCACGCCATGCGTGAAATAGGCCTCCTCGATCGCTTCCTCGGCCTTGACCGGGTGCATGAAGCACAAGGTCGCTTGCGGAAGCGTACGCGCGACGAGCCGCACCTCGGCGATCGAGGCGACGTCGTAATGGGTGATGCCGCTGTCCCACAAAATGGTCAGCAGGTCGGGAGATGGATTCGCCTTGACCGCATACATCGACCGGCCCGGAAACTTCTCGACGAAGAATCGGGCGGCCCGCGCTGCGGCGTGGGGACGAATCAGCGTGACCGGCTGGACCGGCCGCTGCCTGGCGATTTCGACTCCGGTGACGGTGGTCGATTGGGCTTTCGCTAGCCCCAGCGCGCTATGATGCTTGTGCAACTCAAGGGACCTCCAAGTGGCTTGCGCCTACGGTGAAAAAAGCTGCCTTGCGGTTGGAAGTCCCATGGGGCAGCGGACGGGCGAAATAGGATCGACATTCCCGCATGTAAAGCGAATATCGATCATCGGAGGTGATACGTGACGATTTTAAGACAGCCGACCCGGGCCGGGGTACGTGATGCGGCCGCCAAGATCGCCGCCATCCTCCCGCCGTCCCCATTATTCGTCAGCGAAATCAAAGGTGTGCAGGTTGCCTTCAAGGCCGAATCACTGCAGCCGATCGGCGCGTTCAAATTGCGCGGCGCGTGGCACCGGCTGACCGCGATCGACCCGGAAATGCGCGCCAAGGGCGTCGTCGCCTTTTCATCGGGCAACCATGCGCAAGGCGTAGCCTGGGCGGCGAAACGGCTGGGTATGCCGGCTCTGATCGTGATGCCGTCCGATGCGCCGGCATCGAAGCGCGAGGGCACGCTGGCGCTCGGCGCCGAGGTGGTGACGCATGACCGCGCCACGGAGAGTCGCGAGGCCATCGCTGGCGCGCTCGCCGAGGCGCGCGGCGCGATCCTGGTGCCGAGCTTCGACGATCCCTGGGTGATCGAAGGGCAGGGCAGTGCCGGTATCGAGGCGGCCGCGCAGATGGAGGCGATCGGACTGGGCAAACCGATCCGCGTCGTCATCCCGTGCGGTGGCGGCGGCCTCGCCGCCGGCATCGCGCTGGGCCTGCCCGACGCGGCGATCACCGTCGCCGAGCCCGAGGGCTGGGACGATATGCGCCGCAGCCTCGAATCGTCCTGGATCGAGGAAGTCGGCGACAACCCGCCGCACACGGCGTGCGACGCGCTTCAGACCAAGCGTGTCTCGCAACTGACCTTCGACGTGCTGTCGCGGCGCGACGCGACCGGCGTCGCGGTCAGCGAGGAAGAGATCGCCGAGGCGCAACGCTGGGCCGCCGACAAGCTGCGGCTGGTGATCGAACCGGGCGGCGCGGTCGCGCTCGCCGCACTGCTGGCCGGCAAGGTGCCGATCGAGCCGGGCACTTTGGTGATCCTGTCGGGCGGCAATGTCGACCGGGAGGCCTATGCGCGGGTGCTGGCGGGCAAATCGACCACAGCGGCTTCGCGCCCGGCATTGACGCAGCTCGGCTGATGTATGGCATCGACCCGGCAAGCCCGGTTTTCCCGAGCATCGCCATGCTCGGTGCGTTCGCCTGCGTGGCGGGAGGTATCGCGCTGATCCGCCGCCAGGAGCGCCGCAAGGGCTCGCTGATGCTGGTGATGGCCGCGGTGCTGGTCGCGAACGTGCTGATCTGGACGCTATAAAACGCGACTTGAGCGACAGGAAAACGCGACTTGAGCGACAGGGGCGCATCTTTCGTATTTCGCACGCTGTTTGAACCGTGCCGACACCGTTCAAGGAAGTACCACCCCGGCGAAGGCCGGGGCCCAGTTA
>JAZJXZ010000060.1:33126-74924 GCA_040390605.1 Pseudomonadota bacterium
GGGCCCCGGCCTTCGCCGGGGTGGCAGCCTTTACCTAATTGCGGCAGCGTAACCTCATGAGGCGACCCGCCCCATTCCGGCTGCGACAAGCAGCACCCCTCCAGCCGCCACCCCCGTCACCGTGCGCACATGGTTCCAGGCAGTCCAACTGGGCAGATAGTCGCGCCATAACGCCGCCGCGGCCGCGCTGGATGGATCGACGTTCGCCAGCGCGCCGTTCAGCGGCACGTTGCAAGCCATGGTCACCCCGACTACGCCGACCAGATAGATGACACAGCCGGTCAGCAGCCACAGCGACCCGGGCGACCCCCATCTCGTCAACGACGCGCCGCCCAGGATCAGGCAGGCCAGCGCGGTGCCGAACATCGCCGGCATCAACAGGCATTTCACCGCGACCAGGTTGATCGATTGCATCGCCGCGACGGCGTTGGCGGCGGGCAGCGCGCCCAGCGCCCGCATCACCATGGTGGAGAAAGCGAAGAAGAATCCGCCGACCACCGCCACACCCAGCGCGCACAGCAATGTCAGCACCATGATTGACCGTTCGATCGTCATTGTCTTTCCTCCGTCACGCCCCGGCACCCGGCGTTACGGAGTCGGCACGCGGGTCGAAAGAAGGTACAATTTCTATACCGTGCGCCTGGGAGGGCGGGATGAACGTCGAACCCTGGTGCCCGGTGGCCGCGACCATCGACATGATCGGCGGCAAGTGGAAGCCGACGATATTACTCCATCTGAAGGACGGCCCGCGCCGCTTCAACGAACTGCGCCGGCTGATGCCCGATGTCACACAGCGCGTGCTGACAATGCAGTTGCGCGCGCTGGAAGCGGACGGGATCGTCACCCGGACGGTGCTGGAGCCGGCACCGCCCCAGATCGTCGAATATGCCTTTGCCGAACGCGGCCTGACGCTCGGGCCGATCCTCGATGCGATGGTCGATTGGGGCGAGGCCTATGCGCGCTGAACCCGTGGATCAGGATGCACGCCTGAAGGTGAGGTTGTAGCGCACATTTCCGGCCAGCGGATGGTGGCCCTGTTCGAGCGGCTGCACGCCGTGAAAGGTCATGCGCGCCGGTCCGCCCCATGCCACCACGTCGCCATGAACGAGCGGCATGCGACGCGGCCGGTCGGCGCGCGTCTGGCCGCCCCACAGGAAAATGGCCGGCAGGCCGAGCGATACCGAGACGATGGGGTCGTCGAAGCGCCGTTCGTTCCTGTCCTGGTGAAGCGAGAGGCGCGCGCCCGGCACGTAACGGTTGATCAGGCATGCGTCCGGGCGGAAGGCGGCGAACCCCGCCGCCGCCGCCGCGCGTTCGGCCAGATCGGAGAAGATCACCGGCATGGCCGGCCAGCGGCGACCGCTTTCGGGATCGATCGCATCGTAACGATAGCCACTGCGGTCGGACACCCAGCCGACCGACCCGCAATTGGTCATCGCCACCGACATCGGCCAGCCGCCGGGCGTCACCAAATGCCGGAACGGCGCCTCTCCGACGACCGCTTCCACCGCATCAAGCAGTTGACCGGCGACCGGCCGCGCAAAGCCGCCCAGCAGCGTCGCGCCCTCGCCGAGCGCCACGTCGCGCACGACCTCGCCGAACAGATCGCGCTTCAGCATATTGGTGTCAGGCGGCATCGTGGAAGATGATCCCCAAAGTGTGACGGTGGCCCGAGTGGAGCTTGCTGACGCCGTGACGCAGGTTGACGCGATAGGTTCCCCGCGCGCCCTGTACCGGCCGGCTGTTGACCGCGAAGATCACCGCGTCGCCCTTGCGCAACGGCACCACCATGGGGCGCGACTGCATGCGCGGGCGTTGTTCGGTCATCACGAACTCGCCGCCTTCGAAGTCGTCACGCGGCTCGCTCAACAGGATTGCGACCTGCAGCGGAAAGACGTGCGCGCCGTACAGGTCCTGATGCAGACAGTTATAGTCGTTCTTCCCGTAGCGCAGCAGCAACGGCGTCGGCCGCATCTGGCCCGCCTCGTGGCAGCGCGCGATGAACGCGGCATGGTCGTCCGGAAAGCGCACATCCATGCCCATCCGCTCGTGCCAGCGATTGGCGAGCGGCGCGAGGTGCGGGTAGAGGCTCGTGCGCAGGTCGCCGACCAGCGGCGGCAGCGGATAGGCGAAATATTTATACTCGCCGCGCCCGAAACCGTGCCGCGCCATGACGACCCGGCTGCGGAACGCCGCGTCGCCGTCATACAGCCCTGTGACGGCGTCGCACGCCGCCCCGGAAAGCAATTGTGGCACCGTCGCCCAGCCCTGACCGTCGAGATCCGTCGCGATGGTAGACCAGTCGATCGCCGCCACGTGGCTATCCGATTCGCAAGGATCGGCCGTGACGTTCATGCCACGCCTGCCCGGTTGATCAGCTTGCGCCGAACGCCCCGGCGATAGTCCGGGACCGCGCGGTCCATCGTCGTTTCCACGTGCGAAATCGCCCAGTGCATTGCCTTGTTCCTGCTTGCCGGCCCGCAATCTGGCATTGCCTGGGGGCTGCGCCACCCCGGGCCTTGCGCCCAAAGACCTTTACCGCGCGGCCGGCGTCGAAGTGCCCGAAAGGACGCGACCATGCCGGAGAATGAAGCCGATGAAGGTGGGTGCCTGTGCGGGGCGCCGCGCTACCGTCTTGGTTGAGCACCGCGAACGATTTGCCGCGGCTCGATCGGTTTCGTCCTCACATTCGCGCTCGGCTGAATTTGGGAAGTGCACATAATATATTGAAATATAATGATAATAGGCGGACAGGTCTTTTCCCTAATTTTCGCCAGGAACCCCTGACATAATTAGGCGCCACCCGATACGCACCGCCGCTTTGTGACGACCTGATTCAACATGGCGCGAAGACCCATTATTCGCGGCCCCCATGACCGACGCACGCTCTTCGCAATACCAACCCGACTTCGCCCGCATCGCCGGGCGGCTGTGCCGCAACGGCGCGACCGATATCGAGGTCGCCGATATCCTCGGCATCAGCCTGCGCACCTTCTGTCGCTGGTGCCTGCAGCATGATGAATTCAACACCGCCGTCAGGGTCGGCAAGGAGGCGGCCGACGACCGCGTCGAGCGCTCGCTCTACCGGCGCGCCGTCGGTTACGACTATACTGCAGAGAAGATCGTAACCTCACCCGGCGGCGGCCCGGTCGTCATGTTCTACACGGTGCATGTCCCCGCCGATGTCCGCGCAGCATTGCACTGGCTCGCCATGCGCCGCCCTCGACCCTGGGCGCGCCTGCCCGAGCCTGACACCGATATCGCCCACATCATCGGCGAACGGCGAAAGCAGGTCGCGGAAGAGAGCGAACGGCAAGCAGCCGAGCAGGAGGGGCGCTTCAAGGCAGCCGTCGAAGCCGAGGTCGCACGACGGGCCTCAGGCGATGTTCTGCAGCGCGCGCACAAAACGAAAGGGCCGCCGCTTGTCGCGACGGCCCTCCCATAATGTCTGGCTGGCCATCCGGCCCGGCCCGGTCAGCGGATCGGCGAGTTCGGGTCGAGCCGCATGTCGAGATACTTGTCCACGCTGCCCATCAGCTCTGGCATTTCATGCTCGAAGAAGTGGTTGGCCTTGGGGATCGTATCGTGATGGATCGTGATGTGCTTCTGCGTGCGCAGCTTGTCGACCAGCTTCTGGGTCGCGCCCGGGGTGACGACCTCATCGGCCTCGCCCTGGATGATGATACCCGAGGCCGGGCACGGCGCGAGGAAGGTGAAGTCGTACATGTTCGCCGGCGGCGCGACCGAGATGAAGCCGCGAATCTCCGGGCGGCGCATCAGCAGCTGCATGCCGATCCACGCGCCGAAGCTGACCCCGGCGATCCAGGTGGTCGAGGCTTCGGGGTGGAAGCTCTGCACCCAGTCGAGCGCGCTCGCCGCGTCGGACAGTTCGCCCACGCCATTGTCGAACGTGCCCTGGCTCTTGCCGACGCCGCGGAAATTGAACCGCAAGGTGGCGAAGCCGCGCCGCTGGAAGGTCTTGTAGAGCTCCTGCACGATGCGGTTGTTCATCGTGCCGCCCGACGAGGGGTGCGGGTGGAGGATCATCGCGACCGGCGCACGCGGGCGCGGGCCCGGAGCGAAACGGCCTTCGAGACGGCCGTCGGGGCCGGGGAAAATTACTTCGGGCATCTTACCTGCTGACGAAAAATGGAATGGGCGCGCGCATGGCGGGAATTGCGCGCTATATAGTCACCGTGCGCTTTGGCGCAATCATTCTGCCGGGATAATGGGACCGTTGGCCACACGCATCTATCTCGATCACGCCGCGACGACGGCAATGCTACCGGCGGCGATCGCCGCGGTGGACGAGGGCATGCGCCATTGGGCCAACCCGTCGTCGCCCCATGCCGAGGGCCGCGCCGCGCGTGCCGCACTCGAACGGGCGCGCGCGGCCATTGGCGCAGCACATGGCTGGCGTGGCGAGACATTGTTGACCGGTGGCGCCAGCGAGGCGCTGGCCATCGCGCTGGGTCGCTCGATCCTTCCGCGCCGATTGATTGGCGCGACGGAACATGATGCGGTGATTCGCGCGGCGCCCGACGCGGGCGTCATTCCGGTGCGGGAATCGGGTCTGATCGACCTCGATCGCCTCGCCGCGATGCTGAAGGACGGACCGCAGGCGCTCGTTGCGGTGCAATGGGTCAATAGCGAGACCGGCGTGCGGCAGCCGATCGCGGCGCTTGCCGAACTGGTCCATGCCGCCGCTGGCCTGTTGCTGGTCGATGCCGCGCAGATGCCCCCGGGCGCCGACCTGTCGCTTGCCGATCATGCTGATTTCATCGCCTTGTCGTCACACAAGCGTGGCGGGCCACCGGGCGTCGGCGCGTTGCTGGTGCGCGACCTCGCGACGCTCGAGCCGACGGGCGGGCAGGAGCGCGGTTATCGTGCCGGGACCGAGAATGTGCCCGGCGTGCTTGGCTATGCTGCGGCTCTCGGCGAGACGCCCGACCTCGCGCACTGGGCTGCGATGCGAGAGCGGCTCGACGACGCCATCCTGCGTTCGGGTGGTGAGGTGGTCGGCGCCACCGCGCCGCGCCACCCCGCGATCGGCGCCTATCGCATGCCCGGCGTCGCTGCGACGGTGCAGCTGATCCGGCTCGACCTTGCCGGCATCGCGGTGTCGGCGGGGAGCGCCTGTTCGTCGGGCAGCATGAAGCCGAGCCACGTGCTCGCGGCGATGGGCTGGCAGGAACCCGCGCTGCGCGAGGTGGTGCGTGTGAGCTTCGGCGCGACGACCAGCGAGGCCGAGATCGACGCCTTCATTACCGCCTGGCGCGCGATCGCCCGCGAAGCACGGAGCCGCGCGGCATGACCTATCTCGACTATCAGGCGACCACGCCGCTCGCGCCCGAGGCGCTGGCCGCGATGCTGCCCTGGCTCGAGCGCCAGCACGCCAATCCCCATTCCGCGCACCGCGAGGGCCGTGCCGCGCGTGCCGCGGTCGAACTGGCGCGCGACCGGATCGCCGCCATGCTGCCGTCGGACGGCGCGCTGAGCTTCACCAGCGGGGCGACCGAGGCGCTCAACTGGGCGATCAAGGGCACCACCGGACCGATCGTCACGATCGCCACCGAACATGCCGCCGTGCTTGACACGGTCGAGGCGGAACGGCGGCATGGCCGGGCCGTGACGGTATTGCCGGTCGCGCCCGATGGCGAGGTCGATCTCGACCAAGCCCGGCAGGCGATCGTCCCCGGCACTGGCCTGGTCGCAGCTATGCTGGTCAACAACGAGATTGGCGTGATCCAGCCGATCGCCGCGCTCGCCGAACTGGCGCACGCCGCCGGCGCATTGATGCTGTGTGACGCGGTGCAGGGTGTCGGTCGCATCGACATTCCCGGCGGCTGCGACATGATCGCGCTGTCCGCCCACAAGATCCACGGCCCGAAGGGCATCGGTGGCTTGTGGTTGCGGGACGGTGTTTCGCTCGAACCATTGCTGCACGGCGGGGGTCAGGAAGCGGCGGGACGGTCGGGCACCTTGTCGCCGGCACTGTGCGCAGGCTTCGGCGCGGCTGCCGCGCTGATGGTCGAGCGGCACGAGCAGGACGAGGCGCATGTCGCCTATCTGTGGGAGACTGCCCGGGCGCGGCTCGGCGCCGGCTGGACGGTCAACGGTTCGACGACCTATCGCTATCGCGGCAATCTCAACCTGCGTCACGACGATCTCGATGTCGCGCGGCTGATGTCCGACCTGCGCGATATCGCCTTCTCGGCAGGCTCGGCCTGCGCCAGCGGGTCGGGTCGCCCGAGCCACGTACTTCGCGCGCTCGGCCTGAGCGATGCGGAGGCCCGGTCAAGCATTCGCATCGGCTTCGGACGCTATACGACGGAACATGAACTGATCACCGCGATCGACCGCATTGTTGCCGCAACTGACGCGCAGAGGCTCGCGGCATGACCCTTGTTCGCTTCATCGCCACCGACGGATCGATTCGCGAGGTCGAGGCGCGGCCGGGCGAACGGTTGCTCGACGTGGCGCAGGCCAATGGCCAGCCGCTCGAAGGTACGTGCGAGGGGCAGATGGCCTGCTCGACCTGCCATGTCATCGTCGTGCCCGAGGATTTCGCCCGCCTGCCTCCCGCAACCGAGATGGAGGAGGACATGCTCGACCTCGCCACCGGGGCGACGCGCACCAGCCGCCTCTCGTGCCAGATCTGGCTCGACGCGGACCTTGCCGAGCTCTCGGTGCGCATTCCGGGCGACGCCCGGAACATGCAAGGGCGTTGATACGGAACGATTTTTCATGGCCTTGGTTTCCAACCCCACCGTGCTAACCTCGGCTCCGGAGCGGGGAACGCATCGGGGATTGTCGCAGGAGAGAAAGACCATGAAATTGCTCGCAATCCTTTCCGCTGGCCTCGTGGCCAGCGCCGTACTGGTCGCCAGCCCGGCCAGCGCCGATCGCTGGCATGGTCGCCAGCACCACAGCCACGGCTGGAAGACGAAACGGGTCTGCAAGACCTCGTGGCACCACGGCCATAAGCGCGTGGTGTGCCGCAACGTGCGCGTCCGCTGGTAACTACCCCTTGATCGCGCCGTCCGGCCCCGCCATATGGCGCGCGGGAGTCGGGCGGACGTGGTCGTCGCCAACCCGGTCAGATCCGGAAGGAAGCAGCCGCAACGATTTCGCCGCGGGTCGTTCCGGCTCCCACCATGCGCTGTCCGACGACGCGCCTTGGCCGCGGCGCAATTCCGCCACCCGACCCAACCTTTCCCTACCATCCGGTACGCCGTCGCCCTAGATAGGTGACGATGTCCGACTCCTTCGATCTTGGCGAACCGCCCCAGCCGCAGCGCAACGATGCCTATCGCGTGCTGGCGCGCAAATACCGTCCGCAGACCTTTGGCGAGCTGATCGGCCAGGATGCGATGGTCACCACGCTCGGCAACGCGATCAAGCGCGGCCGGCTGGCGCATGCCTTCCTGCTCACCGGCGTGCGCGGGGTGGGCAAGACCTCGACGGCGCGGCTCATCGCCAAGGCGCTCAACTGCATCGGCCCGGACGGGCAGGGCGGCCCGACGATCGACCCGTGCGGGGTGTGCGAACCATGCCGCGCGATCACCGAAGGCCGGCACATCGACGTGATCGAGATGGACGCCGCCAGCCATACCGGCGTCGACGACGTGCGCGAGATCATCGATGCCTCGCGCTATTCGGCGGTGTCGGCGCGGTTCAAGATCTACATCATCGACGAAGTCCACATGCTGTCGAAGAACGCGTTCAACGCGCTCCTCAAGACCCTTGAAGAGCCGCCGGCGCATGTGAAGTTCCTGTTCGCCACGACCGAGGTCAACAAGGTGCCGGTCACGGTGCTGTCGCGCTGCCAGCGCTTCGACCTGCGCCGTATCCCGGCCGACAAGCTGGCCGAACACTTCGCCCGTGTGTCGGAGGCCGAGCAGGTCGAGGCCGAACCCGAGGCGCTGGCGCTGATCGCCCGTGCAGCGGAAGGGTCGGCGCGCGATGGCCTGTCGATCCTCGACCAGGCGATCGCCCATGCCGGTATCGAAGGCGGCGGAGTCAGCGCCAATGCCGTGCGCGAGATGCTCGGCCTGTCGGATCGCGGCGCGATGCGCGACCTGCTCGGCAGGCTGCTCGCCGGGGACGGGCAGGGCGCGCTGGCCGGTCTGCGCCGGCAATATGATCTCGGTGTCGACCCGCTCAGCGTTTTGCGGTCCCTGCTCGAGACGATTCATGCCACGACGCTGATCAAGCTCGGCGCCGCACCCGATCCGGGCCATGCCGCCGAAGAGCGCGAGGCGCTGACCGGTTGGGCGAGCCAGCTGTCCTTCGCCGCGCTGCACCGGCTTTGGCAATTGCTGCTCAAGGGCCATGACGAGGTCGCCCGCGCTGCGCTGCCGATCGAGGCGTGCGAGATGGTGCTGCTGCGTATCGTCCATGCCGCCACGCTGCCCGACCCGGGCGAGCTGGCGCGGATGATCGCCAACGGCGCGCCACCCGTCGCCACACCCACGGCTGCGCCGCAGGCGGCGAAGCCGAGCGAGGCACCGCTGCCCTCGTCGATCCATGAGATCGCCGAACTGCTGGAGAATTCGGCCGAGCAGGCTTTGGCCTCGCGCCTGATGTTCCATGCCAGCGTCGTGCGGCTTTCGGGCAGCGAACTGGTGCTAAGCGCATTGCGGCCGCTGCCGGCAGACTTCGTCGCGGAGCTCGGCGCGACGCTCAAGCGTTTGACCGAGCGGGCGTGGAAAATCACCACCGAGCAGGTTGCCGGCGACCCGACCATCCGCGAACAGCTGGAAGCCGGCGCCGAGGCGATCAAGCAGGAAGTGCTGGCAACCCCCGTGGTGCGGGCGGCCTTCGAGGTCTTTCCCGACGCCGAAATTCCCAAGGAAGAATGGGACCGCCTGGTCTCGCTAAGGAGCAAAGCATCATGAAGGGCCTCGAAGACATCATGGCCATGGCGCAGAACGTCCAGAACGAACTGCAAAAGGCCCAGGCCGGGCTCGACACGATCGAGGTCGAGGGCGCCGCCGGTGGCGGGCTGGTCAAGGTCACCGCCTCGGCCAAGGGACGCATCATCGGTATCTCGATCGACGATTCGCTGCTGGTGCCGAGCGAAAAGCAGATGCTCGAGGATCTGATCGTTGCCGCCTTCAACGACGCCAAGGCCAAGGCCGACACCGCTTCGAGCGCGGAAATGGCCAAGATGACCAGCGGCCTGCCGCTGCCGCCGGGGTTCAAGCTGCCTTTCTGACGCAAGGGGAGGAACACATTGGGCGACGAGAGCGACGACATTCCCCATCCGCCGACGGTCGAGAGCGGCGGCGGCCGCGCGATCTTCTATGCCATCATGGCGCTTATCGCCGCAGCGGTCGGCGGCTATCTGCTGATCGAATTCATCAAGAGCGATATGGGCCGAGCGGCCATTTCGGCACCCGTCCGGCGGTAGGGAGGAAGAGCGGTTGCGACCGGTTGCTACCTGAGGCAGCTGTCGAGACCGTCGTTGCGCACCACGCCGACCCAGCGGGTCAACACGTTGCCGTGACGCCGGACGAACCCATGGGGATCGATCGCGTCGCGCTTCTTGGGCAGCGGCAGCACGGCGGCGATCCGTCCGGCTTCCGACGGCGACAGATGCGTCGCGTCGTGGCCGAAATAGCGCTGCGCTCCCGCATTGGCACCATAGGTGCCGATGCCCGTCTCGGCGACGTTGAGATACACCTCCATGATGCGGCGCTTGCCCCATAGGCCCTCGATCAGCAGCGTGAACCACGCCTCGAGTGCTTTACGCGGATATCCGCCGCCTTGAATCAGGAAGACGTTCTTCGCGGTCTGCTGGCTGATCGTCGAGCCGCCGCGGATGCGGCCGCCTTTGGCGTTGCGCTGCATCGCCTTCTGGATCGCCTCGAAGTCGAACCCGTGATGGGTGCAGAAGCGCCCGTCCTCCCCGGCGATCGCCGCGCGCGCCATGTTCGGATCGATCCGCGACAACGGCATCCAGCTCTTGGTCAGGCCGTTGCCGGAAATGGTGTTGCCGAGCATCGTCAGGGTCATCGGCGGCGGCACGAAGCGATAGACGCCGACCCACAGGACCGAGCCGAGCACGAACCACAGTGCGCCGAAGAGGACGGCGCGCAGCACGCGCACGACAAGCGAGCGCTGGCGCGGTGCGCGGTTTCGCTTCCTTGCAACGGCAATAGTCATGAGTTGGGCGCGTCGCGATCGCTGCGGACGGACACGCGGCGGCCGGTCATGGCCATCCAGGCGAGGACGGCGGCGACGATCAGCGCGATATTGGTGAGCCAATAGCCCCATTGCCACTCGACCCGGATGACCGACGCGACCGCGGCGTCGAGCGTCTCGTGGCGCTGCTCGGCGGCGCGTTGGGCAATCGACTGGCCGGTGAGGTCGCGCGTGCCCAGCCAGATGAGGAGAAGGCCGGCAAGCGATGTCGCAAGCGTCCACAAGGTGCGCCGCGCCGGACCAAAGCTCAGTACGAGACCGGCGATCACCGAAATCAGCGCGAGCGCGATGTAGATGTTGGGGTGATTGTTATTCGCCTGGGCGGCGTCGCCGAAGAAGGACACGCGGCCGGTGGCGAGCTGCCAGCCCGACGCCGAAATCAGCTTTTGCTGCGAACAGGAGACGGTGACCCATGGCAGGAAGAACGCCGCCAACGCGATGCCTTTCGGGATCTTGATCCAGCTCCACATCGTGCGCCCCCATCGCTCAGCTCGCGCAAGCCTATCTTGCGATCTCGGTCGCTGTCTATGCGCTTGGCGCGAGGATTGAATCAGCCTGGGCACGGCCGGTCGCATAAGCGCCATGGGCGGTCGAAAAATCATGCGTCGAACAAGCCTCGCCGGCAAAGAACAGGCGCTGGTCGACCGGCGCCGCAAGTGCAGCACGTTGCGGCGCCATGCCGATCCGGGCGTGGCTGTAGCTACCGTGGATGAAGGGTTCGTGCCGCCAGCGCGTGGTGACGATCGGGCTCAGGCGGGCACGCCAGCTGCCGCCGAGCAACGCGACCAGCTCGTCGATGGCGAAGGCGCTCGCATCGCCATCCTCCAACGCCTCGGCGCAATCGCCGCCGAAAAAGCCTTCGATCACCGGCCATCCGAACGGCGACAGACGGTAGCTGGCGGTGCAGGCACGGTGCGGATTGCCGATCAGGTGAGCGTTGTCCGGCCATTCGACCGGGCCTGCGACGGAGAGGAACACCTTGTCCGCCAGGCCGAGCGGCAAGTCCGCGGCGGCGGCCTGCTTGTCCGGTAGCGGAGGTTCGAAGACGATGTCGCCGCGCGCCAGCACGCTGGTCGGCACGGCGACGACTGCGCGCTGCGCGGTGATCGTGCCGGCCGAGGTATCGACCCTCAGGGTTCGCCCGTGATGATCGATGCGGTGGACCACGGTCGACAACCGCGCCGGGAGCCCACGGGCATGGCCAGCGATCAGCGTGCCGTAACCTTCCGACACTGCCCAATTGTCGTCACCTGACGAATCCTCATAGGCGGCCCAGTCATGCAGCGAGACGCGTGACAATGGCGCACCGTTGGCGAAGCCGGAAATGGCATCGAGCAATGGGCGCCAGCGATCGCGGGGTGCGACGAAATCCGACAGGGGGCGGTCGCGGTCGGGCAGCGCGGCATGGGCTGCCTTTTCCCAACGCTCCCAGGCGTCCCCGAAGGCAGCCTGTTCCTCGGGCGGATAGCCGAGATCGCGCCACTGCGTTCCCCAATTGGCGGTGTCGGTACGGATGTCGAAGCCGGTTTTCCGGGCAATCTCCGTCCAGGGATTGCGGCCGGCGGAATGCAGCCAGCCGCAGCCGAGATCGAGCGCCTGGCCGTGATGGACAAAAGAAAGCGCGCGGCCGCCGAGACGGTCGCGCGCTTCGATGAGCAGTAGGTCATGCCCGGCGTCGTGCAGCCGCCTCGCCGCCGCGATCCCGGCCGCACCGCCGCCGATGACGACGGTGCCGACCGTGCCGACCGTGCCCGCGGTCATCGGCTCAGGCCAGTGCGAGCATCCGCCGGTCGCCGGCGATGCGCATCATCGCCTTTTGCAGCTTCTCGAATGCGCGAACCTCGATCTGGCGGACGCGCTCGCGGCTGACGCCGTACACCTGGCTCAGCTCTTCCAGCGTCTTGGGATCGTCGGTCAGGCGACGCTCGGTCAGGATGTGCTTCTCGCGCTCGTTGAGGTCGTCCATCGCCGAGGTCAGCATCTCGTGGCGCACGTCGGCTTCCTGCGCCTCGGCAACGACCGAGTCCTGCAGGGGCGAATCATCCGCCAGCCAATCCTGCCACTGGCCCTCGCCATCCTCGCGCATGGGGACGTTGAGCGACGTGTCGCCGCCCATCGCCATGCGGCGGTTCATGCTGGTGACCTCTTCCTCGGTCACGCCGAGATCGGTGGCGATCTTGGCGAGATGCTCAGGCGACAGATCGCCATCCTCGAACGCGTCGAGCTTGGACTTCATCCGGCGCAGGTTGAAGAACAGCTTCTTCTGCGCGGCGGTGGTGCCCATCTTCACCAGGCTCCACGAGCGCAGGATGAATTCCTGGATCGAGGCGCGAATCCACCACATGGCATAGGTCGCGAGGCGGAAGCCGCGATCGGCCTCGAACTTCTTCACGCCCTGCATCAGGCCGATATTGCCCTCCGAGATCAGCTCGGACACGGGCAGCCCATAGCCGCGATACCCCATCGCGATCTTCGCGACGAGGCGAAGGTGCGAGGTGACGAGCTGCGCCGCCGCATCAGTGTCTCCATGCTCCTCGAAGCGCTTGGCGAGCATATATTCCTGCTCGGGCGCGAGGATCGGAAACTTCTTGATCTCGGACAAATAGCGATTGAGGCTTGCCTCGCCGCCAAGTGCAGGGATCGTCGCGGGGACGTTGCTGCGGTTTGCCATGATCGTCTTCCTTCCCTTCTCCGCGTGTCCCTGCTGCGAGGCGACACGCGCTTGATGTTTATACGTCGAGTCTACTGAACAGTTCCTGCATGTCGGCAGGCATTTCGCTATCGAACGCCAAAGCGTTACTATTCACCGGATGGATGAACCCCAGACGGGCGGCGTGCAAGGCCTGGCGATGGAAACCGATCGTTTCGAGAATCGGTTTGTGGACATGTTTTGTTCTACCATAAACCGGGTCTCCGATCAAGGGATTTCCGAGCGACGCCATGTGCACGCGCACCTGATGGGTACGTCCGGTTTCGAGCCGGCACTCGACCAAAGCTGCCTCGTTGAGCCGCTTGATCGTGCGGTAATGCGTCACCGCGCGCTTGCCGCCCGCGACAATGGCGATCTTCTTGCGGTTCTGCGGGCTGCGCGCGAGCGGTGCATCGACACTGCCTTCCAGCGGCATCGGCCGGCCCGAGACGATCGCCTGATAGCGCCGGTCTATCGAGTGATCGGCGAACTGCTTGGCCAGCCCGACATGGGTGCGGTCGGTCTTGGCCGCGACCATCAGGCCGGAGGTATCCTTGTCGATGCGGTGGACGATGCCCGGTCGCGCCACGCCGCCGATGCCTGAGAGACTGCCGCCGCAATGGTGGAGCAGGGCGTTGACCAGGGTTCCGTCGAGATTGCCCGCCGCCGGATGGACGACCAATCCCGCCTGCTTGTCGATGACGATGAGATGCTCGTCCTCGAACACCACATTGAGCGCGATGTCCTGTGCCTCGTTACGGGCCGGGGCGGGATCGGGGACGACGATGCTGAACAGCAGGCCACCGTCGATCTTGCGGGCGGGGTCACGGGCGAGGTTGCCGGCCGGATCGCTCACCGCGCCCGAGGAGATCAACGCCTTCAGCCGCTCGCGCGACATGGTCGGCACGGCGTCGGCCAGGGCACGGTCCAGACGCCAGCCCTTGGCCTCGTCCGAAATCCGCGCTTCGATGATGGAAACCCCCCGGGTCATTGGGGTAGGGATGTGGGGATGGCGTTGAAAATTTCAAGAGAGGCGCTTGCCGGGATTCGCGCCGGCGCCGCTGCGGCGCATCCACTGGAGGCGTGTGGTTTGTTGTTCGGTGAAGGGGAGTTGATCGACGGCTGGCAGGTTGCCGACAATGTCGCTGCGTATCCCGAAACCGAATTCGAGATCGATCCTGCCCCGCTGTTCGCTGCGCTGCGCGCGGAGCGCGCGAACGGGCCGCGCCTGATGGGTTATTGGCACTCGCATCCGTCAGGCCGGGTCAGGCCCTCTTCGCGCGACCTCGATGCGGCGCAGGACGACGGCAGGCTATGGGTAATTGTCGCGGGCGACGATGTCGCGGCATGGAAGGTGGCCTTGAGTGATATATACGAACTCGAGGAAGGCACCACTTGGAACTACATACCGAGCGGCGCCAAGACGAAGGGTTTCTGGCACGTCCCGCTGGTGACGGGGGAAATTCGTCACCTGGTGCCGCGAGCCAAGTCGGATCTCGATTTGCTGCCGATGATCGCCGAAGCTGGCTATCCGGCGATCGCCCCGATCCTCCACGACCTCATGGAATGGACCGCGGATCCAAACTGGCCAATCTGTGTGCCGCTCATCGATTATCTGATCACGCTGGGTGAGCCGATGGTGGAGCCGATCAGGCGCGTGCTGCGCGGTACGGACGATGGGCATAAGTGGGTATGCCTGCGAGGCATGGTTGCCGAGCTTCCGCCCGGCGTCCAGGCGCTGCTGCGTGACGACCTGCAACGACTGGCGGAACTGCCGAGCGATGGGGGAGGTTGGGGAAGTCTCGACGATGAGGCGCGGAAAATCCTCTACGCTCTTCCCAAGTAAATTTCGATATACGGGCGAGTTAAAACGGCGTCGTTGATCGCGGCGCACAAGGCCGTGTGGGTGGGCGTCATCCGAACAGTTGCCACCCCGGCGAAGGCCGGGGGGCAGTTGGGAAGCATTGGCAACGACACGCTGCCCTCTCCATTGACGTCTCGATACTGGGCCCCGGCCTTCGCCGGGGTGGAATCTATGGTTTATGCTTTGGCGGCCTCAGGCGCTGGCGGGCCGTATCGCTCACCCCGCGAACGGATTCCTCACCGTCGCATAATGCGCCATCGCCATGGTGGTCAGCTGCGCGTTGACGCGGATGCAGCTGGGGAAGGTGCTGGCGTCGGTGACCAGCACGTTGCTGGTGCCATGGACGCGGCATTCGAGGTCGACCACGCCCAGCGCCGGGTCGGCGTTGCGGCCATTGCCCCCCTGGGGATGCGAGCTGGCCAGCGTCACGTCGTCGGCCTCGGTGATGTGGCGTTCGAAAAAGGCGTCGACATCTTCGTCGGGTCGTAGCGCGAAGCCGCGCGCAAGCGGGGGATAGACCTCGATCGCGCCGGCAGCGAAATGGACGCGCGAGAGGGTGGCGAGCGCGCGGCGCAGCAGCGGCAGCTCGACATCGTCGCGCAACTTGAGGTGGAGGTTCCCGCCCCTGAGGCTGCCCTGGCGATCGACCGGGATCAGCACACCGGCCGAGGCCAGGCGGTTGTAGTTGCGCATGCGCTGGACGTGATCGCCGAACCAGCCGGGCATCAGGGTCGACATGCTCATCGGCGGCTGGAAATGGGATTCGAGCAGGAAATCGCCGCGATCGACATAGGTCGCCATCTGGTCTTCGTCCCACACCTTCATCTCCCGGCCTTCGGGCATCAGCGCGACGACGGGAGAGGACATGTTGAGCGACATGTTGGTGCCGGTGCCGGGGATGTCGCTCTTGTCGAGGATGCGGCTCGACGCGATCGTGCCGGCGGCGACGACGACGCCCTTGGTCGCGCGGATGAAGCGGGTGGTGCAGTCTTCCAGCAGCACCTCGACGCCATCCGCGACCCGGCGCCCATTGTCGGTGTCGGCTTTCCAGCGAATCCGCTGGACCTCTGCTTCCGGCAGGATGCGGGCGCCGTGCCTGCGCGCATCGAGCAGGTAGGACTGGGCCATGCCCTGCTTGCGGCCATAGGGGCAGCCGGTGTTGCAATAACCGCAATAGGCGCAGTTCGCGCCGATGCTGTCCGGCCCGTAATTCTTGCGGAACCAGGGGGCGGGCGCGGCAGCGTCGCGCGCGTCGCCGGTCGTAGCGGCATAAGCGGCCCAGCCGCGCGTCAGGTGCGGGCCGTTGTTGCGGCCGCTGATCGGATCGATCGGCGCGACACCAAGCCGCCGCTCGACTGCGTCATAGGCGGCGAGGAAGCGCGCCTCGTCGACCGGCGCGCCGAGCGAGGCCCAGCGCGCGAACACGTCGTCGGCAAGCGGATGGACCTGGCCTTCGCCCTTCACGCGCAGGCAGATGCCGTTGTTGATCACGGTCGACCCGCCGACGCAGCGGCCCTGGAAGACGATGATGTCATGGTCGCGCGTATTTTGCAGGCCGCCATCGACGAACAGCCGCGCGGTCATCCGCGATTCCTGGTGGGTGATGCGCGAGGAGGGATAATGCGACCCGGCCTCGACGATCAACACGTCATGGCCTTGCGCCGCGAGCGTCGCCGCGGCGACCGCGCCGCCGGCGCCCGAGCCGATCACGATCACCGCCGCGCTCTCGGGCACGGCCTCTGCGCCGAGCATGTCCTCGTGCGTCAGGTCGCGGCCTTCGAACAGGGTGATCGGCACCTCGCCCGCGCCACGGACGCGGTGGGCGGGCAGGGTGAAGCCGATCTGGGCGAGCACGGGATTGTCGCGATTGTCGTCCTGGGTGACGCCCTGCCAATGGCCGTAATAGCCGGCATAGATCACGCCGCGTAGCCGGCCGAGATCCTGGATCAGGTTGTTGGTCGATTTTTCCAGCCGGCTCGCGACACGCCGTGCGCGCCACGCGGGGCCGCCGAGGTGGAAGAAGGGGCCGCCAAGCACGAACCAGATCACCCATAGCGACAATGCCACCTGGCGCGGCATGTTGCCGTGGAACCAGGAGAATTGGCGCTGGATATTGTCGACGACCTGCTCGGGCGTGATCGCCATGTCGACGCCGTGGAACAGCGCCTCGGTCAGCGCCTTGAGGATCGCGGCTTCGAAGGCATTGAACGGCTTGACCATGCGGCTTTCCCCCAAAGAAAAGACGCGACCCCATTTTTTCAAGCTGCGTAGGGGAGTTAGCAGGCCGGGACAATCCGCACGGATACTTAACAGCCGGCGGATCGCGTGAAACCCGATCATGTTGCCCCATATCGGCCGACCGTGCGTTAATCACCGCCTGGGCGTAACAAAACCGCCATGGCTTGCGCCCGTCGCCCGGCATCGTCAGAAGGGCCCATCATTACCCGGAGCGAACCCTTACATGACCATCAGTCCGGTCGATTTTGCCAGTCTGCTCTGCTCGCGCCTGTGTCACGACCTGCTGAGCCCGGTGGGCGCGCTCAACAACGGGCTCGAATTGCTCGCCGACGAGCATGACCCCGAAATGCGCCAGCGGTGCCTGGAGCTGCTGGCCGAAAGCGCCAAGGCCTCGGCCAACAAGCTGAAATTCTTCCGCCTGGCGTTCGGCGCGGCAGGCGGATTCGGCGAAACGATCGACACGCGCGAGGCGCGCGCCGCGATCGAGGGGCTGTTTGCGGCCAATCACCGCGTCGAGCTCGGCTGGCTGATCGAGGACCCGACCTTGCCCAAGGGCGGGATCAAGGTGCTGCTCAATCTTGCGCTGCTGGCCGGCGATGCCTTGATCCGCGGCGGGCAGCTCGATGTCGGTGCCGAATATCATGACGGCCTGGTCGAGATCGTCGTGCGCGCCGAGGGGCCGCGCATCATCCTCGACGCCGAACTGCGGCAGGCGTTGCTCGGCGAGACCGGCGACAATGTGGTGACGCCGCGTGCGGCGGCGGCCTATCTCGTGCATGCGCTGGTCACCGAAGGCGGCGGCAAGGTGCAGGTTTCGGATGCCGGTGAACCGGTGCTTTTGTTCGGGGCGACGTTCAAGGCCTGAGCCAGCTCGCGATCATCCAGCACGAACCCACAGCGCGCGCGTCAACTATCGAACAAGCGAACAAGGTCTCTATGGGCGTGGATGATGTTCACGATCTCGACGCGATCCTCGATGTAGCGAAAGAAGACCACGTAATTCTCGTGCGCAATAGATCGCAAATCAGGCCTTAGTTCCGATCTCGCTGTGCCGAGTGTGCCGGGCAGGCCCGCCAAGCGTCCGCAACGCTCGATAATTCCGTCGACAAACGATAGCGCGATCACGGTGCTACCGCTCTCCTGCGCGATGTAAAATCCAATCTCGCGCAGATCCTCGCGGGCATCCGTGAGGAAGACGAGTTCGCGCACTCAGTCGTTCGACCGCAAGGAGGGGTCGAAGCGATCTTTCACATAAGCGCGAACGTCGTCGGGGGAATGGGCGCCGCCGCGCGCGATCGAGTCGTTCACCTTGTCGCGCAACGCCTTCAGCTTTTCCTCGCGCTCCTCGACCAGACGCAGCCCTTCGCGGACCACCTCGCTCGCGGATCCATAGCGCCCCGCCTTCACAACATCCTGTACGAAGCTTTCCCAGCGGTCGCCGACCGAAACATTCATCGTCATGAGCGGTCCCAATTTCGTTGTCGGATCGCTCACTATCGTATTGTCAAAAAGTGCGCAATTGTTGACATCGTCCGTTCTGGCAACGGGACTTCACACGGCTGATGGGATCGAGCCTTCTAAACGCGCCTTTAACTCTTCATTGTCCATAGCTTCCCCTGCGCATCAGCCGGGGCACCATGGACGATCTGTTACAGGAATTCATCGCCGAGACGCGCGAGACGCTCGAGGCGCTCTCGGGCGAGATCGTCGCGTGGGAGTCCGCGCCGCAGGATCGCGAGCGGCTCGATGCGATCTTCCGCTTCGTGCATACGGTCAAGGGCAGCTGCGGCTTTCTCGACCTGCCGCGCCTCGCACGCCTGAGCCATGCCGCTGAGGATGTGCTCGCCGCGGTGCGCGACGGCCACCGCATCCCCGATACCGCGCTGGTCAACGCCGTGCTGGCGATCGTCGACCGTATCGGCGAGATCGTCGAGGCGATCGATGTCGGCGCGTCGCTGCCCGATTCGGGCGAGGACCTGCTGATCGCGGCGCTCGACGAGCATGCCGAAGCCAATGGCTGCGCCGCCACCGCCGACGCGCCGCAGGCGCAGACCGCCGCGCTGCGCAATGCCAGCCGTAGCGTCCGGCTCAACGTCGATCTGCTCGACCGGATGATGAGCGGCATGTCAGACATGGTGCTGGCGCGCAACGAACTGGCGCGGCGGCTGCGCGACGACGACGTCGACCCCAGCGTCGAGGCCGCGCTCGAGCGGCTGTCGCTGACCGTCGCCGAAATGCGCGACACGGTGACGCGCACGCGGATGCAGAAGATCGATGCGCTGTTCTCGGCACTGCCGCGCATGGTGCGCGACACCGCGGCCGAGGTCGGCAAATCGGTGACGCTGCATATCGAGGGTTCTGACGTCGAGCTCGATCGCGAGATGATCGAGATGATGCGCGATCCGCTGGTCCATATCGTGCGCAACGCGATCGATCACGGCATCGAAGCGCCGGCCGAGCGCCGTATCGCCGGCAAGCGCGAAAATGGCCGGCTCGCGATTTCGGCGCGCCAGTCCGGCAACCAGATTATCATCGAGATCATCGACGATGGCCGCGGCGTCGACACCGAACGGTTGATCAAGAAAATCGCGGCGCAGGGGCTGCGCAGCGAAAGCGATCTGCGCTCGCTGAGCGACAAGGCCAAGCTCGAGCTGATCTTCGAACCCGGCCTGACGACCAAGGAACAGGTCACCTCGATCTCCGGCCGCGGCGTCGGCATGGATGTGGTGCGGGCCAATGTCGAACAGATTGGCGGGCGGATCGAGCTGTTCAGCACGCCCGGCAAGGGCTTGTCGATCGCGATCCACGTGCCGCTCACCTTGTCGATCATCTCGACCATCGGGATCGGTGTGGAGGGGCAGCGTTTCGCCCTGCCGCGACAGGCGATCGAGGAGATCGTCCGGGTCGGTGGCGACGCGATCCGTATCGACATGCTCGGCGACACGCCCGCCGCGACGGTACGCGAGCGCCGCATGCCGCTGGTCGATCTCGGCCAGGTGCTCGGCTTCGAGCGCGATCCGCTGGCGGTGCAGATGCTCGCCATCGTCAGCGTTTCGGGCGGCAGTTATGCACTGGCGGTCGACGACGTACTCGACACCGAGGAACTGGTGATCAAGCCGGCCGCCCCGGCGGTGATGGCGGCCGGCGTCTATGCCGGGCAGACGCTGCCCGATTCCGGCCTGCCGATGCTGTTGCTCGATTGCGCCGGCATTGCGTCTGCCGCAGGACTGCATTTCACGCGCGAGGCGATCGTCGACGATGTCGTCGTCGAGGAAATCGCCAGTGCCGGTTCCGCCCTGCTGTTCGACGATCTCGATGGCGCGCGGCGGCTCGTCCCGCTGGCGATCATCGAGCGCATCGAACTGGTGTCGACCGATGCCATCCGCTTCTCCGCCGGGCGCCTGCGCCTGTCGACCGATACCGGCATCGTGCCGCTGGTGGCGATGGGCGCGTGGCAGGATCGCGCCACCGTCGCCGTGCTGCGACTGCGCGATGGCGAGAGCGAGATCGGTTATGCGATCAGCGAGGCGCTCGACATTTTCGCGCTGCCGAATGAACTGGTGCCGGCCGCCGAACCCGGCCCTGTGGCCGGCGTGGTCTCACTCGATGGCGAGCAGGTCGAACTGCTCGACCTGTACTGGCTGTTCGCCAATCACGGCGGCGAGCAGCTTTCCGCCACACCGCCGGTCTGCCTGATCGATGGCGCCGACCAGGCATGGATGATGACGTTCCTCAAGCCGGTGCTGGAGGGTGCGGGCTACCGCGTCGCGGCGAAGCTGAAGAAGAATGAAAGCGCGGCGGTCGTCCTGACGATGGACGCGGACCGATCGCCGATCGCGGCGGAAGCGCCGGTCATCCGCCTGCGTCGCGAGGCCAATGCCGCGGCCAACGACCTCAGCATCTACCGTTACGATCGGCCGGGTCTGCTGGCCGCGCTGGCCCAATCGGCAGGAGGCCGTTGATGCCGCAGCTTTTCCTTATCGCCCAGATTGCCGGCCGTGCCGTGGCGATCGAATCAGGCCAGGTCGAATCGGTCGTCGATATCGGCACGATCGTGCCGGTGCCCGGCGCCGACCGCCAGATCCATGGCCTTGCCGCGTTGCGCAGCCGCGTCGTGACGGTGATCGATACGCGCGTCGCACTGGGCCTCGACCATGCGCGGACGCCGGCGGCGCGCGCCGTGATCACGCAGCATGAGGGACATCACTACGCGGTGCTGGTCGACGCGCTGGAAGACGTCGCACCGTTCGACCAGGTGCCGCTGTCGTCGGGCATCGTGCTCGACCTGGGCTGGCGCGCGGCGGGCTGCGGGATCATCGAGCGCGATGGCGAGCCGGTGCTGGTCATCGACCTGCGCGCGCTGATCCCGGGCAGTGCGGCGCTCGCTGCGTAATTTCCCCAAAACGGCCATTAACGAGAACATTACGCATTTCAGGCAGACCGCTCGATAATCCCTGTGACAGGACAACAACCGATGAAGACGTGCCTTGTGGTCGACGACTCCAAAGTGATCCGCAAGGTGGCGCGTCACATCCTCGAGACGTTGAATTTCGAGGTCAGCGAGGCGGGCGACGGCCGCGAGGCGCTCGACAGCTGCCTGGCCTCGGCACCCGATGTAGTGCTGCTCGACTGGAACATGCCGGTGATGAGCGGGATGGATTTCCTCCGCGCGCTGCGCGACAGCTCACTCGCGACGCGCCCGAAAGTGGTGTTCTGCACGACTGAAAACGGCATGGCGCATATCCGCGCCGCGATCGAGGCCGGCGCCGACGAATATGTCATGAAGCCGTTCGATCGCGAGACGCTGGAAAGCAAGCTTCAGATCGTCGGCATGGCCTGATCGGCCGGCCGTCATGTCTTCAATTCCCCTTCGGGTCGATGCGGCGGCGCTCAGTCGGCCGGATTTCCCGCGCATCCTGATCGTCGACGACTCGGTCGTCGCGCGCGCGGTGATCGCGCGCGCGATCGAGGCCAGCGGGCGTTTCATCGTCGCCGGCAACGTGGCCAATGCCGACGCCGCGCTGGGTTTCCTGCGCCAGAACCGCGTCGATGCGATCATCCTCGATATCGAAATGCCGGGCGTCAGCGGGCTCGCCGCCTTGCCCGACCTCATCACGGCAGGTCTCGGCGCCAAGGTGCTGATCGTCTCCTCCTCCTGCGGCGAGGGCGCGACGGCGACGATCGAGGCGCTCGCGCTGGGCGCGGCGGATACCCTGGTCAAGCCCGAAGCGGGCGGTTTCACCGGCGGATTCTCCCAGGCGATCAGCGAGAAGCTGCTGCGCCTGTTCGAGATCGCCCCGACCGGCGTCGCGGTGATGTCGAGCAATGCCAGCCAGGCCGCGACGAGCTTCGATATCGTGGCAATCGGTGCCTCGACCGGCGGCATCCACGCGCTGAGCCTGTTGCTGCGCGAGATTCCGGCAGGCTTTCCGCTGCCGATCCTTGTCACCCAGCATTTGCCGACATCGTTCATGCCCTATTTCGCGGCGCAGATATCGGTGCTCGCAGCACGGCCATGCGACGTGGCCACCGACCATATGCGAATCCGCCCCGGCCGTGTCATCATCGCCCCCGGAGACGCGCATATGCGGGTCGTGGCCAGCGGCGACGGGGCGGCGATCCGCCTTACCACCGAAGCCGCGCGCAGTGGTTGCATGCCTTCGGTCGATCCGATGTTCGACAGCCTGGCCGAGCTTTACGGTCCGCGCGCGCTGGGCATCGTGCTCAGCGGCATGGGCCGGGACGGCGCGGACGGCGCGCAGCGCATGGTCGGGCGCGGTGCGAGTGTGGTGGTGCAGGACCAGGCGAGTTCGGTCGTGTGGGGCATGCCCGGCGCGGTCGCCGCCAATGGCAGCGCCAGCGCGATCCTGACGCCGGTCGAGATCGGCAAGCTGATCGCCGCACGCAGGCGGCCGGGATGCTGAGTCCCGCTCCGCGACCCCGCGCGCCGGCCGTGACGGGGGTGTTCGCCTCGTTGCTCGAATCGCGCACCGGGCAGCAACTCGATGCCAATCGCGAATGGCGCATCGAGACCGCGCTGAAGCCGGTGCTGCGCGAGCGCGGGCTGGAGACGCTCGACCAGCTGGCCGCCGAATTGCTCGCCGCGCGGGACAAGATGGTGGGGAACCAGATCATCGACGCGTTGCTCAACCAGGAAACCTCGTTCTTCCGGGATGCGGCAGTGCTCGACATGGTCGCCGAGGCTGTGGCCAAGATACAGACGCCGGATCTCAATCGCCGGGTGCGGATCTGGTCGGCGGGCTGCTCGTCGGGGCAGGAGCCGCTCTCGCTCGCCATGCTGTTCGCCGAGCAGCCGGGCGGCGAAGACAAGATGCCCGAGATCGTCGCGACCGACATTTCCGACGCCTCGATCGCGCGCGGCCGGGCAGGGCGCTTCTCGCAATTCGAAATCCAGCGCGGGCTGTCGGTGCGGCGGATGATGCGCTGGTTCGAGACGGTCGGCGATGACTGGGTCGCGAGTTCCGAGCTGGTGCGCCGGGTGCAGTTCCGTCAGCTCAACCTGGTCAGCGATCCGCTGCCGATCGGTCGGTTCGACGTGATCCTGTGCCGCAACGTGCTGCTCTATTTCGCGCCGGCGATGCGTCGCCATGTGTTCGCGCGACTGGCCGAGGTGATGCGGCCCGGCGGACTGCTGGTGCTCGGCGCGGGGGAAACGGTGATCGGCCAGACCGACGCGTTCCGCCCCAGCCCGACCTATCGCGGGCTTTATGAGCCCACGGGCATATCCCAGAAAGGCGCCGCCGCGGCCTGACCGGGCATGCGGGCGTTGTCTTTCGCTCCACCGCCGCCCATGGTCGCGCCGACGCGACAGGGAAGGCCATGACGATCATCGACACGCCATCGCCGAATTTCAACGAGCGCACGCTGCCAGTGTCGATGATCGTGCTGCACTATACCGGCATGGTCGATGCGAAGGCGGCGCTCGCGCGGCTGTGCGATCCTCTTGCCGAAGTCTCGGCGCATTATCTGATCGACGAGGACGGCACGGTCCACCGCCTGGTCGCCGAGGACAAGCGCGCCTGGCATGCCGGCAAGGCGCGCTGGCGCGGGATCGAGGATGTCAATTCGGCCAGTATCGGGATCGAGATCGTCAATCCCGGGCATGAACTTGGCTATCGCCCGTTCAGCGAGGAACAGATCGACGCGCTGATCCCGCTGGTTGCGCGGATCAAGGAGAGCCACGGCATCACCCGCGGCAATGTCGTCGGCCATTCCGACATCGCGCCGATGCGCAAGCAGGACCCCGGCGAACTGTTCCCGTGGAGCCGGCTTGCCCGGCTGCGGCTCGCGCTGCCGCGCCCGACGAGGAATCTGATGGATCCCGGCTGGAGCGACGCCGGCTTCCTTATCGCACTCGAACGCTTCGGCTATGATGTTTCCGACAAGCTCGCCGCGGTGGTTGCCTTCCAGCGGCGCTACCGCCCCGAGCTGATCGACGGCACGATCGATGGCGAGTGCCGCTGCATCCTGCTCGCCTTGCTGTTGCCAAAACCCCAGGGGGACGGGTAAGCGCATCTCACCAGAGGGCCGGGCGGCCGCGGGGTGCGCAAGCATCGCGAGGAAAGTCCGGGCTCCGCGAAACGACGGTGCCGGGTAACGCCCGGCGGGGGCGACCCCAGGGAAAGTGCCACAGAGAGCAGACCGCCAACGCCTTCGGGCACGGCAAGGGTGAAAGGGTGCGGCAAGAGCGCACCGCGCGACCGGCAACGGAAGCGGCACGGCAAACCCCACCGGGAGCAAGACCGAATAGGGGCGGCACATGGGCTTCGTTTCAGCTCGTCGCCCGGGTTGGTTGCTTGAGCCGGCATGCAAATGCCGGCCTAGAGGAATGGTCGCCATCGCCCGCAAGGGCGATACAGAACCCGGCTTACAGGCCCTCTGGTATTTTCCCTGCGAAGCGCGATGGCAATCCCGCCGGCGCCTGACTACATGGGCGACGATGACGCGTTCCACCCGATCTGCAGACTGGGGCTTTCCCCGCTGGCGTGGCTATGGCAGTTCGCGCGAGGCGACGCAGGTGCGCATGTGCGACCGCTATGGCTGTGACCAGCCCGGCAATTGCCCCGCCCCCAAATCGCCCAACAGCCCCGACCGCTGGTATTTCTGTCAGGAGCATGCCGGCGAATATAATCGCGGCTGGAACTACTTCGAGGGCCTGACCGCCGAGGAAGCGGCCGCGCGGGAGGCGGACGAGACCCGCACCGCCAACGGTTACACCGAAGCCAAGCACTATGCCTGGGGCGGCTCGGGCGACGGCACGCGTTCGCGTGACGAGATGCGGGCGCTCGAATTGCTCGAACTCGACAGCGATGCCGATTTCGAGGCGGTGCGCGCGGCGTGGCGGCGGCTCGCCAAGGAGCATCACCCCGACCTGCGGCCCGGCGATGCCGAAGCGGCAAAGCGTTTCCAGGCGATCCAGGCGGCCTATGACGTGTTGAAGGCGGCGGAAGATGCGCGGGCATGGCGCCCGACGGCGTGACTATGGCGCTGGAATGAAGGCGGTGGTGTAGGGCACGTGTACCGCCCAGCCGAGCTTTTCATATAGCGCACGGCCCTGGGGCGTCGCCACCAGAACCCAGCGTTTTGCGCCCGCTGCATTTGCCGCGCTGCCCAAGGCCGCCATCAGCGCGCTGCCAAGACCGCGCCGTTGATGGGCTTCCTGCGTCCTGATGCGGTCAAAACTACCCACGTCGCCGACCAAACCGATCCGCCCGCTCGCGGCGAGTTCGCCGTTCCGCGTTGTGATCGTGGCGAGCGTTACGTGTTCGGCGATCGGTTCGAGCCACAGGCGATAGCCGCGGCTCTCGTCGAACGGGAGGGAGGTGGTGGGTGTCGCGGTCATCATGAAGCCCGGCGGGCCAATCTCCCATCCCGCTGGCAATAGCGGCCGCACGGCGTCGGCGGAGGTTGCGACCTTGAGGAAGGTGAACGGCGTGTCGATCGACCGCGCGCGTTCCGCCACGACAGCGCCGGGCGACGGGTAAACATAACGCCGTGCCTGATCGGGCAGGCCGACCTCGATGTGCCAGCCGCCGGGAACGGGGCAGGGCGGCGCGACGTCGCGGGTCAGCGCCCAGGCGCGGGCCCAGATTTCGACCAGCGCGGGGTCGGCTTCAGCCGGCATAGCGCGCGGCGGTCTCCCGGATGAGGGCGATCATGTTGGGAATGCCCTGGGTACGGTTGGAGCTGAGCTGGTTCTTGAGATCGAACGGCGCCAGCGCGCCTTCGATGTCGCTGGCGAGGATCGCCGTCGGAGCCTGGTCCTGCACCGTCAGCAATACCAGCGCGATGATCCCCTTGGTGATCGCGGCGTTGGAGTCCGCGAGGAAATGCAACGTGCCGTCATCACGGACGGTGGGATAGACCCATACCGAAGCGGAACAGCCTCGAACCAGGGTGGCGTCGGTCTTGAGCGGCTCGGGCATTGCCTCGAGTTCGCGGCCCAGATCGATCAGTAGGCGGTAACGGTCGTCTGGATCGAGAAAGCCATATTCTTCTTGCAGGTCGGCGAGGCTGGTCATCCCAGCCCCGCTAGCCCGCGACGTTCTAGAGGTCCACCCCGGCGGCGATCGCTTCCAGCTTACGGATGCGTTCCTTGAGATCGGCGATCTCGATCCGCGCGCTGGCATTGGGCAGGCTCGGGCCGCTGTTGTGCATGTCGCCGGCGACGTGCAGTTCCTGCTCCTTGAGCGAGAGCCAGCCGCGCCATCCGGTCAGGCCGGCGAACACCAGCATTCCGAGGCCGGCGAGCCCTGCGCTCGCCATGGTGACGTAAAAGGTCGGGTCGGTCATGATCCCAGTCCTCTCTTAGTGACGATCGCGCAGCTTCTCGATCTCGCGATCGAGGTTGGCGCTGCTCGTGTTGGAATCGGTGGCGAGGCGTTCGAGAACCGCGAGCCTTTCCTTGAGGCTCTTGAGTTCATCGCGCAGCCGGGCATTTTCGGCGGCGCCGGCCGCGTCGTCGTTGAAGCGGACGTCGTTGCCCTTCCAGTCCTTGCCGACGCCGTAGCGGGCGCGAAGCACACCGCCGATGGTGACGACGACAACGATGGCAACAACCATTTCGAACGGGTTCATCTGAACTTCTCCGTTAGCGTTTCGAGAGAAAGCGGGCTTATTCGGCCGGCTGTTGCGACATCCGCTCCAGGCGGCGGCGCGGGCGGTCGACACGCTCGGTCAGGTAGGTCCCGACCCCGGCGATCACGGCCAGCACGACGAAGATGACGATCATTTCAACTAGTCCTTCAATTGAGCTGCGACGGTTCGTCGCGCAGCTTTTCGATTTCGGTTGCGACATCGATGCCGCGGTCGGTGACGATGCGCTCCAGCACCCGCATCCGCTGCTCCAGCCGTTCGGTATGGGCGGCATATTGTGCCGCCTTTTCCGCTGCCTGGGCGTTGAGTGCGTTCGCCATCTTCTCTTTGTGCCTGAGCCAGGTCTTGAGCATTTCGCTGCCCACCCCGAAGATGACGGGGATACCGACCACCACGAAAGAGATCATGAAGATGGCGAAGCCATTGGGTTCACTCATGGCGATCAATCCTGCGCCCGGAGGGCTTCGATTTCACGCGACGTCCGCTCGGCGGGGTCGGTGGCGATCCGTTCGAGCACCGCGATCCGTTCCTCCAGCCGCGAAACCTGGCCGCTGAGGCGCTCATTCTCGCTCTTCAGCAATTCGGTCTGGCGGTTGACGGTCAGGTCGCCGTCACGGGTGACGATGCTGCGGCCCTTGCGATCGGTCAGCGGGTAGCCGTGCTTGGCACGAACCCAGGTGGTGAAGGCATAGGACGCCGGCCCGACGGTGAAGATGGCGATCGGAACCAGGATGCCGAGACTAGACATAATAGCTTTCCCCTTATTGACGGCCGCGGCTCAGCGCAGGCTGTCGATCTCGTCGGCGAGGCGGCTGTTGCGGCTGGTGTACATCATTTCGATGTCGGCGAGCCGGCGGTCGATGTCGCGGAACTTGGAGCGGACCTCAGCGGTCGAGCGCTTCGGGTTCGAGCGGACACCCTGCCAGAATTTCGCGTCCTCGGGCGTGTCGTAGAGGCCGAGCGGCTTCGCCGTAGCCATCCAGGCGACCAGCCAATAGGCGATGAGCGTCCAGGGAAAGCCACCAGCGATGGTGAGCAGGACGGCGCCGACGCGGACCCAGGTGACATCGACACCGGTGTAGTCGGCGATCCCCGAACAGACGCCCAGCCATTTGCTGTTCTGCTTGTCGAGGTAGAATTTGGTGCGGCTTGCAGACATTTCAGTTCCTCCGCGTAAGATCGTAATCGGTTGGGTGGGCGGCCGGCGTGCCCGGCTTCCAGTCGGGGTGGTCGGCGGCAACGATGCGCTCGACCGTGTTGAGGCGATCCTCAAGCCGGCGCGCCAGATAGTGGAGCTCGTCCAGCAGGTTCTCGTCCTCCTGCGTGATCTTCGGTGCCTGCTTCCACTTGGTGACGTAGTGCAGGATCACCCAGGGCATGCCGATGAACAGGATGCCGCAGACGAACACCGGTATCAGGAAGTCGTTCATCTCAAGCGTCCTTCGCCGTGCCGGCCGCGCGAGCCTTCATCGCGGCCAGTTCGGCCTCGACCTTCTCGCTGGCCCGCAACTCGGCGATCTCCTCCTCGAGGCTCTTCGCAGGGGCGCCCATCCCGGCCACCTCGGCGCGGCCCTCGGCCATGTCGACGCGGCGTTCCATGATCTCGAAACGCGAGAAGGCATCCTGGATCTTCGGGCCGGCATACATCTCGCGCAGCCTGAAGCGATTCTGCGCCGTCTCGAGCCGGGTGACGATTGAGTTCTGGCGGGTGCGCGCCTCGCGCAGCTTCGTCTGCAGCTTGTTGATATCCTCTTCCGAGGCCTTCAGCGCGTCGTCGAGGACAGTGATCTCACCGCCCAGTTGGCTCGCCATGTCGGCAGCCTTCTGCTTTTCGACCAGTGCGGCCTTGGCGAGGTCCTCGCGACCCTTGGACAGCGCCAGCTCGGCCTTCTCGGTCCAGCTTTCCTGGAGCGTTTCGAGCTTCGCGATGTGGCGGCGCATCTCCTTCTGGTCGGCGATGGTGCGCGCGGCGGACGCGCGGACCTCGACCAGGGTTTCCTCCATCTCGAGGATGATCATGCGGATCATCTTGGCGGGGTCTTCCGCCTTGTCGAGCAGGTCGGTGAAGTTGGCGGCGATGATGTCGCGGGTTCGGGAAAAGATGCCCATGTCGATACTCCTGAAAACTACTGAGAAGGTGAAGGGTGAGAGAAGAGGGGTGCCGGGGCGGGGCAAGGGGGTCCCGCCCCGGCGTTGGCCTCACGCAACCTGCGTGAGGGGGGCCTGGTAAGCCGGAGCGATCGGACCGACCGCCACCACGACGAGCGCGGCGCTGAGTGCCATCGCGGCAGCGGCGGCGAAGGTCCGGGTGAAGATATTGGCGGTCGAGGTCATTGGAAGGCTCCGTTGGTCTAAAGTCTGTGTCGCACCGTGTCGGTGTTGCCTGGTGTTCAGCACAGACCGTGCCAAATGCGAAAAATGGCGGAATCACGTCGTTTTGCAACAAAATAATACGAAATTGATCATTATTTCTATTGCCAAGCGTTGGCAATTTACGCCAATGATTGGGTATGGACAGGGCGACCCAGGTCATTGGCGAATCAGGGCCGTTTCTCGACGCGCTCGAGCGCGCCAGCCGCGCCGCCGCGCTCGATCGTCCGGTGCTGGTGATCGGCGAGCGCGGCACCGGCAAGGAACTCGTTGCCGAGCGCCTGCACCGTCTGTCGCCGCGTTGGGATCAGCCGCTCGTGATCATGAATTGCGCGGCGCTCCCGGAGACGCTGATCGAGGCCGAACTGTTCGGCCATGAGGCTGGCGCTTTCACCGGCGCGACCAAGGCGCGCACCGGGCGGTTCGAGGAAGCGCATGGCGGGACCTTGTTCCTCGACGAGCTCGGCACGCTGTCGATGGCGGCACAGGACCGGCTGCTGCGGGCGGTCGAATATGGCGAGATCACGCGTATCGGCTCGTCGCGCCCGATCCGGGTGGATGTACGCATCGTCGCCGCGACCAATGAGCATCTTCCCGACAAGGTCGCGCGCCACCAGTTCCGTGCCGATCTGCTCGATCGGCTGAGCTTCGAGGTGGTGACGCTGCCGCCGCTACGCGCCCGCCCCGGTGACGTGCTGGTGCTGGCCGATCATTTCGGCCGGCGCATGGCCGCCGAAATGGGCCGCGACGACTGGGAAGGTTTCAGCCGCGCCTCCTCCGAGGCGCTGGTCGCCTATGACTGGCCCGGCAATGTCCGCGAATTGCGCAACGTCGTCGAGCGCGCGGTCTATCGCTGGGAGACGGGCGGAGCGATCGACGCGATCGAGTTCGATCCGTTCCAGTCGCCGCACCGCCCGGCCAGCGCCACCGCGCCGGCACTGCTACCGGCCGCGCCGGTCGACGTCGCCGAAGATGCAGGGGCGGTCGAGCCGCCCGAGCCGGAGGGGCCGAGCGACTTCAAGACCGCCATTGCGCGGTTCGAATGCGAGTTGCTCGAAAAGGCGCTGGCCGATGCGCGCTTCAACCAGCGCGCAGCGGCCAAGGCGCTGGGCCTGAGCTACGACCAGCTGCGCCACAGCCTGCGCAAGCATGGCTTGATGCCGAACTAGCTCCTCCCCGACGGGCTCCGTCGGGGAGGGGCATCACGTCACCGATATGCCGTCATGCAGAGCAGCATCGGGATCGACAGCAAGGTGTTGATGCGTGAGAAGATCATCGCGGTCTTCGCCGCCTTGGCCTTGGTATCGGCGTCTGCCTCGACCAGGCCGAGCGCCTTTTTCTGGTTCGGCCAGATCACGAACCACACGTTGAACGCCATGATCAGCGCCAGCCACATGCCGATACCGATCAGCCGTGCCTCGGGCTTCAGCAGCAGGGCGCTGTGCAACTCGCCATAGAGCTGAGCGAGGATCAGGCCGGTCAGCACGGTGAAAGCCGCGCCCCAACGGAAATAGAAAAGCGCCTTCGGGGCGATGTATTTGGACACGCCCGGCTTCAGCTCGGCGGGAACGCTGGGCATGGTCGGGATCTGCACGAAGTTGAAATAATAGAGCAGGCCGATCCACGTGATGCCGAAGAACACGTGCAACCACTGGAACACGCCCAGCCAGACCGTCGCCGGCGCGAAATAGGGTGCGAACATCAGGCCGACCGCGAGCAGGAAGCCCACGCCCAATACCGCATTCAGATTGCCGAAAAACTTGTCCATTGGCTTGCTCCCCTTGTGTGCCTGAAAGACTAGCTGCGTTGTCTAATCCGCCAAAAATCGTTTGTCACACGAAACGACCGCGATGCGGTGAATCGTTACGGGCGCGGTGAACCTGCGGCCTCGCCGTTCGTTGTCGTGCCGACCCTCTAGTGGAGACCTGTAATGGCGTTCGAACTCCCCCCTTTACCCTATGCCTATGACGCGCTCGAGCCGACCATCAACGAAGAGACGATGAAGCTCCATCACGACAAGCATCACAAGGCCTATACCGACAAGCTCAACGAAGGCGTGGCGGCCGATCCGGCGCTGGCCGGCAAGACGATCGAGGAAATCTTCGCCGTCATCTCGTCGCAGCCGCCGCTGGTGCGCAACAATGGCGGCGGTTTCTGGAACCATGATTTCTTCTGGAAGATCATGAAGGCGGGCGGTGGCGCACCATCGGGCGCGCTGGCTGAGGCGATCGAGACCTATGGCGGGCTCGACAAGCTCAAGGCGGATTTCAACGGCAAGGGCGCCGGTCAGTTCGGCTCGGGCTGGGCCTGGGTGATCGCCGATGACAGTGGCGCTCTCAAGGTGATCAGCACGCCCAACCAGGACAATCCGCTGATGGACGACGCCAGAGACAAGGGCGCCCCGATCCTCGCCAACGACGTGTGGGAGCACGCTTATTACCTGACCTACCGCAACGATCGCGCGGCCTATCTCAAGGCGTGGTGGGATGTGGTGAACTGGGAGGAAGCCGGTCGGCTGTATGACGCGGCTGTGGCCAAGACACGGGAAACGGAAGCGGCGTAAATAATTCCTCCCCGGCACGGGGAGGGGGACCGCGCGCTTCTTCGGCGCGTGGTGGAGGGGGCTCACCGCGAGCGCATCGCCTGTGGCACGCCCCTCCACCACTTCGTGGTCCCCTTCCCCGTGCCGGGGAGGAGCTAGGCACTTACCCCTCGGGCGGCACCTCGACCGGGGCGTCCACGGTCAGCCCATGCTTCATCAGCATCGGAATATTGGCCAGCGCGAAGACGAAGGTGATGATCACGCAGCCGGGGAATTTGTAGAGCGTCCAGATCCTGAGATCGCTGTTCATTTCGGGTGCGGTAATCCGCCACACGGCTTCGTTGGCGACCGCCATCAGCACGAAGAAGATCATCCAGTTGATCGTCAGTTTGTGCCAGCCCCTTTCATCCAGGCCTGGATAGGACGTTTCGAGCAGCAGCTTGAGCAGCGGACGCCGCGTGACGAGGCCGAAGCCCAGCACGATCGCGAAGATCGTATAGACGAAGGTCGGCTTCATCTTGATGAAATTGGGGTTGTGGAACCACAGGGTGAGCCCGCCGAAGATCAACACCAGCGTGCCCGACAGCCACAACATCGGCGAGATGTGGCCGGTCTTCCAGCGCGACACGATCATGGCGATCGCACTTGCCACCATGAAAGAGGCCGTCGCCGCGAGCACGCGCTCGATCTGCGGGCCGGGTGCGAGGAAATTGACCGCGAAGAAGATCAGCAGCGGCGCATAGTCGATCGCCATGCGCAGACCGGGGCTGACCTTCGGACGATTGAAGGGTGGGGGTCGGTTGAAATCGGGGTCGCTTGCCATCAGCGCGGCCTTTCCACACCGGCGATGATGCGCGCAACCTCATTGGCATCGAACGGCCGCAGATCGCCGATCCCTTCGCCGATGCCGATGGCGTGGATCGGCAGGCCGAACTTCTCCGCCGCCGCGACGAGCACGCCGCCGCGGGCGGTGCCGTCGAGCTTGGTCATCACCAGCCCGGTCACGCCCGCCATGTCCCGGAATACCTCGATCTGGCTGAGCGCATTCTGCCCCGTCGTCGCGTCGAGCACGAGCACCACGTCATGCGGCGACTCCGGGTTGATCCGGCCGAGCACGCGGCGGATCTTGGCCAGTTCGTCCATCAGTTCGCGCTTGTTCTGCAGGCGGCCCGCGGTATCGACGATCAGCACGTCGATGCCCTGCGCGGTGGCCTGCTTGACCGCCTCATAGACGATGCCGGCAGCGTCGCCGCCCTCATTGCCCTTGACCAGCGGCACGCCGGCGCGCTCCGCCCAGGTGGCCAGCTGGCCGATCGCCGCGGCGCGGAAGGTATCGCCGGCGGCGAGCATCACGCCGTAATCCTGCTCCTTCAGCCAATGCGCCAGCTTGGCGATGGTCGTCGTCTTGCCCGACCCGTTGACGCCAATCACGAGGATGACCTGCGGACGGGGAAAGGCGGAGATTTCGAGCGGCGTGGCGACGGTCGCCAGTACCTTTTCGATCTCCTCGGCGACGATCAGGCGGATGCCGAGTTCTTCCATGTCGCGCTCGAAGCTGCCCTCGGCCAGCCGCGCACGGATACGCGCCGCCGTCTGAGGGCCCAGATCGGAGGCGATCAGCGCTTCCTCGATATCGTCGAGCGTCGCCTCGTCGAGCCGCGCGGTGCCGAGGCCGGCGAGATTGCCGACCAGCTTGTCCGACGTGCGCTTGAAGCCGCCGAGAAGTTTTTCGTGCCAGGATGCCATTACAACAAGTCGCCGATCAGATGGTCGCTTTGGGTGCCGGTGATCGCGACGCGCGCGATTGAACCGACGGGAGCTTCGGGGAAGGAGATCGCGGCGAAATTGCCGGCATGGCCGCGCGTGCCTGAACGCTCCACCAGCACCGCCTGCTCGCTGCCGACGAGCCCGCGCAGCCAGGTGGTCCGCCGCGCCGCCGCAGCCTGGCGCAATATCGCGGCGCGCGCCTTGCGTACTTCGGGTTCGATCTGCGGCATGCGCGCGGCGGGCGTGCCGGCGCGGGGCGAATAGGGAAAGATATGGGCGTGGACGATATCGCAATCGTCGATCAGCGCGCGGGTGTTGGCGAACATCGCCTCGCTCTCGGTCGGGAAACCGGCGATCAGATCGGCACCGATCGCGATATCGGGCCGCGCCGCCTTGAGCCGGGCGACGACGTCCACGCTCTCGCGTCGCGAGTGCCGTCGTTTCATGCGCTTCAGGATCATGTCGTCGCCGGCCTGGAGCGAGAGATGGACATGCGGCATCAGACGCGGCTCTCCGGTGATCAGCTCAAACAGCCGGTCGTCGATCTCGATCGAATCGAGCGACGACAGGCGCAGACGCTCCAACGCCGGGACGCGGGCAAGGATGCGTTCGATCAGCAGGCCGAGGCTCGGCGCGCCCGGTAGATCGGGACCGTAACTGGTCAGATCCACGCCGGTCAGCACGATCTCGCGGCGACCCGCCTCGACCAGGGCGGCGATGCGCTCGATCACGCCGCCCGCCGGCACCGAGCGGCTGTTGCCGCGTCCGAACGGGATCGCGCAGAAGGTGCAGCGATGGTCGCAGCCATTCTGCACCTCGACAAAGGCGCGGGCATGCGCGGCAAAGGCATGGGCGAGATGCGGCGCGGTCTGGCGCACCGTCATGATATCGCCGACCAGCACCGGCTCGGTCGATGCCCAGGCGGCCGCTGTCACCTTCTCGGCATTGCCGATCACCCGGTCGACCTCGGGCATGGCGGCGAAGCCGGCCGGGTCGATCTGCGCGGCGCAGCCGGTGACGACGATTTCGGCGTCTGGCCGGTCGCGCCGTGCGCGGCGGATGGCGCGGCGTGTCTCGCGCACCGCCTCGTTCGTGACCGCGCAGCTGTTGACGATCACGGCATCGCGACCCGAAACGAGCACGCGGATCGTTTCGCTTTCCGCGATATTAAGGCGGCAGCCCAGGCTGATGATGTCGGGGTCAGCCATGACGGCGACCGGAGAGGGAAGACATGGGCGGTGATCTAGGGGCGGGGCGTATCGAAGTCCACGCCTGTGCGGTCCTCGACTTCTGGTTCGATCAAGTGCCACCGGACAAGCACTTCGCCTGCGACCCGGCGCTCGATGCGGAAATCGCGCGTCGCTTCGGCGCCATGCGCGACTGGGTGCTGGCAAGCGACGGCGCGGGATGGTGCGAGAATCCCGACACGATGCTCGCGGCAATCATCCTGCTCGACCAGTTTTCGCGCAACATCCACCGCGGCACACCGCAGGCCTTTGCCGCCGACCCGCTGGCGCTGAGATTGACGCGCGAAGCGATCGCGCGCGAGTGGGACGAGGCAATCGATGCCGAGCGCCGCGCTTTTCTCTACATGCCGCTGATGCATGCCGAGGATTCTGCGGTGCAGCGGGAGAGCGTCGCGTGCTTCACACGCCTCGGAAACGTGGAAAACCTCGATTACGCGCGTGGACACGCCGCGGTGATCGAGCGCTTCGGGCGCTTCCCGTCACGCAATGCCGCACTAGGTCGCGCATCGACGCCAGAGGAAAAGGTCTGGCTCAGCCAGCCAGGCGCCGGCTGGTAGCTGCCTCATCCGCCGCGGCGGCCGGCGCTGCGGGCTGGCGCAGCAGCCGCCGCTCCGCGAGCAGGCGCCGCGTCGCCGCGATGCTGGTCGGGCGGCCATAGAGATAGCCCTGGCCCTTCGAGCAACCGAGGGCACGCAAGCGCTCTTCGATCGCCTGGTCCTCGATTCCCTCGGCGGTGATCGGGAGGTTGAGGCTCTCGCCCAGCCGGGTGATGGCGGTGACGATCGCGGCGCTCTCGCTGTTCTCATTGATCGACATGACGAAGCTCTTGTCGATCTTGATTCGGTCGAAGGGCAAGGCGCGGAGATGCGCGAGGCTCGAATAGCCGGTGCCGAAATCGTCGAGCGCGAGGCGAATGCCCTGATTCTTCAGGCTGCCGACGATCGACTGCACCAGTGCGAGATTGTCGAGCAACGCGATCTCGGTGACTTCGATCTCCAGCCGCGTCGCTGCGAAGCCGGTTTCGGTCAGCACCTTGATGATCTTCTGCGCTAGCCAGGCATCCTTGAGCTGCCAGGGCGAGATGTTGACCGAAATCGTCAGCGCCGGGTCCCAGTCGCGCGCAGCGAGGAATGCCTGGCGCATGATCGACAGCGACAGGTCCGAGATCAGACCGGTTTCCTCGGCGATCGGGATGAACTGCGCCGGCGCGATCAGCCCGCGTTGCGGATGCTCCCAGCGCGCCAGCATCTCGAACCCGTTCAGTCGGCCGGTCGTCAGGTCTATCTGCTGCTCGAAATAGGGTACGATCTCTGCGCGCGGAATGGCGCCGCGCAGCCCGACCTCGAGCTCGTTGCGTGCCTGCAGTTCGCGCTCCATCGACAGATCGAACCAGGCATAGCGATTGCGGCCGGCATTCTTGGCGGCATACATGGCGATGTCGGCGGCGCGCATCAGCGCGTCGATGCTCGGGCATTCCATATCCGATCGGGCAATGCCGATCGACGCGCTGACATGCAGATGCAGCCCCTCGCATTCCAGCGGCTGGGCCATGCGGCTGATCAGCTTCTCGGCGATGCGTTCGACCGTGTCGGGATGCTCGGCGTCGAACAGGAAGGCGCAGGCGAATTCATCGCCGCCGAAGCGCGCGGTCAGTGCCACCGAAGGCATCGCCTCGGCGATCTTTTTCGACACTTCGCGCAGCAGCGCGTCGCCGGTGGCGTGGCCGTGCATGTCGTTGACCGTCTTGAAATGGTCGAGGTCGAGCATCAGCAACGCCATCGCCTTGCCGCGACGCTCGGCGCGGACGAACATGGCGGCGCCTTCCTCGGCCAGGCTGCGACGATTGAGGAAGCCGGTCAGCGGGTCCTTGGAGGCGAGCTGCTGCGCGCGTTCCTCGGCGGCGGTGCGGATCGTCACCTCATGGGCGAGCTCGCGGTGGCGGCGCCAGCCGAACAGAATCAATGCGACGTTGAGCAGCAGCGCAATGACCAGGGTCTGGTCCGCGGCCTGGCCGCCGGCGAAATAATGCTGGATCGTGGTCGAGAGAACCGAGCTCCCGGTACCGACGAACAGCAGGATCGCCGAGACGGTAATCGCGCCGCTCAGCAGGTCGCGCCGGGCCTGCGGCGTTGCTCGGATCGTCTCGTCGCTGCTGTCTAGTGCCATTCTGGCTTTGCCCCATCACCCCGGTTCGAAGCGCGGTTTTTGCCACAGGCGGGGTGTAGAAGATGTTAAACCGGCGCGGCGGGGCGAAACGCCTGTCTCGAAACGAGGTTAACGCCAAGAAGGGCCCGTCCGGGTTGCCATATCGGCCCTGTTGGACTAAGGGCGACGGCGATCGTATCCGACAGGACGCGTGAAACTGCCGCCCAAGGGCGACGCCGGCCGACGAGGTTTCGTCCGCCGGCGTGTTTTGCGTTTGTCCATATCGGGCGATTGGGAACGGAGTGATTTGATGTTCGACAGTCTGAGCGACCGGCTTGGCGGCGTCTTCGATCGCCTGCGCGGTCGTGGTGCGCTCACCGAAGCCGATGTCCGCGCGGCGATGCGCGAAGTGCGCGTCGCGCTGCTCGAAGCCGATGTCGCGCTGCCCGTCGCCCGCGAGTTCGTCGACAAGGCGACCGAGCTGGCCGTCGGCCAGAATGTGCTGCGCTCGATCACGCCGGGCCAGCAGGTCGTCAAGATCGTCAACGACGCGCTGGTCGAGATGCTCGGTGCCGACGCATCGGAACTCGAACTCGATGTCACCCCGCCGGCGGTGATCATGATGGTCGGCCTGCAGGGCTCGGGCAAGACCACCACGACGGCCAAGATCGCCAAGCGCCTCACCGGGCGCGATCGCAAGAAGGTGTTGATGGCGTCGCTCGACGTCAATCGCCCCAACGCGCAGGAACAGCTCGCCACGCTCGGCACGCAGATCGAGGTGGCGACGCTGCCGATCGTCCCCGGCCAGCAGCCGGTCGATATCGCGCGCCGCGCGCTCAATGCGGCGAAGCTGCAGGGCTATGACGTCCTGATGCTCGATACCGCCGGTCGTCTCCATGTCGACCAGGCGCTGATGGACGAGATGCGCGCCGTCGCCGATGTCGCGAAGCCTGCCGAAATCCTGCTCGTGGTCGACGCGCTGACCGGCCAGGACGCCGTCAACGTCGCGAAGAGCTTCTCCGACCAGGTGCCGCTGACCGGTGTGGTGCTGACCCGCATGGACGGCGATGCGCGCGGCGGCGCGGCGCTCTCGATGCGGGCCGTCACGGGCAAGCCGATCAAGTTCGCCGGCATGGGCGAGAAGCTCGACGCGCTCGAGGCGTTCCATCCCGGCCGGGTCGCCGGCCGCATTCTCGGCATGGGCGACGTGGTCGGCCTGGTCGAGCGCGCGGCAGAGTCGATTCAGCAGGAAGACGCCGAGAAGATGGCGGCGAAGCTGGCCAAGGGCCAGTTCGACCTGAACGACCTGCGCCAGCAACTGGCGCAGATGCGCCGGATGGGCGGGCTCGGCGCGCTTGCCGGCATGATCCCGGGCATGAAGAAGGCGCAGCAGGCCATGGCCTCCGGCGCGGTCGACGAGAAGATCCTGCTGCGCATGGACGCGATGATCGGTTCGATGACGCCCAAGGAGCGCGCCAAGCCGGAAATCCTCAGCGCCAAGCGCAAGATCCGCATCGCCAAGGGCTCCGGCACCACCGTGCAGGACGTCAACAAGCTGATGAAGATGCACCTCGAAATGTCCTCGGCGATGAAGCGTATCAAGAAGATGGGCGGCATCAAGGGCATGATGGCGATGCTCGGCAAGGGCGGCGGCATGGGTGGCATGGGCGGCCTCGGCAACGCCATTGGCGGCCCTGACCTGGGTGAGGCGATGGGCAAGATGACCGGCAACCTGCCCGGCATGACCGGCCCGGGCATGCCTAACCTGCCGCCCGGCTTTCAGAATTTCATCAACAAGAAGAAATAACCAGCTTAGAAAGAAGGAAGAATACCATGGCACTTTCCATTCGCCTGACGCGCGGCGGCTCCAAGAAGCGGCCTTATTACCGCATCGTCGTCGCCGATGCGCGGTCCCCGCGTGACGGTCGCTTCATCGAGAAACTCGGCACCTACAACCCGCTGCTCGCCAAGGACGACGAGAAGCGCGTCGTTCTCGACGGCGATCGCGCCAAGCATTGGCTGAGCGTCGGCGCCCAGCCGACCGACCGCGTCGCGCGGTTCCTCGACGTCATGGGTGTTCGTGAGCGCCCCGCGCGCAACAACCCGAACAAGGGCAAGCCCGGCGAGAAGGCCGTCGAGCGTGCCGAAGAACGCGCCGACAAGCTGAAGGCCGCCGAGGAAGCCGCCGCCGAGGCAGCAGCCGCACCGGCACCTGAGCCCGTCGTTGAGGAAGCGCCGGTTGTCGAGGAAGCCGCTCCCGTCGCCGAGGAAGCGCCCGCCGCGGACTCGAACGAGGAAGCCGAAGCCGTGATCGCCGCCGAAGTCGAAGCCGCGACCGAAGCGCCGACCCCGGAAGCCGAAGCCGTGGCCGAGGCCGTCTCGGAAGAGACCCCGCCCGTCGAGGCCGAAGCCGCACCGGCCGAAGCTGCCCCGGAAGCCAATGAGTCGACCCCGGACAGCGACGCCGGCGACGACGCCAAGGCCGCCGAAGGCCAGAGCGCTCAGGCACCGGCCGAAGGCTGAACGTTAGGTCCCCCTCCCGCTCGCGGGAGGGGCTAGGGGAGGGCGCTGCCCAAACGATATGGTTGGAACAAGCCCTCCCCCGACCCCTCCCGCAAGTGGCAGGGGAGACGATAAACCGATCGTCGTCGCCGCCATCATCGGCGCGCATGGCGTGGCCGGCGAGGTCCGCCTCAAGGTCTTCGCCGATGATCTCAAGGCTTACAAACGCTTCAACGACGGCGCGCTGACGCTCAAGTCGCTGCGCCACGGCAGCAATGGCGAGATCGCCCGCTTCGCCGAAATCGCCGACCGAAACGCCGCCGAGGCGATGCGCGGCACCCAGATCACCGTCCCCCGCGCGGACCTGCCGCCGCTGGAAGAGGGCGAATATTACCATGCCGACCTGCTCGGCCTTGCCGCGGTATCGACCGCGGGCGAGGATCTCGGCCGCGTCGTCGCGATCGACAATTACGGCGCCGGCGACGTGCTCGAAATCGAGCGCCACGACGGCAAGCGTTTCATGATTCCGATGAACGCCGACGCGGTGCCGGAATGGAATGCCGAGCGGCTTGTCGTTGACGCCGCGTTCGTCGTTTAGTATATACACTTGTATATACAGGGAGCGATGCGATGGGTGAGGAGTACCGCGCCAAGGTCTTCAAGTCGGGCAACTCACTGGCGCTTCGCTTGCCCAAGGCGCTTGGTTTGAAAGATGGCGCCGAAATGATCGTGCGGGAAGAGGGCGGAAAGTTCGCTTTCGAGCCGGCAGTCCGGCCGAAGCGCAAGTTTGCCGTCGATAAGGTCTGGGGTTCGGCGGAGGGCCTCGAGTTGATCAAGCGCGAGGATCGATTGTTCGCGCCACGTGACTTGCTTGCCTTCCCCGATGACGACGACGCGTGAAATATCTCTTCGACAGCAACATGATCATCCGCGCCGTGCTCGGTGTCGGTGGTCCCTTGCGCGCCCGTCTCGCCGCCTGCGAAGAGGGCGACATCGTGACGTCATCGGTTGCCTATGCGGAAGTCGCTTACGGCTCCGTTCGCGGCAAGGCGCCGGCTTTCGATAAGCTGCAGGCTTTTGTCGAAGAAGCGGAAGTGTTGCCGTTCGACCATAAGGCAGCTCGCGCCTATGCGACCTTGCCGTTCCGTCGCGCCAGTTACGATCGGCTCATCGCAGCGCACGCGCTATCGGAAGGGCTGACGATCGTCACCGACAACGTCGAAGACTTTGCAGATATACCCAATCTCAGGGTCGAGAACTGGACGCGGTGACCTTCGCTACCACAATCCTGTCTCTCTATCCGGACATGTTCCCGGGCCCGCTCGGCACGTCGTTGGCGGGCAGGGCGCTCGGTGATGGGAAGTGGTCGCTCGACGCGGTCAACATCCGCGACTTCGCCGCAGACAAGCATCGCACGGTGGACGACACGCCGGCGGGCGGTGGAGCGGGGATGGTGCTCCGCGTCGATGTGCTCGCCGCTGCCATCGACAGCGTGGCCGACGACCGACCGATCCTCGCCATGACACCGCGCGGCGCACCGCTCACTCAGGCGCGCGTCCGTGAGCTCGCCGCCGGCCCCGGCGCGATCATCCTGTGTGGCCGGTTCGAGGGTTTCGACGAGCGCATCTTCGCCGCACGCGCCGTCGAGGAGGTGTCGATCGGTGACTATATCCTGTCGGGCGGCGAGATGGGCGCGCTGGTGTTGCTCGACGCTTGCATTCGGCTGCTTCCCGGCGTAATGGGCGCCCCTTCCAGCGGGGACGAGGAAAGCTTCGAAAGCGGCCTTCTCGAATATCCGCATTATACCCGACCACCTGAGTGGGAAGGGCGCACGATCCCCGAAGTGCTGCGATCGGGGGATCATGCGAGGATCGCGGCCTGGCGAAAGTCGATGGCCGAGACCGACACACGGCTAAGGCGGCCGGACCTTTGGGAGCGTCATGTTGGCGCTCGGGTCGGGTCGCCCTCTGGCGCGCGGCGTAAAACGTCAGAGGACGAAGAATGAACCTGCTTCAGACGCTCGAAGCCGAGCAGATCGCCAAGTTCAACGAAACCAAGAAGATTCCGGAATTCCGCCCCGGCGATACGCTGAAGGTCGGCGTGAAGGTC
>JAZJXZ010000061.1:0-23363 GCA_040390605.1 Pseudomonadota bacterium
GCTCCCCAACCGGCCTAAAACCAAATTACGCAACGATCCCCGGCACGGGGAGGGGCTAAGAAGTAAGAATCACACCGCCAACTGCCGCAACTGCCGGCTGCTGCCGATGAGCTCGACACTCCCGCCGCGCTGCCGCTGGCGCTGCACCCATTGTCGCAGCGTCTCCGCCACGCTGTGGTCGATCGCCGGCACCCGGGCGAGCTCCAGCGTCATCGCCCGCCCATCGGGCAACGCGTCCAGCACCCGGTTGAGCCTGGGCAGCCCGAGGAACGTCGCCGCCCCGTCGAGCCTGACATGGGTGCGCCCATCCTTCTCGACCGTATCGACGGTCAGCTTCAGCCGGCGGACATGCGGCACCAGCTCGAGCAGCGACATTGCCAGCCCGACCAGCACGCCGGTCAGCAGGTCGGTCGAGATCACCAGCACGAAGGTCACCGCCCATACCGCGGCCGGCAACAGACCATAATGGTCGAACAGATGCCGGACATGCTTCAGGCTGACCAGCCGCGCGCCGGTGACGACCAGCACGCCGCCCAGCGCCGCCATCGGGATTTCGCGCAGCAACCACGGCAGCAGCGCGACGAACCCCAGGATCCACGCGCCGTGCAGGATGGTCGACAACCGTGTCGTCGCCCCGGCCTGCACATTGGCCGAGCTGCGCACGATCACGCCGGTCATCGGCAGGGCACCCGCCGCGCCGCACAGCAGATTGCCGATGCCCTGCGCACGCAACTCCTTGTCGTAATCGGTGCGTGGCCCGTCATGCATGCGGTCGACCGCCGCCGCCGACAGCAATGTCTCGGCGCTGGCGATGAAGGCGATCGCGACCGCGCTCAGCAACAAAGTCGGGCTGGCCAGCGGCGCGAGGAACCCCGCGCCCGGCGCGTCGATCGCCGCGACGATCGACTCCGGCACATCGACCCGCACCACGTTCAGCCCCAGCAACCAGGCGACCAGGGTCCCGCCGACCACGCCGATCAGCGCGCCCGGCACCAGCTTGAGCGCCACCGGCCGATAGCGTTCCCAGCCGACCATCAGCGCGATGGTCAGCACGCCGATCAGCAAGGCGATCTCGGTCGAGGCGAGGTTCATCGGCGACAGGCCCATGATCCGCCCCGGCATCGCGGCGAGATTCTCCAGGCCATTGGCCAGCGGCTTGGCATCAAACAGGGTGTGGAACTGCCCGATCACGATCAACGCGCCGATCCCGGCGAGCATGCCGTGCACCACGGCGGGCGAGATGGCGCGGAACCAGCCGCCCAGCTTCAACGCCCCGGCGGCGAATTGCAGTATGCCGGCCAGCACGAGAATCGGCCCGAGCACGCTGATGCCATGGTCTCGCACCAGCTCGAACACGATCACCGCAAGGCCCGCCGCCGGCCCGCTGACCTGCAACGGCGATCCCGCGAAGAACCCGACCACCAACCCGCCGATGATGCCAGTCACCAGCCCCTTTTCGGGCGGCAGGCCGGAAGCGATAGCGATCCCCATGCACAGCGGCATGGCGACAAGAAACACCACGATCGACGCGGCGAAATCGCGCACCCGCCCGCCCCGCGCCGGGGCATTGTCGTTGATCGCAACGCTGCTCATTCCGCCGCCTCCGGCCAGACGATCTCGGCCGCGAAACGCTGCCCCGAGGGCAAGGCCACCGGCAACGGCATATGCTCGCGCAGCGGCATGAACCGCCCGGTCTCGCCGTCCAGGCCCAGCACCTGCCCGGCATGGATATCGACGAACCAGCCGTGCAGCGAGATGTCGCCGCGCGCGATTCCCGCCGCGACCGACGGATGGGTGCGCAGATGCGCGATCTGCGCGACGATATTCTCCAGCGCGATGGCATGGACGCGGTCATGCGCGTCGAGATCGGGATAGCCCGACGACACCACGCACTCGGCCGCCGTCGCATGGCGCAGCCACGCCGCGACATTGGGCATGCCGGCCATCGTCTCGGGCTTGCTCACCGCCTTCATCGCGCCGCAGTCGGAATGGCCGCAGACGATGATGTCGCGTACGCCCAGCGCCATCACGGCATATTCCACCGTCGAGGTCACCCCGCCATTGGCCTGCGAGTAAGGCGGGACGATATTGCCCGCGTTGCGACACACGAACAACTCGCCCGGCGCCGCCTGCATGATCTGCTCCGGCACGATGCGCGAATCCGCGCACGATATCATCAGCGCCTTGGGGCTCTGGCCGTGCCGCACGAGCCGCGAAAACAGGTCGCTCTGGTTGGGGAAGACGGTCTTCTCGAAACCGAATACCCGGCCGATCAACTCGTTCATGATTTTGCTCCGTTGCCGTGCGCACCGGAGGGTGCGCCGTCATCGGATCAGTTAGGCCGCCCATCTTGCTGCGATGCAGCGCGTTTGTAAGGATTTGTTGCTGGGGATTTTCTCTAAATACCTCCCCGGCACGGGGAGGGGGACCAGCGAAGCTGGTGGAGGGGCTGGTCGAACGAGACCAAGCCTCGTACCAAATCCCTGCGTTTGCCTTTGCGGGCTATCGCGATGTTCATCTCGCGAGGCTTGGGAACCCCCGACCAGCCCCTCCACCGCGCAAGCGCGGTCCCCCTCCCCGTGCCGGGGAGGTATTTCTCCTGGACAACCCTAGCCGCTCTTTTCCTTGCCATCGATCAGCACCGCCTGCTGCCACCGGCTGGGCGCCTTGTCGGTGCGGTGGATGCACCCCACCCAGCAGCAGGGCCGCTTCTTGCCCTCCAGCAGTTCCTCGCAGGTTCGCTCGATGCGACGTTGACGCGTCGCCGCCTGTTTCGCGTCGTCGACCCAGCAGATGAACTCGTTGCGGCCGAGCGGCGTCAGCTTCTCCCACAACGCAAGCACGTCCGGATTCGATTGCACTGCGGCCTGAAGGTCGTCACTTGCTGCGTGAACAGTACCTTGGAGAAAAGTGTCTGCCATAGCTCCCTCCAGCCAACGCCGTCCGCAAACCAGCCTCCGCAATGCCGCAAACAAAGGCGTCTACCAAGCTTGATCGCTCGATAGGGAATGTCCACGATCGCGGCGCTTGGACGGGCCGCGTTTCGTCGATGGCGCGGGAAACGGCGAAAAGGGGTGGGTCGCGGTCGCTCAGGTTTTGATCCGCTCGAATGCGTAGAACACATCCACGGGGTTAAATATGCTTTCGCCGACCATGATCCACGCCCCCTTTGCGTGGCTACAATCAGCCGTGGATGCAAACTCGACCGCCTCCCGGAAAGTCGGCCATTTTTGCGGGTTTTCCTCTGGCGGTGAACTGATCCAGCCCCAATCGAAATCGTCCTCATCGAGGTTGTCGCCGGGAAACAGCCAGATGAGTGTAGCGGCCTCGTTCCACGGATAGGTTTTTGGGTTCATGCGAGGGTTCTAACTGCCCGCGAGATGGCTGCAAATGGGGCGCTTCCGGCCCGACCGCTTAATGGGTTTGGAGTCCGCTGACATCAGCCTGTTGCGCCGCCGGTAATTCAATCATGACGCGCAACCCACCACCTGGCCGATTGGACAACGACAGCACACCGCCCTCACCCTCGACAACCTTCGCCACAATCGCCAACCCAAGCCCCAGCCCCTTGGTATTCCGCGCCCGCGCATCATCCAGCCGCACGAACGGCCGCAACACATCGGCGATCCGCTCCTCCGGAATCCCCGGCCCGTCATCCTCCACCGTCAGCGTCACGCCCTCCGCCGCCGACCCGGCCAGCCGCACCCGCACCTGCCCGCCATAATGCAGCGCATTCTCGATCAGGTTGGACAGCGCCCGCCGCATTGCCGAGGCGCGGATCGTCACGGCGAGATGATCCGGCCCGGCATAGGCGGCGTCGAACCCGCGATCGGCGGCATTGTCGACCAGGGTCGCCGCGATCACCGCGAGATCGGCCAGCGCCGGCGGCTCGGGGTCGTCGTCGCCGGCGAGAAAGGCGAGCAGCGAGGCGATCATCTCGCCCATCTCCGCCACATCCTCGTTGAGTTCGTCGCGCAGCGCGCCGTCGCCCACCGCATCGAGCCGCAACTGCAGCCGCGCGAGCGGCGTGCGCAGGTCATGGCTCACTGCGGCGAGCGCCTGGGTGCGGCTGTCGATCAAATCGTGGATGCGGTCCTGCATGTCGTTGAAGGCATGGATCAACTGGCGGATTTCCGCCGTCCCCGCCTCGGGCACCTGCTGGTTGTCGCCTACCCCGACCCGCCGCGTCGCGCCGATCAGCGTCCGCAGCGGCCGCAGCGTCGATCGGATCAGCAACGCGCTGAACCCGAGCAACAGCAAGGCCGGCACCAGCGCGCGCAGCACGCGCCCCAACCCCAGGCCCCAGCCACCGGATTCGGTGCGCATCTCGAAGCTCATCCAGCTCCGGTCGATCAGCTGCAACTCGCCCGCCACCGTCGATCCGTCATGCAACGGCGCCAGCCGCAGGCGGAGATCGGCGCGCGCCAGCGCCGGCTCCCACGCCAGGATCTGCCGCTGCATCCCCGCCATATGCGGTGTGAAGGAGGAATGGGCCGGCGCCGCGGCGCTCCACACGACATGATAGCGGTCGGTGTCGAGCGCCCGGGCGATCGCCGGCCGGTTTGCCGCCGGCGCCTCCTCGAGCAACTGGCTCGCCACGACGAGATGCTCGGCCAGCCGCCGCGCCTCGTCCTCGCGCACCGAAAATTCCGATGCGCGCTCGTACAGCAAGGTGCTCGCGCTGAACTCGACCAGCACGGTCAGCAGCAGGATGATCAGCAGCCGCCCGAGCAATCCGAGCGAATGTCGCCTGAGCCAGCTCAGGACCTGGTGACCTCGGCGCGCAGCATGTATCCGATGCCGCGCACCGTCACGATCGGCGCGTCGCGCCCCTCGGCCGACAGCTTGCGCCGCAACCGGCTGACCAGCACGTCGATGCTGCGGTCGGAACTGTCGCCGAGCCGGGTGCGCGACAGCTCGATCAGCCGCTCGCGCGCGATCACGCGCTGCGGTTGCGCGATGAAGGTCGCCAGCAGGTCGAACTCGGCACCGGTCAGGTCGATCGTCGCGGCGCTCGGCGCACGCAGTTCGCGGCGCGGGAAGTTGACCGTCCAGCCATCGAAATGCGCCTCGGACTGGCGGTCCTCATTGTGCCCGCGCTCCATCCCGCCGCGACGCAGCACCGCGCGGATCCGCGCGATCAGCTCGCGCGGGCTGAACGGCTTGGCGAGATAATCGTCCGCCCCCAGTTCCAGCCCGGTCACGCGGTCGACCTCGCTGCCGCGCGCGCTGACGAAGATGATCGGCACGTCGCTGGTGCGGCGGATCTGGCGGCACAGGTCGATGCCGTTGGTGCCGGGCAGCATGATGTCGAGCACCACCAGATCGACCGGCCCGGCCTCGAAGGCGAGCCACATCTCGGGCGCGGTCGCGGTGGCGCGCACGGCATAGCCATTCTCGCGCAGCACGCGGGCGGTCAACGTGCGCAGCGACGGGTCGTCTTCGACCAGAACGATGGTGGGTTCGGTCACGCGGCCATCGCAAAGCTGAAATCCTGCATGGCGCGCAGTTAGGAACAGGCGCGCGGGCGATCAACCGAAAGCGTGACCGGCGGTGCGGATGCGGCGGCCAGCAATGCTTTGTTACAAAGCGGCAACGGCCCGGCCAGACAGCAGCCACGATTCTTCACGAAACGGACAGCGACGCGCAACACCGGCGACCTAGATCATGGCTCCATCGACCCGTTCCTCGCTGGAGATCATCATGAAGCTGTTGAAAGTCGTCCTCCTCTCGCTCGCCTTCGCGCCGCTCCCCCTCGCCGCGCAATCACTGCACGACACGCACGAGATGCGCTGGGCGCCCGCCGGCAAGACGCCGTCCGTGACCTGGCATTATCGCGGCAAGGATCCTGCCCGCACTGCCAGCTGCCGCAGCGGTACGACGCCGGTCCACCTCGCTGGCAAGACGACGATGCACGCCGCCTCCGCCCAGGGTGGAGCCTGCGGCACCAGTCTTGCGATGGAGAGGCAACCCGATCCGCAGATCGCTCGGGACTGAGCGATACCCCACCCGCCCCGGCCAGCCCATAAGCGAGCCGGGGCGGGACCATCTATTTCAGTGATCTACGTTATTACATTTCTGCGATTTGCCGCTCAGGCGTCCTGCCTGCCAACGCGCTGCCGCGTCTATTTAGATACTTTGCCATGGCAGTAGCGGTATTTTCTTCCGCTCCCACATTGGCAGCGCCGGTTGCCCAGAGCCCGCGCCCAAGTCGCATCGAGAGTCATCAACGCTTCATGAGCAATTTGACGCACCGCCGCCCTTTCCACTTCTGTAATGTCTATATCACCCTGCGAAACTGTATCGCCGGGAGGCGTAAAAACAGCATATGATCCCCAGCCGGAATCGCCCGCGTGAAAGCTCATTGAGTTGGATCTTGAAAAATCGTGATACGCTTCATTCAACGTCGGATCGACATGCGCTCCCCCATCTTGATCAGCGACCGATAAAACGATTTCCTTCCGGCTAAACTCATGATTCTTTCCATCTTTCAACACGGGCCCCGTCCACCATTGCTCGAAACGAACCTTCCGCATTTGGTCGCCGGCGCCAAGATTGGTGGGGGCCCATTTCCACTCCCGTTTATCCGTAATAGTAAGCGCAACGAGTCCAAAATCAGGTAATTCATTGTCTGGGTGAACGCCCGTCGAGCCTGAAAAGAATTCTAAATTATTCCAATTCAATTGCTGCACAACAGACTGCGAGGTCCGCGTACTATGCAATAAAACTCTGAGCGCGAGCGCCAGTCGTTTGTATTCTCTCGTCTCACCACCATCATAATCTGATGATGATTTTCTAAGGAACTCTAGTTGATCTACTAGATGCCCTTCCACTTCTCCCAAAGATATCGGAATTCTCGAAGGATTTTGTTTCGACATCATATCCAGGCCTTAGGGTTGATCGGCGCAGGAATCGGTTCGTCACCCGCTGGGAACATCAGGTCCCGTCGCCGCGCAGGGTCAGCACCTCGACGCCGTTCGCGGTGACCGCGACGGTATGCTCGAATTGCGCCGACAGTTTCCGGTCCTTGGTGACGACCGTCCAGCCATCGTCCTCGGTCGACACAATGCGTGTGCCCTGGTTGACCATCGGCTCGATGGTGAACACCATCCCCTCGCGCAACTTCATGCCCGCCCCCGGCTTGCCGAAATTGAGCACCGCGGGTTCCTCATGCATGTCGCGGCCGATGCCATGCCCGCAATAGTCGCGCACCACCGAATAGCCGTGTTTCTTGGCATGGCGCTCGATCGCAAAGCCGATATCCCCCAGATGCGCGCCCGGACGCACCTGCCTGATCCCCTTCCACATCGCCTCCTGCGCCACCCGGGCCAGCCGTCGCGCGGCCGGCGGCACCTCGCCGACGAGATAGGTCTTGCTCGAATCCGCGATGAACCCGTTCTTTTCCAGCGTAATGTCGAGATTGATGATGTCGCCGTCGCGGATGATTTCGTCGGCATCGGGTACGCCGTGGCACACGACATGGTTGATCGAGCAGTTCAGGACATATTGATAATCATATTGCCCCTTGCTCGCCGGGCGCGCGGCCAGGTCGGTCGTGATGAAGCGATCGACCAGGTCGTTGACCTCCATCGTCGACATGCCGGCAAGATCGAGGCCGTCGAGCATCTCGAAGACCGAGGCGAGCAACTTGCCGGAAATGCGCATCAGCGCCAGTTCGTCGGGCGTCTTGACCATGTCAGGCGGCGATCGTCCCGGTCATCCGGACATGCGCTGCCCCGAACTGTTGCTTCACGATGTCGTTGAACGACAAGGTCGGGTTGGCCTCGGCCAACATACCGATCTTCATCCAGAACTCGGCCTGGGCATTGATCGAACGACACATCACCGTGCTAGCCCGGCGTGCTTCCTCGTGAAGCTCCTCGTCGATTTTCACAATACCCATCATATCCTCGGCGTGTGGCTAGAACATATGAAACATATACGTTTCATATATCCGAGGTCAACAAGCCGATCGCCATGCGCGCCCGCCGAACGGGCGCGGTACATGCCGGGACACGGCCTGCACATCCGCGCGCTCACGCCCTCAGCATCGCCTCCCCGGTGCGCGGGTCGGTCAGGGTGACGTTCTCGAACGCCTTGACCCGCCAGCCGTCGCCCTGCGCCGTCAGCACGGCAAGGATCAGCGTGTCCACTGCTTGCGAGCCGCCCGGATAGGCGGCCCCGAGCGTGAGGCGGCTCCAGAAATGCACCACCGCCGCGTCGTCGCCGATCGGCACCACGTCGATCACCTCGTTTTGCAACGACGAGTCGCGATAGACGCCCTGGTGGATCGGCGCGTGCATGGCGACGATCTCCTCGACACCGCGCACATAGCGCCCGAAGCGGTTCACGAAGGTCGCATCGTCACGAAACAGCGTCCCGAGCGCCGCTATGTCGTGCGCGTTCCACGCCGCCTGGAACGCCGCGGCTATGTCCTCGGGCCGGCGCATCTCAGCCATCGCGGCGCTTGCCTGCAATGAAGGCGACGAGATTGTCGCAGGTCTGGCTGGTGCCATTGGCGACGCCCAGCTTGATATAATGCTCCAGATGCTCGGCCGAGGTGCAGACGATCTCGACCGTCATGCGCGTCCCGCCCTCCACCTCGTCGAGCAATACCCGGCCGATCGCATCCATCGCCTCGAATTCCAGTCGCTCCGGCGGGGTGATGTTCCGATAGGTGCCGGTGAAGGGCATGTGCGCATGGCTGGGCGAGACGAAACGGAAAGCTCCGCCGGGCCGCAGGTCCATTTCGCACACCGACAGGCGTTCGCCGCCGGCATCCCACCAGCAGGCCAGCTGCTCCGGCGTCGTCCAGGCTTCGAACACCATCGCGCGCGGCGCCGAAAAGGAGCGCACGAAACGCAGCGCGTGGTTGGCGCGATCGACTTCGAAACCGGTGGCGGCGTCGGCATGGGCGGCGGCAGGCATGATCACTTCTCCTCTTGCATTCTGGCGGCGAGATGCCGGTCGAGATTGTCGAAACGCCGCTCCCACAGTACCCTGAAGGGCTCGATCCAGTCGGCGATGTCCTTCACCCGCTCCGCGTTCAGCCGGCGCGGGCGACGCTGGGCGCGACGCCCGGTTTCGATCAGCCCCGCCGTCTCCAGCACTTTCAGATGCTTCGAGATCGTCGGCTGGCTGAGCGAGAATGGCCGTGCCAGCTCCGACACGTCCGCCTCGCCGAGCGCGAGCCGCGCGAGGATGGCACGACGGGTCGGGTCGCTCAGGGCCGCGAAGACTGTGTCGAGGGGCGATTGCTGCATAGACATATGGCTATATAGCTAGATGGCAATCTAAGAGTCAAGCCATGATACTCCCCTCCCTGGCAAGGGAGGGGCTGGGGGTGGGTCGGCCCCAAACGACCCCTGACAAAATGGAAGGGTGAAGCCCGACACATTCGCCTCGGCTCAAGGCATGTGTCCAAGCGACCGGCGTCCCGAATTTTGTCACACCGACGCACCGCGCCACACGCACAGCCTGATTCAACCGTCGCCGTTACGGGTTTATCTGCCGCACCCATGCCCGCAGGACGCCCTTCGTCGTACAAACCGGAATTCGCCCGCATCGCGCAGCGGCTGTGCCGCAACGGTGCCACCGACATCGAGGTTGCCGATATTCTCGGCATCTCGGTGCGCACCTTCTATCGCTGGCGCCTGCTCCATGCCGAATTCACCGCCGCAGTGCGGGTTGGCAAGGACGCCGCCGACGACCGCGTCGAGCGCGCGCTCTACCAGCGCGCCGTCGGCTACGAGCATGTCGCCGAGAAGATCGTCACCCCCAAAGGCGGCGGTCCGGTAGTCATGCCTTACATGATGCACGTCCCCGCCGACGTTCGCGCCGCGATGCACTGGCTCGCCATTCGTCGGCCCGAGCCTTGGGCGCGTATCCCCGAGCCACCAGTAGACATCGCCTCCATCATCGCGGAGCGCCGTCAGCGCGTCGCGCAGGACAGCGAACGACAGGCCGTGGAAGATGCAGTGCGTTTCAAGGCTGCCGTAGAGGCCGAAATCGCGCGCCGGGTCGCGTCACCATGATTCGCCCAACCCCGCGATTGCCTGTCGTCCGCCCCTCGGGCAATGAGCGCAGCAATGGCAGCATTTCTGCGCCGTTCGTTCGGAGGCCCCCGCCCTTGGCCCGGAAGTTTCTCTATGTCGTCGCTGCGCTGATCATGTTCGCCGTCGCTGGTCTCTTCGCCTACCGCCTGTTCGGCAATCAGATGATGCGCATGGCCTTCGTGCCGACCAGCGCGTTCCGGGCCATGCCGAACCTGCCCGGCAACGCTTATGGCGACCCGAAGATGTGGATCGCCCGGCCCGACAAGCCCGGCAATCCGGGGCTGTGGGCGCCGAAAGGCTATCAGGCCGCGGCCGCCCCCGAGGCGGCGGTGTTCTTCATCCACCCGACCTCCTACCTCGCCCGCGCGCACTGGAATGCCCCGCTCGACGACCAGGAGTCGAAGGACCGCGCCGCCTTCTTCACCAAGGGTCAGGCCAGCGTGTTCAACGAGGTCGGCGCGATCTGGGCGCCGCGTTATCGCCAGGCCGCGTTCGGCGCCTTCCTGACCGATCAGGCGGAGGCGACCAAAGCGATCGACCTCGCCTATCGCGACGTGCTGCTCGCCTTCGACCAATTCCTCGCCCAGGCCGGCGACCGTCCGATCATCCTCGCCGGGCACAGCCAGGGCTCGATGCACCTCGTCCGCCTGCTCCATGATCGCATCGCCGGCACACCGCTCGTGAAGCGTATCGTCGCCGCCTATGTCATCGGCTGGCCGGTTTCGCGCACCGCCGATCTGCCCGCGCTCGGCCTGCCCGAATGCACCGCCGCTGACCAAGCCGGCTGCGTCCTGTCCTGGCAGAGCTATGCCGAGCCGGCCGACCCGAGCGCGACGCTCGATCGCTTCGACGGCACCACCGGCCTCGATGGCCAGCCGCGCAAGGGCAGCGCGATGGTCTGTACCAATCCGCTCACCGGCACGCCGGATACGAAGGCGCCGGCGAGCGCCAATCTCGGCACGCTTGTTCCCAATGCCGATCTGTCGAGCGCGACCATGACCGCCCACGCCATCGGCGCGCGCTGTGACGGCCGCGGCATCCTGCTGATCGGCGAGCCCGTCGCGATGGGCGGCTATGCGCTGCCCGGCAACAACTACCATGTCTATGACTACAGCCTGTTCTGGGCCAATGTCCGCGCCGACGCCGCGCGCCGGCTGGCGGCGTTCAAGGCGGCGCAATGATTACCACCGACCGCGTCCCCTTCCGCGAGGCGCTGCCTGACGGCGGTCGCCTGATGGGGCTGGATGTGGGCACCAAGACGATCGGTGTCGCGCTGTGCGATGCCGGCTGGAGCTTCGCCAGCCCGGCCGAGCTGATCCGCCGCACCAAGTTCCAGAAGGACAAGCTCGCGCTGATCGCGCTCATCGCCGCGCAGCAGATCAAGGGCATCGTCATCGGACTGCCCCTCAACCTCGATGGTAGCGAGAGCCCGCGCAGCCAGTCGAGCCGCGCCTTCGCCCGTAACCTGCTCGATCTCGACCTGCCGATCTTCCTGCAGGACGAGCGCTGGTCGACCGTAGCCGTCACCCGCACGCTGATCGAACAGGATGCGAGCCGCGCCAAACGCGCCGAACTGGTCGACAAGATGGCCGCCGCCTACATCCTGCAAGGCGCGATCGACGCGCTGGTGGCGGTGGGATGACCGGCGCCGCGCTCTCCCTCCCCGTTCGTCGGGCTGGAATGGGCTGGGCCTCGCCATCCCTTTCCGTTCGTTTCGAGCGAAGTCGAGAAACCGACACTAGCGCCACGCTGATGCTTCTCGACGACGGCCGAAGCGAACGGTGGTTGGGGGACGGGTCCGGCGCAGCCTCAGGCCGGCTTGGCCGGATGCAGCCCCTGCACCGCCGCCCCCAGCGCCTTGTGCCGCTCGGTCCCCGCGCGGCGCAGCATTTCGCGCGGCGAGTTGAAATAGGCCATCGGGGTCATCCCCATGAACGCCTTGAAGTCGCGGTTGAAATGCGCCTGGTCGTAATAGGCGCCGTCGATCACCTCGCTCAGCGGCCGGTCGAGATGGTCTCGCACCGCGCCCAGCGTACGCAGAAAGCGCTGTCGCGCCAGCAGGCGCACCGGGGTGAAACCGAACACCCGCACGCACAGCCGGTTGAGCGTGCGCCGCTCGACCCCGACCTGCGCGGCGAAATCGCCGACATCCTCGATCTCGCCTGCGACCAGCACGGCGTGTGCGCGGCGGGTCAGTTCCTCGCGCGTGCTCGATCGCGCCGCGCGACGGGTCAGGAGCTTATCGAGATAGGCGACGCGGTCCAGCTCGGTCCCGCACGCCGCGAGCTTGCTGCCGATCTTCATGCCGTCGACACCCAGCGCATTGCCGAGCGGCAGGATGCGATTGGCCACACGTCCCGCATCGCCCCCGACCAGCCGCAGCCACCCGAGCGGGGTCAGCCCGATGCCGAGCGTCGAGCCGCCGCTGGTCGAGAAGCGCCGCCCGCGATCGGTCGGGCCGAACAGGGTCGCCATCGGTGCGGTCAGGATATCGTCGCTGTGGAAATCCTCGAATTCCCAGATGCCGGCAAAGCCGAAGCGGATATTGGCCCATTCGGGGTGCAGGCTGTCATGCAGCGGCCCCGGCGCATCGACGACGTAATAGGAGGTGACGAGGTCACGCAGCGCCGGCGCGGCGAGGTGGAAGCGCACGTCCGGTACGACATGCTCCGTCCCCGAAATAGGCGCTTCGGCAAACATTTTTGTGCAACCCCCCGGTCTGCGCGCATCATCCACCGAAACCCCGCGCGAGCAACAATAATTTCCTACGTGCCGCCCGGAAAAAAGACGCACCGCTTGCGTCGCGCGGCGCGGCTCGTTAGGCGAGCGCTTTAATGTCAGCTTCCGATCATCGCCCCGCCACCCTGATCCAGGGCGGTGCCGTTTTCCCGCATCGGCACCTTATCGGCATCGGCGGCCTGCAGCCGCACGAGATCACTTTCCTGCTCGACGAGGCAGAGCGCTGGGTCGATGCCAACCGCGCCCATGCCGCGCCCGACAAGCGGCTCGCCGGCCTGACGCTGATCAACGCCTTCTTCGAGAATTCGACGCGGACGCTGCTGTCGTTCGAGATCGCCGGCAAGCGGCTGGGCGCCGATGTGGTCAACATGCACGCCGCGCAAAGCTCGGTGAAGAAGGGCGAGACGCTGATCGACACGGCGATGACCCTCAACGCGATGCGCGCCGACATGATCGTCATCCGCCACATGGCCTCGGGCGCGGTGCGGCTGATCGCCGACAAGGTCGATTGCCCGGTGCTCAACGCCGGCGACGGCCAGCACGAGCATCCGACGCAAGCGCTGCTCGACGCGCTGACCATCCGCCGCCGGCGCGGCTCGGTCGCCGGGCAGCGCGTGGTGATCTGCGGCGACCTGCTGCACAGCCGGGTGGCGCGTTCCAACATCCTCGCCCTCACCGCGCTCGCCGCCGAGGTCCGCGTCTGCGCACCGTCGACGCTGATGCCGGCCGGGATCGAACGCATGGGCGTCACGCCCTTCACCGACTTCGACGCCGCGCTCGATGGCTGCGACGTGGTGATGATGCTGCGCCTGCAGAATGAGCGCATGAGCGGCGGGTTCGTGCCCTCGAACCGCGAATTCCATCTGCGCTACGGCCTGACGCTCGAACGTCTCGCCAAAGCGAAACCCGATGCCCTCGTCATGCACCCGGGTCCGATGAACCGCGGCGTCGAGATCGACTCTGCCGTCGCCGACCATGTCACCCAATCCGCCATCACCGAACAGGTCGAGATGGGTGTTGCCGTGCGCATGGCCTGCCTCGACGTGCTGACGCGACGAGCGCGCGGCGTGGAGGGCTGGGCATGACCCCTACCCTCGCCTTCCTCAACGCGAAGCTGGTCTGCCCGACCGGTAGTGTGTCGCACGGTGGCCTGCTGATCCGCGACGGCGTGATCGCCGCCACCGGCACCTTCGATGTTCCGACCGGCATCGAGACGGTCGATTGCCAGGGCAGGATGCTCGCCCCGGCGATCGTCGATCTCGGCGTGTTCACCGTCGACCGCGCCGCGTGTCACGCCGGCGGCATCGTGCGTATCGGGCTCATGCCCGACCAGTCACCGGTGCTCGACGACCCCGGCATCGTCCAGCGCGCCGCGTTGATCGGCAAGCCGGGCCTGTGGATCCACCCCATCGCCGCCGCGACCAAGGGTCTTGCCGGCACCGATCTCGCCGAAATGGCGATCAACCGCGCCGCCGGGGCCAAGGCGGTCGGCACGGGCGAAAAATGGATCGCCGACTCAGGCGTGATGCGCAAGGTACTGGCCTATGCCGGCGACCTCGGCCTGACCGTCGTCGCCCATGCCGAGGATGGCGGCGTGGTCGGCAATGCCGTCGCCACCGCTGGCGAGACCGCGACCCGCATGGGCCTGCCCTCCGCCCCGGCGATCGCCGAGGCGCTAGCCATCGCGCGCGACCTGATGCTCGCCGAGGATACCGGCGCCGCACTCCATTTCCGCCAGGTCACGACCGCCACCGGCTTCGATCTGGTCCGCGCGGCCAAGCGTCGCGGCGTGCAGGTGACCTGCGGCATCACCCCGGCGCATCTGTTCCTGTCGGATATCGCGATGAGCGACTTCCGTACCTTCGCCCACCTCTCGCCCCCCTTACGCAGCGAAGACGACCGCCGCGCCGCGATCGAGGCGGTACGCGACGGCACGATCGATGTGATCTGCTCGGGCCACGACCCGCGCGGGCCCGAGGAGAAGCGCCTGCCCTTCGCCGATTCAGCCGCCGGCATGGCGGGCGCGACCACCCTGCTCGCCCTCGCGCTCGGGCTGGTACGTGACGAGGTCATACCGATCGAGCGGCTGTTCGCCCTGCTCGCGGCCAATCCGGCCAAGGTGCTTGGGGTGGAGACGGGCACGCTGGCGCCCGGCGCGCCGGCCGACCTCATGCTGCTGGATCCGGAGGTGTCGTGGATGATCGACGCGGACAACATGCCCGGCCGCGCCGGCAACACGCCGTTCGACGGGCTGCCCGTCCAGGGCAAGGTGCGCCGCCTGTTCAAGGGCGGCGCGTCGCTCGTCTGACTTAGCGGGCAGCGACCTGCTTGCCGGTCTTGACCCAGGCCGCAGCCTGTTCGCCGGCACCGGCGCGGACGAAGCAATTGCCGCCCTTGGCACGGTAGGATGCGCACATCGCGTCGGCCTGCGCGCGCGAGAAGCCGCCGACCGAGACGCGGTAGAAGCTACCGGCCTTGGAGGTCACGTTCATGCCGTGCGGAGTCTGACCGGCGAAGTTGCGCGCGATCCGCGCCCATTTGTCCTGCGCGATGGCCGGGCTGGCATAGGCGCCGATCTGGACGAAGTAGCTGCCCTTGGCGGGCGCCGCGGCAGGCTTCATCGGGACGGCGGCGACCGCAGCGAGCGCGACCGGACGCGCCGGAGCCCTGACCGCGACGGCACGGACCGGAGCTGCCGGCAGCGTCTGGACGACTTCGGCGCGCGGGCCGAACTGCACCGAACCGGCCGTCGGTGCCGAAGCGACCGCGACCTCCGTGGAAACGGCGGCAACGGCAGGCTGCGGAGCGATTTCGGCGGCGAGCGGCGACTGGCCGGGCATATGGGCATCGATCGGATCGGCGGCGGCGACGGTCAGCGGGGCCGCGGCATTGAGCGCCAGCGCTACCGGCTGGCCGTTGTCGGCAACCGGGGTCACGCCGAGCAGGCTCGCGACCTGGTCGGAGGCCGATTTGGGACGCGCGAAGGAGGCCCATTGCATGATGCGCTGGTCGACATCGGCGGGCGCGACATCGACCGCGATCATCGACTTGGCTTCCTGCCAGCGACCGGCAAGCGCCAAAGCGAGGGCGAGGTTCTGGCGGGCCTTGGCATCCGCACCGGGGGCACGGACCGCCACGGTCAGCACCTCGACCGCACCCGACGGGTCTCCGGCCAGCGCCATGGCGAGGCCACGGTCGCTCGGGTTGATGGTTTCGGCATGGGCGGCAAGCGTCTTGCGCGCGCCATCCCAGTCGCCGGTCGCGATCTGCGCCAGCGAGAGGTTGAGCGCCGCCTTGCCGCTATCGGGCGAGAGCGTCAGTGCATCGCCAAAGGCATCGCGCGCCGAGACGAAGCGGCCGGCCTTGAGATAGGTCTGGCCGAGCACGATGCGGTAATCGGCGACCTGGGGACGCAGCGAAACCGCGGTCTCGGCGAACGAGACGGCGGCGTCATATTTGCCCTTGGCGAGGAAATCCTGCGCCTTGTGGGCGCTGGCCAGGGCCTGCTTTTCGGCCTTGGTCTCGCTCCGCGCGCTGGCGACGGACAGGCTGGCGCCGCCAAGCGCCAATACCGACAGTCCCAGCGTGATGGCAGCCCGGGTCTTCATGGTGTCTTCCCCCAACAGGTCAACGTCGTGCCTTGGGCGCCGGGAGCTGGCTGACCAGCGCACCGACCTCGGGCAACGAATTCAGGAACGCGTCGAGGGCCTCGGTGACGAGGACCTGCGCGGAACGATGGCAGAGCGCGCTGGCGATACGCAGGCGCAGATGGCGGTCATGGTCGAGGCGCAGCGTGAACGCGGCCTTGCCCCGCTTGGTCTTGGCCGCGGTTTCGCGATCCAGCCGGGTGGCTGTCGCGACCGAAACCGGGCGAACCACCTCGGCATGAGGCATCGGTGCCTCGGGCATCGGCGCCTGACGAACCGGGGCATGGGCGACGGGCGCGGTCAGCGGCGCATAGGCCCCCTCCTGCTCCTGCTCATATTCCTCTTCGTAATCCTCGACCTGCGATTCTGCCGGCGGCTCATAAGCCTGCGGCACATGCGGCGCGAATTCCTCGTGGAGCTGCTCGAGCTGGCGCACGACCGGCGGCACCGGGGCGAGATGAGGCGCTTGCGGCGCATCATGGCCCATGTCGTTCCAGCCAAGGTCATCCTGCTGCCCGGGAATGGCGCCGAAGCCACCATAGCCCTGCGGCCGCATGGCCGGGCGCGCCTGGCCCTTGCGGGCAAGCAGGCCGGACGAAAGCGAAGCCAGCGGTTTGGATCCGGTGATCGACATGGCTCAGCTCACCACCCGGCGGCCAAAGCCGCCCTGGGCCGCACGCGCGGCGCCGAAGCCGCTCGGCGCAGCGGGTGCCGCGAACACGGTGCGGCGGAAGTTCTTTTCGAGACGGTCGGAGATGTAACCCCACAGCGCCTGGATCTCCTGCGCCGACTTGCCGTTGCCATCGACTTCCATGACGGTGCGGCCGTCGATCATCGAGGCGGCGAAATCGGTGCGGTGATGGACGGTGATCGGGGCGACGGTGCCGTGCTGCGACAGCGCGACGGCGGCCTCCGAGGTGATGCTGGCGCGCGGGGTGGCGCCGTTAACGACGAACAGCAGCGGCTTGCCGGCGCGTTCGCACAGATCGACCGTGGCGCCGACCGCACGCAGATCGTGCGGGCTCGGCCGGGTCGGGATGACGATGAGTTCGGCAACGGCGATGACGCTCTGGATCGCCATGGTGATGGCCGGCGGCGTATCGATCATCGCCAGGCGGAAGCCCTGCTGGCGCAGCACTTCGAGGTCGGCGGCGAGCCGCGCCACGGTGGTCTGGGCGAAGGCGGGATACTCCGTCTGCCGCTCGTTCCACCAGTCCGACAGCGAACCCTGCGGATCGATGTCGATCAGCACGACCGGGCCGGCGCCGGCCAGCTGCGCCTGCACGGCGAGATGCCCGGAGAGCGTGGTCTTGCCCGACCCGCCTTTTTGAGATGCCATCGCAAGGATGCGCATTGTTGCCCCTAAAAATGCCCTTTGTTCGGAAGGGGAAATGGCATGGCACCCGTCAAGAAGAGGTTAACGCACCCCCGGCACCGGCCCGGAACGGCACGACATGCCTAACGAAATCTTTGCCAAATGCGCGTTACGGGGCATGATCCTTTCAAGTGGCGTAACGGGGACTGGGTGGGACGATGCGTAACCTGATGCGAAAGACCGCGCTGGCCGCGGCGCTGATCGGGCTGGCGGGCGCGATGCCGGCGGCGGCCGATGTGAAGGCCGGGGTCGATGCGTGGAGCCGCGGCGAGTACCGCAAGGCGGTCGATATCTGGCGCGTCGACGCCAATGCCGGCGACGCCGATGCCCAGTTCAACATGGGCCAGGCTTACCGCCTGGGGCGCGGCGTGCCGGTCGACCTGCCGATGGCCGAGGGCTGGTTCCGCAAGGCGGCGCTGCAAGGCCATGTCGAGGCGATCACCAATTACGGGCTGACCTTGTTCGACGAGGGCAAGCGCGGCGAGGCGGTGCCGTGGCTGGAGAAATCGGTCGCCCGCGGCGAGCCGCGCGCGCAGATGGTGCTCGGCACGATGCTGTTCAACGGCGACGGCGTGGCCAAGGACTGGCCGCGCGCTTATGCGCTGCTGGTGCGCTCCGCCGCCTCCGGCCTGCCGCGCGCGGCGCAGGTACAGGCGCAGATGGACGAATATATCCCGCTCGATCAGCGGCAGCAGGGCCTGGTGCTGGCGCGGCAATATGAGGCGACGGCGCAACGCCCCGAACTGCCGCCGGAAATCGCCGGTGCAGGCACCAGCGGCGGCATGCGCGGCACCGAGCTGCCGCCTTCCTCCTATGACCAGAATGCGGCGCAGCAACCGGCGATCGCACCGACGCGGCCGGGCCGGCCCGGGCCGGTGGTGACGCAGGTACCGCCGACGACGCGATCGGCGCCGCCGATAGCCAGGCCCGCGCGGCCACCGGTGGCGGTCGCGGCGCGTGGCGGCGGGTGGAAGCTTCAGCTCGGCGCCTATCGCGATGCCAACAACCCGCGCAATCTGTGGCGCAAGATCCAGAACAGTGGCGTGGTGCCGGGCCTGGAAGCGTCGTTCCCCAAGCGGGGCAAGCTGACGCTGTTGCTGGCCGGGCCGCTTGCGTCGGGCGCGGACGCGGCAAGGGCCTGCGGAGCGATCAAGGCGGCGATCCCGGGGACGGCGTGCGTGCCGTCCTCCGCGCCTTAGGGGGTTGACGGCACCGGGCCTGTTGGAAGCCGGGTGCGCGTGAGAGATCGACGCTGAGAAAGATCCAGGTGCTCGCGAAGAGTATGCCCACCTAAGCCAAACGCGGGCGCGGTTGAATCGACATGGGCCGGAGCCGCAATCTCGCGGTCGGCTCGCGTCCTTCCACGGCTATTGCTCGCCCCACGCAGACCGCGGCCGCTGGCGGATCGGCCGCGCTCGTCCCTCATGCTCAGGAGGGTGGGGAGATGCACATGGGCACGTCAACAGGTCGCGCAACCGCTTCGTGGAGATGGCTTGTCGCGCTTGTCGCCTTGTCGTGGATCGCCACGCCCGTCGCGGCCGTGGCTGCGACGCCGGCGCACTACGACATGAAGATGAAGTTCGACGTCGCGACGGGGCGCGTGACGGCGACGGTCACGATCACGCTGCCAGACGGCGGCGGAGAGGCAGATTTCGTCATCGGTGATCGCTTCAAGCTCGAGCGCGTCGACGCCGGCAAGAGCGTGAAGGTCGACATCATGGCGGCCGACAAGCCGATGCCGCACCTCAACCGGATCGTGGTGCATTTTCCGGCGCGTATGGCCGGCGCCCGGCAGGTGCGCTTCTACTATAGCGGGCCGCTGAACCAGTCCGGCGACGACGAACCCGCGGTGTCGCCGCAGCGGATCGAACTCAACGTCGAGTCCATGTGGCTGCCGATGCGTGAAGACCTGGGCATGTTGTTCACGGTGGATGCCGATATCAGCGGCCTGCCCGAAAACCTGGTGGTCATTCCCCAGGGGACCTTCAAGCGCAACGGTGACCGGCTGCATATCCATCGCGACACGCTGGATGAAGACGTGCTGATCGACGGTGCGGTCGGGCTGACGCTCGTGAAAGGGCCAGACGTGGATTTCTACGCCGCCGACCAGGCCGACCCGCTGGTCGCCATGTTGCGCAAGCATGCCTTCGGCGCGGCCGCTTTCTATCACCGGCTTTATGGGCCGCCCGACCCGGGGCCGGTGAAGATGGTCATCGTGCCCCGCGCCGGCGGCGCGGGCTATGCCCGGCGCAGTTTCGTGGTGATGCCGACGTTCCGCAAAATGGGCGATCCGCCACCGGCATTCGACGAATCGAGCCCTGCCCGCTTCGTCTCCCATGAGTTCCGCCACGCGTGGAAACAGAACATCGCCGGCGTGGACTATGACAGCTACTGGCTCTCGGAATCGGTCGCGGAATATTTCGCGCTGCGTTACGTCCAACAGGCTATCGGCGCTGCCGAAATGGACGCCATGTTGGCGCGGAAGCGGAAAGCGGCCGAAGGTGCCGGGCCGCTGATCGGGGCCGGCCACAAACCGAGCGGTGCCGCGCTCTACCAGAAGGGGCCGCTGCTGCTGTTCGAACTCGAACGCCGTATCGGCCGACCGGCGCTCGATCGGGTGCTTCTCGGTGCGCACCCTCCGCTTTCCACTGGGGTCTTTCTCGAGGCGCTGGCCAAGGTGGCTGGGGCGGAGGTTGCACGCGACTTTGAAGGCAAGCTGAAATAGGCTCTAATTTTGGAATTTTGGGGCTTTGCACGTGCACCATAATTCTGCGAACAGGGCCGGATATGGACGAGCGAGGCTATCTCATTTGCGCAACGTCACGGTAATTGTAATTGCTTGATGACGATATCATCACTTTGTAGTATAAATTACTTTGACGAACTAGCACGCCTGTCTAAAATAACCAAACATCCTCCGCACAGGGCCCATACAATAAAATATAGAAAATCAACGTCTAAATCCTTAGCTGTCGCATCAAGCGTCACTATAGCTCCATATGAGATCGGCAACACAAGGAAATATGCCCGCTTCTCTCGCAAAATTAAAATCCAGCACAAAGCGATTGCGCAACCAACAAATAGACCTTTTGACAGAATTTTATCTGCAACCTCGCTTATAAGACCAGTTTGTTTAATAGCGTAAATAACTAATATTGGTAAAGTTAACGCAAAACTCGTTAACCGCCAGAAGATAGCGATCATATTTGCACCCTTCAATGTTTTGCGCACGCTTGAGGCGGTGCCTTGCCTAACCACTTAATTGTTCCACCTGCTAGGAACGCTCCTCCATAATAAGAGACGCCTGCATCGACTTTAATTTGACCCAGATTCTGCGGCGCATCTCCACGATTGTCACCTAGGTTGCGATTTGCTGAAATAGAGGCACTACCGATCGAAATAGGTCCAAGGCCTGTTGCGTAAAATCCTACCTGAACATTGATACCTGGTTCTGCGATTAGCGACCTAACGGTCCCCGACACTCCATATGAACCAATGCCAACGCCCGCAGTGGGACTAAGCTCTATCCCAAACTTGTAAGTTGCACCTGTTTCTATGTTAGTAATTGAACCATGGAACTGCGCAGCAGCAACCCCGACGCCGAACGCATCGATGTCGCCAGAAATGTTGTAATTTCCGCTATAACAAGCTGGAGCCTTTTTCGGTTCGGTCACAGCCACGTCTGTGCCTGTCGTCGAACTTCCGCCGTCACCGTCTCCGTCCTTGGAACTGCTGCCAACAGCATCCGTAAAGCACAATGAAAATGGAGACGACGACAGCCACTCTGTTGTCCCAGTAGCAACGTGAAAGATGCCACGATTGAGAAAGAGACTAAGACATGTCGAGCCGCTTGGATCGACCGCATTCACCGGATCGCCTCCGACATAATTATACCAGTTCATACCGTCGCCATACCCAATCGGATCGGTCTGCATGAACCGGCCAAGCCGCGGCGCGTACATTCGGGCTTTATAGTACCAAATGCCGAGTGAAGGTAACCAAGCTTGGCCGGTATAACCGAACCTTCCTGTATTCCCCGCCGCCGGCACTCCATATTCGTCGTAACTATTGATCGCCGTAGTGGCGCCGCTGTCGTTGCTCTGCGCCACGATTGAGCCACGCTCATCGGCGTGGAGCCACACACGCGTATAGCTGCCGCCGCTCTTGTCATATTCGACCAGCGGCGCATCGCTGCCAGGCCCTATGACATAGCGCCGCTGCATCACGGCGGCGGTATCATATTCGCCGACCATCGCTTGGCCGTCATATTGGAACCGCGTCGTGCTGCTTGCGCCCGTTTCCTGATACAGGCGGAGGACCGGATCATAGGCAAGCGACGCGCTCGATGGCCCGGTCAGCAACAGATTCTCGCTCGAATATGTATAGCTGTTCGAGCCGGTGCTATTGAGGTTGCCCTTGCTATCATAACCGATGCTGCCGGCGCCAACCGTGGTCGTCTGGTTCAAACCGTTGACCGACGACGCATCATTGCGGTTCGCCGCTCCGCCCCAGGCATAACCATCGTTCGAGCGCGTCGTGCTGGCGATCTGGTTGGCAGGCGAATAGCTGAAGCCGAGGCTGAGATCGTTGGTCGTTCCCGAACCATCGAGGTTGAGCCCAAGCGACGTCAGCCGGGAGACATTGTCGTACCCGAAGCTGCTGCTGGTGCCATTGCCGCGCGTCAGGCTGGTGCGCCTCCCGAGATCGTCATAGGCATAGGTCGCCAGCACACCGATACCCGAGCTCGCGCCATTCTCGCGGATTGCGCTCACCTCGCCGGTGACGAGATAATCATAGCTGACATAGAAGCTGTCGGGCCAGGTCAGGCTGGTACGCCGACCCGCCAGGTCATATTGCGTAACGACAGTGCCCAGCGGGCCGCCTTGGCTGGTCTGGCGGCTCAATGCGTCATAACCGAAGGTCAGTGTCTGCGCCGTCGTCGCCACCGCGGTCGGCCGGCTGAGCAGGTCGTAGCTATAGGCCACGTCCAACTCACTGCCGGGCAAGTCCTTCGCCGTTACGCGCCCGAGGTGATCATAGCTGTAAGCGATGCTGTTGCCGTCGCGGAGCCGCCGTGCGGTAACTTCGCTTCCCACATCGTAGGTCAGCTGGGTGTAGTCGGTGCTCGAACTGGTACCGGCGCCCGCCGTGGTCGACGGGTAGAAGGTCTGCAGCAGCCGGTCGAACCCGTCATAGACATAGCTCGTCTTGTTACCCTCGGCATCGGTCAGCGTCGCGAGCGTGCCGTTGTTGTTATAGGTCCCGGTCGCCTCATCGGCTTGTATGCCGGTGACGCCATAAGCGGTCTGCGTCTTGGTCACCTGCCCTGCCGCGTCATACGTCGTCTTGCTGATGCGATCCGCGCCATAGCTGCCGGTGGTGCCGAGCGTGCAGGCAGATGACGGCAGCGAGCCCCAGGTGGCGCTGTTCATGCGCAGCGCGGCGCATTCCAGCCGCCCGTTTGCATCATAGCTGTACTGCGTGACGTTGTAGGTACTGCTCGATGCGGTCGCCGTAGCGAGGATCTTGCGCGCGTTTGCGTCATAA
>JAZJXZ010000061.1:23373-41246 GCA_040390605.1 Pseudomonadota bacterium
CATAAGTGGCAGTCGATTGCTGTAGCGAGACGAACGCGGACCAATCACTGTCGCTGGTGCCGTTGACGGTCCCGACCTCGACGATCGTGGGCTGACCGTCGCTATTATATGTCGCCTTGACTGCGCGACGTTTCATCGCGCCCGCCCCATCGGGGTCGGGAGATGCTACGCCCAGCCGTTCGCGATCCGCCGACCATCGCAGCGTCGTGGTATCGGCGGTGCCGGAGAGCGGGCCATCGACCGTAAGCGTATTGCCGATCGCGTCATAGGTCACGGCGGTCGTTGCGGTCAGGCTGGCGTCACCCGCCCCGGTCGAGACGCTGGTGGGAAGCAGGTTGGTGTTATAGCTCGTGACGGTCTTCACCTCGTCGGATGTGCCGACGCACGAAGAGCCGGTCTGGCACTGCGATACGCCCGTCACCATCGAAACGCCGCTGACTGCGGTATAGCTATATGTCGTCTTGGGCCGCGTCGCGCCGGTGGTCGGCGCGGGTGCGGTGACCGTCAACAGCAGCCCGGTGGTGCTGTCATATGTATAGTCGGTGACGTTGCCGAGCGCATCGGTCGTTGTGGTCGGCTCGTTGCACGCAGCGTCGGTGCAGGACGACGGGAAGCTTGCGCTGGTAACGATATTTGACAGGCCCGATCCGCTCTTGGCCACGCGCGTCGTGGTCGTGAGGTTGCCGCGACTATCATAGGTGTACTGGACCTTGTTGCCCTCGGGAGCGGTCACTTCGGTGGGGCGACCGACCGAGTCGTAACTCATCGTCGTCACCCGGCTGAGCGGATCGGTGACGGAGGTGATGCGCTGTTTCGTAAGGTCAGCGACGACCGTGCTGGCGTGGCTCAGCGCATCGGTCACTACAATCGTCCCGGTCGAGCCGGAGACGCTGCGACTATAGCTGGTCGTCACACCGTTGTTGGTCACGGCGCTGACCCCATTCGCGCCATACGACACCGTAGTCGTGTCGCTCGACGCGGAGGGACGGCGCACACCAGTAATCGAAGCCTGGTTGGCGCCGGTGATGCGCCATGTCTTTCCGCCCGGTGTCGTGGCCGTCATGACCCACGTTGCCGGATAAGTAAAAGTGACGGTCGGCCAGCTCGACGACGACACATTGCTGTTCGACAGCACCGCATGGCTGGGTCGGAACCAGGCCGTGACCGGCGACCCAGTGGGGTTGATATAATCCCAGGCGATCGAATAGCCGGCGGCGTTCCTCACGCTGCTGAGCCGCCAATATTCGTCACAACTAACCGGCTCGTCGGGAGCCTGCTGATCCGCACAATTGGGAACGACTTCCCAGCTATAATCGACGGTCATGCCGCCGCGCCTGGTGACGGACACGGGGAGGCGAAAACAGGAGTTCACATTAGCCGCGTCGCAGAAATGTGACGCGCCGCCCCAGTAGTTGGGCGACGGATTGTCGTAGCTGATGACGGTGCCGTCGAGAGCGGCGTAGGTGATTTCATTGCCGCTGCCGAAGATCAGCTTGGCCCCAGTGCCGAGTTTTGAGGCGGCAAAGCCGTCAGCGCTGCTGAAGTTGTCAAAAGTGTTGCCACCCAGAAGGACCGAGATGAAGGTCACGCCGCCGGAAACGCTTTGCTGCATTTCTATCCCTGACCAATTGTCTGCCTGCGGGCCATAGATGACCAGCGGCATCTGGCTCTGGCCGCTGCCGATCGAGGCGACCGGCAGGCGCAGATTGAACGAGCCATCCACGAGATCGACGCCATTGGCGTCAAGCGCGCCGTGAGCCGATGTGGCGAAGGCGGGCGCGGCGAGGCCGGAGCAGAGGATGGTGGAGAGCGAGAGCAGCAAACGGCGCCCACGCGTACGGCGGCGCTCGATGGCGGTCGAGGTCATAAGGTCATCCTTTGATGCTGAAAGGAGTTAGGGGAAGGCGCGGGCCGCTTACGGCGCGCCGGTCACCTTGATGTTCTTGCGGTTGTCGGCATGGTCGAGCGTGTAGTTGGCGACGACGCCGTTGTTCACCGTGCCGCTATGCTCGACCAGGATCAGCCGGCCTTTGGCGTCGTAGGTGTAGTTGATCGTCTCCGACGCGCCGGCGGTGCCGGCCAGCGCGGAAACGGCGACGGCGGCCACCGCGGCGCCGGCCGCGATCGTCACCATGGTTTTCAAGCGTGTCATTCGCCATCCCTCCCGCTGTTTTTTGGGCAGGTCGCCCGCAGAACAAACATAGAACACACGATTTTCCAACATCGCAAGGGCCATCGCGCAAGGCGACGCCAACAATCGTTTTGGATCTCAATCTGGAAAAAAAGAACGCCCCGCTGGCGACGGAGAGGATCGGCCGATCCGACTCGCGAAACCCGCATCCGGATCAGGCGCTTCGGCCCGTAACGACGCAAGCGGAATCTTCAGCTAATCGCTTGGAAACGATAACTATCGTGTCCATTTTGGATGTAATTTTCGAACCTCGACGAACGGATGACGCAGCGCCCGCGTGTCGGCACCTGCCCCTTTGGCGTCGTGCTACCGCGGGGCGTGCCGCGCCGCGAAATAGCGCGTCGGCGGCATGCCGAAGAACGCCTTGAAGTCGCGGATGAAGTGGCTCTGGTCGCAATAGCCGAGGTCGAGGAACTGACGCAGCTCGGCATAGGGGCGCTGCTCCAGCGTGGCGAGCATGCGCGCCAGGCGGTGGCGGATCAGCAGCGATTTGGGCGCCACGCCATAGAGGCGGCGGCACAGGCGCTTCAACTGCACCGGGCTCAGCCCCAGCGCATCGGCGAGCTGGCCGGCGGTGGTGATGTCGGGATGCCGCAACAGTCGTTGCAGGCGGGCGGTGCGATCGCTGGTCGCGATGATCGCCGGGACGCCGAGCAGCCTGAGGAAATGGCTCTCGTCGTGGCGCGGCTGGGTGGCGGGCGACGCAGGGGCGGCTGGCGTGCGGCGAAGCTGGGTGCCGTGGCAATATGCCTCGGCCAGCATGCCCGACAGCGGCGATGGGGCGCCAGTCGTTGTCGCTATCTGCACGGATGCCATGGAAACCCCCGGTTACGCCGCGAAATACGCTCGCGATCGAGGGAGTGCCGGGAGGGACGATGTGGCGCATCATCCATTTGGGGGAGACGGGGATGCTACCTTGGGAAACCAGACTGTCGCCAGATAGATGTGGCAGTCCGGTGAAGTCGCTCTACTCCAGGCAATCCACCCCGGCGAAGGCCGGGGCCCAGACGGGCGATGCTTGTAGACTGGCGTCGTCCGCCATTGCCTTAGCGATCCCAACTGGGCCCCAGCCTTCGCCGTGGTGGGAATTTCCTTCGACGCCGGCACGCAACCTCAGTCGGTACGCCATTGTGTCCGCGGGATGCCCTGGGCGTAGAGCAAGGCTGTGAGGTCGTTATGGTCGATCCGCGCCGCGGCGGCGGCCGCGACGACCGGCTTGGCGTGATAGGCGATGCCGAGCCCGGCGCGACATATCATCGCGAGATCATTGGCGCCGTCGCCGACCGCCATCGTCGCCTCGGGCGGGAGATAGAGCGCGTCGGCCGCCTCGACCAGCGTGCGCTCCTTGGCGTCGGAACCGACGATCGGCTTGGTTACGGTGCCGGCGAGTTTGCCGTCGGCGATTTCGAGGACGTTGGCGATCGCCTGATCGAAGCCGATGCTCGCCGCGACCGGCTCGGCGAAGCGGGTGAAGCCGCCCGAGACGAGGATACAACGCGCACCCTGCCCGCGCATCGTGCGGACCAGCTCGACCGCGCCCGACATGATGTGGACGCGCTCGGCGAGACACCGGGCGATGACGGCTTCGCCGAGGCCCTTGAGCAGCGCGACGCGGGCATCGAGCGCGGATTCGAAATCGAGCTCGCCGCGCATCGCCGCCTCGGTGACGGCGGCGATCTGCGGCTTGATGCCGGCATAGTCGGCCAGTTCGTCGATGCATTCGACGGTGATCATGGTCGAATCCATGTCGGCGACGAGCAGACTTTTCACCCTGCCTTCGGCTGGCTGGACCACCACGTCGATGCCCTGGAAGGCGCCATCGATCGCGTTGCGGGCGGCGACGGGGTCGGCGGCGAAGCTGATATCGGCGGCATAATCCTCGTCGATCCAGCCATGCGAGGCCGGCGCGCAGCCCGCGACAGCGAGCCGATCACGCGCTGCCGAAATATCGCCGACGGCGAGATTGCCCGGTGCTATCAGCGTGGCGATGAACATGACTTCTCCTGTACCCGTGGTGGCGCTCATTGCAGGGCCGACCGCCAGCGGCAAGTCGGCTGTCGCCATGGAACTGGCCGAACGGACCGGCGGCGTGGTGATCAATGCGGATTCGGCGCAGGTCTATGCCGATCTGCGCGTGCTGTCGGCGCGGCCGAGCGTCGCGGACGAGGCGCGCGTGCCGCACCGGCTGTTCGGTTATATCGACGGGGCGGAGAGCTGCTCCGCGGCGCGCTGGGCAGCGGATGCGCGGACCGAGATCGCGACGGCGCAGGCGGCAGGACGATTGCCGGTGCTGGTCGGCGGGACCGGGCTGTACCTGCGCACGCTGATCGACGGGATCGCGCCGGTGCCGGAGATCGATCCCGCGATCCGCGCCGAAGTGCGGGCGATGCCCGTGGCCGCGGCGCATCGCGCTCTGCAGGCGGCCGATCCGGCGGCGGCGATGCGGCTGGCACCGGCCGACACGACGCGGGTGGCGCGGGCGCTGGAGGTGGTGCGATCGACCGGGCGGACGCTGGCGGCGTGGCAGGATGCGAAGAGCGGCGGGATCGGGGACGCGGTGCGGCTTGTCGCGACGATCCTGTTGCCGGACCGCGACTGGCTGCTGGCGCGGTGCGATGCGCGGCTGGACGCGATGTTCGAAGAGGGCGCGCTCGATGAGGTGGCGCGGTTGCTGGCGCGCGACGACATCCCCCTCGCCGCCCCGATCCGCCGCGCGATCGGCGTGCCCGAGATCGCGGCGATGCTCAGCGGCACGATGACGCGCGAAGAGGCGCTGGCGGCGGCCAAGATCGCCACGCGGCAATATGCCAAGCGGCAATATACCTGGTTCCGCAACCAGCCGCCGGCCGATTGGGCGCGGACATCCGAGTCCGAAAAAGACTCAATCATTAGCCAAATTGAAATAAGATTACGTGATTAGCGGTTGACGTGCATTTTTCATGCCGCTAGCAGCGCCCTTCCTATGGCGCTATTGCAGTGCGGCAAAAATATTTGGGGACGAGACGTGGTGGCCGAAAAGAGCGGAGCCGATATCCTGGTCGAGGCGCTGTGCGATCTCGGCGTGGAGATCGTGTTCGGCTATCCGGGCGGCGCGGTGCTGCCGATCTACGACGCGATCTTCCGCTCGGGCCGGATCAAGCACATCCTGGTCCGCCACGAACAGGCCGCGACGCATGCCGCCGAAGGCTATGCCCGCTCGACCGGCAAGCCGGGTGTCGTGCTGGTCACCTCCGGGCCGGGCGCGACCAATGCCGTGACCGGCATCACCGACGCGCTGATGGATTCGATCCCGATGGTCGTGCTGACCGGGCAGGTCGCGACGCATCTGATCGGCAGCGACGCCTTTCAGGAAGCCGATACGGTCGGCATCACGCGGCATTGCTCGAAGCATAATTACCTGGTGAAGGACCCCGGCTCGCTCGGCGCGGTGCTGCACGAGGCGTTCCATATCGCGACCTCGGGCCGGCCGGGGCCGGTGGTGGTCGACATCCCCAAGGACGTGCAGGTCGCGACCGCGAAATACGTCAAGCCGGGGCCGATCAAGCACAAGACCTATCGCCCGCAGATCAAGGCCGATCCGGCGGCGATCGAGGCGGCGGTCGACATGCTGGCGGCGGCGGAGCGGCCGATCCTTTATACCGGCGGCGGCATCATCAATTCGGGGCCGGCGGCGAGCATGTTGCTGCACGAACTGGCGCGGCTTAGCGGCGCGCCGGTGACCTCGACGCTGATGGGTCTGGGCGCCTACCCCGCCTCCTCGCCGCAATGGCTGGGGATGCTCGGCATGCACGGCACCTACGAAGCCAATTTCGCGATGAACAAGGCGGACCTGGTGGTCTGTCTCGGTGCGCGGTTCGATGATCGTGTTACGGGCCGCCTCGATGCGTTCAGCCCGAACAGCCGCAAGATCCATGTCGATATCGACCGCTCGTCGGTCAACAAGACGGTGCGCGTGGATCTGCCGATCATCGCCGATGTCGGCCATGCGCTGGAAGACATGGTGCGGGTGTGGAAGAGCCGGCGTCACCCCAAGCCCGACCTCGCCGAATGGTGGCGGCGGATCGAGGGCTGGCGCGCAACCAAATGCCTCGACTTCACCGACGGCAAGGACGAGATCATGCCGCAGCGCGCGATCAAGGCGCTGTGGGAGGCGACGCACAAGCGTTCGCCGATCATCACCACCGAGGTCGGCCAGCACCAGATGTGGGCGGCACAGCATTTCCATTTCGAGGCACCGAACAAATGGCTGACCTCGGGCGGGCTGGGCACGATGGGGTACGGCCTGCCGGCGGCGATCGGGGCGCAGCTCGGCAATCCGCGCGCGCTGGTGATCGACATTGCCGGCGAGGCGTCGATCCAGATGAACATCCAGGAGCTGGCAACGGCGACGCAATATCGGCTGCCGGTCAAGATCTTCATCCTCAACAACCAATATATGGGGATGGTGCGGCAGTGGCAGGAGCTGACCTATGCCGGCCGTTATGCCGAGAGTTATTCGGACTCGCTGCCCGACTTCGTCAAGCTGGGCGAGGCCTATGGCTGGAAGGGCATATTGATCGAGAAGCCGGGCGAGCTGGACGACGGGATCGCCGCGATGCTCGACCATGACGGGCCGGTGATCGTCGATTGCCGCGTCGCCAAGCTGGCCAATTGCTTCCCGATGATCCCCTCGGGCGCGGCGCATACCGAGATGATGCTCCAGTCCGCCGAGGTTACCGGCGAGATGGACGACGAAGCCAAGGCGCTGGTGTGACGATGCATTGCGCTAACAATCTCTCCGCCCGCTTGCGGGAGGGGCCGGGGGTGGGCTCGCGCTCACCTCATACGCTGCGGTTGCGGATGGCGGGCGCCCACCCCCTGCCCCCTCCCGCAAGCGGGAGGGGGTTCTAAGTCATGCACATCAAGGAAGAAACGCGCGAACGGCACACGCTGTCGGTGATGGTCGACAACGAGCCGGGCATTCTCGCCCGGATCGCCGGCCTGTTCACCGCGCGCGGTTACAATATCGAGAGCCTGACCGTGTCGGACGTTACCGCCGACCAGGCCGTCAGCCGCATCACCATCGTCACCTCGGCCAGCGCGCATGTGATGGAACAGATCATGGCACAGCTCGACCGGCTGGTGCCGGTGCATTCGGTGACCGACCTCACCGCGCTCGGGCCGCATGTCGAGCGCGAACTGGCGCTGCTCAAGGTCTCCGGGCACGGCGAACACCGGATCGAGGCGCTGCGCCTCGCCGATGTGTTCCGCGCGCGCGTGGTCGACACCACGATCAACAGCTTCGTGTTCGAACTGACCGGCGGGCGCGAGAAGATCGATGGCTTCATCGCGCTGATGCGGCAGGTCGGGCTGTGCGAAGTCGCGCGCACCGGCATCGTCGCCATCGCCCGCGGCGACAAAGCGATTTGAAACGGGCGATTTGAAATGAATACCCCTCTCCCGCCGGGAGAGGGAGGGGCCCGCCGCGAAGCGGTGGGAGGGTGAGGGCGACGGTGCCCCAACCCACACCCTCACCAACTCCGACTAGGCGGCAATGCCGCCAAGTCTTCGTATCCTCTCCCACGGGGAGAGGGCTTTGATAGGGAACCAAAGAATGCGCGTTTATTATGATGCCGATGCCGATCTGAACCTGATCTCGACCAAGAAGATCGCCATCGTCGGCTATGGCAGCCAGGGCCATGCCCATGCCCAGAACCTGCGCGATTCGGGCGTCAAGGACATCGCCATCGCGCTGCGCGCCGGGTCTGCGACCGCCAAGAAGGCGACCGACGCCGGCTTCAAGGTGATGACCAATGCCGAAGCCGCTGCCTGGGCCGACATCACCATGATCCTCGCCCCCGACGAGCATCAGGCAGCCATCTATGCCGACGATCTCCACGCGAACCTGAAGCAGGGCGCGACGATCGCTTTCGCGCACGGCCTCAACGTGCATTTCGGCCTGATCGAGCCGCGCGCCGATCTCGACGTCATCATGATCGCGCCCAAGGGACCTGGCCACACCGTGCGCAGCGAATATGTCCGCGGCGGCGGCGTCCCCTGTCTGATCGCGATCGACCAGGACAAGTCGGGCAACGCGCACGACATCGCGCTCGCCTATGCATCGGGCGTCGGCGGCGGGCGCTCGGGCATCATCGAGACCAACTTCCGCGAGGAATGCGAGACCGACCTGTTCGGCGAGCAGGCCGTGCTGTGCGGCGGCATCACCCACCTGATCCAGGCCGGGTTCGAGACGCTGGTCGAGGCCGGCTACGCGCCCGAGATGGCGTATTTCGAGTGCCTCCACGAGACCAAGCTGATCGTCGACCTGCTGTACGAGGGCGGCATCGCCAACATGCGCTACTCGATCTCGAACACCGCGGAATATGGCGACATCACCACGGGCCCGCGGATCATCACCGCCGAGACCAAGGCCGAGATGAAGCGCGTGCTGGCCGATATCCAGGGCGGGCGTTTCGTGAAGAACTTCGTGCTCGACAACCGCGCCGGCCAGCCCGAGCTGAAGGCGGCGCGCAAGGCGGCGGCGGCGCATCCGATCGAGAAGGTCGGTGCCGAACTGCGCGCGATGATGCCGTGGATCGGCGCCAACAAGCTGGTCGACAAGGAACGCAACTGAGGTTCCGGTCGCGGCACGGCATCATATCGTCGGTGCCGTGCCGCGACCTGTCGAAATATTGCGACACGGTGCGCCGGCTATCGTAACGCCGAATCACATGGTCGCAGGAAAACACCGAATGCAGGAAGCCGCCGGGTCGCCGCGCTGGTCGATCGTCGTTCCTTATTACAATGAGGAACCGTTCATCGAGCGTACGCTGGCATGCGCGCTCGCGCTGCGCGGCCCCGCGTTCAAGCTGATCCTCGTCAACAACGCCTCGGACGATCGCACCGAGGAGCTGTGCCGCGCGATGCTCGCCGCCCATCCTCAAATCGATGTCGAATTCGTGTTCGAGACCAAGCCCGGCCCCAGCCATGCGCTGGAAGCGGGCCTGGCGCATGTCGATACGCCGTTCGTCGCGCTGTGGAATGCCGATACCTGGTATCCGGCCGACTATCTCGAACGCGCCCAAAGCCTGCTCGAAAAGCCCGGCGTGGTCGCGGCGATGGCGGTCGATATCTATGCCCCGGCGAACCATTGGTATGGCTGGCTGACGCGCGTCCACAAACGCAACATGGCGGCGCTGATGTCGCGCCAGACGCACACCGGCACCTATGGCCAGAGCTTTCGCACCGAGATCCTGCGCGCCGCGGGCGGGCCGCGCTCGGAGAACTGGCCCTGGGTGCTCGACGATCACGAATTGATGCAGCGCGTCTTCAAGTACGGCCGCTCGCGCTATCATGCCGATTTCTGGTGCATGCCCTCGGCCAGGCGTGGCCGCAACGCGCATGTCCGCTGGACGCTGTTCGAGCGCATCATGTATCATGTCACGCCCTACCCCTTGAAAGACTGGTTCTTCTACGACTTCCTGGCAAAGCGTTTCGCGGCGCGCGGCATGCGCAACGCCAATCTGCGCGACCGCGACTGGGTGGAGGACGACGCGACGCTCGACCCGACCAAAGCGACGGCCACGGCCTTGGCATTTGACGCTGCCAGCTGATAGCATCGTAAAAATCGCATCAAACTTTGTTGTCGCATCGTGAAAGACTGAAAACCGGTCCCCACTTTTCAGCACGATGCTCTGACCCGGGAGATGTCCGATGCGTTTCGCCCTTGCCGCCCTGCTGACCTTCGCCGCCCCTGCACCCCTGCGCGCCCAGGAAATGCAGATGCCGACCATCGCGCCGGGCGCACCGATCGCGGCAAGCGCCATGGCCCGCACGTACAAGGTCGATAGCGACCACACGCAGGCGCTGTTCAGCGCCTCGCATCTCGGCTTCACCGCCACCGCCACGATCAAGCGCAGCGAGTTCGGCCTGACATCGGGCGTGCCGTTGGTCTCCGACCGGGTCGACCTGACGATCAACGCGGCGTTCGAGGCGCAATGAGTCCCGATACCGAAGGTGAAGGCAGGCCCGGCGTCGGGCGCGTCGAGGCTTTCTCCGACGGCGTGATCGCCATCATCGTGACGATCATGGTGCTCGAACTGCGCCCGCCCGTCGCGGAAGGGCTCGACAAGCTCTGGACGTTGTGGCCGGTGTTTCTCGCTTACATGCTGAGCTACGCCTATGTCGCGATCTACTGGGTCAACCATCATCGCCTGTTCGGCCACGCGACGCGAGTGACCAACGGGCTGGTCTGGTCGAACATGCTGCTGCTGTTCGCGCTGTCGCTGGTGCCTTTCTCCACCTCCTATCTCGGCGAGCATCATTTCAGCCGCGAGGCGACCTTGCTTTATCTCGCGACGATGCTGCTGCCCTCGCTGGCCTATGCCTGGCTACAGAACGTCATCAACCGCACCGGCAAGCAGGGTCGCGGGGCGGAGGAATATTATGCTGCGGCGACCCGCAAGGGCATAGCGGCGACGGCGATTTACCTGTGCGGCATTCCCCTGACGTTCCTGTCGCCCTGGCTGGGCATTGCGTGCGCGGTGATCGTCGCGATACTTTGGTTCCTGCCGCACAGCCGGATTGATCGATTGTTCGCGCAACTGGGCTAGACATCCTTAACCCCGCCGCGCTACGGGGCTCGCATGACGCTGGCGCTTCGCCTCTCGCTGCTTCGACTTACGCGCCCTTAGGCGCGACGATCGGCGTGCGCCATGAGCGCGCGCGACCCGCCTAAGGGCCATATCGACCTGAAACCCCTCGAGCCGCGAGACCCGAGCCATGCTGCGCGACCCTTCCGTCAAATATCGTCCCTTCCCCCAGATCGACCTGCCCGACCGCCAATGGCCGTCGCGCACCATCACCAAACCGCCGCGCTGGCTGTCGACCGACCTGCGCGACGGCAACCAGGCGCTGATCGACCCGATGGACGCCGAGAAAAAGGCACGCTTCTTCGAGCTGCTGTGCAAGGTCGGGCTGAAGGAGATCGAGGTCGGTTTCCCCAGCGCCGGCGCGACCGAGTTCGATTTCATCTCCGGGTTGGTGACAGGCGGACGCATTCCCGACGATGTGATGATCCAGGTGCTGACCCAGTCGCGCCGCGACCTGATCGAGACCAGCTTCGCCTCGCTGAAGGGCGCGAAGCAGGCGATCGTCCATCTCTACAACGCCGTGTCGCCGGCGTGGCGGCGCATCGTGTTCGGCATGAGCCGCGCCGAGGTGAAGGCGATCGCGGTCGAAGGTGCGATGATCCTGCGCGATCAGGCCGCCGCCCAGCCCGACACCGACTGGCATTTCGAATATAGCCCCGAGACCTTCTCGACCGCCGAACTCGATTTCTCGGTCGAGGTGTGCGCGGCGGTAATGGATGTGCTGAGGCCCACGCCCGACCATCCGATCATCTTCAACCTGCCCGCCACGGTCGAGTGCGCGACGCCCAATATCTATGCCGACCAGATCGAATGGTTCGGGCGCAACATCCCCAGCCGCGACAGCGTGGTGATCTCGCTGCACACGCATAACGACCGCGGCACCGGCGTGGCGGCGGCGGAGCTGGGCATGATGGCCGGCGCCGACCGCGTCGAGGGCTGCCTGCTGGGCAATGGCGAGCGCACCGGCAATTGCGATCTCGTGACGGTCGCGCTCAACATGTACACGCAAGGCATCGACCCCAAGCTCGACTTTTCCGACATCGACGAGATCGTCAACACGGTGAATTATTGCACCAGCCTGCCGGTCCACCCGCGCACGCCCTATGCCGGCGAGCTGGTGTTCACCGCCTTTTCGGGCAGCCACCAGGACGCGATCAAGAAGGGCTTTGCGGCGCAGGAGGCACGCAACGATCAATATTGGGAAGTGCCCTATCTGCCGATCGACCCGGCTGATCTGGGCCGTTCCTATGAGGCGGTGATCCGGGTCAATTCGCAGTCCGGCAAGGGCGGCGTGGCCTGGGTGATCGAGCAGGACAAGGGCCTCAAGCTGCCCAAGAAGCTGCAGGCCGATTTCAGCCGCCATGTGCAGCAGCTTGCCGACACGACGAGCAGCGAATTGAATGCGGCCAATATCTGGGCGCTGTTCGAGGCGACCTATCTGCCCGGAACCGACGATCGCTTCGCGCTGCTCGATTATCATGAGAGCGGCTCGGCCGGCGATCGGCTGTTCGTCGGGCGCGTCGCGGTCGATGGTGGCGAACGCTCGATTTCCGGGCGCGGCAACGGCCTGATCTCGGGCGTGATTGCTGCGCTCGGCGAAAACACCGGCCCGACACTCGACGTGGTCGATTACAGCGAGCACGCCATCGGCCACGGCGCCGACGCTCGCGCCGCCGCCTATGTCGAATGCCGCACTACCGACGGACGGACAGTGTTCGGAGTCGGGATCGATACCGACATCGCCACCGCCTCTGTTCGGGCAGTGCTTAGCGCGGCGAACCGCGGCTGATCGGCAGGAAGAAGAAGAATAGTTGTTCGCGCGGAGGCGCGGAGGTGTTGCGCCTGGGGCAGAGTCGCGCGTCAGCGGATTTTCGTTCGTTGGCAAGGTGACCCGGGTTCGCGCTTCGCGCGAGACGTCACCGCGAACGAATCAACTCCGCGCCTCAGCGCCTCCGCGCGAACAAATTCAACGCGAACCGCCACCGGCACGCTCATTGAAGCGAACGATCTCGCAGCCGACCCGTGCGTCGGGAAAGATATCGGGCTTGCATGAGTGCACGGTGACGCGCTCGACGCGCGGGTCGGCAAGGCACAGCGCGGCGATCTCCTCGCACAGCGTTTCCTGCAGGTTGAAGTGGCGCGACGCGGCAAGCGCGACGATGCTGCGATAGATGGTGTCGTAATCGAGCGCCTCGACGATACGATCCTCCGATGGTGCCGAAGGATAGAGGCAATCCAGCCGCACATCGACCAGCACACGCTGCGGCGCCTGTTCATGGGCATGAATGCCGAGGCCCATGGTCAGCGACAGGCCGTCGAGGATCAGGGCGTAGCGCGCCTCAGCCATGCGCCGCGCCGAACATCACGTCGCGTGCGCTCGGCACGAAGCGTTGGCCGCAATCGACGAACAAATTCTGCCCGGTGACGCCTTTCGCGCCGAGCAACCAGGCGACCGCGCGGGCGATGTCCTCCACCGCGACCGGACGCCGCAACAGATTGTCGCCGGCGACGGCGTGGAACTCGGCCTCGGTCTGGTCGGCGCTGGGCAAGGCGATGCCGGGGGATACGGCGTTGACGCGGATGCGCGGCCCGAGCGCCTGGGCCAGCATCGTCGTCGCACCGCCGAGCGCAAAGCGGGAGCAGCTGTAGGAGAAGAAATCGGGATTCGGATTGGCCAGCTTCTGGTCGAGCAGGTTGACGACGGCGCCTGCGACCAGATCGTCCTGCAGCGCCAGCGCGGAGGCGAGCAACGCCGGCGCGGCGAGGTTTACCGCATGATGCTCCGCGAGCAGCGCCGCATCGATCCGTGGCGGCGCGTCGAAGCGGAACAGCGACGCGTTGTTGACCAGCCCCACGAGCGGCGCGCCGAACACCAGCCGCGCGGCCGCGACCAGCGCCGCGGGCGTGGCGGGATCGGCAAGGTCTCCGGGCAGCGCGACGGCACCGGGCAACGCGGCGGCAAGCGCAAGCGCCTCTTCGGCATGCTCATGATAATGGACCGCGACGCGCCACCCCTCATCGGCGAGGTGGCGCGCGATCGCCGCGCCGATGCGGCGCGCGGCACCGGTCACCAGCACCGCCCTGCCCGCCGTCACGGCTCAATGCCCCATCAGCGCGAGGACTTCCTTGCGGCTGCGATCGTCGTCGCGGAACACACCCATCATGCGGCTGGTGGTCATCGCCACGCCGGGCGTGCGCACGCCGCGCGCGGTCATGCAGGCATGGCTCGCCTCGATCACCACCGCCACGCCGAGCGGCTTGAGATGATCCCAGATGCAATTGGCGACCTCCGCGGTGAGGCGCTCCTGCACCTGGAGACGCCGGGCATAGGCATGGAGCACGCGGGCCAGCTTGGAGATGCCGACCACGCGATTGGAGGGCAGATAGGCGATGTGCGCCTTGCCGATGATCGGCGCCATATGATGTTCGCAGTGCGACTGGAACGGAATGTCCTTCAGCAGGACGATATCGTCATAGCCGCCGACCTCCTCGAAGATGCGCGACAGATGGCGGGCCGGATCGTCCTTGTAGCCGGCGCAATATTCCTTCCATGCGCGCGCCACGCGTTGCGGCGTATCGAGCAGGCCTTCGCGCGTGGGATCGTCGCCCGACCAGCGAATCAGCGTGCGGACGGCCTCGGCGACCTCTTCCGGCACGGGAATTTTGGGCAACTCGCCGACCAGGTCGCCATTTTCCGGTCCGGCGGGACGATGTACCATGGTTTATTCTTTCGATCGCGCCGCCGCATGACGTTACGGCATCTTGGGTTGGGATGTCGGGAACTTGCCGCCAAATTCAAGTTCGATTTCGAAACTGTCTCATTTGGGCAACAAGTGCGCAACCCCGCCGAATTCCGCCGAATACGCATTGACGATGGATTCGCCGACACGCTAAAAAAAGCATACCAAGTTTACGAACGCGCTGAATCGGCAGAAGACCGGCGGCGAAGCAGAAGGGGATGTCATCATGAAAAAATACGAGCTGCTCGCCGCCTCGGCAATTGCCTTGTTCACCGCCATGCCGGCGATGGCACAGACCACGCCGGCCACCACGCCCGCACCGACCGCGAGCAACGATTACAGCAACGACGTCGTGGTCACCGCCACCAAGCGCGAACAGACGCTGCAGGACGTGCCGATCTCGGTGGCGGTTACGGGGGCCGAAACCGTCGAGCGCGCACGCATCGTTGACCTGATCGATCTGCAGTCGGTGGTGCCGTCGCTGAAGGTCACCCAGTTCCAGAGCGCCGGGCAAACCAATTTTACGATCCGTGGTTTCGGCAACGGCAACGGCAATGACGGTATCGAGAGTTCGGTCGGCGTTTTCATCGACGGCGTGTATCGCTCGCGTTCGGCCGCCGCGCTCGACGATCTTCCCGAAATCGAGCGCATCGAAGTGTTGCGCGGCCCACAATCGACGCTGTTCGGCAAGAACGTGTCGGCCGGTGCGATCAGCATCATCACCAAACGTCCGGAATTCGAATGGCACGGCAAGGCCGAGGTCACCGTCGGCAGCTATGGCCTGATCAACCCCAAGGCCACCATCACGGGCCCGATCAGTGACACCCTCGCTTTCCGCCTGTCGGGCAGCGTCAACCAGCGCGACGGCTATTTCACCAACAACGTGACGCATCAGGACGTCAACGGCAGGGACCGCTGGTCGCTGCGCGGCGACATTCTGTTCCAGCCCTCGTCGGATTTCTCGCTGCGCATCATCGGCGACTATAACAAGATCAACGAAGTGTGCTGCGGTGCCGAGACGGTCTTCAACGGCCCGGCGACGCTCGCGATCGGCGCGCTGGGCTTCCCGATCAACAACACGACACAGACCTTCAAGCGCGAACTGGTCTACAACACCAGCCCGAACAACCGTCTGGTCGGCAAGGGCATTTCGGGTCAGGTCGACTGGAATGTCGGCATCGGCAAGCTCACGTCGATCACCGCCTATCGTGATCAGACCAACCAGACCACGCTCGATGTCGATTTCACTGGCGCTGATATCTCGAACCAGACGACAGCCAACCACATCCAGACCTTCACCCAGGAATTCCGCCTCGCGTCTGACGGCAACGGCCCGCTCAGCTGGCTGATCGGCGGTTTCTACGATCATGAGAACCTCAAGACCGGTCGCGACATTCGCTACGGTGCCAACACCCGCGCCTATATCAACGCATTGACGAACAACGCGGTGACGCAACTCGAGACGCTGCAGTCGCTGGTCAATCCCGGCGTCGTTCCGGGCAAAACCTATTTCCAGCCTGGGCAAGGGATCAGCGACAATTACACCATGCGTCAGGAATCCTACTCGATCTTCGGGCAGGTGGATTACAAGTTCACCGATCGCCTGACGGCAACCGTCGGCGGCGCCTATTTGCATGATCGCAAGGCTGCCGTTTCGAACGTCGTTCTTCAGGACCCGTTCTCGTCACTGAACCTGCAGAACGTGCCTGAGCTTGGCTTCCTGCCACTGACCATCCTCAACCCAGCGGCGCCCCCGGGCGCCAAGATTCCGACCAATCTGTTCGGCGCCCTGGGGGCCGTCCAATTCTTCTACGGCAACACCACCAACCACGCGCCGGTCAATTTCCCTAACGCAACGGAATCCGGCATCCTGCAGGGCGACAAGTTCACCTATGCCGGCCGCCTGGCCTATGATTTCGGCGTGGTGAACGCCTATGTCAGCTATTCGACCGGCTGGAAGGCCGGCGCCTTCAACCTCTCCTCGGACAGCCGTCCGCCTGACGCGAATGGCGTTGGCCGTTCGGCGGCGCCGGAAAACGTCACTGTTTACGAAGCCGGCCTGAAGGCGAAGTTCCGTGGCGGTTATTTCAACCTCGCGGTGTTCAAGCAGACCATCAAGGGTTTCCAGTCGAACGCTTTTACCGGCATCGGCTTCAACCTGGTCAACGCCGGTGCGGAATCGGTGCGCGGCTTCGAAGTGGATGCGGCCTATCGCCCCATCCCCTGGCTGTCGCTGACCGGCGCGGTGACCTATCTCGATCCGAAATATGACTCGTTCACCGGTGCGGCCTGCGTGGATTACGACACCGTACGTTGCCCGCTGAACCCGAACACTGGTCTGCGCCCCAACTTCCGCGACCTGACCGGGCAGCGGCCAGCGGGCATCCCTACCTGGAGCGGCAGCGCCTCGGCGACGATCAGCCACAAGCTCAACGACAATTGGGGTTTCTACCTGCGCGGCGAATATGACTATACCAGCAACACGCAGCTGACCGAGACGACCCCGCCGCAATATTCGACCTGGGGCCAGAGCCAGATCAATGCCAGCTTCGCGATCCAGGATACCGCCGATCAGCTCGAACTGATGATCTGGGCGCGCAACCTCAACAACGACAAATATCTGCTCGCCACCTTCCCGACTGTGGCACAGTCGGGCAGCTATAGCGGATATCCCAACGAGCCCCGCACCTGGGGCGTGACGGTGCGCAAGAGTTTCTGATCCGGGCTCTGCGCTGTCGTGAAATGCGGCCTCCGTTCCCACCCGGAACGGAGGCCGTTTTCGTTCGGGCAACGCAGCCAATGATGCCGAGAGCGGTCGATTTTGGTGCTAACGCGCAAGTCACCACGGTGAAGCGAGCCATTCCGGCCGGCAGGTTGCGACAAAAGCAGCGGAATCGGACATTGTAAGGCGTGACAAGCGCGAAAAGGCGGCGCACAAGCATCGCACGCTTCACGAGGCGTAAGGCCGATAAACGGCCTGGTACGAATCCAACAGGAAGGACGACTTATGGCTACTACCCCCGCGAAGACCGGCGGCATCCATGCACCGGTTCAGCCCTCTGCCGAACTCGGCGCGATCGTCGGCAACGACAAGCTGCCGCGCAGCCAGGTCATCAGCAAGGTGTGGGATTACATCAAGGCCAACAACCTGCAGAACCCCGCCAACAAGCGCGAGATCCTCGCCGACGAAAAGCTGAAGAAGGTGTTCGGCAAGGACGCGGTGTCGATGTTCGAAATGAACAAGCACATCGCGGCGCACGTCAAGGCGTAAGCAGTACCGGCAGCGCGGGCTTCGGTCGATCCTTCGCCGAA
>JAZJXZ010000062.1:0-33575 GCA_040390605.1 Pseudomonadota bacterium
ACATCTCGCACCCCGAGATCGAGGAATTCCTCGAGATCCGCAAACCCTCGGGCGACTTCAACCGCAAGGCCCTCAACCTGCACCACGGCGTGCTCGTCACCGACGCCTTCATGGAGGCGGTGCGCGACGGCACCGAATGGACTTTGCGCAGCCCCAAGGACCAGAGCGAGCGCGCCACGGTCGACGCCCGCGCGCTGTTCCAGAAGCTGGTCGAGACCCGCTTGGCCACCGGCGAGCCGTACATCGTGTTCGCCGACCATGTGAACAGGAACATGCCCAAGCATCACCGCGATCTGGGCCTCAAGGTCTCGACCTCGAACCTGTGCTCGGAGATCACGCTGCCGACTGGCAAGGACCATCTCGGCAATGATCGCACCGCGGTGTGCTGCCTCTCCTCGCTGAACCTCGAAACCTGGGACCAGTGGAAGGACGAGAAGGGCTTCATCGAGGACGTCATGCGTTTCCTCGACAATGTCCTGCAGGATTATATCGACCGCGCCGAACCGGGCATGGAGCGCGCCGCCTATTCCGCGATGCGCGAGCGGTCGGTCGGCCTCGGCGTGATGGGCTTCCACTCCTTCCTCCAGGCGCGCGGCCTGCCGTTCGAGGGCGCCATGGCCAAGAGCTGGAACATGCGCATGTTCAAGCACATCCGCGGCCAGGTCGACGAGGCCTCGATGCAGCTCGCGGTCGAGCGCGGCCCCTGCCCCGACGCCGCCGACATGGGCGTGATGGAGCGTTTCAGCTGCAAGATGGCGATCGCGCCGACCGCCTCGATCAGCATCATCACCGGCGGCACCAGCGCGTGCATCGAGCCGATCCCGGCCAACATCTACACCCACAAGACGCTGAGCGGCTCCTGGTCGGTCAAGAACCCCTATCTCGAAAAGCTGCTCAACGAGAAATCGAAGAACAGCGACGCGGTGTGGAACTCGATCCTCGAACAGGGCGGCTCGGTCCAGCATCTCGATTTCCTCAGCCAGGAGGAAAAGGACTGTTTCAAGACCAGCTTCGAGATCGACCAGCGCTGGCTGCTCGAGCTCGCCGGCGATCGCACGCCCTATATCGATCAGGCCCAGTCGCTGAACCTGTTCATCCCGGCCGATGTCGAGAAGTGGGACCTGCTGATGCTCCACTTCCGCGCCTGGGAACTGGGCATCAAGTCGCTTTATTATCTCCGCTCCAAGTCGGTGCAGCGCGCCGGTTTCGCGGGTGGCGTGGAAGCCGACAACACGATCGACTCGCCCAAGTTCGAGGTCGAGAGCCGCGATTACGACGAGTGCCTGGCTTGTCAGTGAGGTGGCACAGCTAGGTCGCCCTCACCCTCCCCTCGCTGACGCGATGGGCCCCGCCCTCTCCCGCTGGGAGAGGGAGGCAGTGACCGCGCCCTTTTTCCCTCTCCCAGCGGGAGAGGGAGGGAGCCGCGAAGCGGCGGAAGGGTGAGGGCGATGCTGAACTACCGCCCTCTCCATTCAGGCTCGGTAGACCGCGCGAGGCAATTGCGTCGCGATGCACCAGAGCCCGAACGCCGGTTGCTGCGTGCGATCCGCGAGGCTCTCCCGAACCACAAATGGCGGCATCAGTCGCCGGTGGGGCCTTATTATGTCGACATCCTCTGCTTCTCCGAACGGCTCGCGATCGAAGTGGATGGCGATACGCATGCCGACAGCGAGCGCTACGACGCGACGCGGACGCACTTCATCGAAGGCGAAGGCTTTCGCGTAGTCCGGTTCTCGAACAGCGATGTGATGGAGAATATCGAGGGCGTTCTGGCCCAAATTTCCCTCTCCCTTTGGGAGCATCAGGGGAACAGCGCCCCGCGCTGTTCAGATCATGCCGGGGGCATGATCGACCTGATGCTGGAGGGAGCGCCGCAGGCGCGGGGTGAGGGTGACCAGTCACCCTCACCCCGCGCCGCTACGCGGCTTGCCCCTCTCCCAAAGGGAGAGGGGTTATGAAGGCCTTACGCCTCTTCTTCGAAGGTCACCGCGACATCGGCGTTGGCGCTCAGCCGCACCTTGTCGCCCTCGACCTCGGCCACCAGGCCGGTCGAGATGTAATGATGGTGCCCCTGATGGCGGCCCATCCCGCTGTCGGCCTTGGTCAGCTTGATGCGGTCGCCCGTGACATGGTCGACGGTGCCGACATGCACGCCGTCCGCGCCGATGACTTCCATATGTTCCTTGATCGCACTTGTATCGGCCATGCGGATAACTCCTTCGTTACGGTTGCGGCACATGAACGCATAACACGACCAATGGTCGCATTGGAATTGCGCGCATGATCCTGCCGCTGCTCCTCGCGCTCGCGGTGCTGGTGATCGTCATCGCCGGCGCGTCGTGGCGCCGCCATGGCGGGCGGCCGCCGCTGCACGTCTCGATCCTGCTGCTCGCGATCCTGATCCTGCTCGCCGGGCTCGGCCTGATCTTCGTGTCGCGCGGCTGGTGATGTTCAGCCCCCCGCTCATCATGGCGCTCGTCGCCGCCACCAGCGCCATTGCCGCCGCAATCGTGCTGCTGCGCCCGGTGCGCAGCGAGGCCGGCAGCTACGGCAAGCGCATCGCCGGCACCATGCTCGCGGCGTTCGCGATCATCTTGGGCGGGTTCGCCGCCTCGCTCTGGTCGTGGAGCGTACGGTGACCGACGGCCGCCTCTTCCTCGGGATCGTCACGCTGGTCTGCATCGGCGTGTTCCTTAACGGCCTGCGTTTCCTGCGCATGGCGACGCAGCCCCGCGCCGAGCGCCGCATCCTGGGCCTGCCCGCGCAGAGTTCGCATTTGCCCGACGATCGCCTGCGCGCCTTCGGCCGCCTGCAGATGGCCGTGGCACCGCTCGCCTGGCTGTTCTTCGTCGCCTTGTGCTTCGGCCTGCTCGGCCCGATCAAGGGCATCTCGCCGATCCACGCACCATGGAATGTGAGGTGATGGACATGCCAAGCGACGAAATCCGTGATACCCGTAAGATTGGCATCTTTGGCGGCGTGGCGGCGATAGCTTATATAGGTGGTGTGACCGCCTTTTGGTGGTTTGCCGAGCTTCCGCCGGCCTGTCTGGGCGAAGGTCCGCATCATCGGCCAACGATGACGCATCTGATATTCTGCAGCCCGCATCTCTTGTCGGGTGGTGCGCTGGATTGGTTGCTGGCCATGTTTCTTTGGATCCCTGCGCTCGCCATTGCGCTCTTGGCGCTGCGAAGACTTTCTGCCCATTTTTCTACCGATAAATTTGAATCAGACCCGGAGTAAGCCCATGTCCCTTCTCGAAGCCCGCAAGCAGTACAAGCCGTTCGAATACCCCTGGGCGTTCGATTTCTGGAAGCGCCAGCAGCAGGTCCACTGGATGCCGGAGGAAGTGCCGCTCGGCGAGGATTGCCGCGACTGGGCGCAGAAGCTCAGCGACCATGAGCGCAACCTGCTGACGCAGATCTTCCGCTTCTTCACCCAGGCCGATGTCGAGGTGCAGGATTGCTATCACGAGAAATATGGCCGCATCTTCAAGCCGACCGAGATCAAGATGATGCTCGCCGCCTTCTCCAACATGGAGACGGTGCATATCGCGGCGTACAGCCATCTGCTCGACACCATCGGCATGCCCGAGAGCGAGTACGGCGCCTTCCTCGAATATAGCGAGATGAAGGACAAGCACGACTATCTGCAGAATTTCGGCGTCGACACCGATGAGGACATCGCCAAGACGCTGGCCATGTTCGGCGGCTTCACCGAGGGGCTTCAGCTCTTCGCCAGCTTCGCCATGCTGATGAACTTCCCGCGCTTCAACAAGATGAAGGGCATGGGCCAGATCGTCACCTGGTCGATCCGCGACGAGAGCCTGCACTGCGAGGGCATCATCAAGCTGTTCCACGCCTTCTGCAAGGAGCGCGACTGCCTCACCAAGTCAGTCCGGCAGGACATCATGGACATGTGCCAGACGACCGTGCGGCTGGAGGATAATTTCATCGATCTCGCCTTCGAGATGGGCCCGGTCAACGGCATGACGCCCAAGGAGATCAAGAAATATATCCGCTACATCGCCGACTGGCGCCTCGGCCAGCTCGGCATGAAGCCGATCTACATGATCGACGAGCATCCCCTCCCCTGGCTCGCGCCGATGCTGAACGGCGTAGAGCACGCCAACTTCTTCGAACAACGCGCCACCGAATATTCCAAGGCCGCGACGCGCGGCAACTGGAACGAGGTGTGGGACGGGTTCGACAAGCGGCAGAAGGCGAAGGCTGGGAAGGCGGCTAATGAGGATGCCGAGAGCGGTGCCGCTGGTGGCGAGGGGGATATGTTCTCCAAGGCCGGGATTGCGGCGGAGTGAGAAACGTCGTTTAAAGTTTGTCTATTTTAGGTGATATCGTGGGCCAAGCAGATAAAGTAATTTCTTTTGGCCCTCCGAAAGAGGCGGCACTATATTTTGACCAAGTATTTCCGATGGATTTATCTTTTTCTTGGTTTACCGCACTGGGGTTAAAGGGAGGATCGGATTCTGGGTTTCTTTATGACATGCAATCAATGGGAATTCCATTTGATGGCAAAAGCTTTGATGAAAATGTCGTTCAGAGCCTATTACCTAATACGAAAAATGCATCTTTAATTTACGCGAACCAGTTAGCGTCAAATTCATGGATGCCAATAAGCATAATACTTGGTATATTTTTTAATAAAAATGCTGTTGAAGATTTATTAAATGGAAAAAATTCCGAAAGTATTCGAAAGCTATTTAGCTACGGTGGAATAGATGTCGAGAGCGTTGTAGAAGATATTAGAAATGGCAAATTCGACTCTATTACCATTTCTGAAAAATCTAAAGACTTTATTGTCAAATCACTAAAAGATTCTGGATTTTATGGCGCACCAGCTTGGCTAGGCCTTGACTATCAAAAACCAAAGAATGCCGTGGCTTCCGCTGAAAATCGTACAGATTACGCCATAGCTCTTAAAAACTTATCATTGATTGATCCAAGAAGCGTGTCATGGGAGAATATTATTGAATTTAGGAAAGATAAAGATGCAATAAATTCGCTAAAGAGGTTTAGACTATTTTTTACAGATAATTTCTCCGACAAAGATCGAAACTATGTTGCAGATAAGCTTTACGTTATGCTCGACGAATATGAGGCAACCAGTAAATTATGGGGATTTAAAACCATACAAAAAACACTATCGGTAGCCGTTTCAAATCAAAATATGATAAGTTCATCTTTAGGAACTTTGGCGCCAGCGCTCGCTGGTGTTCCGCTACCTATAGCCGCCGGCGTTGGTGCAGTCGTCACATTAGGTGGGTGCGCCTTGGAATTTTCAAAGATTGCAGTAGATCACCGTAACTTAACTTCAAATAGTCCAGTGAGTTATTTAGCAAAGCTAAAAACACTGGCAGAATAATTAAATTACCGCGCCAGTTTACTAAATGCACTTAATTCGGCGCAACCACCTACGCCCCAATCAGCGACGACGTCCCGACCCCTTCCCGCAACGCCTCCCGCGCGCATTGCTTCAGGTCGTCCATCTGCGCGCCGATCGCGCCATAGTTCAGCGTCATCACCGATCCGCCGCCGAAATTACGGTGACACACACCAAAACCCCTAAATAGCCAAGCCCGCCCACCCCCTCTCGACAGCTCTTCGCGTGTGGCACATCAGTGCACGCGATGCCCGACAATCACCGCGCCCCGAGTTTCCCTGACCTCCTCGCCTCGACGGCGCGGGAGAAACACGCTGCTGCCCTGGCGCGCAGCAGCCCGCCGCCCCACGCCACCGAGCCGCCGCGGCAAGTCTACATGGCGGCGCTCGATCGCATCGCGCAGGCGCTGGCTCCACACGGCTTTCGCTTCGCCAAAAGCGGACCGTATCTCACGCGAACGGATGGCCCGGCACGATACCGCATCTTTTTCCAGTCCGATCGCAACAACATCGCCGGCGAGCACGTGCAGTTCTGGATTCACGCCGGCGTCGAGAATTCAGAGGCCGAACGCTGGCTCGCGCAGTCCGACTGGCCCTTTCAGGCGAGACCTCAGATCGGTGGCGGACAGATCGGCAATCTGGTCAAGCCGCACGGTTGGTGGTCATGGGAAATCGCCGACCCCGCCACGCGCGGGGAGCGCATCGACGACGCGATCCGCCAGATCGAGACCATCATTCTGCCCTTCTTCGCGCGCCTTTCCGACCCCCGATCGCTGGCGGAGGAAGCGACGCACGTCGAAATCCCCGGCGTCGAGGACGAGGCAGCCGTGCGTCTATGCTATTGGCAACTCGGCAAGGCCGGCGCCGAGCAATGTCTTGCCTTCTGGGTAAAGCGCTTCGGTCGACATCAAGACTTTCGCGCCGCACGTGACCATTTCCTCGGCGGCGGCGGATTCGAAGATATCATGGGCGATTTTGTCAAACGCCTTGGCACCATTGCCGGTGCGCTACGCATCGGGCTCGACTTGTAGGATCGCCGTCGGCCTAAAGCGGCGGGCGCTACAATCGGTGATCGTCACCCACCGGCGACACCCCTACCGCGAATATTGCGGCCCCGCCCATAACGACATCGGCGCAAACGCCTGCGCCCCGATCAGCGTCGATGAGCCGGTCTGCGCCCGCAGCACACCCCGCGCGCATTGCTTCAGATCGTCCAACTGCGCGGCAATCGCGCCATAGTTTAGCGTCATCACCGCTCCGCCGCCGGCCAGCGCGAAGCGGATCTGCTGGCTCTTCGCCATGCTGCCCAGGATGCCGTCGCCCTTCAGCGTCATGATATAGCCATTGGCCATGCCGCGCGCGGTGATCGGCGTGTAGCGCTGGTCAGGCGTGCCGTCGCGCACCGGCACCGGCGCGATCGCATAGGCCCGCCCCGCGACCGCATCGAAGCGCGCGTCGCGAATGCCGATGAAGGTGCGATAGGCGCCGGCATCCTCGGCGATCTGCATCACGCCGCGCTCGCCGAAATGCCCGATCAACGTGCAGCCGCTGCCATGGCGATACAGGTCCCAGCCGGGATAATGCTTGATCGGCATGGCGCTCTGCGCGGCAAGCAACAAGGCGAGCGAAATCATTCCAGCCTCCCTGGGCGAAGGATATGCCGGCGCAAAATACTATAGATGCGCGATGCTGCCAATTGGATTGCCGGGTTACGTGCGATCAGCCGTGACTGGCCCGGGACGTGACCGCCCGAAGCACCCCGCTCGCCATCGCGGCGGCGGCGCAATAGTCCCCATATTTTAACGCCCTACCGCCGCCACCACGTGGACAAGCCCCGGCGGCCGCATTAGCCTTCACCCCGCGGACGCCCTGGCCGGCGCGGCGCCGCGACGGGCTGTCGGCCACCGGGGGGTTAGATGATCGAGGGTTCGCCACGCTGGCTCGCCATCCGCGCAGGCGCGGCGTTGCTCCTCGCCCTCGGTACGTTGGCGCCGGCGGGCGCCAAAACCCGCATGGCCTCGATGAACTTCACGCTGGAGGACGAAACCCCGGCCATCGCCGCCGCGCACCGCCAGCACGATCATGGCGACCGCACCGTCTATGCCAGCGGCCCGATCGTCGCGGGAACGACCGAGGCCCTGCTCGCCCTGATCCGGAGCAGCCATCTCGAACACGCGCGCATCTATTTCGATTCCCCCGGCGGCGACGTCGCCGAGAGCATGAAGCTCGGCGAGGAGATCCGCAGCCACCATCTCAACACCGCGATCGGCCGCCCCGGCGACACCGCCGACGACGAATCCGAGGCGATCTGCGCCAGCGCCTGCGTGTTCGCTTTTGCCGGCGGCGAGAACCGCTTCATGGCGGCCAATAGCGGGCGGCTCGGCATCCATCAGTTCCACGGCGCCCAAACCAAGGCCGCCATCGCCGAGACGCAGCTCGTGTCGGGCATGATCGTCGCCTATCTCTCGCATATGGGCGTCGACCCCAACGCCTTTGCGCTGCAGGCCATGGTCGATCCCGAGTCGATCATGTGGCTGACGCCGAAACAGGCGCGCGCGCTCGGCTTCGTCAATGACGGGGCAAAGCCGAGCACGGCCGAGATCAAGGTCGTCGACATGGTCCCGGTGCTGATGCTGACCCAGCAGCGCTACGACATGGAGATGAGCACCGCGGTGATCTGCGGCGTCGGCGGGTTTCGGATCAACACCTGGCTGCACGCCGACTATACCGATGCCACCCGCATGCGCGGGCTGAGTCGGTCGTGGTTCGAGCTCGACGGCCAGCTCGCGCTCGATCAGCGCGGCGCCGATTCCGTCAGCTACGATCGCGGCGGCATCACCGTCTCGCGCGGCATGTCGGACGAGACCCTTGCCCGCCTGCTCGCCGCCAATGCGCTGGCCTTGTGGGTCGAAAACGGCAGTGGCGATCGCTGGGGCAGCGCGATGGACCTGCGCGACATCCACGACAAGATGGCCGAATATTTCACCGAGTGCAGCCATATCCGCCGCACCGCGAGCGCCGAGCCGTCGCGCGCGCCGGCACCCGCGACCGCGCCTCCTGCCGCCTCGCCACGGCCGGCTGCGCCGGCACCTGTCCGCGCCACCGCATCCGGGCGTACGCCGCCGCCGCCGCGCATTCCGCCGGCCGGCACATCCTTCGTGCCCATGTCGGCATCCGGCCATGCCGACCTCGTTTTGGCCAGCCGGATCGTCAGGCCCGCGTGGAATTCGCTCGCCTTCGTCGATCGCGCGACCGTCGCGCGGCGCGGCCACCTGGTGACGGTCACCGGTTATCTCGCCACCCAGGACCGTGGCCGCTGGTCGTTCTTCGAGGACAGCTACACCTTCGAATGCGACGGCAACCATTATCAGGCCGCCGGCCACTCGATCGATCGCGCCGGGCGCGACCTCGGCCCCACGACCACTGCCTGGACGACCTTGCCGTCAGGCAGCACCGGGGAGGCGATGCAGGGCATCGCCTGTGGGCGCGCGCATCTGGACGATTCGCAGCTGCTCGATGAAAAGGATCCCTATGAGGTAATCCGCGCCTTCGTCGCCGCCGTGGCAAGCACGCCGGACGACAATCAGGGAGCGAGAGGCAACCCCGACCGGAAAAGCTGGAAATAGCGGTCGCCGGCTGCCCCGCTCGCGGCGATCAGCTGGACGCGGCCTTCACCAACGCCACCATCATGCGCATCGCCGGCGTCGGCACGCCGTGTTTCTCCCCCAGCCGCACGATCACCCCGTTGCGCGCATCAAGCTCCAGCGGCCGGCCGGCGAGCAGATCGCTGTGCAGCGAATTCTTCAGCGTCGGCGCCTGTGCCCGGTAATAAGCGACGATCTCGTCGGGAAGCGTCTCCGGCAGGTCGGCGCCCTCCGCCAGTCCGACCGCGCGGCATTCCGCGACCAGGGTGCGGATCACCTCCGCCACGCCCTCGTCCTGCGTCGCACCGAATGGCTTGTCGATCAATGTCAGCGCGATCCCGCTCGCGTTGATCGCCAGCTTGCGCCACACCACGGTGGTGAAATCCGCCGTGGTCTGCGCCTCGATCGGCGTGCCGGCGAACAGCGCGACGAAGGCCCGTCCGCCCTCGTCATCGGCCACGGTCAGCGTGCCGTAACGATGCTGCCGCACCCGCCCCGGCGCCGAGCGCTCGGCCGGGATGTCGACGCTCACCGGCACCAGCCGCTCCGCCGCCACGAGACCGGCGAAGTTGGTGCGATGCTCGACCCCGTTCTGCAGGATCGCGACCCGCGTCCCCGAGCCGGTCAAGGGCGCGAGCCAGCGCGCCGCGCCCGCCACGTCATAGACCTTGGTCGCCACCAGCACCCAGTCGACCGGCCGCGCCTGAGCCGGATCGGTCAGGATGCGCGGCGTCGCGCGGATCTCCCCGTCAGGCGTCGCGATCACCAGGTCGTCGACCGGCGTGCGCACGCACAGGCTCACCTCATGGTCCGCCTCCTGGGCGAGCCACGCCGCGACGGTCGCGCCGATCGCGCCGGGCCCGACGATGGCGATGCTGGTCATGGGGTTCCCTTCGCTCTTCTGCGCGCCGACCATTACCACGCGGGCGCATCCCTCAATAGCTGCGCGCCGCGCCAGCTTGCGACACCCCTGCGGGCGTGACACACCTGCTGTAACGAAAAGGGGCGCGCCATGAAAAGTCGCAAAGCATTGATCAACACGGGACTCTTGTCGTTCGTACTGATCTTGTCCGCGTCGGGCAGGCCGGCCCATGCCGGCTATGGTTTCTGCAGCGAACCCAGCGCCCCGCACCTTTACGCGAGCCAGCCGACCAAGCCTTTCTGTGCCTCGTCGCGCGGTTGCTCTCAGATGGATGTCGACAATTACCGCCGTGACGTCGACCATTATATCGATGAGTTGAAGTCATATCTGACCGACGTCGATCGGTTTCGCGGCAAGGCCTATGACTATGCCAAATGCATGGCCGATCTGGATTAGGCGCCGTGCAACACGCCACGACAGAAACACCCCAGCGCCAGATTCGCGCGGTCCACGATGCCGACACCATCCGGGTGTACCAGGCCTATAGCGATCAGATCGCCGACGCGGCGCTGGAGCGTGGCACGTTCGTCTCGCCGCCGTTCAGCATGACCCGGATGACGTGGATCAAGCCGTCCTTCCTATGGATGATGTACCGCGCTGGCTGGGGTTACAAGGAGCCCGGGCAGGCGCGCATTCTAGCCGTCGATATCAGCCACGAGGGCTTCGCTTGGGCGCTCGCGCATAGTTGCCCCAGCCACGCCGAACCCGGCATGTCACCGGCCGAATGGGATGCGCTAAAGGCGGCCTCGCCCGTCCGCGTGCAGTGGGATCCAGAACGCGACCTGCACCACAATCCGCTGCCCCACCGCGCGATCCAGATCGGTCTCGGGCCGGAGGCGGTCCGGCTTTATGTCGAGCAGTGGATCAGGCGAATCACAGACGTGACGCCGCTGGCGCACGAGATTCAGGCGCTGGTTCAGCAAGGAAATCTCGCGGAAGCCCAAAACGCACTGCCGCGCGAAACGGTCTACGGCTAACCGCCGCCCGCTACAGCACGAAATCCGCCGCCGTCAGCGTCCGCACGCCAAGCAGTTCGATCACCATATCCGGCGCCGCGCCGCCGCTCGTGTTCACCCCGACAAAGGTGTTGCCGCCGTCGATCCAGCTCGTCACCTGGCCCGGTCCGGTGAAATGCCCGCCCGCGACGAAGGTGAAAGCCTGGCGCAGCAACAGGGTCGGCCGCGCATCGATCGCCGACAGGTCGATGCGGTCGCCCTCACTCTGGCTGAAATCGGTGATCTGGTCGATCGCGCCCGGCACGATGCCCGAATCCTGCAGCGTGCGATAGACGAAGCGGTCCGCTCCGCCACCGCCCGTCATCACGTCGGCGCCGAGCCCGCCGATGATCGTATCGGCGCCGCCGAGCCCGGTCAGGCGGTCGTCCGCCGCGTCGCCGGTGATCGTCAGCGGCGCGCCGCCCGGGTAGAAATAGCCCGTACTGTATCCCGCGATCGCGCCCGACGCGATGTCCTCGGCATAGACCAGCGCCTGGTCGCCGGCGCTCATCCACGCCGGCAGGCCGAGTGCGCCGACATAGGTCGCCGGGTCGTGCGCGGCGAGCAAGTTGTACACCGCGCCGCCGGGCAACGGGATGCGGTCATAGGCCGGGATGGCGATGTCGACCCCGCCCGGCGTCACCCCGTTCAGCCGCACCGGGTCGTTGGCCGCGGCATAGCCTTGATAATGGCCGTCGAGCGCATGCACATCGAGCCCGAAGCGCAGCGCCGCCGCCCCTTCCCAGGTCGGCGACCCGAAGCCGGTGAAGTCCGAGCGCGCATCCGCCCCCGCCGCGCCCTGCGTGGCGATGGCATAGGCCGCGATATATTGCGTCAGCCCCGCGCCGAGCGAATGGCCGGTGACATGGATCGTCGCGCCGGCATAGGCCGGGGTGTCGAGCACATGCTGATACAGCGCGATCGCCTGGTTGGCGTTGGACAGGGTCAGGCCGGCCTGGAGCAGTTCGCCCTCCGCGAAGTCCTGCGCGCCCTCCGCGCCGGCAAAGGCCAGGATGACATCGGTAATCCGCCCCGCCGCGTCGCGCTTCTCGACGGTGCCGGCATAGAACATCCCGTCGCTGCTGCGGATGATCTGCGTGTTGCCGAACCCGCCGCCCAGCGGGATCGCGCCGCCCGGCGCGAGCTTGTCGAGCGCGTACCAGCTCGCCCCGAAATAGGCCTTGTCCTGCACCGTCACGCCGGACGGCGGATCCGCCAGCGCGGCAGGAATGAGCGGAATGCCCGCACAGGCGAGCAGGACGGCAAGAACGGCGTTCCGCATCGGCGATATCCTCTCCTCGCGCGCCGGGCATTTCGTCCGGTCGTCACGCAAGGAATGCTATCGCAACCATCCCCGGCGGCACGCGCCGACGCTGTGCCGGGCGGCAGTCGCGCTATGCAGCGTGATACGCATCAGGCGACACCTAGCCGCCGTGCCGCGCTGCCCTCGTGCACAATATCTTTCGTGCCGGCACCGTAATATCCCCGACTCGACCGGCCGACGAGATCACCTATCCTGTCGCAAAGGATCGGGGACTCATGCACGCAAGGCTATCAACGGACGACGCGGACGCCTGTCGGTCTCCCATGGCGATCGGGCAACGCCCGACGCTCAGCTTCCGTTACGATCCGGTGGCGAAAATCATCCGCATCACCGGCATCGGCGCGTGGACGCTCGATTATGTCGACGTCCATTTCGCCGAGCTCGCGGTGCTGATCGATCGGGTGCGCGATCAGAATGGCGAGGTACTGGCGCTGGTCGATCTCAGCCGCGCCCCGGTCCAGTCGGACGAGGTCGCCGAGCGCATCAACCGCGCCACCGCGCAGCTTTACGGCGCGCGCGACCGGATCGCGCTGATCGTGCAATCCTTCTTGCTCAAGGCGCAGATGAAACGCGCCGCCTGGAAATCCAATACCGCCATCTTCGTCTCGGCAAATGCCGCCGAGACCTGGCTGTGCGCGCATCGCGCGGGCTGAGAAGCCGCGCCACGCGCCGCACGGCGTGATTCAACCGCGACATCGTCTTCGGCATCCTCGACACGCCACGGTTGCGCCCGCGCCGCCGTGGCGTGCTGTTTCTCATTGTCGATGTTGGATGCGAGCAGGTCCTGCTCCGGCCTGCTCAGCAGGTCGTTCGGCACCTGCTCCCCACCTGTTATGTTGGAATGAGGGATTTCCACCAAGCCACTGATCCCCAGGAGAAAATGCCCAAAACAGGCACGAACTGCCCGCTCGAAAAAATCATCTCCTGCAAAAGCAGGTGGAGCAGGTCGATTTGTTGGGCGCTTTCACATCGCCGTTGCCGGCCAGCGTGGCATGCGCGAACTGCCCAACTGACCGGGCAACTTCCGCTTGGCGCGCGACGCGCCGCCATGCCATCTTCACCGCAACGAAACGCAATCGGGGAGAGAGTTAAGTGTCACAGGAAAACGTCGCGCTGATCCGCGGCATGTACGACGCCTTCACCAGGGGTGACGTGCCGGGCGTGCTCGGGGTGATGAGTCCGGACATCGTGTGGAACGAGGCGGAGAACTTCCCCTATGCCGACGGCAACCCCTATGTCGGGCCGATGGCGGTGGCGCAGGGTGTGTTCGCACGGCTCGGCAGCGAGTGGGACGGCTTCGCCGTGGCGCCCGAGGAAATCCTCGATGCGGGGGACACGGTCGTCGCGCTCGGCCATTATCTCGGCACCTGCAAGGCGACGGGCACGGCGATAAGGGCCCAGATGGTGCATGTCTGGCGGATCGTCGACGGCAAGGTGACCGCGTTCCAGCAATATGTCGACACGCTGCAGGTCGCCCGCGCCATCGGCACGGTCCCGGCGAACTGAACCGCAGATCATCCGGGCGATACTCATACGCGACAAGACAAGGGGACGGGAATGCGCATGACGACGAAACTGCTCGCGCTGGCTGGCGTGGCGACGATGCTCGCGGGCACGGCACAGGCCAAAACGCTGCGCTTCCACGCCGCGCTCGACGGCAAGACCGCGACCAGCGCGACCGGTTCGACCGCGACCGGCACCGCCAGGGTCCGCGTCGATAGCGTCACCCACAAGGTCTCGGTCGATCTGGACGTGCGCGGCCTGACCATGGACGCGCTGTGGGACAAGCTGGTCAAGGGCCCGATCGGACCGATCCATTTCCACGAATACATCGCGAAGCCCGGCCAGCCCGACGATGTGGTGCTCGTGCTGCCGCTGCCCTACGGCGCCAACTACCAGCCGACCCGGGACGGCTTTCGCGTGCGGATGAAGGACTATGACTATGCCGCCGGCGCGAAGCTGCTCGGCTCGGATGCGACCTTCGAGCATTTCATCGCCGCGATGGGCAGCGGCCATGTCGTGCTCAACATCCACACCGATCGCTTCACCGACGGCGAGATCAGCGGGACGGTCGCGGCGGGCTAAAGACGGTGAGTGCTTGACGATCGGACCTCAGCTGTATTATTCAAACAATACAGCTGAGGACCACCGCTTATGCTCGCCCTGCTTCTCGCCATGGCGCAAGTCGTCGCCCCGGCCGAACAGCCGCCGATCCCACCGAGTGGCGCGGAGCTCACCGCACAGATCGCCGCGCGCGATGCCGAGTTCTTCCGGCTGTTCTTCGAAGGCTGCGATCCGCCCCGCGTCGCGTCGATGCTGACGGCCGATTTCGAAATGTACCATGACAAGGGCGGCAAGGTCGCCGGCGGCGCGGCCCCGTTCGTCGCCGAATATGCCAGGAACTGCGCCGCCGCCGCCCGGCCCGATGGCTGGCGCCACCGGCGCGAACTGGTCGCGGGCACGTTGCATGTCGAGGCGATCCCCGGCTTCGGTGCGATCGAGGAGGGCGATCACGACTTTTACGAGGCGCAGGGGGACGCGCCGAAGAAGAAGGTCGGCACCGCGCACTTCGTCCAGCTATGGCAGCGCACCGCCGATGGCTGGCGCCTGTCGCGCGTGTTCAGCTACTCCCACCGCGCCGCCGGCTAGCGCCGCGCGGGCGCATCAGAGGTCATCGCGACCCGGGAAGGTAAGCGGCGCGCCCGATTTGACGGCGATCAAGGCACCGGCCCGCGCCCAGGCGCACAGGCGCCATATCGCCAGCCGCGGGACCCTGAATGTCCGACACCACACCTTATGAACAACTGGGCGCCGGGCGCGTCGCCGCGATCGTCGATCGCTTTTACGACCTGATGGACGAGGATCCCGCTTATGCTGGGCTGCGCGCGATGCATGCCGCCGACCTCGCCCCGATGCGCGTGTCGCTCGCCGGCTTCCTCACCGCCTGGCTCGGCGGCCCGCGCGACTGGTTCAGCGAGCGGCCCGGCGCCTGTGTGATGTCGCTGCACGGCGCGATGTCGATCGGCACGGCGGTCGGCGAACAGTGGATCGAGGCGATGGAGCGCGCGATCGCCGGCGACCCGACCATCCACCCGGATCTCGCGGCTGCGCTGTCGCGCGCGCTGGGCCGGATGGCGCGCGCGATGGCACGCATGCCGCAAGCGGCATAGGCGTGCGTTCAGGCCCGCGCCTCGACCACGCCGCTATTGTGCCGCAACGCCTTGAGCACCGTTTCGATGATCGCATCGGCGTCGAGGCCGGCCTGGGCATATTGCAGCTCGGGCTTGTCCTGGTCCTGGAACAGGTCGGGCAGGCGCATGGTGCGCAGCTTGAGCCCGCCGTCGATCAGCCCGGTGTCGCTGGCCAGCGTCAGCACATGCGCGCCGAGCCCGCCGACCGCGCCTTCCTCGACCGTCACCGCGACCTCGTGCGTGGTGAGCAGCTTGCGGATCAACGCCTCGTCGAGCGGCTTGGCGAAGCGCAGGTCGGCGACCGTCGTCGACAGGCCGCGCGCCTCCAGCGCCTCGGCCGCCTTCAACGCCTCGCCGAGCCGCGTGCCGAGCGACAGGATCGCGACCTTGTGGCCCTCGCGCACGATGCGCCCCTTGCCGATCTCGAGCCGCTGCGGCGTCTCGGGCAGCGCCACGCCGGTGCCGTTGCCGCGCGGATAGCGCACCGCGATCGGGCCCGTATCGTGCAGCGCCGCGGTGTGCGTCATGTGCACCAGCTCGGCCTCGTCCGCCGCCGCCATCACCACGAAGTTGGGCAAGGTGGCGAGATAGGTCACGTCGAAGCTGCCGGCATGCGTCGCGCCGTCCGCGCCGACCAGCCCGGCGCGGTCGATCGCGAAGCGCACCGGCAGGTTCTGGATCGCCACGTCGTGCACCACCTGGTCATAGGCACGCTGCAGGAAGGTCGAGTAGATCGCGCAGAACGGCCGCATGCCCTGCGCGGCGAGGCCGGCGGCGAACGTCACGGCATGCTGCTCGGCGATGCCGACGTCGAAGCAGCGATCGGGATGCGCCTTGGCGAACTTGTCGAGCCCGGTGCCCGAGGGCATCGCCGCGGTGATCGCGACGATCGTCGGATCGCGATCGGCTTCCTTGATCAGCTGTTCGCCGAACACGTTCTGATATTGTGGCGGCCCGGGCGGCGCCTTGGCCTGGGTGCCGGTGATGACGTCGAACTTCTGCACGCCGTGGTACTTGTCCGCCGCGGCCTCGGCGGGGGCATAGCCCTTGCCCTTCTTGGTCACGACATGGACGAGGATTGGCCCTTCCTCGGCATCGCGGACATTTTCCAGCACCGGGATGAGATGGTCGAGATTATGGCCGTCGATCGGCCCGACATAATAGAAGCCGAGCTCCTCGAAGAAGGTCCCGCCGGTCGCCATGCCGCGGGCATATTCCTCGGCCTTGCTTGCCGCCTTGTGCATCCGGCTGGAAATGCGGCGCGTGATCCTGCTCGCAAAGCTGCGCAAGCCGAGATATTCGCTCGATGAGATCAGCCGCGCGAGATAGGCCGAGAGGCCGCCGACCGGCGGGGCGATCGACATGTCGTTGTCGTTGAGGATCACGACCAGGCGGTTGCCGGCCTGCTCGGCATTGTTCATCGCCTCATAGGCCATGCCGGCCGACATCGCGCCGTCGCCGATGACTGCGATGCCCTTGCCCGGCTTGCCGGCGAGCTTGTTGGCGATCGCGAACCCCAGCGCCGCCGAGATCGAGGTCGACGAGTGCGCTGCGCCGAACGGATCGTATTCGCTCTCGCTGCGCTTGGTGAAGCCGGACAGGCCGCCGCCCATGCGCAAGGTGCGGATGCGGTCACGCCGGCCGGTCAGGATCTTGTGCGGGTAGCATTGGTGCCCGACATCCCACACCAGCCGGTCGCGCGGGGTGTCGAAGACATAGTGGATCGCGGTGGTCAGCTCGACCACGCCGAGCCCCGAACCGAGATGGCCGCCGGTGGTGCCGACCGCCGAGATCGTCTCGGCACGCAGCTCGTCGGCAAGTTGCCGGAGCTGGTCGACGCGGAGCTTGCGCAGGTCGGCGGGAAACTGAACCGTATCGAGCAACGGCGTATTGGGAACATCAGCCATCGCCCTATCCTAGCGAAGCCGTGGGACAGTGTCGATGCGATGCGCGCCTTCTTGACGGCACCTGCACCGGATGGAGACAAGGGGCGATGAACGACCTGACCCCCAGCCTCACGCACCGCCTCGCCACGCTCGACGACGTACCCGCGATCCGCGCCCTGATGGACCGCGCGATCGGCGAGTTGCAGCGCGGTTTCCTCACCGAGGCGGAGATCGCCGCCAGCCGCGCGGTGATGGGGCTCGACACCCAGTTGATCGTCGACGGCAGCTACTTCCTGATCGAAGCGGACGACCGCCTCGCCGGCTGCGGCGGCTGGAGCCGGCGCGCCACGCTCTACGGCGGCGACCACAGCGCGGCGTTGCGAGACGCCCGCCTGCTCGACCCGGCGCATGACGCGGCGCGAGTCCGCGCGATGTTCACCGACCCGGCCTTCGCGCGCCGCGGCGTCGGCCGGCTGATCCTGTCGCTGTGCGAGGATGCCGCCCGCGCCGCCGGCTTCACCCGCGCCGAGATGATGGCGACGCTCGCCGGCGAGCCGCTCTATGCGGCGTGCGGTTATGCGCCGATCGAGCGGGTCAGCGCGGCGCCGGTCGATGGCGTGGCGGTGCCGCTGGTGCGGATGGGGAAGAGGCTGGTCTAACTCCGCTCCCGTTTACAGGAGGGGTTGGGCGAGGAGGGCTCGTTGCCTATCCTCTTTCGACATGTGGACCTAAATCTAATTCGAGATCACTCGTAATGGACCCGATCGCGAAAAGCGATTCGGCGCGGGATAAGAGGCGCACATGCTCAATCTGCTACACAGTAAGACGAATCAGTCAGTTAATAGCTGGATTTCGAACGCGGTCTTTTTCTACGCCGCTGCAAGCGCGGTTGTCAGCGCACCTCTTGCCGTTCTGTCCAAAATGAGTCCCGGCTGGTTCGGAAACCTCAATTGGGCGCAGGCCATTCTATTCGGCCTTTTTGACGCCGTCGGTTTGACCCTCGCAGGTACCGCGGTGTTTGCTATCGGGGCGTGGGCGTATAGAAAAATACGCCCGTTAGCGCCGGCTGTCGCTTCGCCGCGAGTTGATGGCGCGCCATCTTCCCAGATGTCGGACGACGAGGCGCTAAAGGAAGTCGTGTATGGGCTCACAGAGCGGGTAACCGGACTCATAAAAGATGTGGAGAGCCTAGATCGTCGCGTTATGGGTGAAGTCGCGGTGCTGACGCCAGCACTTGAGCGGGTCCGTGTCGACGGAGCGATTGCCACCAGCGACATCCAGAAGCTGACCAGCGTACAGCAGCATGACTACAAGCGAGTTTCCGCGTCTCTTAACGCAATATGGATCCGGGAGCGACTTTCCGAGCTAGCCGTGTCGATCGAACTCGACGCCAAGGACTTATCGACAGCCCTTTTGGCAGGAGAATCTTACGACATTTCCCGGTGGAACAGCTGGGAAAGCGTCCACGGGCATTGGCAACGCTGTATAGAAGAGTGGGTTGAATCAGGACGTTGGTTTGCACCGCGCGTGAAAGACCGCGTCCTAACGGTCGATGACAAACACTACAGGTTGAAATGGAATATTCGCGAGGATCAATTTTCGGATTCGCTACCCAGCGGCCGCTCTGAGGCCGTGCGTCAATTCAAGAAATTTCAGATTATTCAAACTCAATGGGAAGCTGTGCGCAAAGACGTTGAGTACGGTTTGGTGATGGTGGCCTTTATGGGCCTGTCAGAAGAGGAGGCTCGCCAAGAGCGGCAAGCATAATCAAGGCCACCTCAGTTTGGAGTGCGCCCACACGTGCCGCACTCATGATCTCTCGCTCGGACCGGAACTTTCCCCGACCTTCCCGCAAAACCGGGGGGGGGAAAGCAATGTGACAACCCTCCCACTCATTTTGTAAAACACCCTTGACTGACAAGCACTCTTGTCTGTAAAGCTCATTTTACTGATTCGAAAGGAGGCTTTCCATGGCCAGTGTTGCCCAACGTCGTTACAACAAGCGCGTCATCGTCCTCAGTCTCGCCTATGCGGTGGCGCTGCTCGGCGCGACCTATGCGTTCAAGCATCAGTTGCTGAGCGGGCCCGTCGCCTATGTCGCGGCAATCCTGCCGGCCTTGCCGATCGTCGGGGTGTTCGCCGCGATCGGATTCTATCTGGTCGAGGAGCAGGACGAATATGTCCGCATGCTGATGGTCCGCCAGACCTTGTGGGCGAGCGGCGTCACCCTCAGCCTGGCGACGATCTGGGGCTTTCTCGAAAGCTTCGGCCTCGCCCCGCATATCGAGGCCTTTTATCTTTCCGTGCTGTGGTTCGGCGGTCTCGGCGTCGGCGGCTGCGCCAACAAGCTGACCGGCGGGAGGGACGCATGAAGAACCGCCTCAAGGTGCTGCGCGCCGAGCGCGACTGGAGCCAGGGCGACCTCGCCGACGCGCTGCAGGTCTCGCGCCAGAGCGTCAACGCGATCGAGACCGGGCGCTACGATCCCTCGCTCCCGCTCGCCTTCAAGATCGCCGAGCTGTTCGGCCTGACCATCGAACAGATCTTTACCAGTCCCTCCAAGGAGTCCGACCAATGAACACGCACAAATTCACCATGCTGTGCGGCCTCGCCTCACTGGCTATGGTGATGCAGCCCGACGCCGGCCATTGCGCCGCCACCCCGGCCACGCTGGCAGCGATCGCCGCGCCCGCAGCGGCGCCGGCGCCCGCCGCCGAGACGTTCGACCATATCTCGATCACCAGCATCGGCAGCGGCAGCCCGGTGGTGCTGATCCCCGGCCTGTCGAGCCCGCGTGCGGTATGGGACGGCGTGGTGCCCGAGCTGGCCAAGGGCCACCGCGTCATCCTCGTCCAGGTCAACGGCTTTGGCGGCGACGCGCCGGGCAAGAACGTCGCGCCCGGCATCCTCGCCGGGCTGGTCGCCGAGCTCGACGGCTATATCGTGCGCGAGAAGCTCGGCCGGCCGGCGATCGTCGGCCATTCGCTCGGCGGGCTCGCGGCGCTGATGTTCGCCAAGGCACATCCCGACCATGTGTCGCGCGTGATGGTGGTCGATTCGCTGCCGTTCATCGGCCTGCTCTTCTCGCCTGCAGCAACGGTGCCGATGGTCGAGCCCCAAGCCAGGGCGATGCGCGAGCAGATGGCCGCCGGCTATGGCAAGCCCGCCGACCCCGCCTTTGTCGAGGGCACCGCCAACCGGCTTGCGCTGAAGCCGGAGTCGCGGGTGAAGGTGAAGGCCTGGATGGGCGCGACCGACGCGCGCGTCACGGCGCAGGCCTTTTACGAGGACATGACCACCGACCTGCGGCCCGACCTGGCCGGGATCACCACGCCGATCACGTTGGTCTATCCATGGGCGGCGACCGGGCCGACGAGGGAAATGGCCGAGCCGCTGTATCGCGGTGCCTATGCCGGCACGCCGCATATCGACTTCGTCGAGGTCGCCGACAGCGCGCATTTCGTGATGCTCGACCAGCCGGCCGCGTTCCAGGCGGCGTTGATGGGGTTTGTCGGGAAGTAGTTTCTCCCTCTGCCGTTGGGAGAGGGAAGGGGCCCGCTACCGAAGGCAGTGGGAAGGGTGAGGGCAGGCTGTGACGAACACACTCCGCCCTCACCCTTCCGCCGCTTCGCGGCTCCCTCCCTCTCCCAAAGGGAGAGGGAATTGCGGATGACCGCACGCTTTGGTTGCCCTAAACGGCCCCCATGACCTCCCCACGCCCAGCGCTCGCCTATCACCACATACCGGGCACCGGCCCGACGATCGTCTTCCTGCCCGGCTACGCCTCGGACATGAACGGCACCAAGGCGCTGGCGCTGGAGGATTGGGCGCGGGCCAAGGGGCGCGGCTATCTGCGTTTCGACTATGCCGGTTGCGGCCAGAGCGAGGGCAATTTCGAAGAGCAGACGCTGGCCGGCTGGCGCGACGATGTGATCGAGATGCTCGACCAGCTGGTCGAGGGCCCCGCGATTTTGGTCGGTTCGTCGATGGGCGGGTGGCTGATGCTGCTCGCCGCACGCGACCGGCCGGACAAGGTGGCGGCGCTGGTCGGCATCGCCCCGGCGCCCGACTTCACCGACTGGGGCTTCACCCAGGACGAGAAGATGGCGCTGCTCCAGCACGGCCGGATCGAACGACGATCGCCTTATGCCGACAGCCCGACCATCTACACCCGCGTGCTGTGGCAATCGGGCGAGGCCAATCGGATGCTGCAGGGGGAGATCGCCATCGACGTGCCGGTGCGCATCCTGCACGGCATGCGCGACAAGGACGTGCCGTGGCATCACAGCACGCGGCTCGCCGAGCTGCTTCGTTCAGGCGATGTGCAGACGGTGCTGGTCAAGGACGGCGACCACCGGCTGTCGCGCGACGAGGATATCGCGCTGCTGATCCGTACCATCGAGGAAGTGCTGCCCCGCTGATGATGCTCCCGCTCCTGCTGCTCGCGGCCCAGGCGACCGCCCCCGCACCTGCTCGCCTCCCGGCGCGGACGCGCGCGCCCGCGCCTGTCGCGACTCCCGCGCCGGCGGCGTCGCCGGCCGAAGCGCGCTTCAACCACTGCATCGACCTCGCCACCGGCGACCCCGCCGCGGCCGAGCGCGAGGCCGGTTCGTGGCAGCTGCAGGGCGGCGGCTATCTCGCGCGGCAGTGCCTCGGCATCGCCTATGCCACCGAGATGCGCTGGACCGCGGCCGCGGTCGAATTCGAGGCCGCCGCCAACGCCGCCGAGATCGCCAAGGATGCGCGGGCGAGCAATTACTGGGCGCAGGCCGGCAATGCGCGGCTGGCGGGCGGCGAGCCGGCCAAGGCGATCTCCGCGCTCAACGCCGCGCTGGCGCCGGGCGCGCTGGCCGGGCTGGATCGCGGCGAGGCCGAGCTCGACCGCGCACGCGCCGCCGTCGCACTGGGCGACATGACGAGCGCGCGCCGCGACATCGACCATGCGCTGGTCGACGCGATCGACGATCCGCTCGCCTGGCTGCTGTCGGCGACGCTGGCGCGGCGCATGCACGATCTGCCGCGCGCGCAGCACGACATCGCCGAGACGTTGCGTCGCGCCGGCGACGATGCCTCGGCGCAGCTGGAGGCAGGTAACATCGCCGCGCTGTCGGGCGACGAGACGCGCGCCAAGGCGGCGTGGACGCGCGCGGCGCAGTTGCGGCCGGACAGCGATGCGGGTCGAGCGGCGATGGCGGCGCTGAAGCAGTTCGATGCGCCGGCACCGGCGCCGACGCCCACACCCGCCCCGGCGCACTGACGTCCCAACTTCGTTATCCCGGCGAAAGCTGGGATCTCATGCGGCAAGGGCGCGCCATACAACAGGGAGATCCCAGCTTTCGCTGGGATGACGTATGAGGAGGCGAGCGTGGGCCGCGCCCTCTGGCACCAACGCCCCACCGCGCCTATCTCCGCTCCACACCCCAGCGGAGACCAGCGCATGAAATATCTCCACACCATGATCCGCGTCAGCGACCCCGATGCGACGCTGCGTTTCTTCGAACTGCTCGGCCTCAAGGAACTGCGCCGCTTCGATAACGAGAAGGGCCGCTTCACGCTGATCTTCCTCGCCGCGCCGGGTGACGAGGATGCGCAGGTCGAGCTGACGCATAACTGGGATCCGGAGCCCTATGGCGAAGGCCGCAATTTCGGGCATCTCGCCTACCGCGTCGACAATATCTACGAGACCTGCCAGCGCTTGATGGACGCCGGGGTGACGATCAACCGCCCGCCGCGCGACGGCCACATGGCGTTCGTGCGCACCCCTGACAATATATCGATCGAGCTGCTGCAGGACGGCCATCTCGAACCGGCCGAACCTTGGGCGTCGATGCCCAATACGGGCGTGTGGTGAAAATGCGCGGAAGAGCGCATTTCGAAGGCGGCACCAGCCCGCTCCCCCACCCGACCTCCCATAGGATAGACTACCTGGGAGGTCGGGTGGGGGAGCGGGCTGGTGCCGCGAAATGCGCCCACGGCGCATTTCCAAAACAGACGTCAACATGAGCGAGGCGGTCCGCGCCTTTCTCGGCCTGACCGGCGCGCGCCTGCCGATCGTGCAGGCGCCGATGGCCAATTTCGCCGGGGTCGAGCTGGCGATCGCCGCGCTGAGCGCGGGCGGGGTCAGTTCTTTGCCCTGCGCGGTGCTCGATCCGGAGGCGATCGTCGCACAGGCGCGTGCCGTGCGCGACGCCGCGGTCGGCCCGATCAACCTCAATTTCTTCGCGCACCGGCTCGGCAGCCGACCCGACGATGCGCCGTGGCGCGAGCGCCTTGCGCCCTTTTATGCTGCCGAGGGCGTCGGCCCGCCCGATACGCCGCCGCCGCTGCGCCGGCCGTTCGACGACGCCGCTTGCGACGCGGTGGAGGCGGTGCGGCCCGAGATCGTCAGTTTCCATTTCGGGCTGCCTGGCGAAGCCTTGCTGGCCCGCGTCCGCGCCACCGGCGCGAAGGTCTTCGGCAATGCCACCAATGTCGCCGAAGCGCGTTATCTGGCGCAGCATGGCTGCGACGCGATCATCGCCCAGGGTTTCGAGGCGGGCGGCCATGCCGGGCATTTCCTGCGCGGACACCGGCCGATCGGCCTGTTCGCGCTGATCCCGCAGGTCGCCGATGCGACCGGCCTGCCGGTGATCGCGGCCGGCGGCATCGCCGACGAGCGCGGCGCGGCGGCGGCGATCGCGCTCGGTGCGGGCGCGGTGCAGGCCGGCACCGCCTATCTCGTCGCGCCGGAAAGCAAGGCCAGCGCCGTGCACCGCGCGGCACTGGCCGGGGCGAACGCCGACGACAGCCTGTTCACCAACCTGTTCACGGGCGGGCTGGCACGAGGCCTGCGCAACAGGCTGATCGAGACGCTCGGCGCGATCGAGCCGCAAGCGCCGCCCTTCCCTTATGCCAGCGCCGCGCTCGCCGCGCTGAAGGCGCACGCCGAGAGCGACGGGCGCGGCGATTATTCCAGCCTTTGGGCCGGCCAAGGTGTCGCGCTCGCGCGCGCCGAACCGGCAGTAACGATCACCGAGCGGCTCGGCATGGCCGCGCTCAATGCGGGAACCCCGGCATGACCGACCTCGAGATCGTCCGGATTCCAGCGCTGAGCGACAATTATATCTGGCTGGTCCATGACCCCGTCTCGGACGAGACGATGGTGGTCGATCCCGCCGTGGCCGAGCCGGTGCTGGCCGAGGCCGAGCGGCGTGGCTGGACGATCGGGCAGGTCTGGAACACCCATTGGCACCCCGACCACACCGGCGGCAACGCGGCGATCAAGGCTGCGACCGGCGCGACGATCAGCGGCCCGGCGGGAGAGGCGGCGCGCATCCCGACGCTCGACGTCGCGCTGCGCGAGGGCGACACGGTGCGGCTCGGTGCCCATGTCGCGCGGGTGATCGAGACACCAGGCCATACCGCCGGCCACATCGTGTTCCATCTGCCCGACGACGCGGTGGCGTTCACCGGCGACACGCTGTTCGCGATGGGCTGCGGCCGGCTGTTCGAGGGCAATGCGGCGCAGATGTTCGACAATATGGCGAAGCTTGCCGCGCTGCCCGACGAGACAATGGTATATTGCGCGCACGAATATACCCAGGCGAACGGCCGCTATGCGCTGGTGGCCGAGCCCGACAATGCGGCGATCGTCGAGCGGATGCGCCATGTCGATGCGGCGCGCGGCAATGGCGAGGCGACCGTGCCGACGACGATCGCCGAGGAGCGCGCGACAAATCCGTTCATGCGAGCGACGTCGCCGCACGAACTCGCTGAAAGACGGGCGGTAAAGGATACGTTCAGCTCCTGAATGTGTTATAGTGTGACACGGAGGAGACCCATAGGAGTCGCAACCATGTATCGCTTCATCATCCCCGCCGCCCTGCTGCTCGTCGGCACGGGCGCGTTGTCGGCCGACAGCTACCGCGCGCGCCAGGAGGCCCGTGACGCCGCCGCGCTCGCCAAGGCGCTCGATGGCATGACGCCGGGCAAGCCGACGAGCTGCATCGACCCGCGCCGCATCGTCGATACCCAGCGCATCGGCGACAAGATCCTCTACAAGATGTCGCGCCGCGAACTGTACGTCAACGACACCGGCGGCGGCTGTTTCGGCCTGCGTAATGGCGACGCGATCGTCACCAAGAGCTATACCGGCCAGTTCTGCCGCGGCGACATCATCCATACGGTGGACCTGCCGGCACGTATTCCGAGCGGCAGCTGCACGTTCGGCGACTTCGTGCCGTATCGCAAATGAGCCTCCGGCCCGGGCTGTTGCTCGCGGCCGGCCTCGCCGCGGCGGCACCCGCCGCGACGCGTGATCGCGACCCGCTGGACGAGTTTGCCGGTCGCGTTGCGGGCCCGGCGGTGAATTGCCTGAGCGCGGACCGTGCGGGCAATTTGGTGGCACTGGACGAGCGCACGCTGATCTATCGCGAGTCGCGCCGGCGCATCTGGCGCAACGACCTGCCCGACGCCTGTCCCGGCCTGAACGACGATTCGCTGCTCGTCATCGAACTGTTCGGCAGCGGCCCGTGCAAGGGCGATCGTTTCCACCCGGTACAGCGCGGGAGCAATATCCCGGGGCCGAGTTGCCGGCTGGGGAGCTTCGTGCCGTACGACAAGGTGAAGCCTTAAGCTTCCGTCATGCCAAGCTTGATGAGTACCACCCCGGCCTTCGCCGGGGTGGTACATCTCTCAGGCATCGGGTCTTGAACAAGTCCGGGGTGACGGGGTGGTTCGATCTGCTAGAAACCCCGGGTGACCGCATCCGATCAATCCCCCGGCTGGCAATTCTGGATCGATCGCGGCGGCACCTTCACCGACGTCATCGCGCGCGCGCCCGATGGCCGGGCGACGATCGTCAAATTGCTCTCGGACGACCCCGAACATTATGACGATGCCGCCGTCGCCGCGATCCGCCGGCTGACCGGGATCGCCGACGGGCCGTTGCCCCGGGCCGACATCCGCCTCGGCACGACAATCGCCACCAATGCCCTGCTCGAGCGCGCCGGCGCGCCGACCCTGCTCGCCATCACCAGGGGGTTCGGCGACGCGCTGCGCATCGGTTATCAGCACCGCCCGGACATTTTCGCGCGGCACATCGTGCTGCCCGCCCCGCTCTACGCCGACGTCCTCGAGATCGGCGAACGTGTCGATGTCGACGGGACGGTGCTCGTGCCGCTGGATCTTGCCGCCGCCGCGACCGCGCTGCGCGCCGCCCATGAGGCTGGCCTCCGCGCCATCGCGATCGTGCTGGTGCACGGCTATCGCCATCCCGCGCACGAGGAGGCGCTGGCCGAGCTCGCCGCACGGATCGGGTTCACCCAGATATCGATCAGCCACCGCGTCGCCCCGCTCAACCGGCTGATCGCGCGCGGCGATACCAGCGTGGTCGACGCCTATCTCTCGCCCGTGCTGCGGCGCTACGTCGCGGGGCTGGAAGCCGCGCTCGGTGCCGGGCAGCATCCGTTGTTCATGCAATCGAACGGCGGGCTGACCGACGCGCCGCATTTCCACGGCAAGGACGCGCTGCTCTCAGGGCCGGCGGGCGGCATCGTCGGCATGGCGCGCACCGCGGCGCGCGCGGGGTTCGATCATGTCATCGGCTTCGACATGGGCGGGACGTCGACGGACATCTCGCTTTATGCCGGGCGCTTCGAGCGGCACAACGACACCAGCATCGCCGGCGTGCGCGTCAGTGCGCCGATGATGCGCATCGACACCGTCGCGGCCGGCGGCGGCTCGATCTGCCGCTTCGAGCGCGGGCGCTTCGTGGTCGGGCCGGAATCGGCGGGCGCGGTGCCCGGGCCGGCCTGTTACCGGCGCGGCGGGCCGCTGACGGTGACCGACTGCAACCTGATCCTCGGCAAGATCCAGCCCGGGCATTTCCCGCGCCTGTTCGGCCCCGGCGGCAACCAGCCGCTCGACCGCGCCGCCGCAGAGGCGCGGCTCGACGAGCAGATCGCCGCGTCCGGCACGCAGCTCGATCGCCATGCCGCCGCCGAGGGGCTGATCGCGATCGCGGTCGCCAATATGGCGCGCGCGATCAAGGCGATCTCGGTCGCGCGCGGGCATGATCCGGCGCGTTATGTGCTGGCCTGTTTCGGCGGTGCCGGCGGGCAGCATGCCTGCCTCGTCGCCGACGCGCTGGGCATGGACAGAGTGATGATCCACCCGCTCGCCGGCGTGCTCTCGGCTTACGGCATGGGCCTGGCCGAGCGCCGCGTGCTGCGCGAGGCGAGCGTCGCGCTGGCGCTCGACGATGCGGCGGGACTGGCCGAAACGGTCGCGGCGCTGGATCGCGAGGCTCGCACCGGCCTCGTCGCGCAAGGGGTCGCGGCCGGCATCATTCGCACCGAGACCCGCGTCGCGGTGCGTTATGCCCGCACCGATGCGGCGATCGACGTCGCGCTCGATGCTCCCGCCGCGATGCGCGCGGCGTTCGAAGCGGCGTTTCGCCAGCGCTTCGGCTTCGTCGGCAACGATGCGCTGACCATCGAGGCGGTCCGCGTCGAGGCGATCGCGGGTGGCGAGGGCGATGCGACGCCGATCATTCCGCTGCCCGTCACCTCGGCACCGCCGCTCGCGACCGTCGATCTGTTTCTTGCCGGTGCGCCGCACCATGCCCCGTTGCACGACCGTGCCGGCCTGGCCCCCGGCGCCGGCGTCGCCGGCCCGGCGCTGATCATCGATACGGTATCGACCACGGTGGTCGAGCCCGGCTGGACCGCGGCGATCGACGACGACGGCGCCATCATCATGACCCGACACGCGCCGCGCGACGCGGTGGCACGCGACGCCGGCGCCGCCGACCCGGTGCGGCTGGAGATCTTCGCCGGCATGTTCATGGGACTCGCCGAGGAAATGGGCGCCGCGCTCCAGCGCAGCGCGGCCTCGGTCAATATCCGCGAGCGACTCGATTTCTCCTGCGCGCTGTTCGACCGCGACGGCAATCTCATCGCCAATGCGCCGCATATCCCGGTGCATCTCGGCTCGATGGGCGAGAGCATCCGCACGGTGATCGCGGCGCGCGGCGGCGGGGCGGACGGGCGTGGCATGCGGCCCGGCGACGTCTACGCGCTCAACGCGCCCTATCGCGGCGGCACGCATCTGCCCGACATCACGGTGATCATGCCGGTGTTCGTCGCGGGCGAGACCGCGCCGGCCTTCTTCGTCGCGGCGCGCGGACACCATGCCGATGTCGGGGGGATCAGCCCCGGCTCGATGCCGCCGGACAGCAAGGACATCAGCGAAGAGGGCGTGCTGCTCGACAATGTGCTGGTGGTCGATGCGGGGCGTTTTCTCGGCGACGAACTGCGCGCGTTGTTCGGCGGCGGACGCTGGCCGGCGCGCAATGTCGAGCAGAATCTGGCCGATCTCGCCGCGCAGATCGCCGCCTGCGCGCGCGGTGCCGACGGCCTGCGCGCGATGGTGGCGGATTACGGCCTGGCGATGGTTGCCGGCTATATGGAGCATGTCCAGCGGCACGCCGAGGCGGCGGTGCGCGAGCTGCTCGCCGACCTGCCCGACGGTGCCTTCGCCTATGAGATGGATGACGGCGCGGTGGTTCGGGTCGCGGTGACCATCGACCGGGAGGCACGCACCGCCACGGTCGATTTCGCCGGCACCAGCGACCAGCGGCTGAACAATTTCAACGCGCCCGTCGCGGTGGTGCGCGCCGCAGTGCTCTATGTGCTGCGCACGCTGATCGATGCCGACATTCCGCTCAATGACGGTTTTCTCCGCCCGGTGACGATCCGCGTGCCGGAAGGATCGATGCTCAATCCGCGCTTCCCCGCCGCCGTCGTTGCCGGCAATGTCGAGACCAGCCAGGTCGTCACCGACGCGCTGTTCGGGGCGCTCGGCGCGATGGCGGGGTCGCAGGGGACAATGAACAACTTCACCTTCGGCGACGCCGACAGCCAATATTACGAGACCATCGCCGGCGGATCGGGCGCGGGGCCGGCTTTCGACGGCACGGCGGTAGTGCAGACGCACATGACCAACAGCCGGCTGACCGACCCGGAGATACTGGAGGCGCGCTTTCCGGTGCTGCTGGAGGAATTCTCCATCCGGCGCGGGTCCGGCGGCGCCGGTGCGCATCGCGGCGGCGATGGCGCGATGCGGCGGGTGCGGTTTCGCAAGGCGATGTCGGCGGGAATATTGTCGAACCGGCGGCGGGTGGCGCCGTTCGGATTGGCCGGCGGGGATGATGGCGCAGTGGGCGAGAACCGGGTGGAGCGGGTCGATGGGACGGTCGAGATCCTGCCGGCGACGGCGGCGGTCGAGATGCAGCCGGGCGATGTGTTCGTGATCGCGACACCGGGTGGTGGTGGCTTCGGAGAGCGCTCGTGACGGGTCACCCTCACCCTTCCGGCGCTTCGCGCCTCCCTCCCTCTCCCATTGGGAGAGGGAAGGGGCCCGCCCGGCGAAGCCGGGTGGGAAGGGTGAGGGTGACACATCCGCGTGAAAGGCGCCGTCTTTAGATGCTCGTCCTGCTCGGCATCGCCGTCATCGCGGCGGGGTTCCTGCTGCGTTTCAATCCGCTGCTCGTGGTGGCCGCGTCGGCGCTGGTCACCGGGCTGTGCGCCGGGATCGATCCGCTCCATATCCTCGCCGCGTTCGGCAAGGCGTTCAACGACAGCCGCTACGTCACCGCCGTCTATATCGTGCTGCCGGTAATCGGCATTCTCGAACGCTATGGCCTGCAGGCCCGTGCGCGCGCGCTGATCACCAACCTGCGCGGCGCCACCACCGGGCGCCTGCTGCTTGGTTATCTGCTGTTCCGCCAGATCATGGCCGCGCTCGGCCTGACCTCGATCGCCGGGCATCCCCAGACCGTGCGCCCGCTGATCGCGCCGATGGCCGAAGCCGCCGCACCCGAGGGATCGGACCCGGAGCGCGTCCGCGCGCTGACCGCGGCGACCGACAATATCGGGCTGTTCTTCGGCGAGGATATCTTCATCGCGATCGGCTCGATCCTGCTGATGAAGGGCGTGCTGGAAGGTTACGGCATCCGGCTCGAGCCGCTCCAGCTCTCGATCTGGGCGATCCCGACCGCGATCGCCGCCTTCATGATCCACGGCACGCGGCTGCTGCTGTTCGACCGCGCGGCGCGAAGGTCGACACGATGATCGGGCTCAACCTCGCTTATCCCATCGCCGGGGCGGCCTTCGCCGCCTTCGCGCTGTTCGCGCTCCGCGACCGCCGCTTCGGCAGCGGGGCCTTTTACGCGCTGATCGCGACGAGTTTCTTCGCCGGCGACCTGATCGGCGATGTCGGCAATGGCCTGCTGGTGCTTGCGCTGGTCGCGCTCGGCGGCAGCGGCGCGCTGCGCAAGAGCGCAGCCCGCGACGACAAGCCCGCGCCGCGCGGCAACGGCCTGTTCGTCCCCGCGCTGGTCATTCCCGCCACCGCGCTGCTCGGCACGCTCGCCTTCAAGCACCTGCCCGGGCTGGTCGATCCGAAACAGGCGACGCTCGTCGCTCTGACCCTAGGGGTGGTCCTCGCGCTCGGCATCTGTCTCGTCTGGTTGCGGCCCTCGCCCGCCACCCCTTTCGCCGAAGGACGGCGGCTGATGGACGATATCGGCTGGGCGGTGATCCTGCCGCAGATGCTCGCCAGCCTCGGCGCGGTGTTCCTGCTCGCCGGCGTGGGCAATGCCGTGGGCGGGATCATCGGCCACCTCATTCCGGGCGACAGCCTGTTCGGCGCGGTGCTGGTCTATTGCCTCGGCATGGCGCTGTTCACCATGGTGATGGGCAATGCCTTTGCTGCCTTCCCGGTGATGGCGGCGGCGATCGGCTTTCCCTTGCTGATCGGCGCGCACCACGGCGCCCCTGCGCCGGTCGCGGCGATCGGCATGCTCGCCGGGTTCTGCGGCACGCTGATGACGCCGATGGCGGCCAACTTCAATCTCGTGCCGGCGGCGTTGCTCGAGCTGAAGGACCGGAACGGCGTGATCAAGGCGCAGGTCCCGACCGCGCTGCCGCTGCTCGCGTTCAACGTGCTGTTGCTCTGGGCGGTGCTGCGATGACGCGACTGGACGAAACGACCGCGACGCGGTTCGCCGTGCTGACGCTGAGCCATATTGGCCAGGAATATCCGCACAAGCTCGACCATGTGCTGAACGCCGATGGCGACGCCCTGCCACCGCGCGTGCTGCATCCGATCTTCCATGGCAGCTTCGACTGGCACAGCTGCGTGCATGGCTGGTGGCAGCTGCTCACGCTGTTGCGGCTTCATCCCGGCGGCGGCGCGGCCGACGCGATCCGGGCGCACGCCGATATGATGCTGGTGCCCGACAAGGTCGCCGGCGAACTTGCCTATCTCGCGCGGCCGGGCACGGCGTCGTTCGTGCGCCCCTATGGCTGGGCATGGCTGCTCGCGCTGCACGGCGAGGCGGCGCGGCACGACGCGCCCTGGGGTGCCGCGCTCGAACCGCTGGCCCGCGCCTTCGCGGCGCGGTTCCGCGACTTTCTGCCCAAGCTGACCTATCCGATGCGGGTCGGCACGCACTTCAACATCGCCTTCGCCATGGTGCTGGCGCACGATTGGGCGACGCCGAACGATCCGGCCCTGGCGGCGCTGATCGCGCAGCGCGCGACCGCCTGGTTCGGCGCCGATCGCGCGTGCCAGGCGTGGGAGCCAGGCGGCGACGAGTTCCTCTCCCCGGCCCTTACCGAAGCGCTGCTGATGAGCCGGTTGCTGTCACGCCAGGCGTTTGCCGACTGGTTCGCTGCGTTCCTGCCGGCTTTGACGGCGGGCGAGCCCGCAACCTTGTTCACCCCCGCCACGGTGTCGGACCGCAGCGACGGCAAGATCGCGCATCTCGACGGGCTCAACCTCAGCCGGGCGTGGTGCTGGCGCGGCATCGCTGCCGCGCTGGGTGCCGATCATCCGATTGCACCGATCGCCGAGAGTGCTGCCGAGCGCCACATCGCGGCGAGCCTGCCCCACATCGCCGACGACTATATGGGAACGCACTGGCTCGCCACCTACGCGTTGCTGGCGTTGGGCGGACGCTGAAGGGATGCACCACCCCGGCGAAGGCCGGGGCCCAATTGGGACGTCAGCAGCGAGTGGCGTTGCGTTCCATTACTGCCACCTCTCCAACTGGGCCCCGGCCTTCGCCGGGGAACAGCGAAGCAAGCGCGTCTACAGCACGTACCGGCTCAAATCCGTATTCCGCGCAATCGTCTGCAGCTGTGACTCCACATAGGCCGCATCGATCGTCAGCGTCTGGCCGGTGCGGTCCTCGGCCTCGAAGCTGACCTCTTCGAGCAGCTTCTCCATCACCGTCTGCAACCGGCGCGCGCCGATATTCTCGATCTCGCCATTCACCTGCGCGGCGATGCGCGCGACGGCGGCGATGCCGTCCTCGGTGAAGTCGATCGTCACGCCCTCGGTGCCGATCAGCGCCTTGTACTGCTGCGGCAGCGAGGCCTTGGTGTCGCTGAGGATCGACACGAAATCCTCCTCGGTCAGCGCCTTCAGCTCGACGCGGATCGGCAGGCGGCCCTGCAATTCGGGCAGCAGGTCGCTCGGCTTGGCGACGTGGAACGCGCCCGAGGCGATGAACAGGATATGGTCGGTCTTCATCGGCCCATATTTGGTCGCGACGGTGGTGCCCTCGATCAGCGGCAGCAAATCGCGCTGCACGCCCTCGCGGCTGACCGAGCCACCGCGCACGTCACTGACCGCGATCTTGTCGATCTCGTCAAGGAACACGATGCCATTGGCTTCGGCGTCAGCCAGGGCGGTACGGCTGACCTCGTCCTGATCGAGCCGCTTGTCGGCCTCCTCCTCGACCAGCTTCTCCCATGCCGCGGGCACGGTGAGCTTGCGGCGCTTCAGCTGCCCGCCGCCGAACGCCTTGCCCATCATCTCGCCGAGATTGATCATCTGCGCCCCGCCGCCCGGGATGTCGAACGGCATGCTCGGCGCGGCCTCCAGCTCGATCTCGATCTCGGTCGTATCGAGATGGCCGTCGCGGAAACGCTGGCGGAACGCCTCGCGGGTCGCCTCGCTGGCGCCCTTGCCGGTCAGCGCGTCGAGCAGGCGGCCCATCGCCGCTTCCTCGGCCTTGTCCTTGACCGCGACGCGGCGGCGCTCCTTCTCCAGCCGCACCGCCTCCTCGACCAGGTCGCGCGCGATCTGCTCGACGTCGCGGCCGACATAACCGACCTCGGTGAACTTGGTCGCCTCGACCTTGATGAACGGCGCGTCGGCGAGCT
>JAZJXZ010000063.1:0-45885 GCA_040390605.1 Pseudomonadota bacterium
CATGCCAACACCTGCTTGAGGTGTTGCACTTCGTTTGTGAACTCAGGGGGGTCCAAGGTTCCGCACACGCACCAGCCGCTTCTCTCGCGGCACGTTGGACCCCGGCACAAGGCCGGGGTGACGGATAGAGCTACCTCTTGCCGCGCAATTTTCCCAGTTGCTCCATCGCCCAGCGATACATGTCCGCCTCGGCGGCGCGCTGATGACGGGTGAGGCGTTTCATGCGTGACTCCACCTCTTCCAGCACGGCCAGCGCCTTGTTGTCCCAGCCCTGCTCGATCAGCAGCGCGGCATAACGGCAACGCGCCTCCTCGCCGGGTAGCCGCGTGACCAGATCGGCATAGATCGCCAGCGCCTCCTCCTTTTGCCCGAGTTGGTCGAGGATGCGCGCGCGCAACAGCGCCTGCCGATCGCGGTCGCTCTGCGCACTCGGCGGCGGGCTGTCGTCGAGCGTCTCCAGCGCCCCCGCCGCATTGCCGGTTTCGAACTCGGCACGGGCGAGCTTTTCGGCGGTGCGCATGTCCACCGGGCCCATCGCGATCGCCTCGTGATAGAGCGGCAATGCCTCGCCATATTTGCCCAGCGCGGCGAGCGCATCGGCGAGCCGCATGCGGTTGGCGACGGTATCGGTCAGGTCGAGCGCGCTACGCGCCGCGCGCACCTCGCGATCGGGATCCAGCGCCATCACCGCCTTGGCCTGAACCGTCCGGACATGCCGGTTGCCCTTCATGCCCGGCAGCACCTCGACGATGACATAGGCGATCGCGCTGGCGATCGGGAGAAACACCAGAGCCATGATCCACAACTGGTTGCGACCGTTGCGAATCACATCGACGATGCAGGCGACCTGGATCGCGACCAAAAGAAGATAGGGCATCAGGCGGCCTGCCCGGTATCGCCCGGCTCTGCCCTCCGCGCGACGCTGCTCGCGCGCCACCATTCGAGCAGCACGAACAGGATCGCCAGCAATCCGACCACCGCAACCTCGCGGAACACCGTGGCATAGCCATATTTGTCGATCATCTCGCCGGCGAAACCCTTGCCGAGCGAACCGATCAGGAAGGTGAGCGAGGACAGCAGGGCATATTGCACGGCAGCAAACTTCTTGCTGACGATACCCGAGACGAACGCCACGAACGCCGCGCCGGCGAGGCCGGTCGAGATATTCTCGTAGCAGATCGTCAACAACAGCCGCGCCATGCGATCGTCACTGCCGAACCACTGGGCGAGCAGGTCGAGCCGGAACAGGTGCAGCACCACGTCGATGTGCGGCGCGCCCTCGGCGAGATCGGCATAGAGGAAGTTGCCGAAGATCGGCATCGCCGCACCGATCAGCACGGTCGGGAAACGCCCAATGCGCAGGAAAAGATAACCGCCGATGCTGACCCCGATGATCGACATGATGATGCCGAAGATCTTCGAGGCGAACGCCACCTCGTCCTTCGAATAATGCATGAAGTCGAGGTAGAAGGGGTAAGCGAACGACGCCCAGATATTGTAGCACAGCGCATAGGTGAGGATCAGGCCGATCACGATCAGCACGCCCCAGCGCAGCCGTGCGGTAAGGTCGACCAGCGGCGCGACGAGCGCGCCATAGAGGTGGTTGGCGGCAGTCCGGCCGCTGTTGTGCGTAGGGTCCACCGCCTTCTGCACCTCGCGCCCGCGCGCCTTTAGCCAGATGATCCCGGCAGCGATGCCGAGCGGCACCACCACCGTCGCGAAGACGATAACCGGCCCATAGAATTTCAGGAAATCGCCGACCGAGGGCGGCTTCACGCCGGCCGGCCGCTCGGCCAGCATGCCGACCATGAACATCACGATCGTGACGATCGCCCAGGCCCAGGCCGCACCGACGATCGCCAGCGCGGCGAGACGAATCCGCGGATTCACTTCGCCCGGCTCTGCCAACACCTCGACCACTGCGCGCGGCGGGCGTTCGGTGTCGGGAGCGGTCAGCGTGATCGCCAGCATTACGCCCATCAGCACGGCCATGACGAGATAGACCGTCGGCCAGCTCATCCGCGCTGCCATGTACAGCGCGCCGGCGCCGCCGACGATGCTCGCGGTGCGATAACCGAGTTGATAAATAGCAGAGAGCAATTCGACCGGCGATTCCTCGTCGGCGATGTCGATCCGCCAGCCGTCGACCGCGATATCCTGCGTCGCCGAGCCGATCGCGCCGATAAAGGCGAACAGCGCGAAACGCGCGATGTGGACGGTCGGGTCGGTCATCACCAGGCCGATCAACGCGAAGATCATCATCGCCTGGCACAGCATGATCCAGCTCTTGCGCCGCCCGAAGCTGTTGAGCAGCGGCAATTCGAGCCGGTCGACCAGCGGCGACCACAGGAATTTGAAGGCATAGGTCAGCCCGACCCAGGACAGCACGCCGATCGTCGCGAGATTGACCTTCACCTCACCCAGCCACGCGGTCAGCGTGCCGACGAGTAAGGCGAAAGGCAGCCCCGACGAGAAGGCGAATGCCAGCATCGATGCCGACTTGCGCGTGCGCAAGGCGGCCACCAGCAATTTGAAACCCTTTGGACGCGTTGCAGCCACCCCGAACTCCCGTATATTCTTTCGTGAGATTAGCCGCGTTCTGCGTTATGCCTAGTGGCCATGAACGCTCCGACCTTCGGTCAGCTCGAATTGGCGCGCAAGCTCGTCGCGCATGGCGCGCCGCAAGCCGCCGGCATCACGCATGTCGATGCCGCCGCCTATACCGATCCCGCGCGTCACATCGCCGAACAGGCGCGCATCTTCACCCGCGTGCCGCTGGTCATCGCGCCGTCCGCGCTGCTGCCCGAACCCAACATGGCGGTACCGCATGACGGCTTTGGCAAGCCGCTGCTGATTGCGCGCGATCGCACGGGCATCGCGCATGTCTTCCTCAACGTCTGCCGCCACCGCGGCACGCGGCTGATCGAGGGCAGCGAAGCGGTTTGCGCGCCGCGGCTGATCTGCCCTTATCACGCCTGGAGCTACACGCTCGACGGCGCGCTCGCCGCCCTGCCCCGCCCTGACAGTTTCCCCGGCCTCGACAAAAACGACTTCGATCTCAAGCGCCTGCCGACGCGCGAGGCGGGTGGGCTGATCTGGTTCTCATTCGACGAGGACGCCGATTTCAGCGAAGCCGAGGCACTCGCGCCCGATTTCGAGGCCTTTGCGCTCCCCCGCCAGCATTTGTTCCGCCGCCGCATTCATGACGTGCCGGCGAACTGGAAGCTGATCATGGACGCGTTCCTCGAAAGCTATCATGTCCAGCGGCTCCACGCCGCGACGATCGGCCCGTTCTTCAAGGACGGCGTGAGCACCGCCGACACGATCGGCCCACACCAGCGTTCTGCCGTGGGCCGCGCCGCCGCACTGGCAGCGATCGACGGCGCCGACTGGCCCGCGCTGCGCGGCGCGATCACCTACACCTATCAACTGTTTCCCGGCACGGTGCTGATCGTCAGCCCCGATTACATGAACCTGATGATCATGATGCCGCAGGCCGAGAACCGCGTACTGGTCGAGGATTTCATGCTCATCCCCGAAGCACCTGCGAGCGACAAGGCGCTCGACCATTGGGAACGCAGTTGGGCGCTGCTGGATGGCGGTGTGTTTGCGGGCGAGGACTTCCGGGCGGCAGCGTTGGGGCAGGAAGGGCTGGCGTCGGGGGCGCTGGAGCGGATCACGCTTGGGACGCTGGAGACGGGGATCCGCAAGTTTCACGATGCGGTGGAGGCTGCCCTCTAACCTTGTGCTCCCTTATGCCGCCTCAGGCCGCACAAACAATCGGAACCCGCCCGGCAGCCGCTTCGGCTTGCGCCCGTCGAGCACCGCCTCGACCGCATTGATCGCCGCCAGCAGGTCGCGCTGGGCATAAGGCTTGGAGAGACAACCCATCGCCACCGCTTCGCCGCCGGCCGGGCAATCGCCCGTCACGAACATCGCCGCGATGCCGCATTCGAACGCGGCATGCGCGACGTCGAGGCCGCTGCCATCGGCCAGGCTGATGTCGACCAGCACCAGATCGATCGCGTCGTCACCGCGAATCAGCGCGACCGCATGGGTCACGCGATCGACCGTGGCGACAATTTCGAACTCCTCGTCGACCAGGAAACGCTCATTGTCGAACGCCACCAGCGGCTCGTCCTCGACGAGCAGCAGCTTCGTGATTCTCCGCTTTTTCTTGCCGAACAACATGGCCCGGATGTCCACCTTTTCCCGTAGTCGCGCCTGAAATTGCCCGTCGACCATCGTTACGCTCCTGTGCCTTAACGCTCGGCTACGGAAACGGGCACCATTTTTTGCGCGGCGGATAGGAGAAAAGCGTCTATTGGCCCCGCCGTGCAACCACCAAAGTCTTCTCGCGAGCCCCAGCGCATCGCCAAACTGCTCGCCCGCGCCGGCGTGGCCTCGCGTCGCGAGGTCGAACGGATGATCGAAGAGGGCCGCGTGGCGCTCGACGGCAAGCTGCTCGACACGCCCGCGACCACGCTCACGTCGCTGCGCGGCGTGACCGTCGATGGCGAACCGGTAGAGGCCGCGGCTCCGGCGCGGCTGTTCATCTATCACAAGCCCAACGGCCTGCTCGTCACCGAACGCGACCCCAAGGGCCGCCCGACGATCTACGACCGGCTGCCCAAGGACCTGCCGCGCCTCGTGCCAGTCGGCCGACTCGACCTCAATACCGAGGGTCTGTTGCTGCTCACCACCGATGGCGAATTGAAGCGGCTGCTCGAATTGCCGGCGACCGGCGTCGAACGCGCCTATCGCGCCCGGGTCTATGGCAGCGTCACCCAGGACCAGCTCGAACAGCTGATCGAGGGTGTCGAGATCGAGGGCGTGCGCTACGGCTCGATCGACGCCAATCTCGAACGCCGCACCGGTGCCAATACCTGGATCGAGCTGATCCTGACCGAGGGCAAGAACCGCGAAGTGCGCCGCGTGCTCGAATATCTCGGGCTGCAGGTGTCGCGGCTGATCCGCACCCGCTACGGCCCGTTCGTGCTTGGCGACATGCCGCCGGGTTCGGTCGGCGAGGTGCGCCAGCATGACCTGGTCGCGTTCCGCAAGAATCCGACCAGCACGGTGATCGCCGGCCCGCCCAAGATGACGGCCCCGCGCGGCAAGCCCGCCCCGGCCGAAGCACCGGCGCGTGCCGAGCGCCCGGCACGCCCATTACGGCGCGCCGAGCCGGTACGCCTCGGCGACCCGTCACGACCGACCCGCGGCGCCGACCCGCGCCGTGACGAGCGGCCGCGCCCGCCGCGCGACGGCGCACCGCGCGCCGCCGAGGCTCGTCCCCCGCGCGATGCCCGGCCAGCCCGCCATGACCCACGCGACGCACGCATCGAGGAGGCACCCGCGCGCAACGATGCGACGCGCGCGAAACGCTGGTTCGACGCGCCACGCGGCGCCGACGCAGGCACGCGCCCCGCGCGCGACGCGAGGCCGGCACGCAAGGACGGCCGCGCACCTTCGCCGCGTCGCGACGGCGCATCTGCACGCGAGGAGGCGCCACGCGGCGTCGGCAGCCCGGCGCGCGCAGCGCGCGCCAGGGCGCATCGTGAGGCGCGCGAGACTTTGGTCGATCGGCCGGCATCGGCCGCTCGCCCCCAGGCCGCTAAGCCGGGCAAGAAACCGGCCGGATGGGCGCGCGCAAAACCGACCGGCAAGAAGCCGACCAGCCCCGGCAAGCCACCCAGGACGCGGAAATAGCCATGAGGATCATCGCAGGGGCGTGGCGCGGCCGCACGATCGTGGCCCCGAAAGGCGACGCCACCCGGCCGACCGCCGACCGAACGCGCGAGGCGTTGTTCTCGATGCTGACCAGCCGGCTCGGCGATTTCGAAGGGCTGTCAGTCGCCGACCTGTTCGCCGGATCCGGTGCGCTGGGACTCGAAGCATTGTCGCGTGGGGCGGAAAGCTGCCTGTTCGTCGAGCATGACAAGCCCGCGCTCGATTCGCTCCGCGCCAACATCGCCAAGCTCGGTGCGAAGGCCGATGTGCGCGCGCAATCGGTGCTCACGCTCGGCCCTGCGACGAAACCCTATGACCTGATGCTTCTCGATCCGCCCTACGGCACGGGCGCCGGTGTCGTCGCGCTCGAACGGCTGATGCGGCTCGGCTGGATCGGTCCGGCGACGTGGATCAGCCTTGAAACCGGCGCCAAAGAGCCGGTCGTCATCGGCGGCTTCACCGTCGATGCCGAGCGCACCCATGGCAAGGCACGGATTACATTGTTGCGGGCCGCCGCCTGATCGCGGCGATGCCGCCCAGACTCAGTACGCCGGCGGCGACGAGATACAGGCCGACATAGTTGATCCCACGCTCTGACAGCGCCTGCGCGGCGATCGGCGCCAGCGCGCCGCCGATGATCCCGCCGAGATTGAAGGTCAGCGATACGCCGGTATAGCGCACCTCGGCCGGGAACAGATCGGGCAGCCAGCCGCCGAGCGGGCCGTAGGCGAAACCCATCACGAACAGTGCGAAGGCCAGCCAGACCAGGATCACCAGCAACGATCCCGCGCCGAGCATCGGCCCCATCAGCACACCCGCCGCGAGGCACCCGGCGCAACCGAGCGCCAGCATGCGCGTGGCGCTGCTCCGGTCGGCAGCAACGCACGACACGACAATTCCAGCGGCGAGGAACAGGATCGCGATCAGTTCGATCGCGAGGAAGGTTTCGCGCGGATAGCCCAGCTCCTTGGTGCCGTATCCAAGCGCGAAGGCCGTCGCGAGGTAGAACAGCGCAAAGCACGCCACCACCGCGAACGTCCCTGCGAGCGTGGCGCGCAGATGGTGCTTGAACAGCGTCGCGATCGGCACGCGCGGGATCGCCTCGGCCTTGGCCGCTTCGAGAAACGCCGGCGTCTCGGTCAGCTTCAACCGCACCCACAGCCCGAGCAGCACCAGCACCGCACTGGCCAGGAACGGCAGTCGCCAGCCCCAGGCGTGGAATTGCGCATCTGTCAGCACGAGCCCGAGCAGCAGGAAGAAGCCGTTGGCGGCGATGAACCCGACCGGCGCGCCGAGCGGCGGGAACATGCCCCAGGTCATCCGCCGGTGCGGCGGGGCGTTTTCCGAGGCGAGCAGGCTCGCCCCGCCCCATTCTCCGCCGAGCCCGAGCCCCTGGCCGAAGCGCAAGACGCATAGCAGGAGCGGCGCGACCCAGCCGACTTGCGCGTAACTCGGCAGGAAGGCGATCGCGACGGTCGATCCGCCCATCAGCAGCAGCGAGGCGACCAGCGTGGACTTGCGCCCGACCCGGTCGCCGAAATGCCCGAACACCACCGCCCCGACCGGCCGCGCGAAAAACGCCAGCCCGAAGGTGGCATAAGACAGCAACTGCTGCGCCGACGAGGTGGGGAAGAACAGCGGCCCGAATACCAACGCCGCCGCCGTGGCGTAGATGTAGAAATCGTAGAACTCGACCGCCGTCCCGGTCAGGCTGGCGAGCAGGATGCGGCGGGTGTCGGGCGTGTTCATGCGCGCTGCACTAACGGCAAATCGCGCGGGTCGAGAAGTAGAATTGTTCGCGCAGAGGCGCGGAGGCGCAGAGATGTTGTGCGGAGGTGTTGCGCGACAGCCCTTCACACCCATTCTCCGTCATCCCGGCGAAAGCCGGGATCTCATGCGGTAAGGGCGCGCGCCATCACCGGGAGATCCCGGCTTTCGCCGGGATGACCAATGAGGACCATGAAGTGCAAGTATGATGCGGCGGGCAACGTATCGCCGCTCAGGCGATCCCCACCACCCGGATGGCCTGCAACAATATCCAGTACAGCCCGCCCGACAGCAGCATCGCCGCCGGCAGGGTCATCACCCAGGCCAGCACCATGTTGGCGATGGTCCTGATCTGCAGCCCGCCGCCATTGCCGACCGAGGCGCCGGCGACGCCGCTGGTCAATATGTGCGTGGTCGATACCGGCAGGCCGTAATTCTGCGCCAGCATGATCGTACCCGCCGCCACCACCTGGGCCGAGGCGCCCATGCCGTAGGTGAATTGCTGGCTGCCGATCTTCTCGCCGACCGTGACGACGATGCGCTTCCACCCGACCATCGTGCCGAGTCCGAGCGCCAGCGCCACCGTTACCTTGACCCACAGCGGAATGTAGCGCGTACCGTTCTCCAGCAGGCCCTGATAGTCGCCGATTGCCTGCAACTCGGCCGCGCTGAAGCTTTGCCGCGCCGCGCTGTCCTTGGCGGTCACCAGCTTCGTCGTGTCGAGCACGAGATACATGTCGTTGCGCAGGTTCGGCGTCGCCGCTGCCGGCACCTTGCCGAACGAGCCGAAGCCCTCGATCCGCCCGGCGACATCGTGCGACAGGGTGTCGATCGCATCGAATACCAGGGGCGTGTCGGCGTGTTTGGTCTGCAGCGCCGTGACCAGCGTGGCGCGCGCGACATCCACCGGTGGCGTCGCACCCACGCCATGGGCGTGGAAGGCGCTCGAGGCCGCCGCCGCGCTGGCAATGAAGGCCGGTGTCGCGCTCTCCGGCATGGTGCGGTTGAGCGCATAGGCGGTCGGGGCACAGCCGATCAGGATCAGCATGATCAGCCCCATGCCCTTCTGTCCGTCATTGCCGCCATGCGCGAAGCTGACGCCAGTGCAGGCAGCGATGAGCAAGGCGCGGATGCCGGCGGGCGGCGGCGCATTGCCCTCGGGGGCGGTGTAGAGTTTGGGGCTGCGGATGCTCCAGCGCATCGCCAGGATCAGCAGCAACGCGCCGACGAACCCGACCAGCGGGCTGAACAGCAGGGCCGACAGCACCTTCTCGACCTGCGCCCAATCGAGCCCCGAGGTCCCGCCGAGCGAATGCGACAGCAGCTGATTGGCCACGCCGACGCCGAGGATCGAACCGATCAGCGCGTGGCTCGACGAATTGGGCAGCCCGACATACCAGGTGGCAAGGTTCCACAGCACGGCGGCGAAGAGCAGCGCGAAGATCATCGCATAACCCGAGGCACTGCCGACATGCAGGATCAGGTCGACTGGCAACAGCGTGATGATCGAATAGGCCACCGCCCCGCCCGACGCCATCACGCCGAGGAAATTGAACACGCCCGACCAGACCACCGCAACCGGCGGCGACATGGAATTGGTATAGATCACCGTCGCCACCGCGTTGGCGGTGTCGTGAAACCCGTTCACGAACTCGAAGCCGAGCGCGATCACCAGTGCCAGCGCCAGAAACAGGAAAGAACCGATCGCGAGTTGCTCGCCGACCTGCTGGGTATCGTCGAGGATCGACCAGCCGGCATAGGCCAGCCCGCCGATCAGCAGCGCGACAAAGCCCCAGCGGGCGGCTGACGGAAGTGGCCGGTTGATACCGTGCATACCGGGTGACACCGCCTCCGAATCGGCAGGCGTGAGAAAGGTCGTTGCCATGGCCCGACGGACATTGCGCGCCAGCGTTACAGTCTCATGACATTATTGTTACGGACTGTGGATAAGTTCTAGAGATAGGGCCGCAACGTGAACGACACGGTCCGCTTTGCGCCCCTGCGATCGACCTCGAGCGTCACCGCCGCACCCGGGCCGCGGCCGATACTGCGCAGTACGTCTTGCCAGGCGCCGGCGACACGGTCGCCGACCTGCATCCCCGCCTCGGCTGCCGGACTGCCCGTGCCGACCGCGGCGACTTCGGCGACACCGCCGCTGCGATCGAGCCACAGCCCGGACAGACCATAGCGTTCCTGCACTGCGGGCTGGCGGCTGGGCTGCACCCACAGGCTGCGCGATCGCGCGTCGATCGACAGGTTGAACCGGCGGATCAGCGCCAGCCCGGCGATGCCGTCGCCGACCGCGGCGGTTTGCTGGCCAGGGGGATGCAACTGCACCAGCGGGCGTTCGATGCTCAGCCCGCCAAGCGCCAGCGACGGCGCGCGGACGATTCGGCTGATCGGCCCCTGCCCACCCAGTCCGCTCGGCCGGATCGGCGCATAAGGCCGGCTATCATCCCACAGGCCGCTGCGCCGCGCCGCATTGGCGAACAGCGACAGCGTGCGCGGCGCACCGGTATCGAGCAGACATTCGAACGCCTGGCCGCCGACCGCGATGTCGGCGAAGATATAGGGCGACTCTTCCTGCCGCCCCGATATCCGCCTGATGCTCGAGCGCAGATGCGTGAAGCCCAGCCGCTCGCCGCGCCCGTCGGGATAGAGGCGCAGCTCGCCGGCATCGAAATCCAGCTCGGTATCGCCCATGGTGAGGATACCTGCCGCCAGCGTGCCCTCGATATCGTTGCCGAAATGGATGTCGCGCGCACCGACCAGCGCGACGCTGGCCTGGCGCACCGAGCCGCCGATCAGGAAATCTCGCGCCTCGTAGATCGGGTAGATATCCACGCCCCCGATACCGCCAAGCTTGCTGTGCCCGATGACCGGCAGCTTGAGCGTCCTGGCCAACGAATCATGCATTAAGCTGACGACGCCGCCGGTATCGATGAGGAAGATATAGGGACCCTTGCCGACCATCCCCACCGCGACCAGCACGCGATTCTCTTCGAGCGAGATCGAGGCGCGCAGCACGCGCCCGCCGGCGGCGACCGCCATGCCCGGCCAGGCCGTCGCCACACCCAGGCCGACCAGCAGATTCCGTCGTGATATCATCATGCTGCGACTCCGTTGCCGGCATCAATTCTAGCTACTTGATTCCGTCGGTAAACGGCCATCGCCGTCAGGTTGCCGCCGGCCCCGACATCGGCATAAGGAACCGATGCCGGCTGCGCCCCCCAGAGAATCGCTCGACATCGCGGCAAGGGCCCAGGCCGAAGCGTGGCACGCCTTCACCGCCGCGCCCGACGACATCGAGGCGCGCCGTCATATCGTCGAGCTGCTGCAGGAAGCGCCCTACGCGATCGATCCCGCGCACGAGCCTGGGCTTCACGCATTGCTCGTCCATGCCGCGGTGGACCCGCAACCGCTCGTGACGGCCGGCTGGGCGCTGCTCGCCAAGGCTGGCCGGATTCCGGCGACACCCGACGCGGCGGCCGCCTGGCTCGAGCGCGACGCCTTCGCGCGCGATCTGCTCGCCGCCGGTTTCGTCGCGACACTCGCGCCCGAACATGCGTTGACCGCGCTGCGCCGCTGGCTGTTGCTCGCGGGGCGGTGGCGCGACCACCCTGCCGCGCTTGCCGCATTGGTCGCGCAGGCCGACCACAATGGCGGCGCCTGGCTGATCGATCCGGAGGAACAAGCGCTGCTCGATACCGATCCGACCGCGCCGATCGTTGCCGCCTATCTCCCGCCGCCGCCGACCCTCCCCGATACGCCCGATTACACGACGCCCCTGACCAGTGCCGTCGCCGAACACTATATCTTGCGCCCTTATCCGGCGTGGCGCCGGCCCATGATGGTGGCGCCGACCACCCTGCCGGCGATCGTCTCGAAGCTCGGCCCCGACGCGCCGCGCGGCCTGCCGGTCGCCGCCGACATCCTTATCGCCGGCTGCGGCACCGGTCGCGAGGCGGCGATCTGGGCGGTGCGCTGTCCCGATGCGCACATCACCGCGATCGATATCAGCCCCTCGTCGCTTGCCTTTGCAGCGGAACGCTGCGCCGCAGCGAGTCTCACCAACATCAGCTTCAGGTTACTGGATCTGCATGACGTCGCGACGCTCGGGCGGCAGTTCGACGCCGTGGTATGCAGCGGCGTGCTGCATCATCTCGCCGATCCGGAGCGCGGCTGGGCGGCGATCGCCGAGGTATTGAAGCCTGGCGGTGTCATGTCGCTGATGGTCTACAGCGCCTATGTCCGGCTGCGCGTGATGCGCGCGCGCCACCTGCTCGCCGATCTCCACGCTCTACCGCTGAGCGACGCGGTACTGCGCGCCGCCCGGGGGCGGTTGATGCGCGAGATGCCGACCGTCGCCGCCTCGCCGGATTTCTATACCCTCACCGGCGTGCACGACCTGCTGTTCCATGAGCAGGAGGACCCGTTAGACATCACCCGCATCGTACGCGGGATGGAGACGCTGGGGCTTGATTTCCTCGGTTTCCGCCTCCCCGCCCGGGGCCGCGCGCGCTATCGCCGCGAGCATCCGGAGGACCCGTATCGCCGCGACGTCGACGCCTGGCGTGCGCTCGACCGCGAACGCCCGCACCCGGCGCGCGGCCTGCATCACTGGTGGTGCGCCAAACCGGCTTAATATTGCCCGTAACGCCCCGTCACCGAGCCGAGCAGCGGCGCCGGATCATAGCCGACGCCATCCTTGAACACCGTCACCACGCGTTCGATGTCCGCGATGTTGCGCGACGGGTCGCCCTCGACCAGCACCAGATCGGCATTCTTGCCCGGCGCGATCGAGCCGATCCGCTCGGCCAGCCCGAGATAGGTCGCGCCGTTGAGGGTCCCGATCCTGATTGCCTCGAGCGGCGAAAAGCCTGCCTCGACCAGCAGTTCGATCGCGCGCTGGTCGCCGAAGCCGGGCAGCACTTGTCCGCCCCCGGTCGGATCGGGTCCGGCGAGCAGCAAGCCGCCCGCCGCGACGAAGGCGCGTTCCAGTGCCAGCTCATTGGCCCAGAGCCTCGCCCCCGCCGCAACTGCCTCCGGGCGGCGCGTCGCACCGCGCGTGCGGACGTAGAAATAGTCGGTCCGCGCCTCGGGCGTCATCAGCCCGAGCTGGCGCGGCGGCAGCGTATGGTAGTTGGGCGACGAACCCTCGAACACCGGCAGGGTCGAGGTCAGCGCGACGTGCTTCGCGACCAGCAGGGCGATCAGCGCTTTGGCCGCATCGCTGTCGGGCGTCATAGCCGTGAGCGTCGCCGCGCCGGTGCTGTCGGAGCAACTGTCCGGCGCCTTGCCCGGATCGAGCTGGGTGTTGACCCAGAACCCATGCTCCAAGTCGTCGATGCCCAGCGCCGCCGCCTCGGGGTACGTCACCGAACACAAATGCCCGGTCACCTTGATGCCGCGCTTGTGCGCCTCGTCGATTGCCGCCGCCAGTTCGGCGCGGGTGATGTTCATATAGGCCTTGAACGAGGTCACCCCCTGCTCCGCCCAGAACGCAACCGTGCGCCGCGCATCCTCGGCATCGCGCAACGGGTGCATCTGCAGAAACGGGCTGTGCGATCCTTCGAGATACGGCCCGGTCACATCCATGTGCGGCCCTGGCAGCGTGCCGGTGTCGATCGCCGCCTTCATGTTGAGATCGGTATAGGGCTCGACGCTGCCGGTGGTGCGCAAGGTCGTCACCCCTGCCGCGAGGTACATGCGCGGCGACGAGAAGGCCATTTGCGGCACCATCAACGGCGGCTCGCTGTGCCCGGCGGCGTCGAGATTGGGCCGGGCGATATAATATTGATGGTCGTGCATGCCGACGATGCCCGGGATCACGCTCTTGCCGCTACCGTCGATCGCCCCATAACCGGCCGGCACTGCATCGCCACCGGCCTGCACCGCAACAATCCGGCCACCATCCATCAGCAAGGTGCGATCGTCCTGCGCGGCGGCGCCGGTGCCGTCGATCACCCGTACATGGACCAGCGCGACCTTGCCGCTCGCGACCTTGACGTACGGCTTCACCGCGGCGCCCGGCGTGGCGGGGGGCGGCAGGATGCGCGCCGCCATGTCGACCTTCGCCGGCCCCGCGCCGACCAGCATCGTTGCCGCCAGCAGCAAACCCATCGCTCGTTTCATCGCCCTTCGCCCCTCATCCATTCGCCGACGCGCACGGCGGTCAATCAGCCATCCAGTCTTCATGGCCATGTCGGACGCGCAGGATAGTCACCCTTTCGTCGTCGCCCACTTCATAGATGATCATGTGCGACTTGTACGGATGGGCACGCACTGGCGGATCGATTTCCTCACGCAACCGTGCCGCGCGTGGATATCGAGCGAGGAAATCGAAGACAGTCTCCAGTCCATCATGATAGCGATCCGCCAGTTCGCGCCCGAACGCCAGATGTCCGTTCCGATAGATGGCGCGGATGTCGTCCTCGGCGGCGGGCCGAAACCGGACCGCTCGCGACACTATCGCTCGACACCCATCTCGCGCAGCGCCTGTGCGCGAATATCCGCCATGGTCGTATCGTTTGGCTCCCCCGCCCTCGCCTCGTCGACAAGAAGCTGCATATGGGCGATCTTGTCGGCACGAACTTGTTCACGGCGGATCAGGTCGCGCACGAAATCGCTGACATTGCTGTACCGGCCGGTTTCGGTCTGGGCCTCGACCCAATCCTTCATGCGATCCGGAAGCGAAATGTTCATCGTTGCCATCGTGCGACTCCTTGGGGTGAATGTCGGCATTTGGCAAAGTTTGTCAACACCGCGTGCTTGCCCGATCCAACAGCGTTCCCTACCTGTTCACCGATGACCGTCCCCGCCGAAACCCAGCAAGACCCGCCCTACCTCGCCGGCCTCAACCCGCCGCAGCGCGAGGCGGTGCTGACCACCGATGGCCCGGTGCTGGTCCTCGCCGGCGCCGGCACCGGCAAGACGGCGGCGCTCACCGCGCGGCTCGCGCACCTGCTCTACACGCGCAAGGCCTTCCCGTCGGAGATCCTCAGCGTCACCTTCACCAACCGCGCCGCGCGCGAGATGCGCCACCGCGTCGGCCGCCTCGTCGGCGATGTGGTGGAGGGCATGCCGTGGCTCGGCACCTTCCACGCGATCGGCGCGAAGATGCTGCGCCGCCATGCCGAACTGGTCGGGCTGCAGTCGAACTTCACCATCCTCGACACCGACGACCAGCAGCGCCTGATCAAGCAGCTGATCAGCGCCAACGATCTCGACGAGAAGCGCTGGCCGGCGCGCGCGCTCGGCGGGCTGATCGACGAGTGGAAGAACAAGGGCCTCACCCCCGCCGATATCGATGCCGGCGAGAGCGAGCGCTACGCCAATGGCCGCGGCAAGGACCTCTACGCGCAGTACCAGGCCCGGCTGATCTCACTCAACGCGTGCGATTTCGGCGACCTGCTGCTGCACATGCTGGTCATCCTCAAGCGCGACCGCGACGTGCTCGCCGATTATCAGCGCCGCTTCAAATATATCATGGTCGATGAGTATCAGGACACCAACAGCGTCCAGTATCTCTGGCTCCGCCTGCTCGCCCGGGAGCGCAAGAACATCTGCTGCGTCGGCGACGACGACCAGTCGATCTATTCGTGGCGCGGCGCGCAGGTTGAGAACATCCTCAAGTTCGAAAAGGACTTCCCCGGCGCCAAGGTGATCCGGCTGGAGCAGAATTACCGCTCCACCCCGCACATCCTCGCCGCCGCCTCGGGCGTCATCGCCAACAATGGCGGGCGCCTCGGCAAGACCTTGTGGACCGAACACGAGAGCGGCGAGAAGGTGAAGGTGCTCGGCGTGTGGGACGGCCCCGAAGAGGCCCGCCGCGTCGGCGAGGAGATCGAGAGCTGCCAGCGCAGCGGCAAGAGCCTCGACGAGATCGCCATTCTTGTCCGCGCCCAGCACCAGACGCGCGAGTTCGAGGACCGCTTCATCTCGATCGGCATGCCCTATCGCATCGTCGGGGGTTTCCGCTTCTACGAGCGCGCCGAGATCCGCGACGCGCTGGCCTATCTACGCGTCGTGTCGCAGCCGGCCGACGACTTCGCCTTCGAACGCATCGTCAACGTCCCCAAGCGCGGTCTCGGCGACAAGGCGGTGCAGAAGGTTCACCAGCTCGCCCGGGCCGAAGGCGTGCCGCTGACCAGCGCCGCCGCGCGCATCCTCGATACCGACGAGCTAACCCCGCAGGCGCGCCGCGCGCTCGGCAATCTGGTCGGCGACATCGCGCGCTGGCGGAACATGGCCGCCACCCTGCCCCACCCCGAACTGGCGCGGCAGCTGCTCGACGAGAGCGGCTACACCGCGATGTGGCAGGCCGAGAAATCCGCCGACGCCGCCGGCCGCCTCGAAAACCTCAGCGAGCTGGTCCGCGCGATGGAGGAATATGAAAGCCTCGGCGCGTTCCTCGAACATGTCAGCCTGGTGATGGACAATGACGCCCAGGCCGACGAGGCCAAGGTCACGATCATGACAATCCACGCCGCCAAGGGGCTGGAGTTCGACACCGTGTTCCTCGCCGGCTGGGAGGAAGGGCTGTTCCCCTCGCAGCGTTCCCTGGACGAGGGCGGCCTCGCGTCACTGGAGGAGGAACGCCGCCTCGCCTATGTCGCGATCACCCGCGCCCGCCGCCTCGCCGTGATCCTCCACGCCGCCAATCGCCGCATCTACGGCCAATGGTCGTCGAGCATCCCGAGCCGTTTCGTCGGCGAACTGCCCGACGCGCATATCGAGAGCGAAAGCAGCATGTCGGGCGGCGAGAGCCTGTGGCGCGCCAACTGGTCGGACCGCGCCGACCCCTTCGCCGATGTGGCGCGCGGCACCGGCCGCGGCCCGGGCTGGCAACGCGCCGCGACCAGCGGCGGCTATGTCCGCGAGCCCGCCCGCATCGTCGAGGCGCGCGCCTCGGCGGTCAGCCTCGGCAACAAGGGCCGCGACGACCTGTCGGTCGGCCAGCGCGTGTTCCACCAGAAGTTCGGTTACGGCGAGATCGCTGAGATCGAGGGCAATAAGCTCGAGATCGATTTCGAGCAGGCCGGGCGGAAGCGGGTGATGGATAGTTTTGTGAGTTTGGGGTGAACGACATGCGCTCGGCAAGCGAAGCTCCAAAGGCCCGATGATGGGGCGCTACTATCGTGATCCGGAGCAGCGCCGTGTGGGGGCACTAATTGACAAACAAGTTGCGCTTGCCCGCGAGGCGGAAGCGGGTGGCGGTTGGATCACGTATCTCATCAGAGATCCGCGTTTTCCCGACAAAAAGGGGAACGCTTTGGGCACTCCCATTTACGTCGGGCAATCGAAGGAATTCGGAACGCGGGTCCATACGCGATTTATGAAATGCGAGCGGGAAGCCACGCAGAAGGATACGATTGAACGACGCGTTGCGGATTTGCTGCACGCAGGTTGCGTCGCGAGATATGAGGTATTGGAGCGAGTTCCCACACGCTTGGCGTCGCTGGTCTCGGAAACGAATTGGGCTAGGCTATGCGTCCGACGCGGCTACGACATTGCGAACCGGCTTGCGTTGCAGAAGTCAGATGGACCTGCGATCGACCGCTCCGACATACCCACTGATTGGATTTGGCCACAGTTTAGCGTTGCGGAAGCAATCGAAGACAACCTTCAAATCGAATTGGGATGTCGCCAATGTGGTTCGGCACTGAGAATTGGCTTCGAACATTTCCAAAGAGTGCCCGAACCCCCGCGTGACATATTTCAGATTAAAGCGAGCGGATTCTGGAAGGTAGAACCGTGTACGGACTGCGGAACCGTAGGGAAGCGCTACGCAACGCTACGCGCTTAACTAGTGCCTTAAAACAATGGCAGCGCCCATCGCCCTAGCCGCCGCTGCCATCACCGTCACCGTCGCCCAGCTTAGCCCAGCCAGCGGATCGGCGCGCGGATTCCGGCGACACGCCGCTTACCTCCCGCGCGGCGGGCTTCAGAAAAACTACCCACATTCCGTCAAAGCAGCATGCGCCCACGAATTGAACGCATCCCCCGACCACCCCGGCTTTCGCGACATCGACACAACCGCTGGAAAGGTCCGGACGGCACAATCGCCCCCGTTCATTGTCCGCATCACTCCCTGTCGCCCGATCGCGGTCTGCGGCATTCCGATGGACATCGGCCATCCGGAGATTAGCCATGAAGAAATATGTCATCGAACGCGCCATTCCCGGCGTCGATCAACTCGACGGCGATCAGTTGAAAGGCGCCGCCGGCACTTCCAACGCAGCGTTGTGCCAGCTCGGCCCGCGCGTGCAGTGGCTCGAATCCTTCGTGACGAAGGACCAGACCTTCTGCATCTATCTCGCCGAAGATGAGTCGGCGATCCAGGAGCATGCCCGGTTGAGCGGATTCCCCGCCACGCGCATCAGCGAAGTGGTCCGGATTATCGACCCCACCACTGCGGGATGAGTGCCCTCACCACCAGTTTGTCGCGGGCGATAGCGCGTGCATAATAGCACGGACCCGGCCTGCGCCGGGGCGGCGAAGCTGCTACGCGGAGGCGAACCATGTTCGACGTGACGGTGGTGCTGCTCGACGACGGGCTGTCGTCCACCGCGATCATGCCGGCAGAGATATTCCACGCCGCCGGCGCCCTGTGGAACGATCTGCACGGCCGTCCCGCATCGCCCCTGTTCAAGGTCAGAACCGTCTCGCTCGACGGCGCGCCCATCCGCAGTGCGGAAGGACTGACGATCTCGCCCGAAAGCGCGATCGCCGCAATCGAGCGCACCGATATCGTCATCGTACCGACCTCGGGGCTGGAGCTCGACGTCAAGCTGGTGGAGAACAGCGCGCTGCTGCCCTGGCTGCAGCGTCATTATGCGCAGGGTGCGCATCTCGTCGGGGTCTGCATGGGCGCGGCCTATCTTGCCGAGGCCGGGCTGCTCGATGGCCGGATCGCGACCACGCACTGGGCGGTGTGCGATCAATTCGCCGCGCGCTACCCCAAAGTGCGCTGGCGCGCGGACCTGTTCGTCACCGAGGATTCGCGTCTGCTGTGCAGCGGCGGCGTATGCGCCGCGATCGATGTGAGCCTGTACCTCGTCGAGAAGCTATGCGGCCACGAGGTGGCGCTGCAGTGCGCCAAGGCCTTGCTGGTACCGATGCCGCGTATCCACCAGTCGGGCTATGCGACGCTGCCCGTCTCTCGCCCGCATGGCGACGATCGCATCCGCGCGGTGGAGGCCTATCTCCATGCCAATTTCCGCCGCGACCTGCCGACGCGCGCGCTGGCCGACCAGGCCGGGCTCAGTGCGCGGACCTTCGTCCGGCACTTCAAGGCGGCAACCGGCTCCCTGCCCGGCGCCTATCTCCAGGCGCTGCGCATCGAGGCGGCAAAAGCGATGCTCGAACGCGACGCGCGGCCGATCCAGACGATCAGCTGCGACATCGGCTATGACGACGTCGCCTTCTTCCGCAGCCTGTTCAAGCGGCTGACCGGTATGACCCCAGCGGAATATCGCGCCCATTTCGCGCCGATGAGCGTGCGCGGGCAGCGCATGCCGGAAGCGCCGCCTTATGTTGCCGGGACTGCATGACGCCTGGCCCCACGGTGACGGTGCTGATTGCGCCGGCAGTGTCTGGTAGATTGCGCCGCCCGTCTCAAAACAACGGCACCACCATCGCCCCCGCCGCCGCCGCCATCACCGCCACCGTCGCCCAGCCCAGCCAGCGGATCGGTGCGCGGGCGGTGAAGTCGCCCATCACCTTGCGGTTCGACACCAGCAGGATGACCACCACCAGCAGCGGCACCGCGACCACGCCGTTGATCACCGCGCTCCAGAACAGCGCGCGCATCGGGTTGATCGGCGAATACTGGATCACCAGCGCCGCCAGCACACTGACCGCGATCACGCCGTAGAAGCCGCGCGCGTCGGCCGCCTTGCGCTCCAGCCCCTCGTTCCACCCCATCGCCTCGGCCGCCGCATAGGCGCCCGATCCGGCCAGCACCGGCACCCCGATCAGCCCGACGCCGAGAATACCCGTCGCGAACAGCAAGGTCGCAAAATGCCCCGCCAGGGGCGTCAGCGCGCTCGCCGCCTGCGCCGCCGTCTCGATCTGCGTCACCCCCGCCGCGCCCAGCGTCAGCGCCGTCGCCAGGATGATGAAATAGGAGGTGATGTTGGAATAGAGCATCCCGCTCCACGTATCCCAGGCGATGCGCGACAGTTCCGGCTTCGCCGCCTTGCCGTTCTTGATCAGCGGCACGGCGCCGTGCAGGTCCTCGACCTCTTCCGAGGCCTGCCAGAAAAACAGGTAGGGGCTGATCGTGGTGCCGAAGATCGCCACGACCATCGTTGCCGCCGCCGCATTGAACGTGACATGCGGCCAGGCCGTACGCCGCAGCACCTCACCCCACGGCACGTGGATGGTGAGCAGCACCAGCGCATAGGCGAACAGCGACAAGGTGAGCCATTTCAATACCTTGACGTAGCGGTGATAGGGTATGAACACCTGCAGCAGCAGCGTTACGACGGCGAACAGCACGGTCGCGACATGCCGATCGATCCCCGTCACCAGCTCGCTCGCCTCGCCCATCGCCGCGATATCGGCGGCGATGTTCAGCGTGTTGGCGATCAGCAGCAGCGCGACCAGCCCGCGCAGCACGAGCGGCGGGAACTGCGCCTTGATGTTCGCCGCCAGCCCCTTGCCCGTCACCCGTCCCAGCCGCGCGCACATCGATTGCACCGCCGCCATCAGCGGATAGGCGACCGGCATGGTCCACAGCATGTCGAGCCCGAACTGCGCGCCGGCCTGCGAATAGGTCGCGATGCCGCTGGGGTCGTCATCCGCAACGCCAGTGATCAGGCCGGGGCCGATCCGCGCCAGCGGATGCAGCGCGAGCCGTTGTTTGATCGTGAGCTTGCGCGGTGCGGAGGTAGTTTCGTCAGCCATCAGCGGGGTTCATCGGCGCGAAGCGCGCGACACGCAAGCGCGTCCGACGGCATCGCGCGGACCTACCGCGCTTGGCCACAGCGACAGCGCCTAGGGGACGAGTTCGCCCTGCTCCTCGCCATTCCAGTAATGCACATGCTCGGCATGGACCTTGATCAGCGTCAGGCCCGGCGTGTCGGTGCCCTGCGCGAACCAGCGCTCCAGATCCTTGTTCCAGTGCGCCTCGAACGCCGCCTTGTCGCGAATCAGCTCCGCCGTGCCGGCCACGGTGATGAACACCGGCGGCTTGCCCAGCAGGCTGCTGTTGCCGTGCAACGTCATGCCGACCCTGGGGTCGCGCGCGATGTCGCAGACCACCTGGGTATCGCCCATCGCGAAGAACCAGCTGTTGCCGTCGAATGCCACGTCGCGATTGTTGCTCATCGGCCGTGCCGCCAGGCCGCCATCCGCGGTCAAGGTCGTCAACAGCGTGAAATCGATGTCGCGCATGATTTCGGCAATATCCGCCATCGTCTTAGTCATCGTCTCTCTCCGCTGCTTGCTGGTCACATACCGTTCGGGCGGCAGTTGAGTTCCGGCGGGGCGGCGACGATCACCACAGATGCTTCCCGTCCACCACCGTCACTGGCCAGTCCGCCGCCTCGACATCGTCGAGTAGCCGCGCGTTGATCGCGATGCGCCGCGCCTTGCCGTCCCAGCTGCCGTCGCGCTGGAAGTCGGGGCTGTCGGCATAGAGGTCGCACCCGCAGGCCGGACAGAAATGGCTAGCGACCGCCTTGGTGTTCCAACGATACACCGCATCGCTGTCGGCCAGCGTCACCTTCACCTGCTACGGTTTGAAATAGGCGTAGAGATGCCCGCGCTTCGAGCAGAAGGAGCAGGTGCACCGCGTCAACGTTTCGGGCAGGTCGCCGTCAATCTCGAAAGCATTGCGCCCACAATGGCAGCGTCCGGCCAATGTCATCGCTCATCTCCGCCAGCATTCCCTTAAGAGTACGCAAAGCCGGCCGATCGGTTGCGCGCGACCGTTGCATTCCGGCCACTCTGCCGGCGCCGAGTGCGGCTGCGGGATGGCCACAACGTCATATATGTGTCACTGACGGTTCACACATTGCGGGTTAGCGTGACGTTCGCCCCGGGCTCTTGGATTACGCTTTGCCGCCGATCGCACTCTCTTCCACTTTCGACGCCTCGCTCCACGCCTCGATCGCACCCGAAACGGATCGCTCCGTCATTCCCGGCCGCTGGCTCGTGCTTGCCGCGATCGCCGGGCTCGTCGTGCTCACGCTGATGATGGAATATGAGCAGCTGTCGATCGCGCTGCTGTCGCCCGCCACGCTGATCTTCGCCCTCGCCTTCGCCGGGCTTGCCGCGGTGCGCCACACCCTGCGCAACCCGACCCGCCATGGCCATCGCATCGCGCGCGACATGGCGGAATATTATGGCCTGTTCACCGTGATCACGCTGACCGGGGCACTGGCCAGCTACCCCGTCTCGGCGATGACCAGCGGCTATGTCGACCAGGGGCTGGAGCGTGCCGACGCGATCCTTCATTTCGACTGGCTCGCCTGGTACACGCTCGTCGCCGAACACCGCACGCTGCAAATCATCGGCACCGCCTTCTACCAGAGCATCTATGCCAGCCCGGCGATCCTGCTCGGCTGGTTCGCCTGGACCAATAAGCGTGCCGCCGCGCGCCGCTTCATCGCCAGTTTCTGGATCGCCGCCGTGCTGGCGCTGGTCATGTTCCGCTTCATGCCGGCGGTCGGCCCATTCGCCACGCTGGCGCACGGCCCCGTCCCGTACATGCCCGACAGCGGGCTGTGGATGGATCAGCTGATCCCCGAATTGCGGCTGCACCTGTTCCATGTGATCGATCTCGGCGCGATCCGCGGACTGGTCTCGGCACCCAGCTTCCACACCGCCAGCGCGGTGCTGTTCATCGCCGCCGCCTGGCCGTATCGCGCGCTGCGCTGGCCGCTGCTCGCCTTGAACGTCGGTATGCTGATCTCGACCCCGGTCGAGGGCACGCATTACCTGATCGACATGATCCTCGGCGCCGCAGTCGCCGGAGTCGCGCTGGGCGCGGTCGCGGCGCTCAGCGAGATGCTGTCACGCCGCACCGGCGACTGGCAGCCGGTTCTCGTGCCCGCCAAGGCGACGCGGAAGATTTGAACTCGTCGTCATGCTGAACTTGTTTCAGGGTGACGGAAGAATTTACCAGACGAAATTCCAACCTCAGGCCGGTTCGACCGCCATCAGCGTAACGCCCTGATATTTCGCGTCGCCGGGCTGGAACAGCGGGTCGCGGAAGAACGGGCGATCGGTCAGCATTATGCCCTGCAGGCCGGCAAGCTTGAACGTCCCGACCTTGGGCTCGCGCGGCGGCTGCCCGTCGCGCTCGACCACCACGCCGTCGACGAACAGCTCGTCGTGACGCGTGTAGAGCACGTGGGGCGCGAGCACGATCGCCGTGCGGTTATAGGTCGCCGCGAGGCAAAAATTGCGCACGATGCCTTCGAAGACGGTCGGCACATCGCCATTCGGCGTGGCGGGCTGGATGCTGCTTTGCTCTGTCACATCACAAATATAGGATAAATGGTGCAGTGCAGCAATAGCGCTTTTAGCTATTCACCCATGCGCCGAATGCATGCCGCCGCGGAAACGCGCGCTTGAGCGTTGCCCTGTGGAGCGCTACCGCCGCGCGGTGTTCGTGATCCGCCAGATCCTGGCCCGACGTCATGTCGCCACGCTGATCCTCGCCTGTGCGCTGGCGGTCCGCGTGCTGATCCCGGGCGGCTTCATGATCGGTGAGACGGCAAGCGGTGCCCCGGCGCTGGTCCTGTGCCCCGGCCAGGATAGCCGATATGCGCCGCCGCCGGCGACCATGCCGGGCATGCATCACGACATGGCGCATATGATGCCCGACGGCAGCATGATGTCCGGGGACCATGATCGCGGCAAGCATCCGGACCCCGGCACCGATCGCCCCTGCGCCTTTGCCGCGGTCGGCCTCGCGGTCGATATGCCCGTTCCCGCGCCGCTGCTGGCGCCCCCGCCGCCACCCGCCTTTGCCGGCCTGATCAATCGGGTGCCGAGCGACCCCGGCCACGGCCTCGCCGCGCCACCCCCACCCTCGACCGGACCACCGTCGATCGCCTGACGCCGAGTCATGTTTGCCTCGCCCCTGCAGAGGCGAGGCTTGAGAAGACACGGCACGACCGCCGCTGGACATCCGATGTCCGGCGCCCGCTCTCGTCAACCGATGGAACCCCCATGTCCCAAAGTCCTGGCGCGCCCTTTCGGCGCGCGCTTGCCGTGGCGTTCGCCTCCGGCGCCCTGTTGCCCCTGCCCGCCTTTGCCGAGGATGACGCCGACCAGCGCCAGACCATTATCGTCGTCGGCGACCGTCACCCCCGTCCGGCCGATCAGGTGCCCGGCACCACCGCATCGCTCTCCGCCGATCGCATCGCCGCCACCGTCAATGCGGCCAATATCGAGGATACGGTCAAATATCTGCCCAGCCTGCTGGTCCGCAAACGCCATATCGGCGACACGCAGAGTCCGCTCGCGACGCGCACATCGGGCGTCGGCGCCAGCGCGCGCAGCCTGATCTATGCCGATGGCGCGCTGCTCTCCGCGCTGATCGGCAACAACAATGGCCTTGCCAGCCCACGCTGGAGCCTCGTCACGCCGCAGGAGGTCGAGCGCATCGATGTGCTCTACGGCCCCTTTTCGGCGGCCTATCCGGGCAATTCGATCGGCGCGGTGGTCAACATCACGACTCGCCTGCCCGACAAGCTCGAGGCGAGCGCGACCCTCGGCACCAGCGTCCAGCGCTTCAACCAATATGGCACGCAAGCGACCCTGCCGAGCTACAGCGCCGGCGCGACGATCGGCGACCGTTTCGGCCCGCTCGCTTTGTTCGCCGGCGCCAGCCACGTCACCAGTTCGAGCCAGCCGCTTGCCTATATCACGGTGCCCGGCGCGGTGCCGGCCGGCACGACCGGCGGGTACGCCGATCTCAACCGCGCGGGTGCGGCGATCACGGTGGTCGGCGCAGGCGGCTTCGAGCATCAGCGCCAGGACTTCTACAAGCTCAAGGCCGCGCTCGACCTGACCAACGCCATAAGGCTGAGCTATGTCGGCGGCCTGTTCCTCGACCGCACCGATGCCACGGCGGAGACCTACCTGACGTCAAGCGGCGCGCCCGTTTGGCCCGGCGCCTTCGCCAACAATGTCTATCGCCACGACGAGCGCCACTGGTCGCACAGCCTCTCGGCCACCGGCGCGGCGGGCCGCTTCGACTGGCAGCTGATCGGCACGCTCTACGACTTCGCCCATGACGAACAGCGCGGTCCGACCGGCACGCTCCCGGCGGCGGCGAGCGGGGGCGCAGGCAACATCACCCGGCTCGAGGGCACCGGCTGGTCGACCTTCGACGCCCGGGCAGGATGGCGCGACGGCGATCATCTGATCAGCGCCGGCTACCACCATGACCGCTTCACCCTGGCGAGCAACCGCTATGCGACGACCGACTGGGTGACGGGCGGCGAAGGCGCGCTCAATCTCGCCTCGCGCGGCCGCACCCGAACCGACGCGCTATGGGCACAGGACGCCTGGCACCTCGCCGCGCCGCTGACGCTCACCATCGGCGCGCGGCAGGAGTGGTGGCGAGCCAGTGACGGCTACAACTTCTCGCTCACCCCCGCCGCGGCGATCGTCCAGCCGGCCCGCACCGCGAGCGCGATCTCGCCCAAGGCCGGCCTCGCCTGGACGCCCGCCGCCAGCTGGAAAGTGACGCTGTCGCTCGGCCGGGCTTGGCGCTTCCCCACCGTTGCCGAGCTCTATCAGGCGGTGACGACGGGCCCGACGATCACCTCGCCTAACCCCGACCTACGCCCGGAACGCGCCACCTCGGGCGAGCTGGCGATCGAGCATCATGGCATCCGCCTGTCGCTGTTCAGCGAAAGCATCGACGATGCGCTGCTGTCGCAGACCGCACCGCTCGTGCCCGGCAGCACGACGCTGTTCAGCTATGTCCAGAATGTCGATCGCACCCGCACGCGCGGCGTCGAATTGGCGTTCGACAAACGCGACCTCCTGCCCGGCTTCGATCTCGCCGGAAGCGCCACGTTCGTCGAGGCGCTGATCCGCGCCGATGCGGCCTTTCCCGCCGCCATCGGCAAGGACCTGCCCCAGGTGCCGCGCCGTCGCGCCACGATCGTGGCTACCTGGCGGCCCGCAGTGCCGGTCTCGCTGACCGCCGCGTTGCGCTATGCCAGCCGCTCCTTCGCGACGATCGACAACAGCGATCCCGTCGCCAACACCTGGCAGGGCTTTGCCGGCTACACCGTGCTCGATCTGCGCGCGAGCTTAGCGGTGACGCCGCACTGGCAATTGGCGATCGGCGCGGACAATGTCGGCGGGGCGCGCTATTTCCTGTTCCACCCCTTCCCGCAACGCACGTTCAGCGCCGAGTTGCGCTGGCGTTATTGAGGCCCCCAAATGCCCCATCCGCTCATCGCCGAACTGGATCTCGAGCCGCATCCCGAGGGCGGCTGGTACCGCGAAACCATGCGCCTGCCCGCGCCGGATGGTGGCCGCGGCCTGGCCACCGCGATCCTGTTCCTGCTCGAACGGGGCCAACGCTCGCACTGGCACCGCGTCGACGCCGAAGAGTTGTGGCTGTGGCATGCTGGCTCGCCGCTGGCGCTGCTGATCGGTGAGGAAGAGCATGTGCTGGGTGGTGACCCGCTCGCCGGTCACTCGCCGCAACTGCGGGTACCCAAGGGCGAATGGCAGGCCGCCGAGGCGCGCAATGGCTGGGCCCTGGTCAGCTGCGTCGTCACGCCGGCGTTCGACTTTGCCGGTTTCGAACTGGCGCCGCCGGGCTGGTCGCCGCCCTGAAGCGCTGCGTTTCCGCCTATTTCGCGCCTGAAATCAATGTCGGAAAATCAGTGTCAGCAACGCGATCATCGGCAAGGGGACGCCGAGGAACCACACCAGAAAGTTTCTGCCCATCTTAACCTCCGCCGTTGCCCCGGATTTTGCTGCGCAAACCCGGGGCCGGCGCTACGGTTCCGCGCCGCCACGGCGATCAAGACAAGGCGAGAGTTAGCTGCGACGAAACGAGGGCTCGCCGCGCGATCAGTGCCAGAAGATCAGGATCAACAATATGATCGGGATCGGAATACCGATCAGCCACATCAAAATGCCCTTGCCCATCGCCATCCTCCTGTTGGTTGGAGGCCAAGGAACCCGCGGATGCCGCGCGCGGTTCCGCACCGCGTTGTGATTGCAACCCTCGCGCGAGCCCGCCATGGGATGAAACGATGAAAGACGGCCTGCCGCTCCCCCGCCGCTACCTCGCCATTGGCGCGCTGTGTCTCGGCAGTTCGCTGGTGATTATCGATGGCGGCGTCGCCAATGTCGCGCTGCCGACCATCGCGCGGGATCTCGGCGTCGATTCCTCGTCGGTCGTACTGGTCGTCACGGTCTATCAGCTGATGCTGGTCATGCTGTTGTTGCCCTTCGCCGGCCTTGGCGAGCGCATCGGCCTCAAGCGCACCTATCAGCTCGGCCAGACGATCTTCACCGTCGCCACATTGCTGTGCTTCTTTGCCGAGAGCCTGCCCTTCCTGCTCATCGTGCGCGCGGCGCAGGCGGTCGGCGCGGCAATGGCGCTCAGCGTTTCCTCCGCTTTGATCCGCGCGACCTACCCGACCAAGAATCTCGGCAGCGGACTAGGTGTCAATTCGGCGATCGTCTCCGCCTCGGCTGCGGCGGCGCCGACGATCGGCGGCTTCGTACTCGGCGTCGCGCCCTGGCCGTGGGTGTTCGCCTGCGCCGTGCCGTTCGCGCTCGGCTCGCTCTATCTCGGCCGCGCCCTGCCCAATCCCAAGCCGCACGAAACCCATTTCGACGTGCTCGGCGCCGTGATGTGCGCGGCGATGTTCGGGCTGATCATCGGCGGGCTGGAAAGTGCCGTGCACGGCAACTCGCCGGTGATTTCAGGCGCGATCGTCCTGCTCGGCGCGCTGATCGGCGTCGGGTTCGTGCGGCGCGAGCGCAGCGAGGACAGCCCGATCCTGCCGATCGACCTGCTCGGCCGCCCGATCATCGCGCTGTCCGCGCTGAGCGGCTTCATCGCGTTCAGCGCGTCGATGACGCTGATCATCTCGATGCCGTTCCGGCTACAGCACGAGTTCGGCTTCACGCCGCCGGAAATGGGCATCATGCTCGCCCCCTGGCCGCTGACCAACGTGCTCGTCGCGCCGCTGTCCGGCTGGTTGTCGAACCGCATCCCGGCGGGCATCATGGGCGGAATCGGCATGATCATCTCGATCGCCGCGCTGTTGTTGATCGCCTTCATGCCGGCGCATCCGCACTGGTATGACGTGGCCTGGCGCATGGCGCTGTGCGGCTCCGGCTTCGGCACCTTCTTGCCGCCCAATGCCCGGCTGATCATCGGCTCCGCCCCGCGTGAGCGCGCCGCCGCCGCAGGCGGGCTGGTCTCGACCGTCCGCCTGATGGGCCAGACCACCGGCGCGACGCTCGTCGCGACGCTGCTCGCTTTCGGCGTCGGCGGCGGCAAGACCCCGCCGCTTGTCGCCGCGGGCCTCGCCGTCGTCGCGGGGCTGTGCAGCATATCCCGCCTGCGCCCCGCGATCCGCAACCCGCAGCGCGTCGAGGTGATGGACGAGGTACCGACGCTGAAGCAGGCACGTTAGTGTAGGTCGCGGTGCCAGCCCGCCCTCGCTTCCCATCATCGCCTTGCGCACCAGCGGGATCGGCGGCCCGCCATAGCCCAGGAAGGTGTCGTGGAACGCCTTCCAGCCCTGTCGCCCGCCATGCTTCGCGGTCCAGTCGGCGCGGAGCTTGCGGATCATCAGCTTGCCCATGGTGTAGTTGAGATAGGCCGGATCATAGGTGCCGCGCGCCGCCTGCTGGTCGGCGGTGCCTTCGTCCTGATAGCATTGCTCCATGAACATCTGCTTCGATTGCGCCACGGTCATGCCCCGCGCATGCAGCCCGATCGCCGACAGGTACCGGCAATCGCGCAACAGCGCCTCGGACAGCTGGCCGACATGCGTCTCGGCATCGCCATTGCCGAGGCCCGCCTCCCACATCATCTCCTCGCTGTAATGCGCCCAGCCTTCGGCAAAGGCATAGCCGACGAACAGGCTGCCGAAGATCGAATGCGCCCGGTTGGCGTGGAGGAACTGGACGAAATGCCCCGGCATCACCTCGTGCACCGAGGTGAACAGCAGATTGCCATAGCCGGGCACGAAGGCGTCCTGCTTCTCCTTCGACCAGCTCGGGTCGGGCGGCGCGATGTAATAGACTGACGGCACGCCCTTATCGAACGGCCCCGGCGGATCGATATAGGCCGAGTTCGACCGGTTATAGGGCGGCGCCTCCTCGACCAGCGCGGCTTCCGTGCCGGGGATCGAGACGAGGTCGTTCTTGATCACGAAGGCGCGCAGCTCGGGAATCATCTTGCGCGCCGCGGCAACCGGTCCGCCGTCCGCCTTGTGCGCGCCCATCTTCCGCGTGCAGGCAAGGATCGTCGCGCCCGGATCATATTTCGCGCACGCCGCCTTGAGCGCCGCCTGGTTGCGCGCCAGGTCGGCACGGCCGGCTGCCTCCAGCATATCGAGCGACACGTCGACGCCCTCGGTCTGCCTGACCATGTGCGCGAAGCGATCCGCGCCCAGTGCGAAGCCCTGTGTGGCGGTCGCCTTCTGCCCCGCGAGCCAGGTGGCGAGGTCACGCATCGCCTTGGCCGCGGGGACGGCGGCGTCGTCGAAATCCTTCTGCAGCGCGGCGTCCTTGACGCCGGCAAAGGCCGCCTTGGCATCCCCGGTGTAATAGTCCGCGAAACCGTTGAACGCCGCGACACCCAAATTCACGAAGGTCAGCGGCATCGGCACCTTGAGGTTGGTGCGGATGTTCGCCGCCGCCGCCGGCACCTGCTTGTAAAAGGCGATCAGCGCCCGCATCCGGGTCGGCGCATCGGCATAGCTGCGCGCGACATAGACGTTCGGGTCGAGCCCGTTGCCGATATACCAGGCCGGGTTGGTGTGCGGTTGATCGGCTTCCTCAAGCCAGAACAATTTCCCTTGCGCGACACTGACCAGATAGTCGCGCTCGAACGCGTCGTCCTTGCTCATCCTGGTGACGTCGAACGCCTGCGCCCTGGCGATCGCATCGCGCAGGAAATCGCCCTGCGCCTTAAGCCCCGCCGCGCTCCAGTCGGCGAGCTTGCCGTCGAACTCATGCTTGCCCTGATAGACCGCATTGGCCGGGTCGAGCACGAACAAGTCGGCGATGAAGGTGTCGCGGAACTTCGCCCAATCGCCCGACGGCAACGGCGCCAGCTCGGCCTTGTTCTCCGCGGGCGTATTGGTCGAGGGCGAACAGGCGGCAAGCGCGACGACCGCCGCCGCGCCGAGCAATTTCAAACGCATCCCACTCTCCGAAACGAATTTGGCCGAACATCTTGATGGCGCGATGCTGGCAGATCGTTTCGCAAAGCGCCAGCGCGCGGCGCGACGTGCCCTATTTCTTGAGCGGGACGATGACCTCGTCGGGATGCGCGACGTTCAGGTCCTTGCGCACCAGCTCGTCGACAATATCCGGATCGGCATGGTTGGGGTCGAGCAGATTGACCCGGTTGCGCAGCTCGTTGCGGTGCTTGTCAAGCGCCGCCAGCTCGGTCTGGCGCTGCACCAGCTGACGCTTGATATCACCGTAAGCCAGCGCGCCGTTCGGACCAAGAATCGCATAGCCACCGAAGAACGCGCCGACGATCAGCAACGCCGCCGGGGGCCCGGCGCGGCGCAGCATGGTGCGGAAGGTCGAACGACGCTTGTTCCTCATAGTTAATGATTCTCGCAGCACGCGACTCGGGGATCAACCCCCTAATTTCACGGTATTGGCGGTTTTTCACCGCCGTGCTGGGAGAACCCGCGGAAAACACAGCAACGCGGCCGAGAAGATCGCCACGATGACCCCGACGGGGGCGATTTCGGCGGCCGTCATCCCCATGCGCAGCAGCGGGTTCGCGTAGATTGCGCGCATACTCTCCGCCTCGGCCTGAAGCGCTGCCAGCTTCGCCCCGGTGACGCCGTGCGCCTGTGCATTGCGCATCATGCCCGCGATATATTCGTCCATGAAGTTATAGTGGGTCAGGGCGAGATAGACTTCCCACAGCGCGACATAGGCGATGGTCGCGACGGCCGCGATGCCCAGCGCCAGCCCCAGCGCGCGCCCGAAGCGCACGACCCCGCCACCCTCGACATCGCGGTAGCGCTTCACACCGACGAAGATGAAGGTCAGCGCGACCAGCATTGCGAGGTAGCCGAACCACAGCGAGTGGCCGAAGCCGCCCAGCGTCATCCCGGCGATGATCACCAGCACGATGATCATCCCCGACGCCAGCCCATAGATCAGCGCGTATCTTGCCATGTCGTCCCCCTGTTGGTTGGTCGCCTGGACGTGCCGCCCCCGCCCGCCGGACGCCATCGCCCAAAGGGGTGATTTTCGCGAACTCACCCCATCATATGATCGCCGCGCGGGATCAACGCCAATGCCCGCGCCTCCTCCACCGCACGGATGCGGCGATCGACGCCGAGCTTCTCGTAGAGCCGCGCGACGTGCGTCTTGACCGTGTTGGGCGAGATGCCGAGCGACCGCGCCAATTCCTTGTTGGAACGGCCCGAAGCAAGCAGGTCGAGGATCTCGCATTCGCGCGGCGTGAGCCCGAGCGCACGGATCGCGGCGTCGTTGCGCTCGAACGGGCCGTTCGCGGCCGGGCGTGGCGTCAGGCGTCGCCCCGCCCAGATGCCCAATGCGGTGAAGGCGGCAGCCAGCACACCGATATAGAGTTCGGGCGACACCGCGCGGATCGCATAGCGCGTCTGCAGCCATTCCAGCGCCGCCAGCGCGAAGGCCAGGGCCGCCGAATAGAGGAAGACCGTCCTCGCCATGAGCGACAGGCTGCCAGAAAAATCCGGTGCGAGCCAGCATGGCCCGCCGCACTTTTACGCAGCGCGACCTCAGGCACGAGCACCTGACCCGATCTCGGGTCCGGACCCATCACCGATGACCTGGTCCAGCAGCCCGAGGTTATGCCGCCCCGATCCGCTGCAATTTGGCGAGCAGCGTGTGCTGGTCGAAGGGCTTGGTGACATATTCGTCGGCCCCGGCGCCGATGCCCTGGTAGATATCGATGGTCTCCGCCTTGGAGGTGCAGAACACCACTTTCGGGACCACGCCCCCATCGATCCGGCGCAACGCGGCGATGAACTCGACCCCGGTCATCACCGGCATTTCCCAGTCGAGCAGGATCAGGTCGGGCATCGAAGCCTTGCAGCGGGCAAGCGCTTCCTCGCCATTCTCGGCCTCGATCACCTGATAGCCGAGCTCGGCGATGATGCGGTGCGCGACCTTGCGGATCACGCGCGAATCGTCGACCAGCAGGCAGTACCGCGCGCGCGCCGGCGCGGCAGCCACGGGCGGCGGGGCGGCGACAGGCGGCGCAACGACGACAGGTGGCGGAGGGTCGACGGGCACCGCCGCCAGCGGCGATGGCGGGGGTTCCGCGGGAACGATCCGCAGGCGCTTGATCAGACCCTTAATGGCTGCGGCTCCCTCTGGCTGAGGATCTGGCTCGCGGCGGCGACCACGGCCTGGTCCGCATCGGTCATGCGGACATGGATATAGGGCACCCAGATGTCGCCGAACTCGGCCTTCTGGTACCACACGTCGATCACGTCGTACGACGCCCAGAAGCCGTCCGGCTGGCGCAGGCGCAGGCCCTCGCCGATCCGCGGGACCGCGGCGAAGCGCATCCCGACCTGGGTCTGATGCGTCTCGTTCTGGACTTCGATCTCGATCAAACGCAGCACCCTCCAGCGTGCCGGGCCACCGTAGCTTCGCAATCCTTGCCGAAAAGCAAATGCGCCTGTGCGGAGTCGACGTCGGCTAAGGTTTGCCTTGCCCGCGGCGCCGTTCTCGGTGCCGGCCCTTTGCGGACAACTTGATATTTATCACTGACAAGTCGGGCACTTCCCTTTACTTCGGCATGTCAGGGGTGAGCGATGAACCGACTGCATGTTCCGACGACATTGGTAGCCTTGGCAGCGTTGCTGTCCGCCTGCGGCGGGGGTGGAAGCGGCAGCACCGCGACCGGTTCGAGTCCTACACCGACGGCATCCACCCCGACGCCGACCGCAGCCGGGTGTTCGCTGCGCGAGCGGCAGGACTGGGTGACCGCGCAGATGCGGGAATGGTATCTGTTCCCCGACACGCTGCCCTCCACCTTCGATCCGTCGCCTTATGCGACCGTCAGCGATTATCTCGATTCGCTGACCGCGGCCGCGCGGGCGCAGCACAAGGACCGCTACTTCACCTATCTGACGTCGATCGCCGGCGAGGATGCCTTCTACGCCTCGGGATCGAGCGCCGGGTTCGGCTTCCGCCTCGCGGTCGATGCCACCGCGAAGCGCGCTTTTATCGCCGAAACCTTCGAAGGCACCGCCGCGCTTGCTGCCGGGATCGACCGCGGTACCGAGATCGTCGCGATCGGGACGAGCGCTACCGATCTGCGCACCGTCAATGCGATCATCACCGCAGAGGGCACCGCCGGCGTGACCAACGCGCTGGGGCCGAGCACCGCAGGCACCTCGCGCCTGCTGCGGATCAGCGACGCCGGCGGCACGCGAGACGTGACGCTGTCCAAGACCGACTATTCACTGACGCCGGTCTCGTCACGTTATGGCGCGCAGATCATCGACGATGGCGGCATCAAGGTCGGCTATGTCAATCTGCGGACCTTCATCTCCACCGCCGACCCGGCGCTGCGCAGCGCGTTCGCGTCGTTCCGTGCAGCAGGCGTCACCAACGTCATCGTCGATATGCGCTACAATGGCGGCGGGCTGGTCTCTATTGCCGAGCTGATGACCAATCTGCTCGGTGCCAACCGTTCGACCTCGGACGTGATCGATTACACGACCTTCCGCCCCGAAAAATCAGCGAACAATGTGATCGCCTATTTCAACCCCCAGCCCCAGTCGATCGCGCCGACCAAGATCGCCTTTATCGGCACGGGCGGCACCGCCTCGGCCAGCGAACTGGTGATCGCCGCGCAGATTCCCTACCTCCACGCCAATGCCGCGCTGATCGGCACCAACACCTATGGCAAGCCGGTCGGCCAGATCGCGCTCGACCGAAGCGCGTGCGACGACCGGCTGCGCGTCATTGCCTTCGCGTTGCAGAATGCGGCGCACCAGGGGGCTTATTATGACGGCCTTTCGGGCATCATCGAAGCGAGTTGCCAGGCCGGCGACGACCTGACCCATCCGCTGGGCAGCCCCCTCGAAACCTCGACCCGGTCGGCACTCGACTTTCTGGAGGGGCGCAGTTGCACGCGGATCGCCAGCGGTGGCACGCAGGGCGTGCAAGCGGTCGGCACGAGCGGCCCGCGTATCTTGCTGACACCGGAACGCCCCGACACCATCCAGCGCGAAGTGCCGGGATCGTTCTGAACCTGGCTGCGAGCCCGCGGCGGATCGCTCACCGCGGCCGGAACCGTTCCCCTTCGTAAGTGAGCACCGCGTTGCCGCGCTCCAGCGCATGGTGCCGGTCCCACAGTTCGCGCTTGCCGCCGGCCTCGCCCTCGCGCCGCCGTTGCTCGATCATCAGCGCCAGCTTCAATCGCGCCACCTTCTTGTTGGCGAATTGCGAGCGTTGGTCCTGCGACGTGGTGGTCAGTCCGGTCGGGACATGCGTCGCGCGCACCGCGCTGTCGGTAGTGTTGACGTGCTGGCCGCCCGGCCCCGAGGCACGATAGGCCTGGTAGCGGATATCGGCCTCGCGCAGATCGGGCGTGTCCTCGGCTTCCGCGATGGTGGTGACAGCGACGAACCAGTTCCTGCGCTTGTGGGTCGGGCGGAACGGGCTGGTGCCGATCCATCGGACCGTGCCGGTGCGGGCGCGGGCGAACGTCGCCGCCGCCGCGTCCTCCCCTTCGACACGCAGCAGCACGGAAGCGGCCGGGCCGGCGATCGGCTCGACCGGCACGCACGACAGGCCCTCGGCCGCCGCCGCCTCGACAAAGGCGCGCGCCAGCCGCCAGACGACCCAGCGACATTCCTCGGGCCCCTGTCCCGCCGACAGATGCAGGGCGACGCTCATGACCGGCGCATCTTATAGGTGATCAGCGGGCGCAAGGTCGCCACCACCGCGGCCAGCCCGGCATCGACCAGATCGGCGACGACGCGATGGATATCCTGATAGGCCTCGGGCGCTTCTTCATAGAGCAAGGCGCGGTCCTCGCAGATCACCCGGCTGCCCAGCTTGGTGCGCGCCAGTTCGGCGACGGTGAAGCGGCGGGCGATACGATCGCGCGCGTCGCTGCGGCTCCAGCGGCGACCGGCGCCGTGCGCGAGGCTGTGGAGCGCATCGTCCGCTTTCTCCGGCAATGGCTGGACGACATAGCTGAGCGCACCGCGCGAGCCGGGGATGACGATCGGCCCCTTGTCGGCGGGGGCGGCACCCTTGCGGTGCAGCCAGCCGCCCTGATGCGGCGTGACGCTGTTGTGGCAGATATCGAGCAGCCGTGTGCCGGTCATGTCCAGGCGATCGAACAGGCGCTCGGCGATGATGCCGCGGTTGAGTTCGGCCCAGCGCACCGCCTGGTCGTGTTCGGTGCGATAGGTCGCGCCGGCCTCGCTCGCCTCCGCCAGCGCGCCGCCGCCGGCGCGCAAATGACGGTCGAGGATCGCCTGGCCGAGACCGCGCGACCCGCTGTGCACCAGCAGAAGGATCTGCGCCGGGTCGATGCCGAGCATGGCCGCCGCATCGGGATCGGCCAGCGCCTCGACCCGCAATATCTCGGCGAAATGATTGCCGCCGCCGATGCTGCCCAGCCCTTCGCCGTACAGATCGCGCGGCAGACCGGCCTCGGCGAGGTGCCCGGCATGGTCGCCACCCCATGGCGCTTCCAGCCCGTGCAGCTTCTTCTCGGCCGCATCGAGCCGAAATCGGCGCAGCCTCATGTCCGTACGCCACAGCGCCATACCGCAACCGATATCGCTGCCGACCAGATGCGGATGAAGGCAACCGCGCGACCAGAAGGCCGCCCCGACCGCAATGCCGCGCCCGGCATGGAGATCGGGCAAGCCGACGACGCGTTTGATGCCGTCGAGCGAGGCGCTGTGATGCAGCTGATCGATCGCCACCGGGTCGATCCGCGCGGGATCGGTGGCGATCAGCGAGACGGTGGCTATCGCTCGGGGTTCACCGCGCATGACGAACCTCCCCGGACGAGAGGATCGACAGCGACGAGACCGGACGCGCCAGGCGCATCGGCGGATGTGAAGAAACGTGAGTAGCAACCGCGACGCGACGGTCGCGGGAAATCAGGCGGTCAGTACCGCCCCGGCAGGAAGTGCCCATGCACAGTGTCCCTGAATACGGAAAGAGAAGGTCGGTCTGACGCTGGTCGATGACATGGGACGCTCCTTTCCGTTTCCGAGAGACAAAGACATTCGCGACCGCCCGAGCGGGTGGCGCCGGGTGCCAATAAAGCGGAAGGCGTGATTTCGCAACCGCTTCGCTGGCCGTCACGAAATTGACCTTGCCGCGTCACCGAACCGCAACCCGAATATCAAATTTGTGCAACGCAGCACTCCTAGGGGGGAGGCGGCGCGCGGGAGTGCTCCAATCCAACGATATCCAAGGGGACCTTCGATGCGTTACGTCTTCGTCTGCCTGCTCGCCGGTACCGCGCTCAGCGCGCCGCTGGCCGCCCATGCCGCGACCGATCCGGCGGCACCGCCCGCCACCGCGCCCGCCGCCGATCCGGCGGGGCCCGCCGAAACCGATGCACCTGCCACGCCGGATATCGTCGTCATCGGCCAGGGCGAAACGCGGCAGGTGCAGCGATTGAACCAGGCCGATGTCGCGATCCTCGCGCCGGGCACGAGTCCGTTGAAGGCGATCCAGAAGCTGCCAGGCGTCAATTTCCAGTCGGCCGATCCGTTCGGTGCCTATGAATGGTCGGAGCGCGTCTCGATCCGCGGCTTCAACCAGAACCAGCTCGGCTTCACGCTCGACGGCATTCCGCTCGGCGACGGCAGCTATGGCAACATCAACGGCCTGCATATCAGCCGCGCGATCAGCGCCGAGAATATCGGCGAGACGCACGTGTCGCAGGGCGCGGGCACGCTCGCGACGCAGGCTACCAACAACCTCGGCGGCACGCTGGAGTTCTTCTCGTCCGACCCCAAGCCGGCGTTCGGCGTGACGGCCAATGGCAGCTATGGCAGCAACGAGACGATGCGCGGTTTCTTCCGGCTCGATACCGGCATGCTCGGCGACAACGGGCCGAGCGCCTATGTCTCCTATGGCTATCTCAAGACGGACAAATGGCGCGGCGTCGGGCAGCAGCGGCAGAACCAGGTCAACGCCAAGTTCACCGCCCCGCTGGTGAGCAATCTCCGCCTCGTCGGCACGTTCGATTATTCGGACCGCCGCGAGCAGGATTATCAGGACATGTCGCTCGACATGATCCGGCGGCTCGGCTGGCGCTGGGACAATATCGCGGACAATTTCGCGCAGGCGATCAGGATCGCCGACGTCGCCAACAATATCGACAATGTGAACAACACGACCGGGGCGCCCGGGCCCGACGGCAAGTCCGACATCACCGGCCTCTCGCCGTCCAACCCTTTGGCGGGCACGGCCTTTCCCACGCCGGTCGGCACGATCGATGACGCCTATTACGACGCCTCGGGCTTGCGGAAGGACTATCTCGCCTCGCTCGGGCTGGAGACGACGAGCGGGCCGATCAAGGCCTCGATCAAGGCCTATTATCACGACAATCACGGCCAGGGGACGTGGTTCACGCCCTATGTGCCGTCGCCGAGCGGCGTGCCGATTTCCGTGCGCACGACCGAATATGACATTCGGCGCAAGGGCGTGTTCGGCTCGCTCGGCGGCTCGCTCGGCCATTTCGGCGAGCTGACCGTCGGGGCATGGTATGAGCGCAACGATTTCCATCAGGCGCGGCGCTATTACGCGCTCGACAGCCGAATTGTGCCGACGCGCGATGCGCTACATTTCCAGAGCAACCCGTTCTTCACCCAATGGGATTTCCGCTACCACACCGACACGCTGCAATATTATGTCGAGGACAAGATCGCGCTGGGCGCGCTGACGATCGATCTCGGCTGGAAGGGCTATGACGTGCGCGCGACGGCCGATCCGATCGTCGGCGGCGGGCTCGCTTCGGGCAAGATCAAGACGACCGACTGGTTCCAGCCGCATGCCGGCTTCACCTACAAGGTGACCGGCGGGGCGGAGATTTTCGGCGGTTTCACCGAGGTCACGCGTGCCTTCGTCGCGTCGGCGACCAGTGGGCCGTTCGCCACCACCCAGGCGGGGTTTAACGGGCTCGGCAACCTCAAGCCGGAAACCTCGGACACGTTCGAGCTGGGCGGGCGCTATCATGGCGGTATCTTCACCGGATCGCTGGCGGCCTATTATGTCGATTTCCACAACCGGCTGCTCGGCTTTGCCAATGGCGCGGGGATCGTCGGCAATCCGGCGATCCTGCGCAACGTCGGCGGCGTGCGCTCGACCGGCATCGAGGCGACGGCGCAGGTCAAGCTGCCCGCCGGTTTCGGGCTGTTCGGGTCGTATGCCTACAATGTCTCGAAATACCGCGACAACATCTACAATGCCGATGGCTCGCTGTTCGGCGGGGTGGCGATCAAGGACAAGAGCGTGGTCGATGCGCCGCGCCACATCGCCTCGGGCGAAGTCACCTACGACAGCAGCCTGTTCTTCGGACGGGTCAGCGCGAACTATATGAGCCGGCGCTATTTCACCTACAGCAACGACCAGTCGGTGCCGGGGCGGGTGCTGTTCGACGCCACGCTGGGCGTGCGGATGACGCTGCCGGGCGACCACAAGGTCGAGTTGCAGGTCAACGGGACCAATTTGTTCGACCGGAAATATATTGCGACGATCGGGTCGAACGGGTTCGGCAATTCGGGCGACAACCAGACGCTGCTGATCGGGGCGCCACGTCAGCTATTCGTGACGTTGAAGGCAGGGTTCTGAGGCGAGGTCCCGCACACGTATCGACAGTCGCGTGTGCGGGACGTCCACCCCTGAACTGGAAACCTAGCCCGCGGAGGAGCCGCTCCCCGGCGAAGGCCGGGGCCCAGTTGGGATGGCGGCAGTAACGGGCGCGGCGGTCAGGCCGCATGACCTCCGTAACTGGGCCCCGGCCTTCGCCGGGGAACAGTACTTTAACCGCGCAACACGCCGCGTCCGGCGTAGAACGCACCCTCACCGAGCTGCTCCTCGATACGGATCAACTGGTTGTACTTGGCGAGCCGGTCCGAGCGGGCAAGGCTGCCGGTCTTGATCTGACCGCAGTTGGTGGCGACCGCGAGGTCGGCGATGGTCGCGTCCTCGGTCTCGCCCGAGCGGTGCGACATCACCGCGGTGTAGCCGGCGCGGTTGGCCATCGAGACGGCGGCGAGGGTTTCGGTCAGCGTGCCGATCTGGTTGACCTTGATCAGGATCGAATTGGCCAGGCCATCGGCGATGCCCTGTTTGAGGCGGCTGGGGTTGGTGACGAACAGGTCGTCGCCGACCAGCTGGACCTTGTCGCCGATCATGTCGGTAAGCGTCTTCCAGCCCTCGAAATCATCCTCGGCCATGCCGTCCTCGATCGAGAAGATCGGATAGCGCGCCACGAGATCGGCATAATAACCGGCCATTTCGGCCGGGGTGAGCACCTTGCCCTCGCCCGAGATGTGATAACGGCCGTCCTTGAAGAATTCGGTCGAGGCGGGGTCGAGCGCGAGCATCACGTCGTCGCCGGCCTTGTAGCCGGCGCCCTCGATCGCGCGCATGATGAAGTCGAGCGCCTCGTTGGTGCTGGCGATGTTCGGGGCGAAGCCGCCCTCGTCGCCGACGCCGGTCGCCAGGCCCTTGTCGTGGAGCATCTTCTTCAGTGTGTGGAAGATCTCCGAACCGCAGCGCACCGCCTCGACGATGTTGGCCGCGCCGACCGGCACGATCATGAATTCCTGGAAGTCGATCGGATTGTCGGCATGCTCGCCGCCATTGATGATGTTCATCATCGGCACCGGCAGGACATGCGCCGAGACGCCGCCGACATAACGGTACAGCGGCAGGCCACGTGCATCGGCCGCCGCCTTGGCGGTCGCGAGGCTCACGCCAAGGATGGCGTTGGCGCCGAGCCGCGCCTTGTTGGGCGTGCCGTCGAGATCGATCATCGCACGGTCGATGTCGGCCTGATCCTCGGCGTCCATCTCGCGGATCGCGTCGGCGATCTCGCTGTTGACCGCTTTCACCGCCTGGTCGACGCCCTTGCCGCCCCAGCGGCTATTGTCCCCGTCACGTTTCTCGACCGCCTCATGCGCGCCGGTCGAGGCGCCGGAGGGCACCGCGGCGCGGCCGAAGCTGCCGTCCTCGAGCAGTACATCGACCTCGACCGTGGGGTTGCCGCGGCTGTCGAGGATCTGGCGGGCATGGATGTCGATGATTGCGGTCACGGAACGATCCTTCTAACGATGCGACAAGGTTTTGAGCGGGTGTCGCGGCGAGCCTCTATCGGCTAACATCGGCGGCGGCAATTCGTTGCGGTCGTGGAACCGGACGGGTTGCTGACCGGTTGAACGACTGACCATTTCTTTTGTGAAACGAGGACATCATGGCCGACGAAACGCCCAAGCCCGCCAAGCCGATCAAGAAGGCCGCGACCAAGGCAGCGCCGAGCGCGAAACCCGCCGCCCGGAGGGCAACGGCACCCAAGGCGACGGCGACCAAGCCTGCCGCCGCCAAGGCCGCGCCGAAGCCCCGCGCCACCGCCAAGCCGGCCGCGAGCGGCTTTGCCGACGTCACCGGCGCGGCGACGCAATCGTTCAAGGACGGTGCCGCCAAGCTGACCAAGGACGCGACCGGCAAGGCGCGGGCCTATGCCGAGGACGGCAAGGCGCGGGTCGGTGGCGTGCTCGACGAACTGTCCAAGATGATGGGCGACGCGGCCGGCACGGTCGATGAGAAAGTCGGCGCGCAATATGGCAATTATGCGCGCAGCGCCGCCGAGGCGGTGTCCGGCTTCTCCGAATCCCTGAAGTCGAAGAATGTCGACGATATCGTCGCCGATGCCCGCGACTTCGTGAAGAAGAGCCCGGCGATCGCGATCGGTACGGCGGCTGCACTCGGTTTCGTGTTGATGCGGCTGATCAAGTCGGGTCTCGACAACGACGACCGCGCCTGATCCGGCGCGCGGGGGCAACAGGTGGACGAAGCGCCAACCCCTGAAGGCAAGGGGCCGGATTTCAACAGCATCGGGCACCTGTTCTCCAGGCTGATCGACGATGCCGAGCGCTTCGTACGCGCGGAGGTCAATCTCTACCGCGCGCAGGCGTTTGCGCGGATCAGCGAGGCCAAGGTGGCATTGCTGCTCGGCGCGACGGCGTTCCTGCTGGCACAGTCGGCGCTGATCGCGATGCTGGTCGGGCTGGTGCTGATCGTGCGCATGCAGGTGCACAGCGCGGCCTGGGCAACGGCGATCGTGGTCGGCGGCGCGCTGATCGTCGCGGGTGTCATGGTCGCGGTGGCGGTGGCCAAGATCAAGAAGATCACCCGCATCGAGGACGGGCCGGAATGAGCGACGACGAAGAGCCCGGCCTCGCCGTGGCAGCACAGCGCTCCGAGCAGGCGCGCCGCCGGCTGGCGGGCACGCTGGTCGAGATCCAGGCACGGCTCAACCCCAAGGCGCTGGCACGCGAGGCGGCGCAGGAGTTGCGCGAGGCCGGCCAGGAACTGGCGCGCGAAGGCATGGAGACGGTCAGGCGCCACCCGCTGACCTTCGCCGGCGTGGCGACCGCCGTCGGGCTGTTCCTGGCGCGGCGGCCACTGCGGTCGCTGATCGCGAAGCTGCCCGATGAAACTCCGCCTGCTCCACCGCGTTTGACCCCCAAGCCACGCACACGAGGAAAGTCACGATGAGCGATACCGCCCCCAAAAAGCCTGTAACCTCCACCGGCGCACGCGGCACGATGGAGAGCACCTATCGCAGCGCGAAGGACGCCGCGGGCAAGGCGGTCGAGACGACCCGGAGCGCGGCGCGCGACGCAGTCAACCGCACCGCGCAAACCGCCCAGGCCAACCCGATCGCGGTGCTGGCCGGCGGGATCGCGATCGGCATGCTGGCGGGCGCCTTCCTGCCCAACACCGAACAGGAGGCCAAGCTGCTCGGCCCGGTCGGCAAGCGGCTGACCGACACCGCCAAGGGCGCGGCTGCGGCAGCCAAGGATGCCGGCAAGGCGGAGCTCGACTCGCTCGGCCTGAACCGCGAGGCGGCTCGGGCCCAGGTCGGGAATGTCATCAACGGCGTGCTGCAGGCACTGTCGAGCGCCGGTGCCGCGGCGGCGAGCAAGGCGAAGTCGTAAATCCCATCTCCGATGGGAAGGCCAGCGCGAAACGTTGGATGAGGGCAGGTCCCCTTCGTGCCTGTGGCCTGCCTCCCCTTTCCAATAGGAGAGGGAAATAGGTTCACGTCCGGGAGGATGCTGGTTAAGGGAGCCGCGAACCCTTTCAGTGCGGAACATCCAACATGAGCAAGCTCCACCTCGTCTTCGGCGGCAAGGTCACCGACCCGCAGACGCTCGACTTCAAGGAAGACACGATCGAGGTCGTCGGAATCTTCCCCAATTACGCACAGGCCGAGAAAGCCTGGCGTGCCGCGGCGCAGCGTACGGTTGACGATGCCGAGATGAAGTTCGTGGTGGTGCATCTGCACCGACTGCTCGAGCCCGATATCGATCTCGCCAAGGGGTGAAGGCCGGGCGTCAGGCCCGGCGATAGTGCCACAGCAAAAGCGGCTGGGCGAGCGCGAGGCCGGCGAGGAAGCCGCCGATCGATGCGCCGACCGTCACCATCGCGCCGGCGGCGAGATCTCCCAGGCCGATGAGGAACTGGATACCGATCCACGCCGCCGCCAGCCAGACGATCGCGACGATGCGCGCCGGGACAGGCCCGATCGAGCGCGCGCGCGAGCGGCCGAACAGCAGGGCGTAGGCGCCGAGCAGCGCGGACACGGCGCCATTGGCACCAATCAGCGGCCAGGCGCTGGTCGGCTCCTGGAACCAGTAGCCCGCAGCGGCGGCATAGGCGCCGATGACATAGAGCACCGCCGTGGCGCGCCAGCCGAGCGTGCGTTCCAGCTTGTCGCCGCACAAGGCCAGCACCAGCAGGTTGAAGGCGAGATGCACCAGCCCGGCATGAACCAGCGTGGCGCTGAGCGGAGTCAGCCACACCGGCAGCATGAACGGCGCATCGGCCGATGCCGCGGCGTGAAGGCTGACCAGGCCGGGAATGAAGCCGCCACGGATCGCGGCTTCACCGACGATGCCGAACAGGAACAGGATCAGCGAGACGACCGCGGTCATCCCCAGGATCGTGAGCATCGCGGGCGTGTCACGCCACTGTGCGGAAACCCACGCGCGCGTCAACGCAGCCCCGTCCGACTTGGAAATCAGATGAACTCGATCTTCGAGACAACGTAATAACGGTCGCCGGCGGGCACCGAGACCTCTATCTCGTCATCGACCTTGCGGCCGATCAGCGCGCGGCCGAGCGGCGAGTTGTACGAGATGCGTCCGCCCTTGGCATCGGCCTCGGTCTGGCCGACGATCTGGTAGCGGATCGGCTTGTCATCCTCGTCGAGCAGGGTAACGGTCGCGCCGAACACGATCTTGTCGCCCGACAGCTCGGTCGGGTCGATGATCAGCGCGCGGCTGAGCTTGTCCTCGATATCGGCGATCGACGCCTCGATCTGGCCCTGACGCTCCTTGGCGGCATGATATTCGGCGTTTTCCGACAGATCGCCATGGGCGCGCGCTTCCTCGATCGCATCGACGATCAGCGGGCGCTCGGCTTTCAGACGACGCAGATCAGCAGTGAGCTTTTCATGCCCCTCAACCAGCATCGGCATCTTCTCGACGGTCGCCATCCCTTGAGTCCCTCGTAAAATCTTCGACCCCAAGCGAACCCGGGGGTCCGCCCGCACCTGCTTCTCTTCTGTCGGGGATTAATTGTGCGAGTGCGAATGATAAGATTGAAGGGGACGAACTTCAAGGTCTCGCGTCGAAAGAGCCACGATCGCCTGTGCCGTCTCGACACTGGCGGCGGCGGTGGTGACGTGCGGAATCTTCTGCGCCAGCGCCGAAGCACGGATCGGCTGCGAGTCCTTGAGGCTCTGCCAGCCTTCAGTGGTGTTGAAGATCAGGTCGATGCCGCCGTCCTTGATGCGATCGACGATATGTGGGCGACCTTGCGCGACCTTGTTGACGCGCTCGACCTTCACGCCCGCCGCCTCGAGATAGTCCGCGGTGCCGGCGGTTGCGACGATCGTGAAGCCGTGCTGCGCCAGGGCACGTACCCCTGACAAAATTATCGGCTTGTCGCTGTCCTTCACACTGACGAACAGCGCACCGCCCGTCGGCAGCATGTTTCCGGCGCCGATCTGCGCCTTGCCGAAAGCGATCGAGAAATCTTTATCGATTCCCATGACTTCACCAGTACTCTTCATTTCCGGTGAGAGCACAGGGTCGACACCCGGGAAGCGGTTGAACGGGAAGACTGCTTCCTTGACCGCGAAATAATCGATCGCGCGATCGATCTTGGGCAGGTCGGCGAGCTTCTCCCCGGCCATCACGCGGGCGGCAATTTTGGCAACCGGCGCGCCGATCGCCTTGGCGACGAACGGCACCGTACGGCTGGCGCGCGGGTTGACCTCGATCAGGTAGACGAGGCCGTCCTTGACCGCGAACTGGATGTTCATCAGCCCGTTGACCGACAGCGCGCGGGCGAGAACCTCGGTCTGGCGGTCGATCTCGGCGATGATCTCGGCCGACAGGCTGTAGGGCGGGATCGAGCAGGCGCTGTCGCCGGAATGGACGCCGGCTTCCTCGATATGCTGGAGCACACCCGCGACCACGACATCGGTGCCGTCGCTGATCGCATCGACATCGACCTCGATCGCATCGCGCAGATACTGGTCGATCAAAACCGGCGAGTCGCCCGACACCAGGACCGCGGTCTGGATGTAGTTGTCGAGCTGGGTCGGGCCGTCGACGATCTCCATCGCACGGCCGCCGAGCACATAGCTCGGGCGCATCAGCACCGGGTAGCCGATGCGTTCGGCGACCGCGATCGCCTCGTCGCGGCTGCGCGCGATGCCGTTGGCGGGCTGGCGCAGGCCGAGCTTGGTGATGAGCGCGGCGAAGCGCTCACGGTCCTCGGCAAGGTCGATCGCGTCGGGCGAGGTGCCGAGGATCGGGATGCCGGCCTGTTCCAGCGCGTGCGCCAGGTTGAGCGGGGTCTGGCCGCCGAACTGGACGATCACACCGACCAAGGTGCCGTTCTGCTGCTCGACATGGAGAATTTCGAGCACGTCCTCGGCGGTCAGCGGTTCGAAATAGAGCCGATCGCTGGTGTCGTAGTCGGTCGAGACCGTCTCGGGGTTGCAGTTGACCATGATCGTCTCGAAACCCGCATCGGCGAGCGCGAAACAGGCGTGGCAGCAGCAATAATCGAACTCGATGCCCTGGCCGATGCGGTTGGGCCCGCCGCCGAGGATGACGATCTTGCGCCGCTCCGTCGGCATGCTCTCGCACTCGGGCTCGCCGAAGCTGGGCGCTTCGTAGGTCGAGTACATGTACGGCGTCTTGGCGTCGAACTCCGCCGCGCAGGTGTCGATACGCTTGAACACCGGGCGCACGCCGAGCTTGTGGCGATGCGCGCGGACCTCGTCCTCGGTCACGCCGCCGGTCATCGCCGAGACGACCTCGTGGATCAGGCCCGAGCCGCGGGCGATACCGTGCGAGCTGCCTTCGCGCAGATTGGCCGACTTCAGAGCAAGATAAGCGAGACGCTTGTCACTGAATCCCATGCTCTTGAGGCGGCGCATGCCGGCCGCGTCCTGCGGCAGGCCACCGGTGCAGACTTCTTCCTCGGCGGCGATGATCTCGGCGATGCGTTCGAGGAACCACGGATCGTATTTGGCGATGGCGTGGACTTCGGCGACGGTGAACCCTTCGCGCAGCGCCTGTGCCGCGACCAGCAGCCGGTCGGGCGTGGCGATGGCGAGCGCCGCCTCGATCTCGTCGCGCGGCGCGCCGGCAAGGCGGTCGACCATGTTGAAGCCCGACAGGCCCGTCTCCAGCCCGCGCAATGCCTTCTGCATCGACTCATGGATGTTGCGGCCGATCGCCATGACCTCGCCGACCGACTTCATCGCGGTCGACAGCACGGCCTCAGCGCCCTTGAACTTCTCGAAGGCGAAGCGCGGGATCTTGGTGACGACATAATCGATCGTCGGCTCGAACGAGGCCGGGGTCGCGCCGGTGATGTCGT
>JAZJXZ010000064.1:0-17919 GCA_040390605.1 Pseudomonadota bacterium
TAGTTTATATGGCCATAGGGCTAGTTTTCAGCGGCTTTAATGGGTCCATTAAGAAGACGCGCCCGTCGCCGGGCGCGTCGCCATATAACGCACAGCCCGGCGTCACCGGGCCATACGCCCCCTTATTCTTCCGCGATCCGCGCGAGATAACGTTCCATCTCGGCGCGGCCGCTGGGTGTGAGCATCACCAGCCCGCGCCGCCCGTCGCGCGGATCGTCCTCGCGCGTGACCAGGCCGATCCGTTCGAGCTTGGCGAGCCAGCGCAGGCCGGTGGTCTGCGCCACGTCTGCGGCAAGGCAGGCCGTGCCGACGCACATCGCGCGCCCGACGGTATCGGCGAGGTAGATTTCGAGCAGGATGTCCCAGCCGGGCTCGCCGAAGATCGCGAAGGATTGCGAGAAGGACTGCAACCGTGCCCGTCGTTCGCGGTATAGCCGGTGCGCGGCGGCGACATGCTCGCCGCGCGGCTCAGCCCTGATCACGCTCCGCGCGCTGATCGCCGCCGCGTGATCCCCAAGGTCCATGCCCGTGATGGGCGGCGTTGTCATATCGAGCGACATCAAAGGTCTCCCCAGACATACGATTCAAAGCAAGGCTCCACGACCGGTCCTCGCCGAACTGCGCCAGCCGTCGGCGATGGCGCAATGTGGCGACCGCCAGGATGATCTGCATGGGATAGCTCCACATCGCGATCATCAAGGCGTAGGTGATACGGATCAGGTCCGCGTCGACCAGCTTGAGGATGTGTACGGCGGTGGTGTCCAACTGCATCGCGGCCAACACCAGCGGCCAGAACCGATCTGCCTTCAATGCGACGACCACCAAGGCTGCAAGCAGCGCCAGATCGACCACGAAGATCCCCACCTCCGCCTGTACGTACCGCACGGCCAGTCCGCGCGCCGCCAGGGGAGTCAGCACCGTTGCCGCGAGCAACAGCCAACCGGTGATCCGTTCCGGCGCGCCGCCGCGCAGGATCGCGTAACCGCATGTGCCGAGCAGCAACACGTTGAAGAAGAGAATGCGAATCATCAGGGGATCGAACATCATCTGGCGCCCGCGTCAATGTTGCCGGGCCACTCACGCAACCACCTTCAGCGGCACCTTGACCGGGAGGTCGGCCGACCCTTCGGTGGGGGGGCACGGCATTTCGTCGCCATAAGCGCGCAGGCCGAGCGATCCCAGCACCTGCGGTGTCAGCCGGTGCGCCTCGATGAACAGTTCGCGCGCCTTGACCTGCGCCGACAGCGCCTCGGTCAACATGCGGATCATCTCGCCGCCGGTGCCGATCGGCAAGTTGTTGGCCGCACGGATACGCAGCATTTCGGCGATGCAGGCGGCTGCATCGGCGGCGGCGGTATCGGAAGAAAGTTCCGCCTGGCGGAACAGCGGGGTTACGGTGTTTACGGCGTCGAGTCGTTCCTTGCGCATCATGCCCTCCCATCGCCACGGCGACGGGGGGCCGCCGCGGCTATCTTCGATAAGCGGAGTCCGAAAGGTCGATATGGCGCTCAACCAGAACCTGGGTGACGACGTGGGCGCCCATCGCGAGAGCGCCCGTCAGCGCGATGATGCCGACGGCGATCCCAACGATCAGGCCCAGCCGCTCGAGGTGGCTGAAATTATATCGGTTCTTTCGGATCCCGACCGCGGCTCCCATTGCCGTAACCGGGACGACCGACATCATGGCAGGATTGGCTTGATGGTTTACCCCAACCGGCTCGTACCCAATCCGATTGTCTTGCTCATATTCGACCAGCATGCGCGCGGCGTGCATGCTGCGCGAGGCGCCGAGCACGCGCCGTGCGTCGCGGAGATGCTCGACGACGGTGTGCGGCGACAGCCCGAGCTCCCGGGCGATCTCCTTGGCTTCAAGATTGCGGTAGACCAGGCGCAGGCACTCGCGCTGCCGTTGATTCAAACGGGAGAACGCCACATCATCCATTTCGGAGCGATTTATCCGTGCAGTGGGCGCAAGAGTCCAGAGCCTAATGACATTGGCCCGGCCAACATCGTCTGCGGCGATAGGCACGACAGCTTTTTCGCCGGGCTTTTACGGGGCGCGCCGCCTGCCCCATCAATACGGAGCGTACTATATTGCTGGCGTAACGGATCGCCGCGACCTATGCTCGATTTTTGATCCGTTAGGGAGAGATGTCCGATGTCGCCAACGCTGCGCACCGCCTTGCTGATTGCCGCCATGACACTGCCGATCGCCGCGTCGAGCGCATCCGCGCCGCGGGTGCCCGCTTATGTCGCGCGCGCTGCCGCCGATCCGGCACGCAAGGGCCAGGCCGCGGACGATGCCCGGCGCCACGGGCCCGAGATCGTGGCCTTTGCCGGGCTCAAGCCGGGCGGCAAGGTACTCGACCTGATCCCGGGCGCCGCCTATTGGACGCGCCTTTTCGCCAAGACCGTCGGGCCGCGGGGGCATGTCTACGGCGTGTGGCCAAAGGCCTATGCCGATGAGGCACATCAGAATGTCGTCGATTACGAGGCGTTGGGTCACACCGCCGACTTCGCCAACGTCAGCGGCAGCGTCCAGCCGACCGACCAGCTGACGGTGCCGGTACGCGTCGACCTGGTGTTCACCGCGCAGAATTATCACGACTATCCCGACAAGTTCATGGGCAATCTCGATCCGTCGGTGTTCAACAAGGCGGCGTTCGCGGCGCTGAAGCCCGGCGGCGTGCTGCTGATCATCGATCACGCCGCCAAAGCGGGGTCGGGGATGCGCGACACCGACACGCTGCACCGCATCGATCCGGCGATCGTCAGGAAACAGGTCGTGGCCGCCGGTTTCCGTTTCGTCGGTGAAAGCCGCCTGCTCGCCAACCCGGCCGACGACCACAGCAAGGCGGTGTTCGACAAGTCGATCCGCGGCCACACCGATCAGTTCATCTACAAATTCGTCAAACCGCTGCGGTAAATCTCGCCGTCGGGCCGAGCTTGTGCCGGCCTGAGCCCCGGGAAGGAACTGTCGAAATGGGTGCTCCTGCGAAAGCAGGAGCCGAGGGTTCCATGCGTAACGCTCGTCGCCCTGGGTTATTGTGTGGCCGAAGAAAGTGCCACGGCAGCTCCGAGGATCGGGAATTCAGCGACCCGCCTAAACCAGCGCCGCCCTCAGCGTCGCGCGCACACCATGATGGCTGGCGTCATATTCGATCGCCGCCTGCAGGCTCTGCCCCATCGCGCGGATCAATTTGGTGCCGACGCCGGTGCCGCGCGCCGGCGCGTCGAGGGTCATGCCGACGCCGTCATCCTCGACCACCAGCTTGAAATGCTCGTCGCCGTCGCGGCGCAGCGCGACGCGTACCTCGCCGTCGGCGGCATCGGCATAGGCATATTTGCACGCGTTGCTGACCAGTTCGGTGACGATCACGCCCAGCGACACGGCACGATCGGTCGGTAGCTGGATCGGTTCTGCCTCGAGCGTCAGGCGGCGCGGGGCGACATCGGTCGACCATGCCTCGCCCAGTTCGGCGACCAGCGCGCCGAGATAATCCGCCATGTCGACGCGCTCGACATTCTCCGAGGTATAGAGCCGGCGGTGAACCTGGCCGATCGCATCGATGCGTCGCTGCGTGTCCTCCAGCGCGGCGCGCGCTGCGGGGTCGTCGAGCGCCGAGGCCTGCAGGCGCACCATCGCCGCGACCAGCTGCAGGCTGTTGGCGACACGGTGATTGACCTCGCTGAGCAGCGCCGCAAGCCGCGCATTGCTGTCGCGCAGCCGTGCCTCGGCGGCGAGCTTGTCGCGCTCCATCACGCTGCGCGCGCGGACCTGCTCGAAGGCGCTGGCAAGCAGGTCGAAGAAATCGGTGCCGACCGCCTTGACCACATAGTCGGCGGCCCCCGCTTTCAGCGCGGCGACGGCGATGCGGCTTTCCTCGGATCCGGTGACATAGACCACCGGCGGCGCATCGGGCAGCGCGCGCAACGCCTCGAGCGTCGCCAGGCCGTCCATGCCCGGCATATAATGATCGACCGCGACCACGTCGAAGGGCGCGCTTGCCGCGAGCGCCAGCCCTTCGCTGCCATTCTCGGCAACCGTCACGGCAAAACCGTGGCGTGCCAGTACCCGTGCGGCGAGCCGCCTCAGGCCGGCATCGTCGTCGATATAAAGGACGCGTAGGGGTGTGGGCTCGTTCAAGCGTCGCCCTCGATCGCGGGCACCTGGATCACCGACAGGAACAGGCCGAGCTGCCGGATCGCCTGGGCGAAGCTTTCATAATTGACCGGCTTGGTGATGTAGACGTTGCAGCCGAGATCGTAGCAGCGCTGGATCTCGACCTTGTCGTCCGTGGTGGTCAGCACGACCACCGGGGTGCGCTTGAGCGCCCCCCCCTCGGCCTTGATCCGCGCCAGGATGTCGGTGCCGCTCATGTCCGGCAGGTTGAGGTCGAGCAGGATCAGCGCCGGGCCGTTGAGCGCCGGGCCGTCCTGATGGTTATAGAGATAATCCAGCGCCGCGGTGCCGTCGGTGAAGTGCCTGATGTCGTTGAGGATACCGGCGCGGCGGATGTTCTTCTCGATCAGCCGGGCATGGCCCTCATCGTCCTCGATCATCACGATCGTGACGGAGCGGTGGTCGTTCATCAGCGTTGCTCCCGCAATTCGGTCAATGTCGCCGGCAATGACAGCCGGAAGATGGTGCCGACGCCCAGCTCGGACCGGACGTCGATCGTGCCGCCGAGGCGATAGGCCAGGGCGCGGACATGGGCGAGGCCGATGCCCTCGCCGGGCTGGTCCTGGTTGCCGGCGCGGCGGAACAGGTCGAACACCCGGGCATGGTCGGACGGCGCAATGCCGCGGCCGTTATCCTCCACCTCGATCGACACGCGCGGGCCGCTACGCTCGCCGCGCACCACGATCCGCCCCGGCCGGCCCGGCTGGAGATATTTCACCGCATTTTCGATCAGGTTCGACAGGATCTGCTCGATCGCCAGCCGATCGCTGACGATGGCTGGCACGTCTCTCTCGATGACGATGGTCGCACCGCGTTCATCGATGACATGCTTCAGCGTGGCGATGATCCCGTCTACCAGGTCCGCGATGTCGATCCGCTCGGGCGCCAGCACCCGGCGCCCCTCGCGCGACAGTTTGAGAATGGCGTTGATCAGCCGATCCATCTTCTCGGTCGAGGTGCGGATGAAGCCGATCGCCTCGGGCAGGTCCTCGCGTGCGGCCAGCCGCGCTTCCTCGGTGACGATATCGGGCGCCTGTTGCTCGGCGCGGTCGATCAGCTCGGCAATGGCGCCCGTCGCGGTATCGAGCTCGGCGGTGAAGCCCATCACATTGACCAGCGGCGCGCGCAGATCATGGCTGACGATATAGGCGAAGCGCTGGATCTCGTCATTGGCGCGCGTGAGGTCGGCCGTGCGCTCGGCGACCAGTTCCTCGAGCGATTCTGCGAAATCCTGGATCGCCGCGCGCGATCGGTCGAGATCCCGGGTATAACGCAGCAACGTCAGCAGCGTGGCGACGCCGACCAGCGCGAGCAGCACGCCGGCGATGGCGAGGATGACGTAGAAGGCGCGCAGGCTGGCGTCGAGGCCGGCATCGCGCACCGCCATCAGCTGTCTTTCCTCGGCCGCCATGCGCGCGGCCAGGATGCGTATGGCGGCGATGCGTTGCGCGCCGCTCTCCCGGGCAAACGTGTCGATCGCCATCTGCCGGCGCCCGCTTGAGACCAGCGCATTGGTTGCGGCGCGGCGTTGCTGCAGATCCATGTTGAAGCGGCGCAACGCGGCGACATTGGCCTGCTGCACGGGGTTATCGCGGGTCAGCTGCGCCACCGCGTCGATCAGCCCGGGCAGGGCTTTTGCCGCTTTCTGGTAATTGGCCAGGGCAAGCGGATTGGCCGTCAGCATGTAACCGCGCCGGGATGCTTCGGCCTGTTCGGTCGCGTTGCTCGCGCGCGCGATCGCCAGCTCGACTTCATAGGTGTGCTTGACCGAATTGGTATGCGCGACGGTACGTGCCATCGCCCAGGTCGCCGCCACGCCGGCGGCGAGCAGGCAGACGAAGCCAAGCACCATGGCAGCAATCAGGAAACGACGAATGGCCCGGTCGGTCGTTCCGAACCATCGCATAAGCACGGCATACATTGCCACCCGCGTAACGATCGCCATCGGCAAAGGCCAGCATGTGATGGTTGACCTCGATCAACCGCGCCACCCGATCCTAGAGCAGCGACCCCTGCGGGCTCTGCCGTCCGATCGACCCGCCACCGCGCCGCCGGGCGAGTTCGGTCTCGGCGGTGAAGCGCACGTCGATGTCGCGGTCCCCGAGAAAGCCGATCAGCACCTCCTCTTCGATCTCGGTCCAGCTCTTGCCGCGATCGGGGCCGAAACGCACGCGCGGCAATATCCCGGGCACGTTGGACCAGGCGATCAGCTGCGCTGCACCCACCTCGTTGAGCATGTCGCGCAAGTGAAAGGCGGTGACATAGGCATCGGGAAAGGCACGGTGCGCCGGCAGTCCGCGCTCATGCTCGATGCCGACGGGTTTGCGCCAGTATCGCAGCACCTGGTTGGAGAAGCTCGGCGCGTCGGACCACATCCGCAACGCGCATTTCCAGGTGCAGATCCAGTCGGCGCCATGGGTCAGCGAGGCGGTGCAATATTGCTGTTCGAAATCGGCGCGGTGCGCGGCGAGCGCGACGCGGCGCGGCCAGGGGTCGAGCACGGGCCGCGCGACGTCGTGCCAGAAGGGTGCATCCGCGACCTGCTCGTCGAGGATATGGTGGATTGCCTGGGTGATCGGCGGGATCGGCCGGCCCGGATTGACATAGCGCTGCCCACCCTCGCCCCAGATGTCCCAGCGGCCATCTTCGCCGAGCGCGACATCCTGCCAGCCGATCTCGCAGACGCCGTGGGTCGGCGGTGCCTGGCCGGTGGTTTCGAGGTCGACGACACGGATGATCTGGGTGGGACGGAACACCATGACTAAGTGGCCGCTCAGGCCCGGAATTGCCAGCCCTTCCGCGTCCTGATTCAATGTCGCCGCGATTGACGCCATGGTCGCCCGACGACCCCGGCCTTACGCCACCGGTTTCTTTCTCATCGTCGATCTCGGTCCAGGAACAGCGCACTGTTTCGCGCTGTTCCTGCTGCCATGCCGCTGTTTTACGCCGCTGTTCCGGCCGCTGTTCCGACGCTGTTATCTCCAACGCGAAACGCCGGCGGCAGCGAGCAAAAAGGCGATTAAATCTTTGGTTTTAGGTGATAATGTATTTCGAAAAGGCGAAGCGCGCTGATCAGGCGCAAAAAAACATCGCGTCGGAACAGCGATAACAGCGGCGGCGCGCCGTGTCAGTGCTCCGCCTGCGGACCCCGCTCGAGCCCGCTCAGCGCGAGCTGCTCGTCGATCTGCGCCAGCAACCGGTCGAGCCCGGCCTGGTCCTTGGCCTCGGCCCGCGCGACCAGCACATCCTGCGTATTCGAGGCACGCAGCAGCCACCAGCCATCGGACGTGTTGACCCGCGCGCCATCGGTGCGGTTGACCTCGGCACCGGCGGTTTCAAGCCGGTCGAGCACCTCGTCGACCACCGCGAACTTGCGCGCCTCGTCGACCTGGAAACGCATCTCGGGCGTGTTGACCATCGCCGGCATGGCGCCCCTGATCTCGGTCATCGACTTGCCGATCATGTGCACCGCGCGGATCAGCCGGACCGCGGCATATTGCGCATCGTCGAAGCCGTAGAATTCATGCGCGAAGAAGATGTGCCCGCTCATCTCGCCGGCCAGCGGCGCGCCGGTCTCCTTCATCTTGGTCTTGATCAGCGAATGGCCGGTCTTCCACATCACCGGCTCGCCGCCCAGTTCGGCGATGCGGTCGTACAGCGCCTGGCTCGCCTTGACGTCGGCGATGATCGTCGCGCCGGGCAGTTCCTTGAGCACCGGCTCGGCGAGGATGGCGAGGATCTGGTCGCCCCAGATCACCCGGCCGGTGCCGTCGATCGCCCCGATCCGGTCGCCGTCGCCGTCAAAGGCGAAGCCGAAATCAAGACTGTTGTCGGCGACCAGCTTCTTGAGGTCGGCGAGGTTTTTTTCCTCAGTCGGGTCGGGATGGTGGTTGGGGAAACGCCCGTCGACCTCGGTGTAGATCAAATGGTGCTCGCCCGGCAGCAGCTTGACCAGTTTCTCGATCACCGGACCGGCCGCGCCGTTGCCGGCGTCCCAGCCGATGCGGTACGCGCCGCCGGCATAGCCCGCCATCAGCCGCCCGACATAATCGTCGATGATGTCGAAATCGCCGACCGTGCCCGGCGTCTCGGCGTCGTCCCAGTCGCCCTCCTCGGCCATCTTGCCGAGCTTCTGGATATCCTCGCCGAAGAACGGCCGGTGCTGCAGCACCATCTTGAAGCCGTTATACTCCGCCGGATTGTGGCTGCCGGTGATCTGGATGCCGCCATCGACCTCGAGGATCGCCTCGGCATAATAGAGCATCGGCGTCGGCCCCATGCCTACCCGAACGACATCGACGCCCGATCCCGTCAGCCCGTCGATCAGCGCGCGCTCCAGCTCGGGCGAGGTGGTGCGCCCATCATATCCCACGGCGACGCGCGTGCCGCCGGCGCGACGCACCACGGTGGCGAAGCCGCGCCCGATCGCGGTCGCATCGGCGGTGCCGAGCGTCTCGCCGACGATGCCGCGAATGTCATATTCGCGAAGGCTGGTGCGGTTGAAGCTGTGGGTCATCGAGATTTCCTGCTGTGGCATCGTCCGCCCAATCGGCGAGCGCGGGGAAAGTTCAATCCGACGCGATGCGCCGCTTGAGCAGCACGTCGCGCGCGGCGTTGACGCGGCGGGTCAGCTCGGCCGAGCCGCCATGATCGGGGTGCACCGCCTGGAGCAGCCGGCGATGCGCCGCGCGGATTTCGGCCTCATCGGCACCCGCCCCCAGGCCAAGAACGGCCAGCGCGGCGGTTTCGTCACTCGGGCGGGGCGGCGTTATCGGTTTCGGTCCGTGCTTCGGCCCCTGCCACAGCCACCAGCCGCAATAAGCGACCAGCGCGGCAATCAGCAGGCCTTTGATCACGCGGCAAACAGCGGCAGCGCCGGCTCCGGCAGACCGAGCGCGGACATCATCTCGCGCAGCTCCTGGCGTGCCGCGACATGCGCCAGCCCCATCTCGCCGAACTCGCGCGCGTCGAGCATGGTCAGGCCCTTGGGGAACAGCTCGCGGTAGATCACGCGCTCGCCCAGCCCGGGGATGATGCGGAAACCGACCCGCTTGGCGAGCTGGTCGAGCGCCTCGGACACGCGGCGCATGTTGCGCGCCTCGATATGCTGGACGCGGTTCCTGAGCACCACCCAGTCGATGGTCGAGCCATCGGCCTTGGCGCGGACCTTGCGCGCATCCCAGATCAGCTCGGAATAGAAGCTTGGCCGCGTCACCTTGTAGGTGTCGGGGTCGACCTGGCCGATCAGGTCGAAATCGACGAAGCTGTCGTTCATCGGCGTGACCAGGGTATCGGCGCGCTGCGCGGCCAGCCGGGCGAACTCGTCGTCGCGGCCGGGCGTGTCGATGACGAGATAGTCGGCGCCGTCACCCAGCGCGGCGAACTGTTCCTCGAAGCGCGCGTGCGTCTCGCCATCATGCGTGGCGTGGCGGGGGATCGGCAGCTCGCGGCCGGCGCGGCGCTGCGTCTCGGTGCGATTGTCGAGATAGCGCCCCAGCGTGCGCTGGCGATGGTCGAGATCGAACGCGGAGACGCGCGCGCCGCGCACCTGCAGCGCGATCGCGACATGCACCGCGGTGGTCGATTTGCCCGTTCCGCCCTTTTCGTTGGCGAAGACGATGACATGCGGCTTGCCAGCCCCCATCGGTTCGTCGAATCCCATGTTGATCGTGAGTCCGGCCCCCCATAGAAGGCCCGCCCGTCCTTGTCGAAGGGTCTGTTTCGCACCGTGCTCACCGTCCGTACCATTGTCGAACTCCGTGCCGCCATCGCGGCGTTCCGTGCCGAGGGCGCGCGGATCGCGCTCGTGCCGACGATGGGCGCGCTCCATGCCGGTCACATGGCGCTGGTCGAGGCGGCGAAGCGACCGGGCACGAAGGTCGTGGCGTCGATCTTCGTCAACCCGAAGCAGTTCGGTGCCAATGAGGATCTCGGCCGCTATCCGCGCAAGGAACTCGCCGATACGCGCATGCTGACCGAGGCGGGCTGCGACCTGCTGTGGATGCCGCCGGTCGAGGTCGTCTATCCCGAGGGCTTCGCCACCAACGTCTCGGTCGCCGGCATCAGCGAGGGGCTCGATGGCGCCGCGCGGCCGGGCCATTTCGACGGCGTGGCGACCGTTGTCGCCAAGCTGTTCAACCAGGTGACGCCCGACATCGCCTATTTCGGCGAGAAGGATTTCCAGCAACTCGCGGTGATCCGCCGCATGGTCGCCGATCTCGACCTGCCGATCGAGATTGCCGGCGTACCGACCCAGCGCGACGATGACGGCCTCGCCCTTTCATCGCGCAACGTCTATCTCGACGATGCGCAGCGGACCAAGGCGGTGGCGCTGCCACGTGCGCTCGGCGTCGCGGCCAGAGCGATCGAAAAGGGCGGCGATCCCGAGGCGGCGCTGGCCGCAGCGCGCGATACGTTGACCGCCGCCGGCTTCGACATCGACTATGTCGCATTGGTCGACGCCGAGACGTTGGCCGAAGATCCGGCTCCGACACGAGAACGCCGCCTGCTTGCCGCGGCGCGGATGGGATCGACCCGACTGATCGACAATATCGCGATCCCTGCCAAACAAGGTTAACCGCGTTAACCATTTGTTGAAAACTTACCGTCCAATCTGCCTGACGTAGAATTGGAACGGGGGTTTTCCGACATGGGCAGCAGCCTGAAGAGTGCGCAGTTCCTCATCGACAGCCGAATGGCCGATGCGGCGCGGGGCGATATCAACGCCTATTACGATCTCGGCATGGTCTATTCGAGCGGTGCGGCCGGCATCGATGTCGACCTGATCGAGGCGCATAAATGGTTCAACCTCGCCGCCGTGGCCGGCAGCGAAGAGGCACAGGCGTGCCGCAGCGAAATCGCCGAGGACATGACCGCGCGCGAAATCGCCGAGGCGCAGAAGGCCGCCCGCGCCTGGTTGCAGATGACGACGCTGCGCGCGGCGTAACTACTTCTTCGCGGGCGCCTTCTTCTTCGCCGCCGGCTTCTTCTTGGCCGGTGCCTTGGCCTTCTTCTTGCCCTTGGCCGGCGCCGCCGCGGCGCGCGTATCGATCAGCTGCGCCGCTTCTTCCAGCGTCAGCGCATCCTTTTCCAGCCCCTTGGGCAATGTCGCATTGGTCGTCCCGTCGGTGATGTACGGACCATAGCGACCCTCCATCAGCTTCAGTTCCAGTTCGGTGCGCGGATGCAGCCCGAGTACCTTCAGCGGCTCGCGTGAGCCGCGCTGCGGCCGCCCGCCGCCCGCCGCCGCTTCGGCGAGCTTGACCACCGCCGCATTCATGCCGGTCTCGAACACCTCTGCGGTCGACTGCAACCGGGCATATTTGCCGTCATGCGCCAGATAGGGGCCATAGCGGCCGATCGACGCGGTGATCGGATTGCCGCTCTCGGGATGCGTACCGACTTCGCGCGGCAAGCTCAGCAGCTTGATCGCCCATTCCAGATCGAGTTCGGGAATGTCCTTGGGGATCGACGCGCGCTTGGCCTCCTTGCCCTCGCCGACCTGGATATAGGGGCCGAACCGCCCCGATTTGCGCTCGATCGGCAGCCCGGTCGCCGGGTCGGTGCCGAGCGTCTCGTTCTCCGCGACCGCTTCCTCGCTGCCGCCCTGGCCGAAACGCCGGGTATATTTGCACTCGGGATAGTTGGAGCAGGCGACGAACGCGCCGAACTTGCCGCCGCGCAGCGCCAGCCGGCCATTGCCGCAATTCGGGCATAGCCGCGGATCCGAGCCGTCTTCCTTCGCCGGGAAGAGATAGGGTTCGAGAAACAGGTCGAGCGCCGCGGTGACCTCCGACGGCTTCTGCTCCATCACCTCGGTGGTACGCGGCTTGAAGTCCTTCCAGAAGCTGTCGAGCACCGCCTGCCACTGCGCGCGGCCGCCCGATACCTCGTCGAGCTCGTCCTCGAGGCCGGCGGTGAAATCGTAGCCGACATATTTCTCGAAGAAGCGTTCGAGGAACGCCGTCACCAGCCGCCCGCTCTCCTCGGCGAAGAAGCGGTTCTTCTCGATCCGCACATAGGACCGGTCCTTCAATGTCTGGATGATCGAGGCATAGGTCGACGGGCGGCCGATCCCCAACTCCTCCAGGCGCTTGACCAGCGATGCCTCGGAGAAGCGCGGCGGCGGCTGGGTGAAATGCTGCTCGGCATCGACCGACTTCTTGGCCGGCGCATCGCCCTCGCGCATCCGCGGCAGGCGGCGGCTCTCCTCGTCGGCGCTGTCGTCCGAGCCTTCCTCATAGAGCGCGAGATAGCCGGGGAACAACACCACCTGACCCGTGGCGCGCAACCCGTGCCGCCCGGTGCCATCAGCCAGTTCGACCGTGGTGCGCTCCATGCGCGCCGAGGCCATCTGGCTGGCCAAAGCGCGCTTCCAGATCAGCTCGTAGAGCCGGGCATGGTCGCCGCCGCCGGCGCGATCCTTGGAGAAGTCGGTCGGGCGAATCGCCTCATGCGCTTCCTGCGCGTTCTTCGCCTTGGTCTGATATTGCCGCGGCTTGTCCGGGACATAGCTCGCATCATAGCGGTCGGCGACCGCCTTGCGCGCGGCCGAGATGGCGCTGCCGTCCATCTGCACCCCATCGGTGCGCATATAGGTGATCACGCCGTCCTCGTAGAGCCCCTGCGCGATGCGCATCGTATGGCTCGCCGAGAAGCCGAGCTTGCGCGCCGCCTCCTGCTGCAGGGTCGAGGTGGTGAAGGGCGGCGGCGGGTTGCGCATCGCCGGCTTGGTCTCGACCGACTGGACGGTAAAGTGCCCGGCCTCGACGTCCGCCTTGGCCTTGAGCGCGTCGCCTTCCTTGCCGATCGTCAGCCGGTCGATCTTGTCGCCGTTCCAGCGCGTCAGCCGCGCGACGAACGGCGTGCCGTCCTGCTCCATATTGGCCACCACCGACCAATATTCCTGCGCCCGGAACGCCTCGATCTCGCGCTCGCGGTCGACGATGATGCGCAGCGCGACCGACTGGACGCGCCCGGCCGATTTGGCGCCGGGCAGCTTGCGCCACAGCACCGGCGAGAGGGTGAAGCCGACGAGATAGTCGAGCGCGCGCCGCGCGCGATAGGCATCGATCAGGTCGGTATCGAGCTCGCGCGGATGCTTCATCGCCTCGGTCACCGTCGCCTTGGTGATGGCGTTGAAGGTGACGCGCTCGACTTCCTTGGGCAGCGCCTTGCGGTTGCGCAGCACTTCCTGAACATGCCAGCTGATCGCCTCGCCCTCGCGATCCGGATCGGTCGCCAGGATCAGCCGGTCGGCGGTCTTGGCGAGATCGGCGATGGCCTTCAGCTGCTTGGCCTTGTCGGGATAATTCTCCCATTCCATCGCGAAGCCGTCATCGGGATCGACCGATCCGTCCTTGGGCGGCAGGTCGCGGACATGGCCGTAGCTCGCGAGAACGCGATAGTCCGAGCCCAGATACTTCTCGATGGTTTTCGCCTTGGCGGGCGATTCGACGATGACAAGCTGCATAAGCGGTTTTGGATGTCCTTACGTGTACGCGCGAGGATGGAGAGGCGCGAGGCCAGCCGTCAAGCGACCGGCGTGATGCGCCATGCCCAGAGGAAAGCGAGGCCGATCATGGCATCGATCGATGCCATGATCATAACGAAGAGGTCGGTACGGCCGGCGCAGAACAGGATCGCCACCGGGATGGTGAAGCTCCATTTGGCGATCGGCGTCAGCGGCATCAAGGGCCGGAAGCGCACCGGGTCGCGCCCGATCATCAGATAGACTAGCTGGAACGAACAGGCCGCACCGATAAAGCCGTAATAATATTCCGGCCTGGTCAAGGGCTGCCCCATGGCGGCGATCGCACGCTCGCCGAAATATAGCGGGAGCAGAACGATCAGGCCGTAGATCCCGGCGACGGTGTAAATACGGCGCGATGCCTTGACGGGCGGAGTCATGATACGATCCTCAGGCGAACACGTCAGCGAGCATGTCGGTCCCCGGCTGCAACAATGTGTAGACCGCAACGCCCATAAGCCAGGCAACGACCGAGCCGGTGAACACCGCCAGGTTCGCGATGCCCGAGATCAGGATCGGCATCGCGTCGCCCATCGAGATGCTCAGGCCCATGCCCAAGGCGAACGCCGGCACATAGACGACCAGAAGCGTGCCGACGATCGACCAGACATGCGGTGCCGTCATTTCCCAGCTTTTGCCCAGCGCGGCGGAAACGCCCTCGCCTTCCGACAAGAGCGCGGCATCGGCAGCCGACCACCGAGCGGCCAGAAAGACCCCGGGGACGATCAACAGGAGAAAGCCAAGCAGAATGGCCAGCCCCGACAGAAAATTGACCCCGAAAAACGAGCCGAAGCCGGCCCGGCCATCTAGCATGCCCCGTTGCTCGAGCATCTGTCGGATCAGCCAATATTGCAGGCCCATGCTGACGATGGCGCTCAGCAGGTTCGCACCATTGCCGAGCCGCCCCAGATCGGTCAGCATGTTGAGCACGGTCAGCCCGCCAACGCTGCCAATGGCGAGCCCGGCATTCTCGCTGAACAGCCGCGAGGTCTCGGCAAAGATATCGCCAACCGTGATGCTGCGTTCCATATCGCCCTCCCGTCACTTGCCGTCAGATGATACTCACCCGGCCGCCGGCGTGCCGTTCGATCCGCCCGGCCAGTTCCAGTTCGAGCAGCACCGTCTGCACGATCGCCGGCCTCAGGTCGGATTGCCGGATCAGCTCGTCGACCGCCACCGGTACCGGGCCCAGCAGATCGGTCACCACGCACCGCGCCGCGTCGTCTACATCCTCGGGCGGCTGCCCGTCATAGGTCGATGCCGGCGCGCGGACCATGCGCGCATCGATCGGGCGGATCGTTTCGAGAATGTCGGCGGCGTTCTGGATCAGCGTCGCACCGTCGCGGATCAACCCGTTGCAGCCCTGCGCGCGCGGGTCGAGCGGGCTACCCGGCACCGCCATCACCTCGCGCCCCATCTCGCCCGCCAGCCGCGCGGTGATCAGCGAACCCGACTTGGGCGCCGCCTCGACCACCACCGTGCCGAGCGCCAGCCCCGCGATGATGCGGTTGCGATGCGGAAAATGCCGCGCGCGCGGTTCGATACCGGGAGGCTGTTCGGCGATCAGCAGGCCGCCCTGCGCGATACGCTCCTGCAAGGCGGCGTTTTCGGGCGGGTAGACCACGTCGATGCCGCCCGCGATCACCGCGATGGTGCCGCCGTCGAGCGAGCCGACATGCGCCGCGGTGTCGATGCCGCGCGCTAGCCCGGACACCACGCTGATCCGTTCTCGCACCAGTTCGGCGGCGAGCTGGCGTGCGAAGCGGCACGCCGCCGCCGAGGCATTGCGCGCGCCGACCATGGCAATGGTCGATCGGGCCATCAGCGCGGCATCGCCGCGCACCATGATCGCCGCCGGCGCATCGTCGAGCTGGGCGAGCAGCATCGGATAGTCGGCGTCACCGAGGAACAGGTGGCGGGCGCCGAGCTTCGCCGCCATCGCCAGTTCGCGCTCGGCGACGGTGTGATCCGCCACCACAGGGGCCCGCCCGCCGCCACGCGCCGCCAGTTCCGGCAAGGCCTCGATCGCGCGCGCGGCATCGCCGAAGCGTGCGATCAGCTGGGCATAGGTCACCGGCCCGATCTGCGGCGTGCGGATCAGCCGCAGCCGGGCGATGGCGTCGCTGTCGGGCATGCGTCAGTCGGGCCTGGACCCGACGCGCGGCTCGGTGCCCGCCATCAGCCGCGCCATATTCTCGCGGTGCTTCCACAGCACCAGCAGCGCGAGGCCGATGAGCAGTGGCACGATATCGAATTTGTAGAAGAACGCCGCGCTGAGCGGCGCACTCACCGCCGCCGCCATGCCGGCCACCGACGAAATGCGCAGGAACGCCAGCAGGCCGATCCACACCGCGGCATAGACCAATGCACACGGCCAGTGCAGCGCGAGCACGATGCCGAGCAACGTCGCCACGCCCTTGCCGCCGCGAAAGCGCAGCCAGACCGGGAAGAGATGGCCGATAAACGCCGCCGCCGCGGCGATCACCGCGAGATCCTGACGTCCGGTCCTGTCCTGCCAATATTCGAACAGCAGGACGGCGACGAACCCCTTGGCGGCATCGAGCAGCAACGTCGCCGCCGCCAACCCCTTGCGCCCGGTGCGCAGCACATTGGTCGCGCCGATATTGCCCGAGCCGATCTGGCGCAGGTCGCCCGCCCCGCCAAGCCGCGTCAGGATCACGCCAAAGGGGATCGAGCCGAGCAAATAGCCGACCAGCAGCGCGAGCGCCTGCGCCTTCCAGAAATATTCGGTTGCCACGATCAGTCCCCTGTCCGCCCGCGAACATAGTCCGCGCACGGTTTCCGACAAGGCGATTCCGCTTCCGTTTCGGTTGGTCTCGCGTCGTTTCAGCTTCGCTGAAGTGCGGTGCCAGCCCCTGTTTCAGCCTGCTGAAACAGACTAAAGCCGCTGCGATGACCGACACCCGCCCCGTGCTGTTCTTCGATTCCGGCGTCGGCGGCCTGTCGGTGCTGGCGCCGGCGCGCGCGCTGCTGCCGCGCATGCCGGTGGTCTATGCCGCCGATTCGGCTGGCTTTCCCTATGGCACCAAGAGCGAGGCCGAGATCGCCGCACGCGTGCCCGCCTTGCTCGGCCGGCTCGCCGAGCGTTTTCACCCGCGGCTGATCGTCATCGCCTGCAACACCGCCTCGACCATCGCCCTGGCGACGGTGCGCGAGGCGCTCGATGTGGCTGTCGTCGGCACCGTGCCGGCGATCAAGCCTGCCGCGCTGGCGAGCGTCACCCGCACGATCGGCGTGCTCGGCACCGAGGCGACGGTGCGCCAGCCCTATGTCGATGACCTTACCGCGCGCTTCGCCAGCGACTGCACCGTGCTGCGCCACGGCTCGGCCGAACTGGTCGAACTGGCGGAAGCGAAACTGCGCGGCGAGCCGACATCGCCCGATCGCTATGCCGCGATCCTCGATGGCCTGTTCGGCCAGCCCGGCGGCGAGGCGATCGACACCATCGTAAACGCTTGCACCCATTTCCCGCTCGTCGCCGACGAACTCGCCGGCGCCGCGCCACATCCCGTGCGTTTCGTCGATGGTGGGCCGGGCATCGCAAGGCGCATCGCTTTTTTGACCGACGGACAGGAATGGCCCGAACAGCCGGCTCCGGGGATCGCCGTGTTCACCCGACGCGACGCGGCGAGCGACGCGCTCGCCCCGGCACTCGCCGGTTTCGGCCTGACGTCGATCGAAGCGCTTTAAGCCGCCTACGCCGCGTCGGGCATCTGCGCGATCAGCGCGGCCCGGCGTTCGGCATATTGTTTCGCCAGGTCGAGATGGATGTGCCGTGCCGCCGGATCGGCAGCGATATCGGCGAGCGCGCGCTCCTGCGCCTCGCGGCGGCGAAGATAGTCGGCATTCTCGTTCTCATCGACGGACATGACGTTACTCCGACGGGCAAGCGGGAGCGCGAGTCGCGCGATCGACGGCGTGCGAATCCTCGCGGGGCGTCGCCGACGAGTCGCCGGCATCATACCCGATTTCGTGGTGCGATCGAAATAAACAAGGCGTGCCCAATCGCTGTAGGCGATTCCGGACGCTGGAAATTGCCGGTTCGTCGCGCTAAGGGCGCGATATGGACGCGGACGGCATGGCGCAGACGGGGGTCGATTACTCCCGCATCTTCACCCAGGCGATCGATCGGCTTCACGCCGAGGGACGCTATCGGGTATTCATCGACATCCTGCGCAACAAGGGC
>JAZJXZ010000065.1:0-2031 GCA_040390605.1 Pseudomonadota bacterium
CGCCATACCAGCCCGGCAGCATCACGCGCGCCTGCGCCCAGCTGAACACCCAGGGGATGGCGCGCAGATCCTCGATCCGGTCGCTCTTGGTCCGGCTGGCCGGGCGCGAGCCGATCTTGAGCCCGGCGATCTCGGCGATCGGCGTCATCTGGCGGAAGAAGGTGCGGAAGCCCTCGGTGCCGTAGACCAGGTCGCGATAGGCGTGGAACGCGGTGTCGGACAACGCGTCCATCGCCGCGCCGAAGCGTCGGGTGTCGCGCGGCGACAGCGCATCGGGTTCCAGGCTGGCGAGCAAGGTTGCCGAGGCCATCGCTTCGAGGTTGACCGTCGCGCTCTCGCGCGTGCCGTATTTGCCGGCGATCATCTCGCCCTGCTCGGTGATGCGGATGCGACCCTGCACCGTGCCCGGCGGCTGGGCGCGGATCGCGGCGAAGGCCGAGCCGCCGCCGCGCCCGACCGCGCCGCCGCGGCCGTGGAACAGCTGCATCGCCACGCCGGCACCCTCGAACACCGGCTTCAAGGCGGTCGAGGCGCGCGACAGGCCCCAGGTCGAGGTCAGATAACCACCGTCCTTGTTGCTGTCGGAATAACCGATCATCACTTCCTGATAGTGCCGCTCGGCGCCGAGCGCACGCACTTCGGGTAACGAGAACCACTCGGTCATGATGCCCGGCGCAGCTTCGAGATCGCCGATCGTCTCGAACAGCGGCACCGCCATGATCGCGGCGTGCGGCGGCTCGCCCGGGCGGTACAGCCCGGCTTCCTTGAGCAGCACATGCACTTCGAGCAGGTCCGACACCGATTGCGCCATCGAGACGATGTAATTGGTGATGCAGGCCGGCCCGTATTTGCGGTGTACCTCGGCAGCCGCGTGGGCGATAGCCAGCTCGGACGCGGTTTCTTCCGAATAGGTCGCGAACGGGCTGGCCAACGGGCGCGGCGTCGACAGTTCGTGGCGCAGCAGGGTGACGCGCTGCGATTCCGACAGCATGGCATAGTCGGCCTCGACGCCGGCTACCTTGAGCAGCTCGCCGACGACGCGCTCGTGCACCGCGCTGTTCTGCCTGAGGTCGAGCGTGGCGAGGTGGAAGCCGAAGATCTCGACCGAGCGGATCAGCCGCCCGAGCGCGCCGCCCGAGCCGAGCGCGCCGCCGCGCAGGCCCTGCGCCACAGCCTTCAGGTCGGCGCGGAATGCCTGGGGATCGGGATAGGGCGCGCCGGTAAGCCGCCCGGGGCGCGGTGCCGGCTTGCCGGTCAGCGCGAGATGCGTCGCGGCGAGCCGGGCGTAGATGCCCGACAGCGCGCGGCGATAGGGTTCGTCCTCGCGGCTCTTCGCGGTGTCGCCGCTGGCCTCGGCGAGATGCTCGATCGCCGCATCGACATGGGTATGCTCGGTCGAGATCGACAGCTCGGCGCCAAGCGCATGGACGCCATCGAGATAGGTGCCGAGCACTGCCTCGCTCGCCCTGGCCAGCGCGGTGGCGAGCGAGTCTGCGGTGACGAACGGATTGCCGTCGCGGTCGCCGCCGATCCAGCTGCCGGGGCGCAGGAAGGCCGGCACCCTCGCCCCGAGTGCCCGGTCCCACCGCTGGTAAAGCGCGGGCAATGCCGGCACGAACACGTCCCGCAAATAGCTGAGCGCGGTCTCCACCTCGTCGGTGACGTAGAGGCGTTCGCGGCGCAGCACGCGGGTCTGCCACAACAGGGCGATCTGGCGCAGGATCGCCTCCTCGACCAGGTCGCCGTCGGGCGTCTCGCTGCGTCCGGCATCGCGCATCGCCATCAGCTCGGCGATGCGGTTGCGATGGTCGATCATCGACTTGCGCCGCACCTCGGTCGGGTGCGCCGTCAGGACGGGGACGATCAGCGCATGTTCGAGCAGCGCGGACACCTTGTCGTGTCCGATGCCCTCGCCGGCCAGACGCTCCAGCGCCGCCTCGACCGTCGCACCTTCCTCGGCGGCGACGCCTTGGCGGTCCTCGGCGAGATTGGCGAGCATCGAGAACAGCATGAAGCCGCGCACGAAATCGA
>JAZJXZ010000066.1:0-8334 GCA_040390605.1 Pseudomonadota bacterium
TGGTTTTCACCTTCCAACCGCCATTTTTCGCTGGACTGTCAGGATATGTCGCCGAAATGGGTTCGGCCTTTCTCTGCGCCGCGCTCGGCATCGTCCCGACCGTCCGCCACGCCGATTACCTCGGTAGCTGGCTGGACGTGCTGCGCGAGGATAATCGCGCGATCTTCCGCGCGGCCAGTGCCGCCAGCAAGGCCGCCGACTGGCTGCTGGCGCGCCACACCGCCGCCCAAGCCGAGGCTACCCCAGACGATACCGGCGAACGGAGGGCGGCATGATCTTGTTGACCCCCGAGCTTCACGCCGCGTTGCGCGTGAATGCCGACCGCTCCGCCGAGAGCGATCTTGATCCCGCGCCGGTCGTCAAATTCTTCAATCCGCTGGGCGCGGCGACATGGCTTGCGACCGAACTCTACGACGACGGAGACACGCTGTTCGGATTGGCGGACCTTGGGTTCGGCTGTCCCGAGCTTGGCTGTTTCAGCCTGTCCGAATTGGCGAGCATCCGCCTGTCGTTCGGCCTCGGCATCGAGCGCGATATCGGCTTTTCGACGACCGCCAGCCTGTCGGTTTGGGCCGACACCGCGCGTCGGGCCGGTTCGATCAGCCAAGCCCAATCCATCATCTGGCGCATCGAGTCCGCGCCGGTCCCCGAGCTTCCGACCAATCCCGAAGACGGGAAAGGTGGATAACGCGCGGCGCGTAACGCCGCATATCGTAAGCCGGTCCGCCTACCCGCAAAGATCGACGGACCGGCACTCACAAGGAGTGCTGACCATGAAACTCGATTTTATCCCGCTCGACAAGCTGGTCGTGAGCAAGGCCAATATGCGTTACGGCAAAAAGGCCCCGGACGTGTCCGATATCCTGCCGACCGTGCGCAGCCGTGGCATCATCCAGCCGGTCATCGTTCGCCCCAATTGCGCGCCTGACGGCTTCGAGATCGTCGCCGGAAGCCGCCGCTTCCATGCCGCGAAGATCGTCGCCGAGGAACGCCGCGCGGCGGGCGAAACCACACCGGAGCCCCAAGACTCAATGCTCCCCTGTGCGATCCTCGACGAGGGCGACGATGCCGCCGCCATCGAGGCGTCAATGATCGAGAATATGGCGCGGCTCGACCCCGACGAGGTGACGCAATGGGAGAATTTTACCCGCCTCGTGCGCGAGGGCCGCAAGGTCGAGGACATCGCCGCGACCTTCGGATTGCCCGACCTCACCGTCAAGCGCGTGCTGGCACTCGGCAACCTGCTCCCCGCCATCCGCGACCTCTACCGCAAGGAACGGATCGACGCGGCGACCGTGCGCCACCTGACGATGGCGTCGAAAAGCCAGCAAAAGGCGTGGCTGGCGCTGGCCGACGACGAGAATGCCTATCTGCCGACCGGCCACCAGTTGAAATCATGGCTGTTCGGCGGGCAGTCGATCCCGGTCAAACATGCGCTGTTCGACGTGGAGGCGAGCGGCCTTGCGACCATCGCCGACCTGTTCGGCGAGGACCGTTATGTCGCCGATGCCGATGCTTTCTGGACGGCGCAGAATGCCGAAATCGAGGCGCGCCGCGCCGCCTATGTCGAACAGGGCTGGGCCGATGCGATCATCGTGCCGCCGTCCGATCATTTTTCGACATGGGAATATGAGAAGGCGGGCAAGCGCAAGGGCGGGCGCGTCTATATCGACGTGCGCGCGAACGGCGAGGTGATCGTCCATGAAGGCTATGTCTCCGGCAAGGAAGCCCGCCGGATCGCCAAGGCCGAGGGGTCGGAGAACGGGAACGGGACCGGCCAGAAAGCGGCGCGGCCCGAGGTGACATCGACCATGCAGACCTATGTCGATCTGCATCGCCACGCCGCCGTCCGCGCCGCGCTGACCGGCCATCCGGCGGTCGCGCTACGCCTGATGGTGGCCCATGTCATCGGCGGTTCCCATCTCTGGAATGTGAAGGCCGAGCCGCAGTCCACCCGCAACGACGAGGTGCGCGACAGCCTCGACAACAGCAAGGCCGAGGCGGATTTCGACGAGCGCCGCCGCGCGGTTCTGGCGGTTCTCGGCTTCTCCGCCGAGGAACCGACCGTGACCGGAGGAAACGGCGACGATTATGGCGTCGTCGGCATCTTCCAGCGGCTGCTCGACCTTCCCGATGCGGTCGTCATGGAGGTGATCGCCATCGTCATGGGCGAAACCCTCGGCAGCGGCAGCGCCGCCGTCGAGGCGGTGGGCATGGAGATCGGCGTCGATATGGCCCGCTGCTGGCGGGCCGACGACGCCTTTTTCTCACTTGTCCGCGACCGGGAAGTGCTAACCCGGATCGTCGCCGAAGTGGCGGGTGAAACAGTCGCCAGCGCCAATGCGGGCGAGAAGACCAAGACCTTGAAACGCATCGTCCGCGATCATCTCGACGGCGCCAATGGACGTGACCGGCGCGAGAATTGGGTGCCGCGCTGGATGGCGTTCCCGCCCGCCGCCTATACGGCGCGCGGCGGTGTCGGCACCGTCGCGGCCCATGCCAAGGCTCAAGCCGCGCGCGAGATCGAGCGGGTGCGCCCAAGCGACGACGAACCGGACCCCGGCGCGCCGGGCGGAGCCGCGCGAGGCTCCGGCGATGCGATTGCATCGCCGGATAGCGGCGGAGGGGCGGCGCTGACTCTGCCGGAGCCCGATGACGGGGCCGACCGCCTCGCGGCCTGATCTGTTAGGGGGCGGCTTCCGCCGCCCCCTATCTTTGCGACCCTCAAAATCCGGCTGCGGCGCGCGGCTAGGCGTCATGACCTTCACGGCCAAGTCACTACCAAATCTGGGGCCAACAGCCGAATGAGGACCGCCATTTCGAGCGACGGTGATCGCGCGGCAACGGCCTAGAGATACTTCGCCAGATCGGTGAGGCGGGACAGTTTCTCGCGCGCTTCCCGTGACAATGGGCCGACCACCTCCTCAAGATGATGCTCGATATGATCGGCGACGAGAAGCGTCTTGGTCTTGTCGAGCGCGCTCACGACAGCCTGGAGCTGCTGGGCCGTTTCCAGTCCGTCCCGGCTCTCCTCGATCATCCTGATAATGGTGGCGAGATGGCCCTGCGCCCGCTTGAGGCGGTTGAGCAGGTCGGGATTGCTGGCGTGACTCATGGCAGTTCCGATCACACGATTTCAGGTCGTCGGGAGACTCAGCCACCCGTTGACCCCCAGATACAGGCCGATCAACAGGATGACGCCGCCCGAGACATAAGGAGCTTTACGAACGATCTCACCGAAGCCGGCGAATCGCTTCGAGATGTGCTTTACGCTCATCGCGGCAACGACGCCCGACGTCACCATCGTCAGCGCCAGGCCGATGCTGAAGCAAAGGACCAGCGCCGCGCCGAGCGTGAACGCCTTCAATTGCAGGCATAGCAGCAGCACCGTGATCGCGCCGGGACAGGGAATCAATCCGCCCGTCAGCCCGAAAATGACGATCTGCCCGGTCGTAACGGTGCGATCGGAAAAGCGGCGGCGAATGTCGTTGGCATGGGCCAATTCGTGCGCGTCCTGATAGCCGGCGGTCAGGTCGAGGCCGCGCAGCCCTTCATGCATATGATCATGGTCGTCATGGTCGTCATGCCCGTGACCGTGTTCGACCAAGGCCACGTCGTAATTGTGCGAATGGCCGCCATGCGCGAGGCCGAGACGCGCGACGAACTCGTGCGGCTCGGGAATCTCCTCGCGCGATTCCAGAAACCCTGCCCGCTCGACGAAATCGAACGTCTGACGCGTGCCGTCCGGCCGCTCGGTTTCGAGCGTGATATCCTCGGCGCGCCAACCATGGCCGCGCTCGGCGGTCAGCCGAAAGCGCGGCGGCACGCCATCCTCAAAGACGTCGAGGCGCAGGATGCCATGCCCGGTATCAATGCGGGTCGAGGTGCCGTGGCCATGCTCATGGTCATGATCGTGCCCGTGGTCGTGAAGGGCCGACAGGGCTTGCTCGCGGCGCGCACGCCACAGCATCCAGGCGCCCATGGCGATGATGATGATCGCCGATGCGACCTGCAGATAGGGCTCGATCGTATCCGGCGCGAGCCCGCGCCAGAGATACAGGCCGCCCAGCGCGATCACCCAGACGATCGCCGTGTGGGACAGTGTCGCGCAAAGACCAAGCAGTACAGCCTGCCTCACCGTGCCGCGCACCGCGATGATGAATGCCGCCATCATCGTCTTGGAATGACCGGGCTCGAGGCCGTGCAGCGCGCCCAGCAGGATGGCGGTCGGCACGAACAGCCAAGCGTGGGCGGCGCCTTGCGATAGCAGGTCGGTAAGGGATGTCATGCGGCGCACCTATCCCCCTGGAGGGGATAGGTGCAAGCAGAATCGCCGCAGTAGATAATGGACAAAGCAGGCCAGTTTCCTCGAGAAGGCGGCTTGGACGTACCGCTCCGCTGATCCCCCGATCCCCCGATCCGACCGTTGAGTTGCTCGCCAGCCGACCGGTGCCGCCATCGACCGCAGCGCGGACGCGCTCCTGGGAAGCGCGGCGGAGCTGCGATGGTACGACGCGATCGATCAGCGGGACAAGCCGTCCTATAGTCTTGGGCTTTTCCGCCAGTCGCCAGATCGTGCCTGCCCCGCGATCGTCTTCCCGTCCACCGGATGGCGGGAACGGCGCCGTCGGGTGCGTGGATGCCGGTCGATTGACGGTGCGATCAGAAGGTCGCGCAACCCCCGGCCCAGATCCCTCGCGAACGATGCACAGCCGGCATGATCGTCGTTCCGTCGGCGTGTCCCCGCACCGTTTTCGGCTCCTCGGGCGCATGACCTGGGACGGTCGCGACCCTGCGAAACCATCGCCGCGCGGCTTATTTCCCCGCCCGCCGGGGCGGGCTCCTCGCGGTCGCTTCGCTTCAAATAAGCCTTCGGCTCCGGTCCTCCGCTGCCGCTCCGGCCTGCCGGTTCGCAGGCCCGCTGTGACCGTCCCTCCGGTCCGCCCATCGCCCGGAAACGGTTCGGGGCGACTTTTCAGGAGACGAACAATGCCCGCCATCGGTTATGTCACTCGCGAAGGAGAAGGCTTCAAGGGCCAGCTCAAGACGCTCTCGATCCGCACCGACATCGAGATCATTCCCAACACCCGCAAGTCCGGCGACACCCAGCCCGACTATCGCGTATCGGCGGCCGGCGTCGAGGTCGGAGCCGGATGGGTCCGGCGCGGCGAAATGAGCGGCAAGGACTATGTGTCGCTGTCGCTCGCCGCCCCCGAATTCGGCCCGCGCCGACTCTACGCCAACCTCGGCCGCGCCGCCGGGCAGGATGATGACGACGCCTTCGCGATCATCTGGAATCCCGCCGATTGAGCGAACCGCCCCGCGTCCGCCAAGGGCGCGGGGCATAAAGCGGTACGCCGGATTTGCCATAGCTCGCGAGGGACTCTGCAGGCGGGGGCGTCTGCACGGTCCGCTTTCCGTCGCACGGACGAAAGCCCGTGCCACCCGGTTCAACCCACGCCGCTTTTATACGAAATCGAGCCTCAGGAACCCGACCGACTGAGCGGACCACCCCGCGTCCGCCAACGGCGCGGTGCATAGCCGCCCCCTAAAACAAGGGGGGTCGGAATCGCATGGGTCGATTTGCGACCCTGCCGAAGACGGCCGGATCGATCCAATCCGCGCTCATCAGCCGGCGCACGATGCACCGGCCCAGATGGACTGGAATCATGGACGATACCGCCGAACGCGCGCAGGCCGCGCGCGAGACCTGCCCCTTCCTCACTGCCAAGCAGGCGGCCTTTCATCTCGGCCTCGCCTACTCGACACTGAAGCGCCTGCGCCAGACGGGAACGGGTCCGAAATGCCGCCTGCATGGCCGCACCTGGCGCTACCATATCGACGATATCGAGCTGTGGTCGGCGGCCCGCGCGCGCGGAGGCGACCGTGGTTGAGCGCCGCGACCTGCCGCTTTTCGCTTGGGGCAACGCGCTGCGCGCCGCCCGTGCACGCCGCACAAGACTGCGCCGCCGCGCCGTGTTGCTGGGCGCCGGCATCGGCTGCCTCGGCCTCACGATCGCGCTGCCGCCGCTGCCCCGACTGGTCTGGAACGCGAGCGCCAGCGCGCCGATCGGCCTCTATTCCGTATCGCCCGGCGCGGTGCTCAAACGTGGCGACATGGTGATTGCGTGGCCACCGGCCGAAGCGCGGCACCTGGCCGCGAGCCGCCGCTATCTGCCCTCCAACGTGCCCCTAGTGAAGCGCGTCGCCGGCATTGCCGGAGACACGATCTGCGCGGTGGATCGTGTGGTGACGGTCAACGGCCGACCGGTAGCTATTCGCCGTGCCGCCGATGCAGTTGGCCGTCCGCTGCCCGCTTGGCAGGAGTGCATCCGGCTCGGACCGGGCATGGTCTTCCTGCTCATGGCCGAGACCCCGGACTCGTTCGACGGGCGCTATTTCGGTGCAACGCTGGCGCAGGATGTGATCGGCAAGGCGACCCCGTTGTGGCTACGTTGAAACCGCTCGCGCTTGTCGTCGCGCTGCTGGTCACGACCCCCGCCGCCGCCGATCCGGTCGATCGCTGGCGGGCAGAGATCGCCGAGGCGTCTGCGCGGTTCGGCGTCCCGGTGGCCTGGATCGAGCGGGTTATGCGCGCCGAAAGCGGTGGCCAGACCATGCTTGGCGGGCGTCCAATCACGTCCCGCGCGGGTGCGATTGGCCTGATGCAGTTGATGCCGGCGACCTGGGCGGCGATGCGCGCGGCGCACGGCCTGGGCGGCAATCCCCATGATCCGCACGATAATATTCTCGCAGGCACGGCCTATCTGCGCGCGATGTATGACCGTTTCGGTTATCCTGGATTGTTCGCCGCCTACAATGCCGGTCCTGGCCGTTATGCCGCGCATCTGGCGTCGGACCGTGCGCTTCCGGGCGAAACCCGCGCCTATCTTGCCGAGGTCACGGGCGACCGGCCGAGGGTAACCGGCACCGCGCCCCGACTGTCGACCAGCATGTTTGTTGCCCTCACGACCGCAACGCAGCCTTCCGGTCAAACGGATGCCGACGCGCGGACACCGAGCCTGTTCGTCGCCTTAACCTCGACTTCTCCCTAGCCGAGAATCAGGGGTGCATTAGTGCGGGCGACTGCCGAGGAACCTCTTCGTGTTCGCGCGGCCTTCCGCAGCCTCAACAGCCTGTCCGGCATGGGCGCACTCGTCACCTCGAACCGAACCATCGCGGCAGGCGGCGATGATCTTGCGGGCTTCATCGAGATTGGCGGCGAAATACTGTGTGCCGCGCGGCGCCGCGATCGCAGCCGGGACGAGTCCCGAACCTACGCTCGACGGAGTCGGCGGATCGATGACGGGCCGCAGAACGAACCCGATCGCCAATCCTGCGATCAGCACGACAGAAGAAATGACGATGGATTTACGCTGTACCATGACGACGAAACTCGGCTGACGGTCAACCGTATCATACCAGATTCACTGACTTTTCGCAAAATGCAGATACCGCACAATCGGATGAAGAAGGGTCCAAGGCGGCACGCAATGATCGGCAGCGCGCTGCGGTGAGGTGGGAGGGCTCGTCTCGGCAAGGCCCAGCATGACGGGCGCCGAAGCGGCTGTGCAAGGCCGGCGGCCCCTCCAATTTTGCCGCGAGATAGAGCGTGCTTCGCACGCGCTTTTGTTCGTTCATGCGCAACAAAATCGGTTCCTCCGCCGCCGCTGCGCGGCGCTTCCGGCTTCGCCTCCAGCGGCCCTGACAGCCGCTCCGCCACCCGTCTTTGGAGGGCTGTCCTCAATGAGGAGGATTTCAAGCGAAGGAGGCGATCATGACCATGTTTCAACCCATTGGTGCGGCGTCGGACCGCGTGGTGGCGACGCTCGTGGCAGGGCTCGAAATCGAGTTCGGACGGGGCGCGGGCGAGGCACTGGCGCAGCGGTTTCTGGAGGCCGAGGAGAGCGATTTCCTGTGGGATGCGAGGGCGTCGGAACGTTGGCTCGGGGCGTATGAGAGCATCGACGAAGAGAATTTCGAACTCGATCGGGTAGCGATCGTCGGGCGGTTGGATGGCCGCTGGTTCGTCGCGGTGAGCATCGTCGATGGCGATGGCAACGCGCATGGATTGATGGGGCGGCGCAGCTTCAGGAACGAAGCACAGGCGCGTGAAGCATTCGCAGTCACGCATTGATCGTAGCGTCGGAAACGCCGGGACAGGGTGCCGGACAGGCATCGTGTCCCGGCTCTTTTTTGCCTCGGCTTGGACGAGATGGCTGGGCTGCAGGATAGCGGAAACAGGCGACAGGAGCGGGTCAGAATGGAGGGCGGCGTAATGCCGCTGTAATTGGGCAGGCGAGCCCAGCGGCAGTATCGTGTGCGGAGACCGAA
>JAZJXZ010000067.1:0-25305 GCA_040390605.1 Pseudomonadota bacterium
TGTGCATCGCGCGCTCGAACAAGGGCATGGGCAGCAACTTCACCGTGCGCAAGATCAGCTTCGGTGAGGGCGTCGAGCGCGTCTTCCCGCTCTACTCGCCCAACGTCGAGTCGATCGAAGTCGTGCGCAAGGGCGCCGTGCGTCGCGCCAAGCTTTATTATCTGCGTGGTCGCACCGGCAAGTCGGCGCGTATCGCCGAGCGCCGCGACACGCGTCCGGCCAAGGGCACCGCAGCCGCCGAGTAATCGCGCGGGCTTCGGCCAGAGATCAAGGGGCGCGGTGGCGAAAGCTGCCGCGCCCCTTTCTCGTCTTTCACACGGAAAGCTTGGGGTCGCCTTCGATCACGCGCTGCTCCATCACCGGCCGCTCCCCGCCGCTCCAGCGTCGCGCGCGATGTGCCACACGGTAGCGCAACGGCCCGCCGTCCGGCGTGGTCGCGCGCGTGATCGGGCGGACGATGCAGACGAATTCGGTGTCGATCGCCTCCGGCCCGGCGCTGACCACGGTATAACCGTGCCCGGCCATGTCGACGAACTCCAGATGCGGCGCGACATCGGGGTTGGTCAGCGCGCGCGCCTTGGCGATATCGCCGCTCGCGGCATATTCGAGCGCGCTGCGCACCCCGCGCTTGATCGTCAGGTTGATCGTGTGCTCGGGCGGCGCGCCCGCCGGCTTGCGCACGTACAGTGGCAGTGTCGGGGAATCCTTGAAAAATTCGGCCGCCTCGCCGAGCCCCGGCGCGGAGACCGACCCGGTGATGAAGCTGATACCTACGGGATCGAACCCGGCGGGTGGTAAAGCCGGCGCGGCATAGCCGGCCCAGAAGCTGTGGCGGTCGCCCGAGACGACGACGAAGCCCGGCACCTTGTGGTCGCGGATGGTGTCGTAGATTTCCGCGCGCTCGGCGAACGCGGCGCTGAAATCGGCGTTGCCGAACGACCCGAAGCCCTTGCCCGGCCACGGCGCCTTGATCAGTCCGGCGGGCAGATTCTGTGGGTCGGTCCGCATGTCGAGCGTGCCGTTGGTCGCGCCCCAGATCTTCCAGGTCGCGGTCGACCGGGTCAGCCGGTCCTTGAGCCAGGCTTTCTGCTCGCGGCCGAGCACGCTGTAGGTGGGCGCGTCCTTCCAATGATTGGGGATCGTCTTGTCGCCGATCGCGATGGTCGCGGGCGGCTTGCCGCCGGCATAGTCCTTCCCGCCGTCGGCGATCTCCATCCATTCCTGCGGGATGACCGGATACTCTCCCGAGTCGAGCGCCGTCGCCTCGGGCCGATCGGTTGGGTCCGCCGCTTTGTAGCTATGGAAGTCGGTCAGGATCAGGTCGACGTGCCGGCCATAGCGCATCGCGCGATAGGCAGTCATGCTGCCGACGGCGATGCGGTTGTTGGGCTCGGTGCCGAAGCCGTGGTCGTCGAACGTCTCGATCGGCGCCTTCGTCACCGCGGGCGGACCGAACTGGTCCAGCCCGACGCCCGACGCCTTGTGGACCCGCGACGGAATATATTCCCACCACGCCTGGTTGGCGGCGACGCGCAGCGGCTGCGCCGGCTCGACCTTGCCGCCATATTTGATGAAGCTCTGCCAGCCCTGCCACGAGAATTCGTGATTGTCGCCGATGCACACGAACGGGAAATAGGCCCGCGCGTCCTGGATATCGGGGTCGGCGATATGCGCGCGATAGACGTGGCGATAGCCGGCCAGGTTGGTCGGCACGTGGAAATTGCTCACCTTGCGCGCATCGGGAATGCGGCCGAGATCGTAGACGGTGCGCGAATAACGGTGCGGCACCTCGTCGGGATATTCGACCACCTCGTAAATGAAGTCGCCGAGATGCAGCACGAAGCCCAGCCGCTGGTCGGCCGGCGCATGCTCGTCCTCCCAAATCATCCGGCGATAGGCGTTCTGTGCGCCTTCGTTGACGCTGTTGCACGACACGAAGGCGAAGCGCACCGGCCGCCCGTCGCTCTCCGCCGGCGCCGTGATCGTTCGCCCGACGCGGCTGCCATTCCCCTCGCTATCGGTGAAGCGGTACCAATAGACCGTCGCCGGCGCGAGCCCGCCGGCCAGCACGCGGCACGTCCAGTCCGCTTGCGCCAGCACCGGCGCCTTGACCGTGGCGACCACGCGACGGAAATCGGCATCGAGCGCGACCTCCACGGTCAGCGACGCGCGCTCCACGCCGGTGAAGGGCCGCCGTGTCCACAGGATCACGCTGTGCGGCTCGGGATCGCCCGAGGCGACTCCCTCGGGATACAGCTCGCGCCGTTCGTGCCATGCGATCCGCGATGCCGCCGGGGAGCGCCCGGCCCACAACATGGTCGCGCCGATCGCGGTGGCGGTGGCGATGAACTGGCGGCGATCGACCCGGGTCATGGCATGTTCCTGCGCGGTGCTGTCCAGGATGCTGCCCCGACCGGGCCGCCCGGGCAAGCGGGCCCGCCGTCACTGTGGCCCGGGGGCAACATGTTTCTTCAACATCGGGAGAAAAAATGAACAACAGGGCGCGTAACGTGCCGGCGGTGCGGCGCACCCCTTGGCGACGCCGCGCCTCCCGGCCTAGCATCCGCCATCAATCTCCGTCGAAGGTACCCTCATGCTCCGTCCGATGCTGCTCGCCGCGACCCTGCTCACGCCCGCGCTCTTGCTTGCCGCCGAGCCCGCCAGCCATCCGCGCTACGGCGGCTGGGGCGTGGACATGGCCGACATGGACCAGCACGCCAAACCCGGCGATGGCTTCTACGGCTATGTCGAGGGCACCTGGTTGCGCGAGCACCAGATCCCTGCCGACAAGGTCGGCGCCGGCTATAATTACGACCTGCCCGATGAAATCGAACTGCAGGTCCGCCAGATGGTCGAGGGCGTCGCCGCGCATCCGACCACGCCGATCGCGCGCAAGATCGGCGACGCCTATGCCGCCTGGATGGACGAGAAGGGGATCGAGGCACGCGGCCTCGCGCCGCTCAAGCCCTATCTCGCCCGCATCGCCGCGGTGAAGACCCGCAACCAGCTCGTCGCGCTGATGATGCAGCCGGGTTACGCCTCGCCGGTCAATATCGGCATCAGCACCGATCAGGACGACCCGACCCGCTACACCGCCGCCGCCGGCCAGGCGCGGCTCGGCCTGCCGACGCGCGATTATTACCTGCTGACCGACGCCAAATATGTCGCGTTTCGCAAGGCCTATCGCGATTACATGGTGCACATCCAGCAGCTCGCCGGCCTGCCCGACGCGGAAGGCCGCGCCGATCGCATCATCGCGCTCGAGACCAGCCTCGCCAGGGACCAATGGACGCCCGAGCGCCGCCGCGACCCCGTCGCCACGCACAATCCCATGACCCGCGCCCAGCTGATGAAGCTTGCGCCCGAGTTCAACTGGGCCCCGACGCTCGCCGGTATGGGCCTGGCCACCGCGCAGAAAGTCGATGTTGCCGAGACCACCGCCGTCACCGCGGCCGGCAAGCGCCTCGCCGACGTGCCGCTCACGACCTGGAAGGAATATCTCACCTTCCGCTTCGTCAGCGATCACGCCAGCCAGCTGCCCAAGGCGTTCGACGATGCCCGCTTCGGTTTCTACAGTCACACGCTCAACGACGTGCCGGAACAGCGCGCGCGCTGGAAGCGCGGTATCCAGATGCTCGACGGCAGCCTCGGCGAGGCGGTCGGCCAGCTTTATGTCGCCGATCACTGGCCGACGCATACCGCGCAGCTCGCCCAGGAGCTGGTCGACGACATGCACGCCGCCTATGCCGACAAGATCGCGCATGCCGGCTGGATGGACGAACCCACCCGCAAGGCGGCGCTGGCCAAGCTCGCCACCTTCGATCCGCGCATCGGCCATCCGCGCAACTGGATCGACTATGCGACCCTTCAGGTCAGCCGTACCAACCCGCTCGCCAACGCCATTGCGGTCGGCGATTTCCAGTGGCGGCTTCAGCTGAAGCGCTTCCCGCACCCGGTCGACCGCACCCTGTGGGACATGACGCCGCAGACGGTGAACGCCTATTACGACCCGACGCTCAACCAGATCACCGTGCCCGCGGCGATCCTCCAGCCGCCCTTCTTCGACGCCAATGCCGATCCCGCGGTGAACTATGCCGAGACGGGCGCGACCACGATCGGCCATGAAATGGGCCATGGCTATGACGATCAGGGCCGGCAGTATGACGAGAAGGGCCGCCTGCACGACTGGTGGAGCAAGGAAACGGCGGCGAAATACACCGTCCAGGCCGATCGCCTCGCCGCCCAGTTCGATCAATATGAGCCTATCCCGGGCACCCACATCAAGGGCAAGCTGACGCTGGGCGAGAACCTCGCCGATCTCGGCGGGCTGGAAACCGCCTATGCCGCCTATCGCCGCTACGTCTCCCGGCACGGCGAGCCGCCGGTGATCGACGGTTTCACCGGCGACCAGCGCTTCTTCATCGCCTATGCCGCCGCCTGGCAGGGCAAGCGCCGCGAAGGTGCGGTGCGTCAGCAATTGCTCAGCGATCCGCACAGCCCCGATCAATACCGCGTCGACGGAATCGTGCGGAATTTCGACCCGTGGTACGCCGCGTTCAACGTCCAGCCCGGCGACAAGCTCTACCTGCCGCCCGAGCAGCGCGTGCACGTCTGGGGGATGTGAACCGGCGCGCGGTTACCGCGCCCGCCTTGGTCGTTTGCCCTCGACCAGCGGGATCAGCTCGGCCGGGCTGATCTCGCGCACCAGCTGATCCCGCGTGCACTGGTCGGGCCGCTTGTCCGGCCGGAAGCGCAGCAATTTCGTCGCATGGCGAAAGCGTCCGTCGGTGACCTGATCGTACAGTATCTCGACCACCATTTCGGGCCGCAACGGGCTCCATGCCGACTCCTTGCCGTTGTTCCACCGGCTCGGTCCGCCCGGCGCCTTGCCGGTGAAGCCGGGCGCCGCGATCGACGGCGACAACAGCTTGAGCAACCGTACGCGTTCGGCGGCCGCGATGCCCGAGGTGAAGCCGACATGGTCGAGCCGCCCCTCGTCATCGTACAGCCCGAGCAACAGCGACGCCACGCCGCTGCCGTCCGGCGTGGTGCGAAAGCCACCGATCACGCAGTCCGCCGATCGATGCTGCTTGATCTTGGCCATCGCCCGCTCGCCGCCCAGATAGGGCAGGTCGAGGCGCTTCATCATCACCCCGTCCAGCGCGCCGCCAGCGGTTTCGAGCCAGGCGCGTGCCTGCGTCACGTCGGTGCTGCACGGTGACAACAGCAGGTCCGGCCCGCCCGCGCCGTGGTGGAAATCCTCGACCGCCTCGCGGCGTACCGCCTGGCTTTCGTCGGCCAGCGTGCGGCCATCCTCCCGCAGGATATCGAACACCATCAACTGCGCCGGCGTTTCCCGCGACAGTCGTGCGATCCGGCTGGCCGCGGGATGCAGCCTCGCCTGGAGCGCGCCGAACGACAATGCGCCCGCGATCGGCAGGATGATCTCGCCGTCGACGATGAAATCGCGCTCGGGCACGTCGAGCAGCAGCGCGACCAGTTCCGGAAAATAGCGCCCCAGCGGTTTGCCCGATTTGGACCAGATCACCGCCTCGTCGCCGCGCCGCACGGCGATGGCGCGAAACCCGTCCCATTTGGGCTCGAACTGCCAGCCGTCATCCTCGGGTAGGGCATCGACCAGTCGCGCCTCCATCGGCGCAATCGGCACGGTCAGGGCATTGCCGATATCCATTCACTGTCCTCGCGGCTGGGATCGGCAAGACAACGAACGTCGCGCACGACCGTTGCCGGCAAGCAGGCGCTAGATCGGCTTGCTCAAAAATCGCGAACCCCTCACGCCGAACCGCCACGGCGTTTCGACGCCGCGCGTGATCCCGATCCGCGGCCCGCTGGTCACTACGGCGGGCGCATCGCTTTCGACGAGGGCGAAAGGCGGCGCATCCAGCGGCAGACCGTCGAACGAGCGATCCACCCCCAGCGCCTGGCACAGTCGCCCCGGCCCCGAGCAAAGCAGGCGCGGCTCGGAAACGCCGCGTCGCGCCATCATCGCGTCGAGCCCGACCCGCGGCTCGATCGCGCGGATCAACACGCCGCTGCCCGGCAAACAGACGAAATTCATGCACCAGTGGAGGCCGTAGGAACGATAGACATAGGCATGCGCGTGCGGCCCGAACATCGACGCATTCCGCGCCGTCGGCCCGCGAAAGGCGTGCGACGCGGGGTCGGTCTTATCATAGGCTTCGGTCTCGACGATGATGCCGCCCACGCCGTCGACATAGACCCCGACGCCGATCAGCGCGCGCGCGACACCTACCGCGTCACGGGCGAAGAAAGCCGGTGCGATCGCGCGCGCCTGTCCGGGCACCTCGCCGGTTGCCGAGGCACGTGATTCCGGGGCCGCGTCGGACACGCGCCGCTAGCGGTCGGGCTGTGGGGGCAGGGGACCGTCGCCGGCAGCGGAGTCGCTGTCGAAATCCTCCCCCGGATTGCCGCCGCCGGCCCCGGAACCGCTGCCGTGCACCGCGCCGGTAGCAGGGTCGAACGAGGCGCGCTTGCCATTTTCGGGCGGGATGTCGGGCCGGGTCGCAGGTTTGTCGCTCATCGCATTTCTCCCGTGATCGAGCATCATCTCATCGGCAAACGAGTAGCCTCGGGCAAAGGTTCACGCCGCACGCGGCGGAACGCGCCACCGCCACCAGGGCAGCGGCGATCCAGATCAGATGCCCGACAACAACTTCCACACCTTCACATGGCCCGTCGGCTTCGGCGTCCCATCCAGCCGCACCGCCCGCGTGATCACGACGGGCCGCATCAGCAGTTCGCCCTTGAACGCGCCTTCGCCGCCGGGGCTGGTCGGCATCGCCAGGATGCGCTTCACCACGTCCATCCCGCCGACCACGCGCCCGAACACGGCATAGCCCTGATAGCCGGGCCGCGCGTCCATGTCGGGTCGCGGGCCGGTCAGCAGCGAGAAATTGCCGGTTCCCGAATTGGGGCTGCCATAACGCGCCATCGAGATCGCGCCGACGATGTGACGCAACCCCGTCCTGCTCGTCGGTTCGAGCTCGACCGGCTCCAGCCGTCGCCGCGCGTCGGTGTCGATGCCGCCCTGGATGAAGCCGATACCCGCCTGTCTGGTGCGCGCCGCGCGGTAGAAACGCGTCCCATCGAGCCGCTCGTCATCGACATAAGCGAGGAAGTTGGCCGCCGTCTTCGGCGCATGCCGCACGTCGATCGCCAGGGTGATCGCGCCGGCCGTGGTGTCCAGCCGCACGCGTACCACGGGCGGCTCGCGTGGCGGAGCGGGCGCGGCGGCGCCGAGCATCATCACGAACAGGGCAGAGAGAAACAAACGCATCGACGATCCTCTTGCAGTCACGCGGCGCCCTTTATCCCGCACCTGGCCGTTTGGCGACGGGCGACCCGATGGCTGCTACCGAGGGTGGGGCGAACGCCTCGGCTCCACCCTATCGCTGGTCGTTGTCGACCCGGTCATAGGCCGCCTTGATGTCGGCCGGCGGATCTTCGTTGCCGGCGTCGGGCAGGTCGCGATGGCGATCGATCGCCCAGCGTTCGAGCCAGTCGATCCCGTCCTTGCCGACATAGCGATCGCGCTCGCGATAGACCGGGTCGCGCAGCGCCTCCGCCAGTCCGACCGAGCGCAGATGCTGCCGGCGCAACAGCGCCGCAATGTCGTCGAGCGCATCGGCGTTGAGCCGCGTACAGTGCAGCAGCATGACATGGGCGATATCGCGCCCGAACAGGACATGTGCGCTGCGCCGCGCCCAGTCGATCCGTTTGGCGGTATAGGCGAGATACTCCGCCATGATGTGCCTTTGCGCGGCCGTGTCTCGCCGCGCGATCGCATCGTCATAGGGTTCGGCGAATTCCCAGTCATCGGCATCGATCGTCACCGGCGCGATGCGATAGCCGTGGCTTGCCAGCCACGTATCGATCTCGCGCTGCGTCGCGGCGGGATAGCCGGTCTCGAGATAGGGATGACGGAACCACAGGATCTTCCGGCCGCGTCGCGCCAGCAACTGCCTGATCACCGGCTCGCCGCGCACGATGTCGGCGATATAGGCGCTCGCGCCGAGCGCGTTGGCGGAATCGTGCGAAAAGGTGTGGTTGCCCAGGTCCATGCCGGCATCGAGCCAGCGGTCGAGATCGGCGATCTGCCGCTCGCGCACCAGTTCGTCGACCTTGCCCTGGTTGACGAAGCCGGTGGCGCGCAGATGGTGGCGGCGCAATTTGCGCAGGATCGTCGCGTTGAGATAGTCGACATAGGGCTGGCTGGGCAGGATCGTCAGTGCCGGCAGATCGTCGAAGGTGAGCGCGATCCGCCCGGCCTTCGCCACAGCTGGACCGGGAACGAGCACCAGCGCGGCCAGGGTCGAGCAGGAGATGATCCGTGCAAGCTTGCTGGCGACATTCTTCATGCCGATTCTTGCTAGGATCCGTGGTCGCCAGCAGCAATGGCCAAGATGGCCCCGCAGCCCAGGCGCATTGACGCCGCCATCGCTTTTCCGCTTTCTCATGTGAGCCAGACAGGAGCAAGGCGATGGCAGCGGGCAGTGGTCGCGTCAGAATGCGTCTGATCACCGGTGATACGACGCCGCGTCACGCGGATGGCAGCGCCTACCGCTTTGGCCTGCAGGACAAACAGGACCAGATTTACGCGGGTACGCCGCGCGACGACGGCAAGCTCGCCTTCGACTTTACCCTGACGGTAAAGGCTGGCCCCGACCCGGAAACGCCCGTTTCCACAGGGCCATTCGCCAGCGGTCCACGCGACGAGCGTTTCGTCTATCTCTCGTGGCAACGCCTCAACGGCCATGGTTATGTCAACCGCATCAAGGCGCGACTGAGCGATCTCGACTGGTCACTCGTCCGCGAAGCCCAGGCGCTCGACCTGCCGCTGGAGGCCGATATGACCGGCCGGGCGCCCGGCGGCGGGCGCGTTCCCGTCACGTGGCGCATAGCCCGCGACTGAACGGCCAAGGGAGCAGCAGGTGCGGCGAGACCTGGGGCTTGCCGCACCTGCTGCCAAATCACTTCAGCGCATTGGCCATGTTGAGGTGCGCCGTTACCGTCGGCACCAGGCCCGAGGCGAAATCCTTGAGCGCCGGCACGTCGCCGCTCGCGGCATAGGATTTGAGCATGTCGAGCGTCTGCTGATGGCCGCCCTGCTGCGCCGCGATATAGGCGGTGTCGAAATCCTTGCCCTTGCTTGCCTTCATCGCATCGAGCTTGGTCTGCTGGTCCGCCGTCAGCGTGGGATCGGGCGTCAGCGCCGGCGACAGACCGGCGGTGACCGTCTTGAGCTTCGCGGTCGACCCTTCATGTGCCGTGATCATCTGGTTGGCGAATTTCTTGATCGCCGCCGATGTCGAATTTTCCAGCGCCAGCTTCGAGGTCGCGATCTCGAACGCGTCGCTCGCCGCAGCGGTGTTGACGAAGGTCTGTGCCGCGCTCGCCATCGGCGCAGCGGCATTCATCGCGCCAGCGCTGTTGGTCATCGTCGTGTCGGCCGTCGACATGCTCGTGTCGGTCGTGACGGTGTTGGTCGTCGTGGCCTTGGGGCCGCATGACGACAGCGCGATCGCGGCGGTGGCGGCAAGCACCACGGTTGCTCGGTTCATCGGTCCAATCTCCTGCGGCGCATATCGCCGCATCCCACAACGACCGGGCGCGGGGACAGGTTCCCACTCCATTACAGCCTGACGGACGCTTCGCGCTGGTTTGCCTCGTCGCCTGCGTGTTCCGATTGGCGGCGACTGACAACCGCCTGGCGCGCCCGCTATTTCGTTACGGACCCTTATCGTTGGCGCTGCGTTCAGTCGGAGCGATTTGCGCAACCCTCGATTCACTGGAGCGACGACATGAGCATCTTCGGCAGCATCATGGACAAGATTTTCCATCACGAGAGTGCGACCCCGGCGAGCCCGCCGCCCGCCGCCGCAGCGGAAGCCGCCGCGCCGGCTGCCCCCGCAGCGACGCCGGCCGCACCGCGACAGGTCGATGTCGGCGCAGTGCTCACTGCCATGGCCGAGATGAAGGGCGGTGGCGGCAACTACAAGACATCGATCGTCGACCTGCTCACCCTGCTCGATCTCGACTCGAGCCTCAGCGCACGCAAGGAACTGGCCGACGAGCTGGGTGTCCATGCCGGCGATCCCGGCACCGCGGAACAGAATATCGCGCTGCACAAGGCGGTGATCGCCAAGCTGGCCGAAAATGGCGGCGTGGTGCCTGACAGCCTGCGCAACTGACGTCAGCTGAGACCGCTCGCAACTATCAGCCGCGTTATGGGAAGCGGTTGTAGTGCATTGCTAGTACGCCCCGCCGCCCCGGGCGGACGGAGTCCGGGTCATTCTCTCGCAAGACGCATTTCGCGTCCGCATATTGTTCCCACTTGTGGTCGAACAAGGCGCTGAATTTCGCGATCGTGCTCAATTCCGTCGCGCCCTCCGCGAACCGATGATGCGCGACCCTTCGCATAGCGAATGCGCGTCCGCCTCGGGCGTTTGCGCGACCTGATTCACGCGATCGCCAGCAGCGCGCATGATGTCGTCGACCGTTGCGCTCACCCGACGCGGTGTTGGGAAAACGGCGATCTTCGCGGCGAGTGACGACAATGAAGCGAATGAAAATAACCACGGTTCCTCATAAAGGGTCGAGTAGTTGGCCAGTCTGCGCGGCGGATGTTGGGCGATAGCGCGACGATCGTGCGGCGAAGACGGCGTTGGATTCGCCGGGCCGATCGGCGCGTCGTCTTCGCCGGCGCACGCCGCACACAATATCGAACATACCCCCCCGTCGGTCGTCAAAAGGGGTCGAATACTTTGCGTGCCTTGATTTCGCGACTTGGCCGATACTTGCGGGTCGTCTCCCACGCGATCCAACCGGGCGTCGAACCCTCGCCACCCTTTACGCCGCGCCAGACCACCGCGATAAGTGCCGCATCTCGCGCCCGCATTCGCCGGGCGGAAAGAAATCGGGACTGGAGATGGATGATGTTGAAGACCTGGCTTTTCGCGGGCGCTGCGCTCGCGTGCCTGGCCGCCCCCGCAATGGCCGCTGATCCTGCCGGCGCCGGCACGGCGGCGCCGGTCGCCGCCGCCGACACCGCCTCGCAGCCGCTGACACTCAAGCGCGTCTTCGCCAGCCCCGATCTTGCTGGCCCGCAACCGCGCGCCCTGAAACTGTCGCCCGACGGCACCCTGCTCACCTCGCTGCGCCCGCGCCCGGAGGAGAAGGAGCGTTTCGACCTGTGGGCGCTCGATACCCGCACTGGTCGCGAATGGATGCTGGTCGATTCGAAGCAGGCCGGCACCGGCGCCGAACTGTCCGAGGCCGAGAAGATGCAGCGCGAGCGCGCGCGCATCGGCGGGCAAAAGGGCATCGTCACCTATGACTGGGCACCCGACAGCAAGTCGCTGCTCGTGCCGATCGATGGCGACCTCTACCTTGCCACGCTCGACGGCAAGGTGACGCGCCTGACCAACCAGCCCGGCGGCCAGCTCAACCCGATCGTGTCGCCGCGCGGCGGTTTCGTCAGCTTCGTGCGCGACCAGAACCTCTATGTGCAGCCGCTCGCCGGCGGTCCGGCACGCGCCGTGACGACGGGCGGGGCAGGGACCGTCCATTGGGGCGAGGCCGAGTTCGTCTCGCAGGAGGAGATGAAGCGCAACACCGGCTATTGGTGGTCGCCCAACGACGCGCGCATCGCGGTCGAGCGTTTCGACGAGGCGCCGGTCGGCATCGTCACCCGCGCTGCGATCGGTGCCGAGGGGACCAAGATCTATAACCAACGCTACCCCGCCGCCGGTACGCCCAATGTGCTGGCCGAGCTTTATGTCATGAACGCCGACGGCACCGGCCAGGTGAAGGTCGATCTCGGCCGCAACCCCGACATCTATCTCACCCGCGTCGACTGGACCGCCGACGGCAAGACGCTGCTCGTCCAGCGCCAGAGCCGCGACCAGAAGACGCTCGACATGCTCGCGGTCGACCCGGCCACCGGCAAGGCGACCGTGCTGTTCACCGAAAAGTCCGGCGCGCGCAGCTGGCTCAACCTCACCGATGTCTTCCCGCAAAAGGACGGCAGCCTGATCTGGCGTTCCGAGCGCGACGGCTATGGCCATGTCTACCGCTTCAACCACGGCAAGTGGACCCAGCTGACCAAGGGCCCTTGGGTCGTCACCGATATCGTCGCGGTCGACCAGCCGCGCGGCAAGGTCTATTTTCTCGGCAACAAGGACGATGCGCTCGCCCAGCAGCTCTACTCTGTCGACATCGCCCATCCCGGCGCGATCACCCGCCTGACCGAGCTCGGCTGGTGGAACCATGCAACGATGGACGATGCCGCCAGCCGCGTCATCGTCACGCGGTCGAACACCAGTCAGCCGGCACAGACCTATCTCGCCGATACCACCGGCAAGCGCCTGTCATGGGTCAACCAGAACGCCGTCGTGCCGGGCCATCCCTATTACCCCTATCTCCAGGCGCACCAGGCGACGACCTTCGGCACGATCAAGGCAGCCGACGGCACCGATCTTTATTATTCGATGATCACGCCGACACTCGTGCCGGGCAAGAAATACCCGGTGTTCTTCGAACATTATGGCGGCCCCGGCACCGGCCAGCAGGTCACGCGCGGCTGGCATAACCCGCTCGCGCAGTATCTCGTGTCTCAGGGCTGGATCTATTTCCAGATCGACAATCGCGGCTCCTACAACCGCGGCAAGGCGTTCGAGGATCACATCTACCGCGCCATGGGCGGCGTCGAGGTCGCCGACCAGCGGGCCGGTGCCGAATGGCTCAAGCGCCAGGCCTTCGTCGATCCCGGCAAGATCGCCATCTATGGCTGGTCCTACGGCGGCTATATGACGCTCAAGATGCTCGAGGCCAATCAGGGCCTCTACGCCGCCGGTGTCGCCGGCGCGCCGGTGACGAAGTGGGAACTCTACGACACCCACTACACCGAGCGCTACATGGGCGACCCCAACAAGGACGCCGCGGCATATGCCACGTCCGACGCGCTCGGCGACGCGGTGAAGATCAGCGACCCGCTGTTGCTCGTGCACGGCATGTCCGACGACAATGTCGTGTTCGAAAACTCGACCGCCTTCGCCGCCGAGATGCAGAAGCACGCCCGCCCGTTCGAGATGATGTTCTACCCCGGCTACACCCACCGCGTCGCGGGCCCGGGGATCAGCGAGCATGTCTGGACGACCATCCTCAACTTCCTCGACCGGGAGGTGAAGAACAAGCCGACCCAAGGAGCCCCGACAAAGTAAAGCTTTCTGGCCAGTTGGGCGCGGTGGCGCTATGGGCCGCCGCGCAGAGTGAAATCGGAGTTTGAAATGGGTTACCGGATCGTAGTCGCCGGCGCGACGGGCAATGTCGGGCGCGAAATGCTCAACATTCTCGCCGAGCGCCAGTTTCCCGTCGCGGAGATCGCCGCTGTCGCCTCGTCGCGCAGCCAGGGCGAGGTCATCGATTTCGGCGATTCCGGCAAAACCCTCAAAGTCCAGAACATCGAGAATTTCGATCCGACCGGCTGGGACATGGCGCTGTTCGCGATCGGCTCCGACGCGACGAAGATCCACGCCCCACGCTTCGCCGCGGCGGGCTGCACGGTGATCGACAATTCGTCGCTCTACCGCATGGACCCCGATGTGCCGCTGATCGTGCCCGAGGTGAATCCCGAGGCGATCGCCGGCTATGTGAAGAAGAATATCATCGCCAATCCCAACTGCTCGACCGCACAGATGGTCGTCGCGCTCAAGCCGCTCCACGACTTCGCGAAGATCAAGCGCGTCGTCGTCGCGACCTATCAGTCGGTCTCGGGTGCGGGCAAGGCGGGCATGGACGAGCTGTTCGAGCAGAGCCGCAACATCTTCGTCGGCGACCCGGCGGAACCGAAGAAGTTCACCAAGCAGATCGCCTTCAACGTGATCCCGCACATCGACAGCTTCCTGGACGACGGCTCGACCAAGGAAGAGTGGAAGATGGTCGTCGAGACCAAGAAGATCCTCGATCGCAAGATCAAGGTCACCGCGACCTGCGTGCGCGTGCCGGTGTTCGTCGGCCATTCGGAGGCGATCAACATCGAGTTCGAGAACGAGATCACTGCCGCCCAGGCGCAGCGCATCCTGCGCGAGGCCCCCGGCATCATGCTCGTCGACAAGCGCGAGGACGGCGGATACGTCACGCCGGTCGAATGCGTCGGCGACTATGCCACCTTCGTCAGCCGCGTCCGCGAGGACTCCACCGTCGACAATGGCCTGTCGCTGTGGTGCGTCTCCGACAATTTGCGCAAGGGCGCCGCGCTCAACGCCGTGCAGATCGCCGAACTGCTCGGCCGTCGCCACCTGAAAAAGGCGGCCTGACCCTGCTGACCGCCTGGCGCGCGCTTTCCGCGCGCCAGCGCGTCATGCTGGCGCTGCTGGCAGCCGCGCTGGTGCTGGCGAACATCGCGCAGCCCTATCCGGATATCGCGCCGCTGCAGCACATCCCGACGTTGGTGCTGCTGCTCGCGGCGCCGTTCCTGCTGCGGCGCTGGCCGCTCTCGGACGGCGCGGTCGCGGCGGCGACCGTCTTCATCCTGATTCACACGCTCGCGGGACGCTATACTTATTCGAACGTGCCATACGATGCATGGAGCCATTTTCTCACCGGTCACACGGTCAGCGAGGTCTTCGGGCTGGCGCGGAACGAGTTCGATCGCCTGGTCCATCTGATGTTCGGCGTGCTGGCGGTGCCGGTCTATGCCGAGCTGGCACAGCGCTACACCGGCGCCTCGCGCCGCGCGGCGCTGTGGAATGCGCTGTTGTTCGTCGGGCTGGTGAGCGCGCTGTACGAAATCTTCGAGTGGCTGCTCACCATCATCGTCGCGCCGGAAATGGCCGCCGACTATAATGGCCAGCAGGGCGACCCGTGGGATGCGCAGAAGGACATGGCGATGGCGTTGATCGGCGCGGTGCTGGCGGCGGTGCCGAGATGGCGATGACCCTCGAAGGCGGCTGCCGCTGCGGCGCATGCCGCTACACGCTGACCGTCGATGCGATGCCGCCGGTCTATTGCTGCCACTGCCATTATTGCCAGAGCTGGTCGGGCAGCGCCTTCTCGCAACAGGCCGTCGCGCCGGCCGACGCGCTGGCGGCGACCGGGCCGGTCGTCGACTATGCCTATGACACCGACAGCGGCGCGACATCGACGCACCACTTCTGCGGCGTTTGTCACAGCCGGCTGTGGAACACCAACACGCGCCTGCCGGGCTACGTCGTGCTCCGAGCGGGCACGCTCGACGCGAGCGACAGATTGGAGCCGCGGCTGCATATCTGGGTCGGGCGCAAACAGCCCTGGATCACGATCGCGAACGATATCCCGAGCTTCGAGGAGAATGCCCCGCCGGCCGATTTCGTGGCGATCCTGCTCGGCTGACGGCTATTCGGCGTGGATAACCTCGACCTTGCCCTTGGGCTTTCTGAGCAGCAGCACCAGCGGCAGGACGAGGACCGATATCCACGCCATCAGATAGAAGTCGTCGATATAGGCGATCATTGCGGCCTGCTTGTTGATCATGCCGTCCGCCATCGCGAACACGCTGTCCGACAAGGCGCCGAAGCGGTCCAGCGCGCCGAGATCGAGCCCCGGCACCGCGCCCCTGGTGACATGCGATGCGAGGTCGGAATGGCTCTGCTGGATGTTGCGGGCGAGCAGTACGGTGACCATCGAGATGCCCGCCGACTGGCCGATGCTGCGCATCAGGTTGAGCAGGCTCGATCCGTCGGTGCGGTAGCGCCCGTCGAGCGTCGCGAAGGCCAGGCTGTTGAGCGGCATGAACACCAGGCCCATGCCGAGGCCCTGGACGAAGCCGCTGATGATCACCGGCCAATAATCCATTTCGAGCGACCATGCGGCCATCTGGCGCAGCGAGTAGGCGAAGATCACCAGCCCGACCATCACCATGTAGCGCGTATCGATCTTGCCCATGAGCTGCCCGCCGAGCCACATGGTGAACAGCACCCCGACCCCGCGCGGTGCCATCATCAGGCCGGTGTCGACCACGGGGTAGCCGAACAGCTGCTGCAGCATCGACGGCAGCAGCGCCATCGGCGCCATGGTCGAGATGCCGATCACGATCATGAAGAACATGCCGACAACGAGGTTGCGGTTCCTGAACAAATGCCGGTCGAACAGCGGCTTGTCGGCGGTCGAAAGATGGACGAGCGCGATCCACAGCGCGGCCAGCGCGATCATCGCCTCGATGCGGATTTCCCAGCTGCTGAACCAGTCGGCCTGTTGCCCGCGGTCGAGCATCAGCTGGAAGGCGGCGACCGAGATGCCGATGAAACCGAAACCGACTGCATCGAAGGTGCGCTTCACCTTGGGCCGGGAGGGGAGGAGGAACCACATAATGGCGAAGGTCATCGCGCCGACCGGCACGTTGATATAGAAACACCAGCGCCAGTTATAGCTTTCGGTCAGCCAGCCGCCGATCACCGGTCCCAGGATCGGCCCCACCATCACGCCCATGCCCCATACCGACATCGCCTTGGCGGCACGCTCGGGCGGGTTGATGTCGAGCATTGCGGTCTGCGACAGCGGATTGATGAACGCCGCGCATATGCCCTGGAAGACGCGGAACAGCACCATTTCCTCGAGGCTGATCGCCGTGCCGCACAGCATCGAGGCGATGACGAAGCCGCCGACCGCGATGAGGAACAGGTTGCGCGAGCCGAGCCGGTCGCTCAGCCAGCCGGTCGCCGGGAGCGCGATGGCGGTGGCGATGATGTAGCTGGTCAGCACCCAGGTGATGGTGTCGTTGGTCGCGCCGAGGCTCGTCGTCATCTTGGGGAGGGCGACGTTGGCAATCGTGGTATCGAGGATCTGCATCACCATCGCGCCCATCACGCCGATGGTGACGAGCCAGCGGTGCCGCACCGGCAGCAACGCTTGGCCCGTGACGGGTTCAGCCATGGGGTTTGGTGTCGATCGACACTTCGGCGCTCAGGCCCGGGATCATCGGCCGCGCAGGCGTGCCGTCGATCGCGATACGCACGGGAACGCGCTGCGTGACCTTGACCCAATTTCCGCTGGCATTCTGTGCCGGCAGCACCGAGAATTCCGAACCGGTGCCGGCACCGATGCTGGCGATATGACCGCGCACCTTCATGCCCGAATAGGCGTCGAGGCTGACCTCGGCGGGCTGGCCGACCGCCATATGGTTGAGGTCGGTTTCCTTGAAGTTGGCCTCGACCCATGCCGCCTGGCTGACGACGATGCTCAGCGCGGGAACGCCGCTCGGCGTGATCGTGCCGATCTGCAGGCGGCTGGTCTGACTGACGATGCCATCCTTAGGCGCGCGCACCACGGTACGGGCGAGCGCCAGCGCGGCCTTGTCGCGCTCGGCCATCGCCGCCTGGATCGCGGCGGGCACGCCGGAGCCGGCGGTGCCGCTACCGAGCTGGCTGCGCGCCTTGGCGGCCGAGGCCTGCGCCGTGCCGAGCCGCGCCTTGGCGGCGGCGACCTCATGGGCCGCGGCATCGAAGCTCGCGCGGGTGGTGAACCCGCGCTTCATCAGTGCCGCCTGGCGGTCATAGGTCGCCTGGGCGAGCGCGATGTCGGCATTGGCGCTGGCGATGTCAGCCGCCGCGCTGCCGGTATCGGTCGACATGGTGCTGACTTGCACCCGCGCGGTGGCGAGCGCCGCATCGGCCTGTTCCAGCGCGATGCGATAGGGTTCGGGGTCGATCGTGAACAGCACGTCGCCAGCCTTGACGCGCTGGTTCTCGCGCACGTTGACGGCGACGATACGGCCCGTCACGTCGGGGCTGATCGAGATCATATCCTGGCGCACATAGGCGTTGTCGGTCGAGATATAGCGGCCCGAGGTGAGGTACACATAACCGCCGACCAGCGCGATGAGCAGCGGCACGCTGACCATCAGCGCGATGCGGCCCCAGCTGCGGCGCTTCGTCGCGGGAGATTCGACCGTCTCGATCGGCGTGATGGCGATTTCCCTGACCTTGGTCTCGGCGATCTTGGGGTCGGCATCAGCCATGGTTGGCCTCTTTGTCTTCGGGATTGTCGTTGAGATTGTTGCGAATGCGGCCGAGCGTCGCGAATATTTGCTTGCGCTCGTCATCGGCGATGCCGTCGAGGGCGTGTTCGATCATCGAGTCGGCAAGCCCTCGGAGCTGGGTGAGGATGGGGCCGGCCTTTGCGGTCAGGTAGATCAGCCAGGCGCGCCGGTCGGCCGGATCGCGCCTGCGCTCGACCAGCCCGGCTTCCTCCAGCCGGTCGATCATGCGGCACAAGGTGATGGGCTCGACTTCCAGCAGTTCGGCGAGGCTGCCCTGGTTTAGACCCTCATGCCGCGCCAGGGTCGTCAGCGTGCGCCACTGCGTGCGCGTCACGCCGATCCGGCGCGCACGCTCGTCGAAGCGTCGCCGCATCAGGCGCGAAACATCGCTAATCAGGAAGCCGAGAGTATCACTCACAGCTGCGCATATAATAAGCATACTTATATAAAGCTAGGTCTATGGCGTGAGAACCACGCAACCGTCATTGCGCAAAACGGAGATGGAGTGAATCGGGATGGGCGCGGAACGAGTGTCGGGCGGGTGCCAGTGCCGGCGGGTGCGTTACAGCGTCGAGATCGTGGACGACGACGCGTATCTCTGTCATTGCCGAATGTGCCAGCGCGCCACCGGCGGCGTGGCGGCGGCGTTCAAGAACGTGCCGCAAAGCGCGGTCGGCTGGGAGCGCGAGCCGGACTATTACGCTTCGTCGCCGATCGCGCTGCGCGGCTTTTGCGCCGCGTGCGGCACGCCGATCAGCTTCCACTATGTCGAAGGCAGCCCGAACATCGACCTGACGGTCGGTAGCTTCGACGATCCGTATCGCTTCAGGCCGACCACGCATTTCAGCATCGAAAGTCGCCACGAGGCGTGGCTCGACACGACGGGCTTGCCGGGGAAGCGCACCGATGAGCATAAGCAGCTGGTTGATCGCTGGATGAAAACCGTTGGCAAGCTCCCCGACTGAACCGCACTATTTCGCCAGTTTCGACGGCGAGCGTATCGCCTGGCGCGAGCTGGGTGAGGGGAGCCCGGTCGTCCTGATCCACGGTTATTTCTCCAACGCCGAGGTCAACTGGCTGCGCTATGGCCATGCAAAGGCGGTGGCGGATCGCGGCTTCCGCGTGATCATGCCGGATCTGCGCGGGCACGGCGACAGCGCCAAACCGCACGACGCGACGGCTTATCCGCCTGATGCGCTGATGCGCGACGGGCTGGCGCTGATCTCTCATCTCGGCCTGACCGATTATGATCTCGGCGGCTATTCGCTGGGCGCGCGTACGACGGTGCGGATGCTGGCCAATGGCGCGATGCCGCGGCGCGTGGTGTTGTCCGGCATGGGGCTGACCGGCATCGTCTCGACCGCCGGGCGCGGCGGCTATTTTCGCCAGGTGCTGACCAATCTCGGCAGCTTCGAGCGCGGCACCAGCGAATGGATGACAGAGGCGTTCCTCAAGACCACCAAGGGTGATCCGGTCGCGTTGCTGCGCGTGCTCGACACCTTCGTCGATACGCCGGTCGAGGCGCTCGAGCATATGACGGCGCCGACGCTGGTGGTCTCGGGCGATCAGGACGACGACAACGGCTCGGCCGCCGGGCTGGCTGACCTACTGCCACACGGCACGTTCCGCGCGGTGCCGGGCAACCATATGAGCGCGGTGACCAGGCCCGAGCTGGGACAGGCGATCGCGGACTTCCTCGCCGCTTGACGCCCCTGCGCGACGGGCACAGTCTGCGCCATCGATAACGATAATCCGCAGGGATATTCCATGATCCGTCTCACCACCTCGCTCGCCGCGCTGGCGATGGCGCTTGCCGTCGCGCCGGCCTCTGCCCAGACCGCTCCCGCCGCGCCCGCCAAGGCGCTTACCGCACGGGATGCCGATGCCTTCGTCGCCTCGGCCGAGGCGCAGCTCGCGCCGCTGTCGGTCGATGTGAATCGCATCTCCTGGGTCAACGCGACGTTCATCACCGACGACACCGACGCGCTTGCCGCGCAGGCCGGCGCGCGGCAAACGATCTTGCAGGTGCAGCTCGCCACCGAGGCGGCGAAATATGCCAATGTGCCGGGGCTGTCGTTCGACACCAAGCGCAAGATCGACCTGCTGCGCAGCGGCATCACCTTGCCGGCGCCGGCCCGGGCGGGCGCGGCTGACGAGCTGGCGACGATCGTCACGCGCATGTCGTCCGAATATGGCAAGGGCCGCGGCACGCTCGACGGCAAGCCGATCAACGGCAGCGATATCGAGGCGGCGATGGGCACGGTGCGCGATCCGGCCAGGCTGCAGGAGATGTGGACCAGCTGGCATGACAATGTCGGGGCGCAGATGCGCGGCGACTATGCCCGGCAGGTGACGATCGCCAATGAAGGCGCGCGGGAGCTGGGCTATGCCGACACCGGGGCGCTGTGGCGCGCCGGCTACGACATGACGCCCGATCAGTTCGCGGCGATGACCGACAAATTGTGGAAGCAGGTCGAGCCACTCTACCTCGCGCTGCACACCTATGTGCGCTGGAAGCTCAACGAGAAGTATGGCGATGGGGTGCAGCCCAAAACGGGCCCGATCCGCGCGGACCTGCTCGGCAACATGTGGGGCCAGGAATGGGGCAATATCTATGATCTCGTTGCCCCGCCCGGTGCCGGCGATCTCGGCTTCGACACCGGGGCGCTGCTCCAGGCCAAGGGCTATGATCCGGTCAAGATGGTCAGAGCGGGGGAGGGATTCTACTCGTCGCTCGGCTTCCCGCAGTTGCCGCCGAGCTTCTGGGAGCGCTCGCAGATCACCAAGCCGCGCGACCGCGAGGTGATCTGCCACGCCTCGGCCTGGGACATCGACAATCAGGACGATATCCGCGTCAAGACCTGCCTCAAGATCAATGCCGACGACTTCGTCACGATCCACCACGAGCTCGGCCACAATTATTATCAGCGCGCGTACAAGGGGCAGTCGTTCCTCTACGAGAATGGCGCCAATGACGGTTTCCACGAGGCGATCGGTGATTTCGTCGCGCTCTCGATAACACCCAATTATCTCGTGCAGATCGGGTTGCTCGATCCCGCCAAGGTGCCGACGCCCGACAAGGATATCGGTCTGTTGCTGCGCCAGGCGATGGACAAGGTGGCGTTCCTGCCGTTCGGCCTGCTGATCGACAAATGGCGCTGGGGCGTGTTCTCCGGTGCGATCCCCGCGACGGGGTACGAGAAGGGCTGGAATGACCTGCGCCTGCACTATCAGGGCATCGTCCCGCCGGTAGCGCGCGACGAGACGCGGTTCGACCCCGGCGCGAAATATCATGTGCCGGCGAGCGTGCCCTACACGCGGTACTTCCTCGCGCGGCTGCTGCAGTTCCAGTTCTATCAGGCGGCGTGCAAGCAGGCCGGCTGGAAGGGGCCGCTGCATCGCTGCTCCTTCTACGGCAACAAGGAGGTCGGCGCGAAGCTGAACGCGATGCTGGCGATGGGGCAATCGAAACCGTGGCCCGACGCGCTGCAGGTGTTCACCGGCAGCCGCGAGATTTCCGGCCAGGCGCTGGTGGATTATTTCGCGCCGCTGAAGGCGTGGCTCGACAAGCAGAACAAGGGGCACCCCAGCGGGTGGTGAGGGTGCCATGACCGGGTCAGGTGCCGAGGCGGGGCCTTCGTCCTGTCTCGCTTGGGCGGCGGGCAGGGGAACGCACATGGCCCTGTCGATCGACCGCCGCGCGGTGCTGGTCGGGCTTGGTGCCGCATGCACCCTGCCGGCCTCCGCGAGCGCTACACCGAGCGCTGCGACCAGACTGATCGCCGCTGCCCGGCGGCAGGTGGGCGTGACGCTCACCTATGACTCGGCTTACAGTAAACTGGCCCTTCCGGGCGGCGACGTGCCCCGTGGACGCGGCGTTTGCACCGATGTGCTGGTGCGCGCCTATCGCGATGCACTGGAGCAGGATCTTCAATTGCTGGTCAATCGCGACATGCGCGCCGCCTTTTCCGCCTATCCGAAAAAATGGGGACTTCACGCACCTGATCCGAATATCGACCACCGCCGTGTGCCCAATCTGCAAACCTGGTTCAAACGCCGCGGCGCCCAGCTACCGCTACCGGGTAATCACGCCGGATGGCAGCCGGGCGACATCTTCGTCTGCCTGATCCAGGGGGCGATACCGCATATCGGCATCGTCTCCGATCGGCGCGGACCGAACGGGTGGCTGGTGATCCACAATATCGGCGCCGGCGCGCGTGAGGAGGACATGCTGTTCGCCTGGCCGCCGGGCGCGCGGTATCGCTGGGGCGTTTAGGGCGCGCGACGTGTCGGCTGGCCAGCGATAGGTCGACCGCCGCGCGCATTTTCCCTGCGGTGGAGACCACTGGCCTGTCGTCGCGATCGCTATACGTTTGCGGTGGTCTTGTGGCTCGACGGCAGAGGCAGGCTGAACGCGAAGCAGGAGCCTGTGTGCCCTGTCTCTTTAAGCCACAGCTCGCCGCCATAGGATTCCACGATCGTCCGGCAGATCGACAAGCCGATCCCGGTGCCGTGGGGTTTGGTCGAATCCGACCATTGGAACAGCGTTCTGGCTGCCTCCGGCGAGACGCCCTCGCCGGTATCCCTGACGAAGATGATGACCTTGTTCTGTTTCACCGACGTTGAAACCGTGACACGCCCACCCGCCGTGCCGAGCGCCTCGCAGCCGTTACGGAGCAGGTTGATCAGCACCTGCTGAACCTGTGTGCGGTCCGCATCGAGTTCGATCTGTCCGGCGCTGCGATCCACGATCACGGCGTTGTCACACGCCGTGGCGCGGACGAGCGCGACGGATTCATGGACGGCATCCTTCAGCCGGAAACAATCGCGTGGCGATCTGTTCCGATCGGTCATCTTCCGAAGCTCACGGATCACCTGGATCCCGCGATGGGCGGCGACGGTGATAGCGTCGAGCAAGCCCTTCATTTGTTCGCGATGATCGCCTTGCAAGGTGTTGAGGTGACTGCACGCCGCCGCGTTGTTCGCGATCGCCGTGAGCGGTTGCGTTATCTCGTGCGCAAGAGTGGCCGCCATCGTTCCCATCGCGCTCAACCGCGTCAGGTGGACCAGGTCGACCTGGAGCGTCGCGACGCGATCCGCGAGCGCCTTCTGCTCCGTTGCGTCATGCCCTTCGCAGAAGATGCCGGTGACGGTGCCGTCGGGTTCCGTGACGGGCTGATAGATCAGGTTCAGATAGCGTGTCTCGATATCCGCACCCACTTCGCGTTGCAGCTTCACCGCCAGACACCTGTCGACAAATGCCTCGCCTGTTCGATAGACCCGGTCACAGCACGCCAAAATCTCCTGGGCCGCCAGTTCGGGAATGGCTTCGCGCATGGTGCGGCCGAGCAAATCCCTGTCACCGACCAGATGCTGATACGCGGCATTGGCGAAGGTGAAGCGATGGTCAGGGCCTTCGGTGAAGGCGATGAAGTCGGGCGCTTGTTGATAAAGCGCGTGAAGGGCGCTCCGATCACTGCGCCGCTGTTGCCTCTCCGCCGTAAGATCGACGAGCGACGTGAAATACTGCACGACGGCGCCGTGTCGGTCGTGCACCGGCACGACCAGCAGCGCGATCTGGACGCGTCCCCCGTCTTTCCGCAGGCATTCGACATTCAGCGTATCGGTGGAGTCCTGGAACTCGCCTTCGACCAGCCTGAGCCTGGCCGGATTCCGGGCCCCTGTCAGAAGGCGAGCGAATGGATGGCCGATCACCTCCGCGCGTCGATAGCCGGTGAGTTTGAGAAAGCTGTCATTGGCAAAGACGATCGGATGCCCGGTGCTTGCGCTGGTGAACGCGACCGGCATGCGCGTGGCCTCGGCGGCGACGACGAACGGGTCGAAGGCTTGCTGAAAATGATCGAAGCGCTCTTCGCCCAGTTTCTGCTCAATTTCGCGCAATTCCGCCGCGCCTTTCTATGTGAGGGGTGGTGAATGCCGCAGGAAGCAGAGTGCGATATGCACCGCAGGACGATCCAGCATCGCGTAGGTCGACCAAGGGGCCGGTGGCGCGCTGGCCAAGACACTTCCTGTCGCCCGAGCGTAGCCGGGGCGAGACCGAAAAGCGCGGTACGCAATGTGGCACCTCGCATGAACCGCTGCTACGCCACAGCCGGCAGTGCGAGCACCGGGCACGTCACCTCACGAACAAGACGGTCGGTCGTGCTGCCGAAGACGAGGTCGAGTGGGCCGCGGCGTGTCGCCATCGGCATGACGACCATGCTCGCCTGCCGCGCCTGATCGAGCAGCGTCTCGACGACCGGCCCATCGACCCGGCGTACCGCCAAGGGCTCCTTCTGGCCATCGAACAGCACCGGCGCCTCGGGCCCTACATGGAGGAAATCGACGCCGACATCGAGGCTCTCGACCAGCCCGCGAAGGTGCAGCACCGCCTCTTGCGGCTCGGGCGTGTGATCGACCGGCACGAGGATGGATTCGAGATGGACGCGCCCGGTCATCGAATCGACGAAGGGCCGTGAAAGCGGGCCGAAGATCAGCGTCGGTATGATCGTCTCGCGCGCCACGGTGACCGACACCGATGGTTTCAGCCAGCGATTGAGGCCGTTGTGGCCGTGGCTGGCGATGACGATCAGGTCCGGGCGGTGGTCGCGGATGAAGCGCGCCAGGCCGTCGCCGGCTTCGACGTCGCTGATCTCGACCTTGCGCACGTCGATTCCCGTGAGCGTGAAGATATCCTTTGTCTGTGCACCCGCCGGCAGCAGGCCCCAGCGCTGCAGCGTCCTGCGGACATGGGGAAAGCGATCCCATTCCTTGTCGGTGCGCGGGTCATGGACATGGAGCAAATCGAGCCGGCAACGATTCGCGAGCGCCAGGTAAAGTGCGTGTTCAAAAGCGGCCTGCCCCTCGGGCGAAAAGTCGGTCGGGTGCACGATGGATTGGATCATGGGGTCTTTCCGCCTGTGTCGATCGCGCTGGAATAGGGCGAATCGGACGGCGGCGGATATGCGTACAAAACCGTACGCCATGTCGCAGCGCTAGTGGTCAGAGCACCACGAGCGCTGCGACGCAGATCGACCGAGTCAGGCCGGGATCGTTCCTTCGTCGGCGATCCGCGCATCGAACGATGCCGAGGAGTCGGTGCCATCCGCCTGATGCGCGGTGCCGCCTTCGTGATCGAACAGCAGTTCCTCGACGTCGCTCCAGTTGTTGCCGCGCAGCATGAAGAGCGCTGCCGTCGCCGCGGCGCCGACCGCGGCATCAATGATGCATGCGGGGGTCCTGAAGAAACT
>JAZJXZ010000067.1:25315-30408 GCA_040390605.1 Pseudomonadota bacterium
CTGGCGCGCAGCCTCTCGAGCGAAACGCAGGTCACCGCGGCGACCCCGCCGACGATCGCGGCGGTGCCCCAGTGGCTGTTGCCGGACTTCTTGAAGGTGCCGTCCTTGGCGCGGCGCGGGGTAGACGTGCTGCCGCCCCCGCGGTTCGCGGATTTGTTGCCGGTCGAGGCTTTGCGGGTCGTGGCCATCGGTGTGCTCCTTGGTGATCTGAAGCACGGGTAACGCATGAGAGCGGTTGGGTTTCCCTGTGCCTTTGGCTGCGCTTCTCTTCCCTCTCCACTCAGGGGAGAGGGTTGCGCAGACTTAGGTCGACTTCTTCAGTCGGCCTTAGTCGGAGCTGGGAGAGGGGTGTGCGGCGCGCTTGCGCCGCGCGGTCGCATGGCGACCGCTCACCCCTCTCCCAACCTCCGCTAGGCAGCAATCTGCCAAGCTGCAGTATCCCTCTCCCCTCAGAGAGGGGCGAGGGAGAAGATTGCGTAACGGTAACGTGAAAATCGCCCCCTACCGGAACGGTGGCTCGTTGAACGCGCGCAGCTTGCGGCTGTGGAGTTTGGCACCTTCGCGGCGCAGCTCCTCGCAGGTTTCGATGCCGATGCGCATATGTTCGTTGATCGCGCGTTCGTAGAAGCGGTTGGCCTGGCCGGGGAGCTTGAGCTCGCCGTGGAGCGGCTTGTCCGAGACGCACAGCAGCGTGCCGTAAGGGACGCGGAAGCGGTAGCCCTGAGCAGCGATGGTCGCGGATTCCATGTCGATGCCGGCCGCGCGGCTCAGCGAGAAGCGGAGTGCGGAGCGGGAATATTGCAGTTCCCAGTTGCGGTCGTCGGTGGTGACGATCGTGCCGGTGCGCAGGCGGCGCTTCAATTCCTCGCCGCTCTGGCCCGACACGGTTTCGGCCGCACGCGCCAGCGCCTGCTGGACCTCGGCGATCGCGGGGACCGGGATTTCGGGTGGCAGGACGTCGTCGAGGATGTGATCGTCGCGCAGATAGGCGTGGGCGAGCACATAGTCGCCGATGCGCTGGCTCGGGCGCAGGCCACCGCAATGCCCGATCATGATCCACGCCTCGGGGCGCATCACCGCGAGATGGTCGCAGATCGTCTTGGCGTTGGACGGGCCGACGCCGATATTGACCAGCGTGATGCCGGTGCCGTCGTCGGCCATCAGGTGATAGGCCGGCATCTGGTGGCGGCGCCACGCGCTGCTGTCGGCGAGCACCGCCTCGACATCGTCGCCGGCGCGGATCATCACCCCGCCGGCGCCCGACACGCCGGTGAAGCGGCTGCCCTCGCCGAGCTGGCCGGCGGCCCAGCGGACGAACTCGTCGACATAGCGATGATAGTTGGTGAACAGCACGTAGCGCTGGACATGCTCGGGCGGCGTGCCGGTGTAATGGCGCAGCCGGGCGAGCGAGAAATCGGTGCGCAGGCCGTCGAACAACGCGAGCGGGTAGATCTTTTCGCCATCCTCCTTGCGCACGACATAGAGGCCGTCGGCGATCTCGTCGCCGATATGCTTGAGTTCGGTGGCCGGGAAGTGGCGGGCAAGGTCGACCGCCGACACCTCGTCGAGGCTCAGCGCGTGGCCGGGGTCGATGACATAGGGGAAGGGAATTTCCTGGCGGCCGGTGGCGGCGAAGACCTCGACGTCGTAATCCTCGATCAGAAAGGTGAGCTGTTCGGTGAGATAGTCGGCGAACACCGACGGCTTGGTCACGCTGATGCGATATTCGCCTTCGGTGACGAGGCGCCCGAACGAGCGCATCGGGGCCGGGCGACTCTCGCCGCCGCCGCGATACCGCAAATGGATGTCGGGATAGGCGAAGCTGCCGTCTTGGCGCATCGCGGGATCCGGCGCGATGCCGTCGGCGATATAAGCGGTAAGGGCTGCCTGGAGGCGCGCCACCGAGGCGCGATAGAGCCGGTCGAGTTCGGCGACGATGTCGGATGCTACTGTCATCGCAGAGGGCTAATGCCGTAACGATGCGGTGGCAAGGGGCGTGTTTTCAGCAATCACCCCCGCGTCACCCCGGACTTGTTCCGGGGTCCACTGTTCCGCAAAAGGCAAAGGCGTCGGTGCCTGCGGGACCGTGGATGCCGGAACAAGTCCGGCATGACGGGTGTGAATAGATGGAGCCAATCAGCCCTTGACCGAGCCGTCGGCATCCTCGTTGTCGTCCTTGTCGAGCAGCTTGCTCGCGCCATAGGCGGCGCCGGCCACCGCGGCGGCGGCGCCGGCCGCGATCGCGCTGGCGGCGAGGGGATGTTCCTTGACCGCCTCCACGGTCGATTCGACCGCGCTCTCGATCGCTTCCTGGGCGCGCTCGAAGAACGACTTCTCCTGCGCCGTTCCGCCGTTGGCGGTATCCTTGTCGTCGCTCATCACTGTTCTCCTGTCGCCGGGTCGCCCCGCGCCGGAGCGATCATAACATGACCGCGCCCGTCGCGCGACGGTGCAAAGCTCAGAGTTTGTCGCTGAGATACTCGGCTGAGCTGACATTGAACTCGCCTGGTGCCTCGACGTTGAGCTGCTCGATCACGCCGTCATTGACCACCATCGAATAACGCTGGCCGCGCTTGCCGAGGCCGAATTTCGAGCCGTCCATGGTCAGGCCGACCGCCTCGGCGAAATCGCCATTGCCGTCGGCCAGCATGGTCACCGCGCCATCCGCGCCGGCACTCTTGCTCCATGCGCCCATCACGAACGGGTCGTTGACGGCCGTGCAGGCGATCTCGTCGACGCCCTTGGCCTTGAGTTCATCCGCCTTGTCGACATAGCCGGGCAGATGGCGCGCCGAGCAGGTAGGGGTGAAGGCGCCGGGCACCGAGAACAGCGCGACCTTGCGGCCCTTGAAATACTCGTCCGAGCTGACCTGTTCGGGGCCGCTTTCGCCGACCTTGGTCAGGGTGAGGCTGGGCACGCGATCGCCGACGCCGATGGTCATGTGAAACTCTCCTGTTGGGCCGCGGCTGCGGCGCCATGGTTTTGCCGCTAGCGCGGCGGGCGAACCGTACGTCGCAACACTGGCGGCGGATTTCAAGCATGGCGGTCTCGGCCGGAGCCATTATGCTGACGGGCGATGGACTCAGCACCCTTCCTGACCGGACAATTCCTCCTCGCCATGCCGGGCATCGGCGATCCGCGCTTCGACCATGCGGTGATCGCGGTGTGCGCGCATGACGAGAAGGGCGCGATCGGCATCGGCATCGGTGCCGAGATCGAGGGGCTCGGCACCCATGACCTGCTCGCCCAGTTCGATATCGAGCCGGGGGCGGCGCCCGATGCGCCGGTGCATTTCGGCGGACCGGTCGACACCAGGCGCGGCTTCGTGCTGCATTCGACTGACTGGAGCGGGCAGGACACGATCGACGTCGCCGGACGCTGGGCACTGTCGGGGACGATCGATATTCTCAAAGCCTTGGCGGCCGGCAGCGGCCCGCGCCAATGGCTCGTCGCGCTTGGCTATGCCGGCTGGGGCGAGGGGCAGCTGGACGAGGAAATGACGCGGCACGGCTGGTTCAATGTGCCCGGCGACCTCACGCTGTTGTACGACACGCCGAGCGACGAACGCTGGCAGCGCGGTTTCGTGTCGGCCGGGATCGATCCGTCGCTACTGGCGAACGATGCGGGGCACGCCTAGCAGCCCGGTCGTTGCGGGCGCGAATCCCGTTGGCCGAAGGCGCATTCTGCTACCCGTCGCACACTTCCCCCGACGCAATTTTTGGTTATGTTGCAGCGTGATCATGACAAATCGTTCATGAGAGAGTGTGATCTTTTTATCAAGGTTAATCAAATCACTAGCGAAAGAGATTTCGCTCGGACGGCAGTGAAGGCGGCTGCCGCCGGGCATAAATTATTACAATTTAGCGGTCGCTTCGAGTTTGATTTGTGTTAACGCGATGCCTCCCCCAGCCATAGGATAGACCCCGTGTTTCTGCAGACCCGGCCCATTGACCGCCTGATGAGTACGTTCGGTCATCCCCGTGGACTGGTGGCCGATTGTCGCATTGCGGTATGCGGCACACATCGCAGCGGGACGACGCTGCTCGGCTCCTTGCTGACGGCCGATCCGGGGAGTCGCCAGATTTTCGAGCCTTTCCATACGGTATTCGGGCTGGAGACGGTGAACCGCTCGTTCATCGCGGGCGACCAGCCGGACAGCCCGTGGCGTGACGTTATCGATCGCTTCTTCGCTGCTGAAGGGGTTCGTTTCCAGCGTCCGCCGGTGGAGACCAATCGGTTCACGCGGTGGCTCAAGGGCACCCGCGTGGCACGGGAATATGCTGCGGCGCGCCTGTTTCGGCCGCGGCGGCTGGTGCTGAAGGAATCGTTCCTGTCGCTGGCCGCGCAATATCTCATCGACCGGCACGGGGTTCAGGTGGTCTTCGCCGTGAAACACCCGGCGGCCTTCTTCGCCTCGTTGCGCCGGGTCGGCTGGCACGAGGCGCTGCCGCTCGACGAACTGGTCGAGCAGGGCGTGCTCGATCCCGCAACCCGTGATGCCGCGACCACGGCGGCGGCGCGCACCGGCCTGTTCTGGAACGTGATCAACCGCCACGCGCTCGAGACGCATCGCCGTTTCCCCGGCGCCGCGAGCTTCTGGTCGCACGAGCGTTTCTGCGCGGAGCCTCACGAGGAAATGCAGCGGCTCACCGAGGCGTTGCGGATCGACTATAGCCCGGCGATGCGCCATGCGGTGACGGAGGCGACCGGGGGGTCCGTCGTCGCGCCGCCCTCCGACACGGTCCACCAGCTGGTGCGAAATTCAGCCGCGATGGTCGGCGCGTGGCGCGAGCGGGTTTCGCCCGAGGAAGAAAGCGAACTGCGCGAACGTTGCGGCGCGCTCTATAGCGAAATTACCGGCGACAGTTGGTAACAGCGCGTCACGCCCCGCAACGGGAGTGGATCATATAAAGATATCTTTATATTTGATTTGACCGCGCACTCGCCCTATGTGCGCGGCAATTCACCAGCATATCCGGAGATTCCCGTGGCCACCGTTCTCGACCGTCCGACCGACTATGTCATCGCCGATATCGGCCTCGCCGAGTTCGGCCGCGCCGAGATCAACATCGCCGAAACCGAGATGCCGGGGC
>JAZJXZ010000068.1:0-14336 GCA_040390605.1 Pseudomonadota bacterium
GCCGAGCGCAGCAGCGCCTTGGTCGGGATGCAGCCCCAGTTGAGGCAGATGCCGCCGAGATTCTCGCGCTCGACGATCGCCGTCTTGAGGCCGAGCTGCGCGGCACGGATCGCGGCGACATAGCCGCCCGGACCGGAGCCGAGCACGATCAGATCAAAGGTATCAGCCAAGATATCGGTCCTTCTTCCGCCCCGTCACGAGGCACAGCATTTCGGCTCAGGCGAGCATGCCTAGCGGGTTCTCGACCAGCGCCTTGAACGCCTGCATCAGCTCGGCGCCATCGGCACCGTCGATCGCACGGTGGTCGAAGCTGCCGGTTGCCGACATGACGGTCGCGACGCCGAGCGCGTCGTCGACGATGTAGGGACGCTTCTCGCCGGCACCAATCGCCATGATCATGCCCTGGGGCGGATTGATCACCGCCTCGAACTGCTTGATGCCGTACATGCCCATGTTCGACAGGCTGGCGGTGCCGCCCATATATTCCTCCGGCTTGAGCTTGTTGTCGCGGGCGCGGGTGGCGAGGTCCTTCATCTCGGTCGAGATCGCCGCCAGACCCTTGCCGGCCGCATCGACGATGATCGGCGTGATGAGGCCACTCGGCGTCGACACCGCCACCGAGATGTCGGCGCGGCTGAAGCTGATCAGCTGGTCGGGCGTGAACATCACATTGCACTTCGGCACCTGGATCAGGCTGGTGGCGAGCGCCTTGATGATCAGGTCGTTGACCGAGAGCTTTACGCCGCGTGATTCCAGCGCCTTGTTGAGGTCGCCGCGCAGCCTGAGCAGCGCGTCGAGCCGGATATCGACCGTGAGGTAGATGTGCGGCACGGTCTGCTTGGATTCGGTCAGGCGGCGCGCGATCGTCTTGCGAACGTTGGACAGCTTGGTTGCCTCGTGCGGGATATCCGGCACCGACGCCGGCTTCGGCAACGGAATGGCAGCGCTTGCGCCAGCGGCGGGTGTGGCCGCCGGTGCCGTGCCACTCTTCGCACCCTCGACATCGGCGCGGATGATGCGACCGTTCGGACCGGTGCCGCTGAGCGTGGCGAGATCGATGCTCTTTTCCGCCGCGATCCGCCGTGCAAGCGGGCTGGCCTTGACGCGCTCGCCTGAGGCCTTTGCCGGCGCAGGAGCAGCGGCAGGCCTGGCTTCGGCGAGCGCTGCCTTGGGCGCGACCGCCGGCGCCACTTCCGCCTTAGGCGCTTCGGCCTTGGGCGTCGCCTTGGGCGCCGGCGCCGCCTCGTCGTCCCCGTTGATCGTCGCGATCACCGTGCCGACCTTCACATTGTCGGTGCCCTCGGCGATCAGGATCTTGCCGATCGTGCCTTCGTCGACCGCTTCGAATTCCATCGTCGCCTTGTCGGTCTCGATCTCGGCGAGCAGATCGCCCGACTTCACCGTGTCGCCTTCCTTCACGAGCCATTTGGCCAGCGTCCCCTCCTCCATCGTCGGGGAAAGCGCGGGCATCTTGATCTCGATCGGCATCAACGGCGTCCTTCGTAATTGCGCGAGTCCGTAGCGTCTCTTCCCTCTCGCGCCCGAGGTGGTTTCGGTCAAGCCTTGCGCGCGGCGCGCCGGCGGGCCACCTTGCGTCGCAAGCAGGAGGGGGTCGGCATGCGCATCTATCTCGTCGTCGTCGACGACAGCCCGGAATCGCAGATCGCGCTGCGCTTCGCCGCCCGGCGCGCGGTCAAGACCGGCGGCGGCGTCGAAATCCTCGCGCTGATCCCTCCATCCGAATTCGTTGCCTTTGGCGGCGTGCAGGCGACGATCGAGGAAGAGGCCAGGCTGCACGCCGAGGCGCTGGTCGCGGGCGCGGCGGGCACGCTGCTGGAGGAGTCGGGTCTGCGTCCCTCGATCACCGTGCGCCAGGGCGACGGCCCGAAGATCATCCGCGAGATGATCGAGGCCAATCCCGGTATCGCCGCGCTGGTACTGGGCGCGGCCGCGAGCGGCGCGCCGGGCCCGCTGGTCAGCCATTTTGCCGGCACCGATGCCGGCGCGCTGCCCATCCCGCTGATGATCATTCCCGGCAGCCTCGACCGCGACGCGATCGACCGTTTGAGCTGATCAACGGACCTTCTGAAACTCCGAATAGGTCGCGAGTGCCTGCAGGGTCTGATCCTTGCCGAACAAGGCGCCGACGATCCTGCTGGAAGATTCGACCGGCGCCGGCAGCCCGTCGGGCTGCACGCGGTAATGACCCGTCGTCGCCATGCTCTGCACCGAGGCGACCAGCATCATCCTGAAGCCCTTGGTCGACACCAGACGGACGCGTTCGACAAAGGGGAACCTGCCCTGGGTGTTGATCAGCGCTTCGGCCTGGGTGTCAGCCGAAGCATCGTGCGAACCGATCTTCAACACCCCCGCCGGCAAGCGCGCGAAACGATAGGTGACATAACCCTGCGCACCATCGCTTCGCGTCGCCGGGGTGCCGAACCACTTCGCCAGCTGGTTGTAGGATGGCACCGGCCTGTGATCGCCCTTGCGCCACGCCTTCACATCCTTCTCGGCCGGCGCATGTCCATCCATGCTGACCAGCGACCATTGCTGGCCCGCCGGCCTGCGCGGATCGAATTGCTCGACGATCACCTGACGGGCCGCGCCAGTGCGTTCGATCGCCAGCGTGCGGCGAAAGGCGTAGAGGTCGCTGCGCGTCGCCCTCGCCGCCGCCAGCACCTGGTCCTGCAGGGCATCGGCATGCGCGGCGCTCGCCATCCCGACCGTCGCCAGCGCGAAAACGATCATCTGACGCGTGAAATTCATCATGTCTGGCTCCCGGCAGAACGGGCGTGTCCACCAGCTTTGCGGCAAGGAAAAGGCCTGACCAAAACCGCGACCCTCGACGGCGGGCGAAACAGGCCGCGGCCGTGCCCCAAAAAAAACATGCTGTTGTAACAATCTGGTCATGCAAGCTCGTCAAGAGCGGCGCATCGCCCGCGCCCGATTCAGAAGACGCGGCACTTCAGGGAACATCGTCACATGACCTATTTCAAGACCAGCACGCTGTTGCTCGCCGGTATCGCCAGCCTCGCCATGATCCCCGGCATCGCCCAGGCCCAGTCGACCGACGCGCCCGCGGCCGCCGCAACCGCCGACGATCCCAACACCATCGTCGTCACCGCGCAGCGCCGCAGCGAGAACGACATGAACGTGCCGGTCGCTGTGTCCGTGCTCAAGCCCGAAGCACTCAACGACTTCCACGCTGCCGGCGCCGACACTTTGCTCTCGCTCTCCGGCAAGGTGCCGAGCCTCTATGTCGAGAGCTCGACCGGCCGCATCTTCCCGCGCTTCTACATTCGCGGCCTCGGCAATATCGACTTCTATCTCGGCGCCTCGCAGCCGGTCGAGATCATCCAGGACGACGTCGTCGCCGAGCATGTCATCATCAAGTCGAACCCGGTGTTCGACGTCGGCCAGATCGAAGTGCTGAAGGGTCCGCAGGGTTCGCTGTTCGGCCGCAACACCACCGCCGGCATCATCAAGTTCGACAGCGCCCAGCCGAGCCAGAACTGGCAGGGTCAGGGCTCGCTGAGCTACGGGCGCTTCAACAGCGTCAACGCCGATGTCGGTGTCGGCGGCCCGCTGACCAGCGACGGCTCGGTCAGCTTCCGCCTGTCGGGCCTGTTCCAGCACCGCGACAACTGGATCAGCAACGTCTACACCGGCCCGTCGGATGACGGCACGGTCGGCGGCCACAATGTCCTGAACGGCTTCAACGAGCGCGACCTGCGCCTGCAATTGCTGTTCAAGCCGACCAGCGCGCTGAGCGTCCGCCTGTCGGGCCATGTCCGCGACTATGACGGCTTCGCCTCGATCTTCTATCGTGGCTCGATCGTCCCCGGCACCAACAAGGTCCCGGCCTCGTTCGACCGTTCGATCGTGTCGTACGACGAGGCAAACAACAACCCGCAGAGCTACCAGACCCATGGCATCTCGCTGAAGGCCGATTACGATCTGGGCGGCGCGACGCTCAGCTCGATCACCGCCTGGGAGCATGCGTCGGGCTTCAGCCGCGGCGACACCGATGGCGGCGCCGCAGCCAATTTCGGCGGCGTGACACCCAACATCTGCTCGGTGGGCTGCGGTCAATCGCAGGGTCGCTTGCGCGGCCTCGACCAGTGGAGCCAGGAACTGCGCCTCGCCAGCCCGGGCACCGGCGCCTTCAACTGGCAGGTCGGCGGCATGTATTTCGACTCGCGCGACATCACCGAGTTCGACCAGCGCGGCTTCTTCCTGACCAGCAACGCGCTCGGCACCACGCCCAACCCCAACAACTGGGTGCTGCTGCACGACGTCAACACCTCCTGGGCGCTGTTCGGCCAGGCCAGCTACAAGCTGACCGACGCGCTGACGGTGACCGGCGGCGTGCGCGTCACCAACGACACCAAGACCACCACGCTGCTCAAGGCCAACAACGTTGTCTCGGGCACGACCGGCTTCGCCGGCGCCACCTCGGTCCGGCTGAGCTCGACCAAGCCGAGCTTCGACGCCAGCCTGCTCTACCGCGTCGATCACGATGTCAGCCTGTTCGCCCGCGTCGCGCGCGGCTTCCGCGGGCCGACCATCCAGGGTCGTTCGGCGGTGTTCGGCGCGCCCTTCACCACCGCGGATTCGGAGACCAACACGAGCTACGAAGCCGGCGTGAAGACCAGCTTCTGGCACAACCGGATGCACTTCAACGTCACCGGCTTCTACTACAATGTCGACAACATGCAGCTCAACGGCAACGACAGCAACGGCAACGGCGTGCTGTTCAATGCCCGCCGCGGCACCGGTTACGGCGTCGAGGCCGAGCTCGACGCGCGCCCGATCGACAACCTGCGCATCAACATGGGCCTCAGCCTGCTGCATACCGAGATCGAGGATCCCAACGTCTTCGCCCAGGTCGGTGCGGCAAACGGCGTCCTGTCGGAGACGGTGCTCAACCCGGTGACCCGCGTGGGCAACAACTTCTACGCGCAGATCAACGGCAATTCGTTCCCCAACGCGCCTGACTATAACTTCAACATCAGCGCGCGATACGATATCCCGGTCGGCGGAGACAGCCGCGTGTTCGTCGCCGGCGATTTCAACATGCAGGGCAAGACGAATTACGTGCTCTATCGCTCGGTCGAATATACCTCGGACGGCAATAACGAGCTCGGCGCCAAGATCGGCTATGCCTTCGGCAAATACGAGATCGCCGCGTTCGTCCGCAACCTGACCAACAACACAAACCTGGTCGATGCGATCGATACGTCGAACTACCGCGCCGGCATCTATAACGAGCCGCGCATCTTCGGCCTGATGATCAGCGGTTCGTTCCGCTAAGACCTCGTGCCCGCGCGTTCGCCACAAGCGAGCGCGCGGGCATTATCTGCAAGCCTTCGATCAACGGGCTTGAACCCCGGCGCCAGCCCCGTCACGATGCCGCGATGCGCATCATCCTCCCGCTCGCCCTGATCGCCCTCGCTGCACCGGCCGCCGCGAAGGAGGCGCCCGCACCGGCGCCCGACCCGGCACGCCTCAGGGCCACCGTCGAAAAGCTGGTCAGCTTCGGCACGCGCCACACCCTCTCCTCGCCCGACGACCCGGTACGCGGCATCGGCGCCGCACGGCGCTGGGTGGCGGGCGAGCTGACGCGCGTCGCCGATGCCTGTGGCGGCTGCATCACCGTCGCCAATATCGCCAACACCTTCACCGGGCCGCGTGCGCCGAACGGCGTCGAGATCGTCGATGTGCTCGGTTTCCAGCAGGGGCTCGATCCGAAGCGCGTGATCATCGTCGGCGCGCATATCGACAGTCGGGTGACCGACGTGATGGACGCGATGCACGATGCACCCGGCGCCAATGACGACGGCTCGGGCGTTGCGCTGGTACTGGAAGCGGCGCGGATCCTGTCGAAGGAGAAGTTCCGCGCCACCATCGTCTATGCCGTCTTCTCGGGCGAGGAACAGGGCCTGTTCGGCGGCCAGCTGCTCGCCGAAACGGCACGGCAGAAGAACTGGACCGTCTCGGCGATGCTCAACAACGACATCGTCGGCAACACCATGGGCCAGAACGGCATCCGCGTCGCCGACCGCGTGCGCGTCTTCTCCGAAGGTATCCGCGCCAGCGAGGATATCCCTGGCCAGCTCGCCCGGCGCGGCAATGGCGGCGAGGATGACGGCCCGTCGCGCGCTCTGGCCAAGGCGGCCGACGATGTCGCGCGGCGCATTCCCGGCGGCCTCGACGTGTTCGTCGATCGCCGGCCTGATCGCTACGGCCGCGGCGGCGACCATGAGCCGTTCCTCAAACTGGGCTTTCCCGCGATCCGCTTTTCGGTCGCGGCGGAGAACTGGACCCAGCAGCATCAGGACCTGCGCACCGAGAACGGCATCACCTATGGCGACACTGTCGACAGGATGGACTTTCCCTATCTCGCCAAGGTGACCGCGATCAACGTGGCGACGATCCGCCGCCTCGCCGCGGCCCCGGCCGCGCCGTTGGACGTGACGATCGCCGGTGCGCTCAGCTTCGACACCACGGTCAGATGGCAGCCGGTCGTAGGCGCGGTCAGCTACCGCGTGCACTGGCGCCGCAACGACGCGCAGGAATGGCAAAAATCCGTCGACGTGCCGGCACCCGCAGTGACGACGGTGTTGAAGGATATCCCGGTCGACGACAATTTCGTGGGCGTGGGCGCGGTGGCGGCGGATGGCGCGGAGAGCCTGATCAGCTTTGCCGGCCCGGAGCCGCGCCGGCCTTGATCCCATATCGTCATCCTGAAACGAGTTCAGGGTGACGATTGAGAACCGGGACGCTTACACGAGGCTCATCGACACCCGCACGCGCAGACACAGCTTCGCCGCACCACACGATGCCGCGGCGCAGGACGATAGACCCGCCGCGCGGCGCGATAGGTTTCGACATATTCGGTGGTCGTCGTGGTCACGACCGGCGCCGACTGGATGGTTACGACGGTGGTCGTCGCCGGCGGATAATAATAGCCGCCGGCGACGTAGCCCCCGCTGCTCGCGGAGCTCGTCCCGCTCGAATAGGTGCTGGTGGTGTAGCTGCCCTCAGGCGCACCGGCATCGCGGTAGATCAGACGCGCCGGAGGTGCGGGCGGCGGCGGATAGCCGGCGCCATAGCTCGCTCCATAACTGGCGCTGTCCTCGGCATAATAGCCCTGCCCGCCGGCCCCGCCCTGTGCATAGGCATAGCCGTCCGAGGCATAGGCCTCACCGCTCTGGCCATAGCCATCCCAGTCGACGCCATACATCACGTCGGCCACGCGGCCGCGATCGTCGATCAGCACCGCATCGTCATAATAGCGCGACCAGCCATAGCCGGCCGGCGGCACCGACAGGCCATAGCTGCCATAATCGCTGATGAAGAAGCTCGGCGCGATCCAGTAGCGCGGCAGCGACCAGCCGCGCGTCGGCCGGTGATAGGCGTTCCAGCCGCCCGGCGCGTTGGTGCCGCCGGACCAATGACCGCCGCCATTGTTCGACCCGTGCCAGCCGCCGCCGTTGCCCGACCATTGCCCGCCGCCGTTGCGCTGCCAATGACCGCCATTGGGCGGCACCATCGGCGGGTGCTGCGGCGCGGGATAGTTGGCGCCCGGCTGATGCGGCATGCCGCCGTTCATCGGCGGCCGCGGCATCGATTGGCCACCTTGCCATTGGCCTCCGCCCATCACCTGACCGCCGCCATGCCATTGGCCGCCGCCGTTAACCTGGCCACCGCCCATCGCGACCTGTCCGCCGCCCATCGGTGCGGGGTTGAGTCGCTGCGATTCGGCCGGCGTAACGGCAATGGCGGTAACCATCGCAAGGCCGGCAATCATCAGGGTTCGCATGGTAAACACTCCTAAAGCGGCCCGAAGACGCCGTAGGCGCCAAGCGGATACTTAAGGTTTTGCTTACCATTTCCAGCCGTTAGCGGCGAGTCTTACGCCTGTCCCGAAACGGATCAGCCAAGACGTGGAGCGATCAGTGCGATCAGCTTTTCGCACGCCGCCGCATCGACTGCGTCGAACCGCCCGCCACTCGGGCTGTCGAGGTCGAGCACGCCGATCAGGCGCCCGTCGACGATGATCGGCACGACCAGTTCGGACCGGCTCGCCGCATCGCAGGCGATATGGCCGGGGAACGCCTCGACATCGACCACGACCTGCGTCTCGCGCGTCGTCGCGGCGGTGCCGCATACCCCGCTGCCCAGCGCGATGCGGATGCACGCCGGCTTGCCCTGGAACGGCCCGAGCACCAGCTCGCCGTCGATCAGCCGGTAGAAACCGGCCCAGTTGATGTCGGGCAGATATTGCCACAGCACCGCCGCGACATTGGCCATATTGGCGATCGGGTCGGGCTCACCGGCGGTCAGCGCATCGACCGCGCCGTGCAGGTCGCGATAGAGTTCGTCCTTCGAACCGCTCGACACGTCAAACTCGTACATCAGTCGATCCTTATCTTGCCGCGCCCGGCCTTGACCGAAGCGCGTCCCTTCTTCTCGTCGATCCGTCTCGCCTTGGCCGCCCTGCTCGGCTTGGTCGGCCGGCGCTTCTTCGGCACGATCGTCGCCTCGCGGATCAACGCGCTCAGCCGATCGCGCACTTCCTGGCGGTTGAGCAATTGCGATCGCGCGCCCTCGCTGCGCAGCACCAGCACGCCCTCGCGCGTCATGCGCGATCCGGCCAGCGCGGCGAGGCGGTTCTTTACCGCTTCCGGCAAACCCGGCGAATTCGCCACGTCGAAGCGCAGCAACACCGCGCTGTCGGTGGTGTTGACGTGCTGCCCGCCCGGTCCGCTCGACCGCGTGAAGCTCTCGACGATTTCATCGCTGTCGATCGCGATCGAGCGCGTGATGGGGATGGAAACCATGCTCGTTCGCCGCCCGACGATCGATCAGTCCGCACCGAAACCGGCGGCCATGAAATGCGCCGGGATCGGCGCCACTGCATGGATCGCTTCCTTGCCGGCACGCGGCACGGTCAGTTCCGCGGCGTGGAGCAGCATGGGCGTACCGCCCTTGCCGTAGATCGGGTCGCCGACCACCGCGACGCCCAGCGCCTCGGCGGCATGGACGCGGATCTGGTGCGTGCGCCCGGTTTCCGGCCGGAACTCGACCAGCGAACGGCCATCCTTCACCGTCACGACCCGCCACGCGGTCCGCGCGGATTTGCCGGCCGGGTCACCACGCATACGCCAGCCTTCCTCGCGGCTGCTGATCTTGCCGAGAGCGAGATCGATCATGCCCTCCTCGCCCGCCGGCACACCCTCCAGCACGGCGAGATACCGCTTCTCGACCAGGCCTTGCTCGAATGCCTGCTGCAACCGGGCATGGGCCTTGGGATTGCGCGACAGCAACAGGCAGCCCGAAGTGTCGCGGTCGAGCCGGTGTACCGCCTGCGGCCAGCGCTTGAACCCGAAGGTCAGCCCGTCGAGATGATTCTCCAGGCTGAGGGAGCCGTCGCGCGGCGGGTCGACCGGGAGGCCGGACGGCTTGTCGAGGACGAGCGCCTCGCCGTCGATGAAGAGAACGTGATTGGCGAGCATGGCCGCGCTCTTGCCACCCTGCGAGCGCTCATGCCAGAGTTTCGATATATGATGGCGGCAGCGAAGGGCATCGTCCGGATCGCGGTAGTGGCGTGCGGGCTGCTGCCCGCGCTGACGCTCGCCGCCGATCCGGTCGTGCTGTGTCCCGGCCAGGAAGTTTATCCCGGGCTCGATGGGCGCTTGCTCGGTCATCTTCCCTATGCCGAGGCGCCGGCGGCCGACTTGGTGCCCGCCCCCTATGGCTTCGGCATCGGCGTGGCCTGCAGGGTGCAGCGCGACGTATTGCCCGACCTCACCCGCCTGCTTGCCGCCGCCGCGGCAACGCCGAGGGTCGGCTCGCGGCTGCGTGCCGTGTCCTGCTTTCGCTCGATTGCGCACCAGCGCACGGTGTTCTGCAGCCAGATCGGTCCGAGGAGGCGCTGCAGGGATGCCGCCGAGCGCGCGTTGAGCGTCGCTCCTCCGGCATATAGCGAGCATGCCACGGGCTATGCGATCGACTTCGGGGTCCGGCCCTCGCCGGGTTGCGGCGATGTCGACCCGTGCATGGCGGCAACACCGGCGGGGCAATGGCTGACAGCCCATGCCCGGGAATTCGGTTTCGAGCTGTCTTTCCCCGCCGGCAACCCCCAGGGCGTGACGTGGGAGCCATGGCACTGGCGCTGGGTCGGCACGAACGTCGCCGTGCCCGGCGCGGTGAAGGCGCGACTGGCCTTCACCCGCGCGCGGACCAATTTCCCGGCCGGCCCGGGAATCTACGAGGTGTCGGACTATTGGCTGATCCCATCAGACGGTGTCCCCGTGCCGTCGGTCGCACCGCCGCCGCCGCCCTACATCACGGCGCCGCCGACGCTGTCATTGCTGGAACGAGGCGCAGGCCGCACGCCTTGACCGCCATGCCTGCTCACGCGGCACGGTGGCCCCCGGCACAAGGCCGGGGTGACGACGGGAGGATCAGGCTGCCAGCTTGGCCGCAACCTCGGCGATGCGCCGGCCCTGATACCGCGCACCATTGAGGTCGATCTCGCTCGGCTGACGGCTGCCGTCGCCACCGGCCACCGTCGTCGCGCCATAAGGCGCACCACCGACCACCTCATCGACGCCCATCTGGCCCTGGTGGCCATAATCGAGGCCGACGATCGTCAGACCGAAGTGCAGCAGGTTGGTGATCACCGAGAACAAGGTCGTTTCCTGCCCGCCATGTTGGGTAGCGGTCGAGACGAAGGCGCCGCCGACCTTGCCGTGCAACGCGCCGCTCATCCACAGGCCGCCCGCGGTATCCCAGAAAGCCGCCATCTGGCTCGGCATGCGCCCGAAGCGGGTCGGCGTGCCGACGATGATCGCGTCATATTGCTTCAGCGCGTCAGGCCCCTCGATCACCGGATGCGCGGTATCGGTCTTGAAATGCGCCGCTTCGACCACCGCTTGCGGCGCGGTCTCAGGCACGCGGCGGATATCCACCTCGGCACCGGCCGAGCGTGCACCCTCGGCGACGGCATCCGCCATCTGCTCAATATGGCCGTAGGACGAGTAATAGAGAACGAGAACCTTGGTCATGATGGGAATCCTTTTCTTGGCCCTCTCCCGCTTGCGGGAGGTGGTTGGGGATGGGCGCCCGACCGGTTCGGGTGTTGTCGTCAATAGAGTCGCAGGAACCGGTCGATTATGGGTGGAATCATCGGAGGTGAGCGCGAGCCCACCCCCTGCCCCCTCCCGCACGCGGGAGCGGGAGAAGAAGGCCTGTTGGGGGTTAGGGGGGAGGCAGACCTTCCTCTGGCCCTCCCACGCGGGAGGGCAACTCGGTGTTACTCCGCGTCGACCAGCACGATCTCGGCATCTTCCAGCGCCTTGATCGTCACCGTCTCACCGCCGGAAATCGCCGCGCCGTCACGCGCGTCGAAGCGCACGCCGCCGATCTCGATCGCGCCGGTCGCCGGCACGAGATAGGCGTGGCGCCCCGCGCCAACGGTGTGGGTCAGCGTCTCGCCGGCCTCGACCGTCGCCGCCAGCACCCGCGCATCGGCGCGGATCGGCAAGGCACCTTCATCGCCCTCGAAACCCGAGGCCAGCGTCACGAACTTGCCGCTGCGCTCGCCCTTGGGAAAAGGCTTGGCGCCCCAGCTCGGCGAACCACCGGTCCGCTTCGGCTCGATCCAGATCTGGAACAAAGTCGTCTTCTCGGGCTCGAGATTATATTCGGCATGGCGCACGCCTGTGCCGGCGCTCATCACCTGCACGTCGCCAGCGCCGGTGCGGCCTTCGTTACCCATCGAATCCTTGTGGGTGATGGCACCGGTGCGGACATAGGTGATGATTTCCATGTCGCGGTGCGGATGCGGCGGGAAACCCGAATTGGGGTCGATCTCGTCGTCGTTCCACACCCGGATGGTGCCCCAGCTGGTGCGGGCCGGGTCGTAATAATCGGCAAAGCTGAAATGATGCCGGGCATTGAGCCAGCCATGCTGCGCATGGCCCAGGCTGCTGAAGCTGCGTTTCTCGATCATGAGAACCTCCTTGTTGCCGCCAAGATAAGCCTCTTCTCACTCGCGTAAATGGAAACAGTGGAAACTGATTGTTTCCTGTTGTATCGTCCGATGATGATGCGTTTGCCCGATCTCGAGGCGTGGGCGATCTTCGCCAGTGTCGCCGAATACCGCTCCTTCTCGGGTGCTGCCGAGGCGATCGGCCTCTCCAAGGCCACCGTGTCCAAGGCGATCACCCGGCTGGAGGCGCATCTCGGCCAGTCGCTGTTCCACCGCACCTCGCGCCGCCTGACCCTGACCGAGAGCGGCAAGGCACTGGCCGAGCGCGCCCAGCGCATGCTCGCCGAGGCGCAGGCTGCCGAAGAGGCGGCGCACGACGCCGCGAGCGCGCCCGAGGGCCTGATCCGCCTCGCCGCGCCGATGTCGCTCGGCCTGCTCGCCGTGGCGCCCGCACTGCCCGACTTCCTCGCCGCTCATCCCGGCATCGAGATCGACCTGCAAATGTCCGATGCTCGGGTCGATATCGTCGCCGAGGGCTTCGACATCGCGCTGCGCATCGCGACCTTGCCCGACAGCTCGCTGCGCGCGCGCAAGCTCGCCGACATGCCGATCCACATCGTCGCGGCCCCTTCCTATCTCGCCACCTATGGTCGTCCGACCCACCCTGCCCAGCTCGGCGAGCATCGTTGTCTCGGCTACACCAATGTCAGCGGGCCATGGCGCTTCTCCGGGCCGGGCGGTGCCGAGATATCGGTGCGCCCGCGCGGCCCCCTCGCCACCAACAGCGGCGACGCGATGCTGCCCGTGCTGAGAGCCGGCTTGGGCATCGCCCTGCTCCCCGAATTCCTCGTCGCGGCGGATCTCGCCGCCGGTCGTCTCGAGGCGATCCTGCTCGACTGGACGCCGCCGCCAAGCGCACTGCACCTGATGACCCCGCCCGGGACACTGCGCCCGGCGCGCGTCGAGGCGCTGATCGAATTCCTCGCGGAGCGGCTGCGCAATCTCTGCGTTGGACAGCAATGAACCGCCTGACACCCGATGCCGACGATGCACGTTTCATTCGTCGGGTGATCATCCTGATCGTCATCCTCGCCGTGGCGGTGGCGCTCTATCGCGCCGGCGACCTCCTGATCCTCGCCTTCGGCTCGGTGTTGGGTGCGATCGTTATCCGCGCCGCCGCCGAGCAATATGATCGCTTGCCGCATATCGGGAAGCGCATGGGGCTGTTGCTCGGCATCCTGACGGTATTTGTCGTGCTGGGGTTTCTCGGCTGGCTGTTCGGCGTGCATTTCGCCGGCCAGGTCAACGCGCTGGTCGAGGAAACCCCCGTCCTCGCGTTGCGCTTCGATCGCTGGTTGTCGCAGTCTCCGCTCGGTGCGCAGCTCTCCAATGCGCTCAAGGCGGGCTATGCCAGTTCGCACCTCGCTCAAGGTGCGGGCGGCCTGCTGCGCGGCGGCGGCGAGTTCCTGCTCAATGCGATCCTGATGCTGTTCGGCTCCCTGTTCTTCGCCGCCGATCCCGCGCTCTATCGTCGCGGCCTGTTGCTGCTGGTGCCCGCGACAAAGCGCCCCGTCTTCGCCGACGCGCTCGAGGATGTCGGTGAAACGCTCAAGCTGTGGCTGCGCGCCGAACTGATCCTGATGACGACGATGGGATTGCTGATCGGGTTCGGCCTGTGGATCGCCGGCGTCCCCTCGGCGGGCGCGCTGGGCCTGCTCGCGGGTTTAAGCGAATTCATCCCCTATGTCGGTCCGACGATCGCGATGCTGCCGGCGCTGGGTTTCGCGGCGACGGTTGGCCAGGGTCCGCTGATCGGCGCGCTGGCGACCTATGCGGTGGTGCGGATCATCCAGACCAACTTCATCACGCCCTATGTCCAGGCCCGCGTGGTCTCAATCCCCCCGGCCGTCACCCTGTTCTCGATCATCGGCATCGGGGTGGTGTTCGGGCTGTTCGGGTTGTTCTTCTCGGCCGCGCTCCTTGTCGCGATCTTTACCCTGGTCCGTAGCCTCTACGTCCGCGACCTGCTCGGAGAGGTCGTAGAATCCCCGAGGTAGAATCGCCGCGACTCGTGGATTCAAGCCGGTTAGCGAAGAATTAACCTTTTGCGTTCATCTCTCGTCAGGTTAATAGATTGTGCTTGGTGCTGAGGCCGTAGGGGGCATTCAGGCGCCGCGAACGACAGAGGGATACTGCCAGATGCGCGTGCTGCTGATCGAGGACGAGCCGACGACCGCCAAGGCGATCGAGCTCATGCTGACGACCGAAGGCTTCAACGTCTATACGACGGATCTGGGCGAGGAAGGCCTCGATCTGGGCAAGCTGTATGATT
>JAZJXZ010000069.1:0-11305 GCA_040390605.1 Pseudomonadota bacterium
CCAGAACCCCTTGGGAATCCACATCCGATTCAAGCTATTCGCAGCACGCTCTAGCCAATGAACCTTTCCCAACTGGGCCCCGGCCTTCGCCGGGGAACATGGGGCGGGAAACCCACTTCAGCGCGGCCGCCGCATCTCGAACAAGTGATCCTGAGTAATCTCGAAATACTCTCCCGCCCCGCCGGCCCGCACGATCGGCCGGGCGCGCGTGGTGACGTACACGCCGTCATTGAGCATCGCCGGGTCGATATGGATCGCGACGACCTCGCCGAACGTCATCCATGCGCCGGTTCCCGTGCCATCCGCATCGGTCAGTTCGAACTGCTGGGTCAGCCGGCATTCGAAACTCACCGGGCTGGCCGCGACGCGCGGGGCGGCGATCAAGCGTGACGGCGCGGCGTCCAGCCCGGCCAGGTCGAACTCGTCGATCTCGGGCGCGACGATTGCGGAACTGGCGTTCATCGCCTCGGCGAGATCGCGCGTCGCCAGGTTCCAGGTGAATTCGCGCGTCGCGGCGATGTTGGCGGCGCTGTCCTTCCACGCTGAGGAGGCGAAGCCGACGATCGGCGGGCGATAGGCGAACAGGTTGAAGAAGGAATAGGGCGCGAGATTGCGGACGCCCGCCGCATTCAGGCTGCCGATCCAGCCGATCGGGCGTGGTGCGACGATCGCGTTGAGGGGATCGTGCCTGAGACCATGGCCGTGCCGTGGTTGGTAGAAATGGTGCTCTGTCATCCAACGCTCCGATGGGCGTTCACGGCACGCCGCCAATGGGATAGACTGCTCCGCGCATGGAACACCAGAGCGCACCCGCGAACCACATTGTGGACGAGACGGCACCCGCCGTGACCGCCCAGGCCGAAACGATCTATCGTCACCGCCTGGCGACGCGGATCTGGCACTGGATCAACATGCTCACGATCCTGATCATGATCGGCAGCGGGGCGACGATCCTCAACGCGCATCCGCACCTTTACTGGGGCAATTACGGCGCCAATTTCGACCGGCCCTGGTACAATCCGCCGCACATGCCGTCCTGGCTGACCATTCCGAGCCACTATAATCTCGCGCTGGCGCGGCGCTGGCACCTGCTGTTCGCGCTGGTGCTCGGCTTCGGGCTGCTCGGTTACATGATCGCGAGTCTTGTCAACCGCCATTTCCAGCGCGACCTGCGCGTTCGCGCGGGCGAACTCGCGCCGCGCAATCTGTGGCACGACGTGAAGGAGCATCTCGCGCTGCGCTTCCACGATCCCGCGAACCCGGCGGCCTACAATATCTTCCAGAAACTCGCCTATGTCTCGGTGATCTTCGTGCTGATCCCGGCGATGATCCTGTCGGGCCTCACCCTGTCGCCGGCGCTCGACGCGGCCTGGCCGTGGCTGCTCGACCTGATGGGCGGGCGCGCTTCGGCGCGGTCGGTGCACTTCATCGCCGCGAGCGGCATCGTGCTGTTCATTATCGTCCATCTCGCGCTGGTGCTGCTCGCCGGGCCGATCAACGAGATCCGCTCGATGATCACCGGGCGCTGGCGTGTGCCGGGAGAAAAGCCATGAGCGGCATCATCACGCGCCGTGCGGTGCTGACGACGGGCGCGCTCGGCGCGGGGCTGGTGCTGAGCGGCTGCGACAAGGTCGCCGAGCAACCGGGATTCCGCAAGATTCTGTTCTCGGGCGAGAAGATCAACCAGGGGCTGCAACGCGCACTCTCGACGCGCCACGCACTGGCTGCCGAATTCCACCCCGACCAGATGTCGCCGATGTTCCGCACCAACGGCACCGCCAACCCGGGTACGCCCGATTACAATGCGATGGTTGCGGAGAACTTCACCAGCTGGAAACTGCAGGTCGGCGGACTGGTCACGCGGCCCCTCGCGATCTCGCTGGCGCAATTGCGGGCGATGCCGGCGCGCACCCAGATCACGCGGCACGACTGTGTCGAGGGGTGGAGCGCGATCGGCAAATGGCATGGACCGATGCTCGGCACGATCCTCAAGGCGGCAGGCGTGCGCGATGCCGCGCGCTTCATCGTGTTCACCTGCGCCGATCTTTACGGCGGCCAGCCTTATTATGAATCGATCGATCTGATCGACGCCTTCCACCCCCAGACCATTCTCGCCTGGGCGATGAACGATGCGCCCCTCAGCGTCGGCCACGGCGCGCCGGTGCGGCTGCGGGTCGAGCGCCAGCTCGGCTACAAGCACGCCAAATATGTCATGAAGGTCGATGCGGTCGCCTCGCTCGACGGCATCGGCAAGGGCAAGGGGGGCTATTGGGAAGACAATGTAGATTATGATTGGTACGCTGGAATCTGACTTTTTGCCGCGGCCAGGCTCGGCCGGAGCAATTTGGGGCTTATCATCGGCGCGATGCGGCGATAGCTGAACGCCATGGCCCTGCTCGATATGTTCCTGTCGCGCGCGATCAAGCGCGGCGCCCTCTCCGTCACCTATCCCAACGGCAAGACGAGCCGGTTCGGCGCGCCGGATGCCGAATTGAAGGACGTGGCGCTGCGCTTCACCGACAATGGCGCGATCCGAGCGGTGCTGCGCGACCCGAGCGTCGGTACGCCCGAAATGTACATGCAGGGCCGGCTGCTGATCGAGCAGGGCGACATGCTCGACCTCGTGCTGTTGATGACCACCAACAACCGCTACGAGGATGCCAGCCAGGCGCTCGAGGCGAGCTTCGTCGGCAAGATGGTTGGGCGCCTGCGTTTCAAGATCAGCCGCTACAACATGGTGCGCCGCTCGAAGCGTAACGTGGCGCACCATTACGACCTGTCCGATAAGCTGTACGATCTGTTCCTCGACAGCGACAAGCAATATAGCTGCGCCTACTTCACCGATCCGTCGAACAGCCTCGAACAGGCGCAGATGGACAAGAAGGCGCATATCGCCGCCAAGCTCGCCTGCGGGCCCGGCATGAAGGTGCTCGATATCGGCTGCGGCTGGGGCGGCATGGCACTGTACCTGCACGAGAAGACCGGTTGCGAGGTGCTCGGCATCACCCTGTCGGAGGAGCAGATCAAGGTCGCCCGCGCCCGCGCCGAGGCGGCCGGCGTCGCCGACAAGGTCAAGTTCGAGCTGATCGACTATCGCAACCTGACCGGCACCTTCGACCGCATCGTCTCGGTCGGCATGTTCGAGCATGTCGGTACGCCGCATTATTCGACCTTCTTCCGCAAGTGCCACGAGCTGCTGGCCAGGGATGGCGTGATGCTGATCCACACCATCGGTCGCGCCAACGGACCGAACGTGACCGACGCCTTCACCGCCAAATATATCTTCCCGGGCGGCTACATCCCGGCGATGTCGGAGGTGCTGGGCGCGAGCGAGGAGTTTCGCTGGTTCGTGTCCGATGTCGAAACGCTGCGCCTGCACTATGCCTATACGCTCAAGCACTGGTACGATCGCGTGGTCGCCAATCGAGACGCGATCATCGCGCTGTACGACGAGCGCTTCTTCCGCATGTGGACCTGGTATCTGGCAGGCTCCTACGTAAGCTTCCTCAACGGCGCGCTGGTCAACCACCAGTACCAGTTCACCCGCGATCGCAACGCCCTGCCGATCACCCGCGACTATATGATCGCGGAAGAGCAGAGACTGCGCGGCTAGATTTCGCTCTCGCCCTTGTGCGTCCAGCAGGCGGCGACCATGCGCTCGAGCACGGTCATGTTTACGTGGCTCAGCTTTTTGACGTAGAGGCAGCCCTTCCCGGTCGAGTGTTTGCCCAGCGCGGCGAGCATCGCGTCGCGGCCCGGAAAACTCGTGCCGAGATAGAAGACCAGCTGCGCCTTGCGCGGCGAGAAGCCGAGACGGCAAATCTCGCCCTCGCGACCGCTTTCATAGCGGTAACGGTAAACGCCGAAGCCGATGATCGACGGGCCCCACATCGTTGCCGGCTCGCCAGACACCCGTTCCATCAGATCGATGACGACCCGGGCATCAGCCTGGCGCTGCCCGGGCTCGACGCGATCGACGAAGTCCTCGACGCTGATCGCCGTCGCCCTGGTCTTGTTCTCCGCCGCCATGGTGCCCTCCCCGACTCGCGATGAGAGCGAGGCTAGCAGTCGTGCACAAGAGCATCTAGGCGACTGCGCCATGTCCCTCACCCCGCTCACCCGCCGGTCGATCTTCGCCCAGGCCTGGCCGATCATGCTCGGCCAGACGACGGTGCCGTTGGTCGGAATCGTCGACACCGCGGTGATCGGGCGAACCGGCGACGCGGCGGCGCTGGCCGGCGTGGCGCTGGGCGCGACGATCGTGAATTTCATGTTCTGGAGCTTCGGCTTCCTGCGCATGGGCATGACCGGGATGACCGCGCAGGCGCAGGGCGCGGGCGACGCGGCGGAGGTCGATGCGCTGCTGGTGCGCGGGCTCGGCATCGGCCTCGCAGTCGGCGCGATATTGTTCGCGCTGCAACTGGTGCTGATCCCGCTGGCGCTGGCGATCTTCGCCGGCGGCGGCGCGGTCCATGCAGCGGCCGGCCCGTTCATCGCCGCGCGCTTCTTCGGCGCACCGGCCGGGCTCGCCGTCTTCGCGATCAATGGCTGGCTGCTCGGCCTGGGGCGGACCCGTGCCGCACTGGTGCTGCAGATCGTGATGAACCTCGCCAATGCCGGGCTCGACATCCTGTTCGTGTGGCACTGGCATATGGGCGCGCGCGGCGTCGGGCTCGGCACGTCGATGGCGGAATGGGTTGCGCTCGGCAGCGGCCTATGGCTGGTCGCGCCGCACCTCCATGTCCTGAAGGATCGCGCGCGCCTGATCGACCGCGCGGCCCTCAGGAAGCTGTTTGCGGTCAATGGCGACATCATGATCCGCACCATTGCCTTGCTTATGCTGTTCAGCTGGTTCGCCAATGCCGGCGCGCGGCTCGGCGCGACCCCGCTCGCCGCCAACCAGGTGTTGATGCAGGCGGTCGCGCTGGTCGCCTTCATTCTCGATGGTTTCGCCTTCACCGCCGAGAGCCGGGTTGGCAACGCCCTGGGAGCGGGTTCCCGATCGGCGCTGATACGGGCGATTCGGCTGACGGGGGAATTCTCGCTCGGCGTCGCCTTGCTGTTCGGCGTGCTGATCGCGGCGCTCGGCGCGCCGAGCATCCGGCTACTAGTGGTCGACGCGGGCGTGCGCGAACAGGCCATCGCGCTGCTGCCGTTGGTCGTCATCCTGCCGCTGATCGGCTTTCCGGCCTGGCTGCTCGACGGCATCTTCATCGGCGCAACGCAAGGCCGGGCATTGCGCAACGCGGCGATCGTGGCGACGGCGCTCTATATCCTCACCGACCTTGCGCTCAGGCCGTGGGGCGCGACGGGTATCTGGATCGCGCTGCTCGCCAGCTATGTCTACCGCGCGATGGCGCTGGGCTGGCATCTGCCGACACTGTTACGGCGAGTGGAAGGCAACTGATCGCTACGCGGCCCAGGCGGCAAGATCATCCTGTTCGGCGATCAGCGCCAGGCCATGGGCGATCGAGGTGAGTTCGCCGCCCGAGGCGATACGTTCCTCGCCGAAACGCTCGACGAACAGCCGGCGGATGCGCGGGGTGAGCGAGGAGCCGCCGGTGAGGAAGATGCGATCGATCGCCGACGGTTCTGTCGCCGCCATGACGAGCGCTCGGTCGACCGCCGCCTCGATGCGGGCGATGTCGGGGGCGATCCAGCTTTCGAAATCGGCGCGGGTGACATCCGCCTCGATCGCCAGGCCCGCGCCGGCGAAGTGGAAATGCGCGTCTTCCGCCGCCGACAGATCGCGTTTCACCTGGCCGACCGCTTCGTAAAGGCGGAAACCCAGCTCCTCTTCGATCACCGCTATCATTCGTCCGATGGCGTCCGGATCGAGCGCGGCACGGCGCAACTTCTCCAGCTCGGCCAACGTCCGCCGGTTGCGCATCAGCGCGAGGCGCGACCAATCGGCAAAATCGGCGAAATAGCCGCGCGGAATCTCAAGAATCTTGTCGAACGAACGATAGGACCCGCCCTTGCCGAGCAGCGGCATGACGAGATGGTCGATGATCCGCGCGTCGAACCGATCGCCCGCCACGCCGACGCCGGCATGGCCGAGCGGGGTGCAGCGCCGGGCTGCGCCGGGCGCCGCGATCCGCACCACCGAGAAGTCGCTGGTGCCGCCGCCGAAATCCGCCACCAGCACGGTGGCCGGATCGGTGATGCGCGAGGCATAGCTGAACGCCGCGCCGAGCGGCTCATAGACATAGTGGACCTCGCCGAGCGCCCCGAACATCAGGTCGTATCGTTGCCGCGCCAGCGCCTCGTCAGGACGGTGGCCGGCATATTCGACCGGCCGGCCGACGACGATTCGCGCCGCGCCATCCAGGCCGCCCCCGGCGCGTGCTGCCATCTTGTCGAGAAACAGGCGACCGAGATCCTCGAAGCGATGGCGCCGCTCGAAGATGGTGGCGTGCTCGAAGGTCGCACTGGCCGCGACCGACTTGAACGATTGCAGGAAGCGGCTGCCTTCGGGGAATTCGAGATATTCGGCGATCGCCCAGGGGCCGGCCTCGGCGGCCACCCCGCCGCGCACTGCTTCATCCTCCCAGAAACACAAGGCTGAGCGGAATGCCGCCTCAGTCCCGTGCGGGGTTTCGAGGTGGATGAGGCTGGACACGCCCTCGCGCGCCTGCGCCACGACCGAGTTTGTCGTGCCGAAGTCGAGGCCGAGGGTGAAGGGAGCGGAGCGCGGCATGGGCGGGCGGCGCTACACGTGTTGGGCGCGAAGGGGAATGGGGTGAGCGCCGGTTTGGCGCGATATTGCGCGACATACGGCATCCGAAGGCGGTCACGAAAAAGGGGCGCCCGTTGCCGGACGCCCCCTCGATCGTTTGGCAAACCCCGCTTCAGAAGCGGAAGCCGACCCCGCCCGCGAGCTGGCGACGCGCCAGGTTCACGCCGTAATAGTTGCCATAGTCGCCATAATTGGCCTCGATCATGAGGTAGACATTGCGGTTGATGTTGTAGTTCACACCGATCGCGCCCTGCACGCCGTCCTTGCTGTCGGTGCCGGTATACGCACCCGACTTCAGGCTGAAGCTGATGTGCGCGTAGCCCACCTTGCCGTAGATCACGGCCTTGGGCGAAACGGCGACGCCGATGCGGCCACCGATGGCGAGGTTGCCGTCTTCCTTGAGGCAGGCGCCGCTGCCGCACAGCTCAACGCTGGAAAACTCGTACGTCGCATAAGGGCCGACCTGGACCTTGCTGCCGACCTTGAGATCGAAGCCGATCTCGCCGCCATAGGACACGGCGCTGCCGATCTTGTAGATGCCGCTGCTGTCGCTGACGGTCGGCGTCTCGTAACCGATGCGCGCCTCGGCGCGGACGCCGCTCAGCTTGGCATCATCATTGTCCTGCGCATAAGCGGCGCACGGCACCATCGCCAGCCCTGCGGCCAGCACAATAAACGTCTTCATGTAGATCCCCCGAGGTAAAGGACGAAATAAGCCCGCTTATCTTTCTGATATCGCGGGCCGGCGATGCCGTAGGCGCCTGATAATGTCTCGTCCAGTGCCAAAAGGTCCAAAATGACCATAACTAACGGAAAAACAGGCCGGAAGTCGGGCAGCCTTGTTGATCTGGATCAATGTCCGCGGCCGGCAGCGGATGCCTTGCGCGGGGCCGGGTCGTTATCCCACGCGGCGGGCGATGGCGGAGACGGAGGGATTCGAACCCTCGATACGGTTTCCCGTATGACGCTTTAGCAAAGCGTTGGTTTCAGCCACTCACCCACGTCTCCGGCTGCAGCGAAGCGCGGCCTATAGCCGGGGCCGGCGGTACGATCAACCGCACCTTTTCCACGCGTTCGGCGCGCAATCGACTCGGCTCGTCGCGCCGTTCATTGCCGGGCAAGGCAAAGCGGCGTTAGGGTGGGCAATCACGGGCGCGGCGGGGGAGCTTACCATGCGCAAGGCATTGACATTGCTATCGCTCGTCGCGGCCTTTGGCCTGGGCGGCCCGGGCATGGCGCAGGTGCGCACGATCGATCCCAACCAGGCAATCGACAGCGATCTCAACCATCCCCAGACCGCGCCGACGCCGGCGCCCCAGCCCTATCCCAACCAGACCTATCCCAATCAGACCGATCCGGGCCAGCCGGTGCCATCCGAGCAGCCGGTCGATCCCGGCCAGCAGGTACAGCAGAACAGCGATCCAGCCGCCACCGCCGGCCCGGCAACCAGCGCGCGCGCCGACGCCAATCACGACGCCGCCACGGACACGACCTTCCACCGCCCTGAAATACTCGGTGCCGCCGAGAACACGTTCGGCAAGGGTGCGGCGGGGCTCGCGGGCATCATCGAGCGCACGCTCAAGGACCAGGGCGAGCCCAATGCCTATATCAGCGGCCGTGAGGGCAGCGGCGCGGTAGTGGTCGGCCTGCGCTACGGCGCGGGAACGCTGTTCCACAAGGTCGAGGGCCCGATGCCGGTGCACTGGACCGGCCCGTCGGTCGGCTTCGATGTCGGCGGCGACGCCAGCAAGGTCTTCGTGCTGGTCTACAACCTTTATGACAGCGAGGAACTGTTCCGCCGCTTCCCGGCCGGCGAGGGCAAACTCTATGTGATCGGCGGTTTCACGGCGAGCTATCTCCGGCGCGGCAACATCGTGCTCATCCCGATCCGCCTCGGCGTCGGTTGGCGCCAGGGCGTCAATCTCGGCTATATGAAGTTCAGCCACAAGGGCCGGATCATCCCGTTTTAAGGCGCAGCCCGACAGGTGGCCACGACCTCCGGACTTCGGGCAACCGCGGCGGCGCGCCGTCCCAAGAGGCGCCTTTGCCCGCGGCGCCGCGCGCGCCTAAGATCAGCGCCATGAGCGATTCGACCGACGAGATCATGATCGACACACCCGATGGTCCGATGACCTTCGCGGCGTGGAAGAAGAAGCACCCGGTGCAGATTCCCTCGCGGCGCACCAAGGGCAAGGACCTGCCGGTCAAGGTCAAGCGCTTCACCGATCAGGGCTGATCGCCCAACGCAGCGAGGAGCAGGTCGGCGCGCGCGGCCACGCTGACCTTGGGCAGGACCTCCACTTCGTACCCCAGCATGGGATAGATCGCCGCCAGCCGGTCATATTCGGCGACCGCCTCATCCATGCCATGCCGGCGTTCCGCATCGGTGATATGTATTTCCGGCCAGGGTGGCACGAAAAAGACGCGGCGATGGTAGCGATAGTGTCGGCCGAGCTCGGCGGGATCGGGCTCGCCGGTCAGGTGATGGAGGCCTGCCGCGGCATCGATCACGCCGCGATCGAAGAACACCCAGCCCCTCGCGCCCACCGCGTCATAGTCCGCCTGTGCCAGCGTCAGCGCCCGCTGCAGGAAGCCGGCCGGATCGACCCATGGCAGTGCGGTGCCGCCGTCGCGCAACTGCCCGGCAACGATCCGCCTTCCCGGCTCGGCGATCACGGCATGACCGCGCCGGCCGAGCTCGTCGAGCAGGGACGATTTGCCCCCGCCGGAACAGCCCGACAGGATGACGAAGCGGTCTACGCCGCGATCCGCCACGCCAGTTGCTCGCCGGCATGGAACGGCACCAGCGCATCGTCCCCCAGCGCGATCCGCTCCGGCACGGCGATCGGTGCGCGCTCCAGCGTTACCGTGCCCGTGTTGAGCGGCAGCCCGTAGAAGCGCGGGCCATGCTCCGAGGCGAAGCCCTGGAGCCGGTCGAGCACGCCGTCCTCGTCGAACACCGCGGCATAGCTTTCCAGCGCATAGGGCGCGTTGAAGATGCCGGCGCAGCCGCACGCCGCTTCCTTGCGTGCCGCACTGTGCGGCGCGCTGTCGGTGCCGAGGAAGAATTTCGGCGAGCCCGAGGTCGCGGCGGCGCGCACCGCGCGACGATGTGCCTCGCGCTTGGCAACGGGCAGGCAATAAGCGTGTGGCCTGAGGCCGCCGTCGAACATCGCATTGCGGTTGATATGGAGATGCTGCGGTGTGATCGTCGCGGCGACCAGCGGCCCGGCGCCGGCGACGAAATCCGCCGCCTCGGCGGTAGTGATATGCTCAAGCACGACCTTGAGTGCGGGGAAGTCGTGTACCAGCGGGGCGAGCACGCGATCGATGAAGACCGCCTCGCGATCGAAGATGTCGACCGCGCGGTCGGTGACCTCGCCGTGGATCAGCAGCGGCAGGCCGATGCGCTGCATCGCCTCGATCGCCGGCGCGATGCGAGCGATGTCTGTCACGCCGTGCGCGGCATTGGTGGTGGCGTGGGCCGGGTAGAGCTTGCAGGCGGTCACCACGCCCTCGCCATGGCCGCGGACGATCTCGTCGGGGTCGATGTCGTCGGTGAGGTACAAGGTCATCAGCGGGGTGAAGTCGCTGCCTGCCGGTAGCGCGGCGAGGATGCGGTCGCGATAGGCCGCCGCCGCCGCGCTGGTGGTGATGGGCGGGGCGAGATTGGGCATGACGATCGCGCGGGCGAACTGCCCGGCGGTATAGCGTGCGACGGCCTCCAGCATCGCGCCGTCGCGCAGATGGACGTGCCAGTCGTCGGGGCGGCGGATGGTGAGGCGGTCGGTCATGGCGATCCCCTTAATTGCGGGCGACGGTTCGCGCCACTACCTAGGGTGGATGGGCACATGGCTTTCCGACCGCGTTTTGATCCGTATCGCCGGCGACGATCCGCGCGACTTCCTGCAGGGGCTGGTGACCAGCGACATGTCGGGGCCATTGCCGGTGTGGGCGGGGCTGCTCAGTCCGCAGGGCAAGGCGCTGTTCGACTTCATCGTCTGGCCCGATGGCGATGCGCTGTTGATCGACTGCGAAGCGGCGGCCGCCGAGGTCATGACGCGGCGCCTGACGATGTATCGCCTGCGCCGGGCGGTCACGGTCGAAGCGGCACCGGGCGGGGTGCATTGGTCGCCGGATGGCAATGATGGGCTACCCGATCCGCGCCTGGCTGAACTGGGACGGCGCTGGCTGGGCGAGGCGGCCGGGGAACCGGCCAACGGATGGCGTGGCCACCGCCTGGCGCTGGGCGTGACCGAAGGCCGCGCCGAACTGGGCGATAGCGAGACCTTGTGGCTCGAGGCCAATGCCGGCGAGCTGAACGGCGTCAGCTTCACCAAGGGCTGTTATGTCGGGCAGGAGAACACCGCACGGATGCATCACCGCGCCAAGGTCAACCGCCGGCTGGTGGTCGCACCGCTGGCCGAGGCGGGCGATCGGACGCGGGTGCGTTATCCCGAGCTGGGGTTGATGGTCGAATTGCGCCGGGTCGAGAATCTCGGCGATGCGTTGCGGCCGGCCTGGCTGGAAGCGGCACTCGTTTCGGCCTGAGAAAGAAGAGTGGTT
>JAZJXZ010000069.1:11315-17818 GCA_040390605.1 Pseudomonadota bacterium
CGCAGAGGCGCAGAGATTGTATTCGCGGCACCGTATCCGCGCTGCTTTGACCGGCGGGATCGAACGTCCGCTGCTCTCTACTTGGCGCCTTCGCGCCTTTGCGCGCGTTACCCAACGCGCCGAAAGAGCCCGAAAACCTCTGCGCCTCTGCGCGAACAAATAGCTTGGCGCCCGTGGAAGGTTGACGCCGGAACAAGCCCGACATGACGGGCAGGAAGTTAGCGCCCGATCGACGAATAGGCGAAGCCGGCGCGGGCGGCGTCGGCCGGGGGGTATACGTTGCGCAGGTCGACCATCACCGGTGCGACCATCGCTGCCGCCAGCCGCTTGAGGTCGAGCGCGCGGTAGATATCCCATTCGGTGACGATGGCGATGGCGTCGGCGCCCTCGGCCGCGTCATAGGCGTCGCGACAATAGGTCACCTCGGGCATCATGCCCTTGGCGATTTCCATGCCTTCCGGGTCGTGCGCGCGGACCTTCACGCCGGCATCGAGCAGGCTCTGCACGATGGCGAGGCTCGGCGCGTCGCGCATGTCGTCGGTGTTGGGCTTGAAGGTCAGGCCGAGCACCGCGACGGTCTTGCCGCGCACCCCGCCATTGCCCTCGCCCCCAAGCGCATGGATCACCTTGCGGCCCATCGCGCGCTTGCGGCTGTCATTGACCTGCACCACCGCCTCGACGATCCGCACCGGCGATTCGAAATCCTCGGCGGTCTTGAGCAGCGCGAGCGTATCCTTGGGGAAGCACGAGCCGCCATAACCCGGGCCGGCATGGAGGAATTTCGAGCCGATACGATTGTCGAGCCCGATGCCGCGCGACACGTCCTGCACGTCGGCGCCGACCGCTTCGCACAGGTCGGCGATCTCGTTGATGAAGGTGATCTTGGTCGCCAGAAAAGCGTTGGCGGCATATTTGATCAGCTCGGCGGTGCGCCGGCCGGTGAACAGGATTGGGCTCTCGCCGAGATAGAGCGGGCGGTAGACCTCACGCATCACGCCCTGGGCACGGGCGTCGTCGGTGCCGATGACGATGCGGTCGGGACGCTTGAAGTCGCCGATCGCGGCGCCTTCGCGCAGGAATTCGGGATTCGACACCACCGCCACGTCGATGTCGGGCGAAACGATGTCGGCGAGGATCGCCTCGACCTTGTCGCCGGTGCCGACCGGCACGGTCGACTTGGTGACGATCACCGTCGGTCCGTTGATCGCCGCGCCGATCTCCTTGGTCGCCTCGAACACATAGGTCAGATCGGCATGGCCGTCGCCGCGCCGCGACGGCGTGCCGACCGCAATGAACACCGCATCGGCGCCGGCCACGGCGGCCTTGAGGTCGGTGGTGAAGGTCAGCCGGCCGGCGGCGACATTGGCGGCGACCAGCGCATCGAGCCCCGGCTCGTAGATCGGCATGCGCCCGGCCTCGAGCGCGGCGATCTTGCCGGCATCCTTGTCGACGCAAATCACGTCATGGCCGAAATCCGAGAAGCAGGCGCCAGACACCAGGCCGACATAGCCCGAGCCGATCATCGTGATGCGCATGATGGTGGTTCAACCTCGAAAATGCGGCGCGGAGCGATCGTCCGCGCGAAAGAGATGGCGCCCTCTACCGAAAGCTTCGGCGATTGTCAGCCCTTGGGCGGCGCGATTCGCCCATCTGTGCCGGGCAAAGAAAAAGGGGACCGGCGAACCGGTCCCCCTGATCTTTTCGTCCCGAAGGATCGGACTTAGTTGCCCGAACCCGGCCCGTAGGTGAGTTCCACGCGACGGTTCTGCACTTCGCGGACACCGTCTGCGGTCTGAACGCGCAGGTGAGCGGGGTCTTCGCCGAACGCCTGGGTGGTCATCACGCCCTCGGGGATCGAGTGAGCGCCAAGATAGCCCTTCACCGCGTCCGAACGACGCTGCGAGAGACCGATATTGTACTTCGGCGTGCCCGAACGATCGGTAAAGCCGGCGATCATGACCTGCGCGTTGCCGCAATTGGCGTACTGCGCGACGGCGTTGTCGAGGATCGACGCGGCCTCAGGGGTGATGTCCGACTTATCCCATTCGAAGAACACGATGTACGGTCCCGGCGTGCACACCGGCGGCGGCGGCGGAGGCGGCGGCGGCGGGGGTGGCGGGGGAGGAGGCGGCGGCGGCGGCGGCGGCGGAGGCGGTGCTGCCGGTTCGCCGAAGTTGTAGGTCAGGCCGCCGAGAAGGCTGTGCGTGCGGAACTGACCGTTGAAGGTCCGGCCCGACACGTCGACCGTCTTGACGTTGCGTGCGGTAAAGAAGCGATACTTCAGCGTCGCATCGAGATGCGCGCTGAGCGGCGCACGGATACCGGCGATGCCCTGATAGGCGAACACCGAGTCCGAGTCGTTCATGAACGGCCCGTAGATGTTGAGAGCGTAATTGCTCTCCTTCACCCGGGCGACACCGACACCGCCGCCGACAAAGCCCTGCAGGCCATTGTCGTCACCGAAGTCGAGCAGGCCGTTGACCATGAAGCTGAGCGCCGTCGTCCGGCCGCCGGCGTAGGTGTACGTACCAGCCGGCTCGTTGACCCGGGCACCGCTGACAAGCGTCGTGGGCGTGGTCGTCGTCGAACGCCATGCGTCGATCGTCGCGCTCTTGTAGCCGACTTCCGCTTCAAGGCGGAACATGCCGAAATCGTAACCGATCGTGCCATCGACGTCATAGCCGTAATGGTGGTCGGCGACGCCGGCGTCCTTCAGGGCGCCGATATCGAAGTGGATATCTTCCACGATCATCGCACCACCTTCGGCGCCCACATACCACGCATTGTCGCGGGCGAGGGCCGGTGTGGCGAGAGCAGTGGAGGCAAGCGCCAAAGCAACCGCAAGCTTCCGCATAAAATTCCCCTTTCGTCGTTGTCACTCGGACAGCGCAAACTCCCTACCCAATGGTTGGTTTCCGCGCAAGCGCACAAATTCTCTACGCTGTTGCCCAAGCGCAACAGAAAGGGGGGATTTCGCGCCCGTGCGGCGGATGCGGCGACACGCGTTCGCAGGCGCGGCATGGAATCGGAGAGACTGCCGCGCGCTTGCCGACAGGTGCCGCGAAGGGCCGTTCGCGGTGCGAATGCCCCAGCTCGTCGCTCGGAAACGCTGTAAAGACGCGGAATTCGACCTTGCGCCGCGCCCGACGCCGTCGATGTGGCACCGCAGCATCGGGCACTCGGGTGTAATCGCAAAGGGGCGGGCAAACCCATTGGACGCGCTCCCGGAAATAACGCGAGCGACTTATTCACAAAAGGTCCGCTGCGCCTCGTTATGGGACGGTGTAGCGGGGCGATTCTGCCCGTAGTCCGGAAGGGCCGCCCCGGGCGGCGTATCGGCCGATTCGGGGACCCGGTCAGCTGGCGATGGCGGTGGCGGCTTCGGCGACGCGCGCCCAGGCGGCGATCTCGTCATTGTGATGGCTGGCGATCGCCACCGCGCCCGCGATCCCGCGCGCCGGATCGATCTCCGCCGAGCCCTCCCATTCGAAGGTGGCGTTACCCGACAGGCTGACCATGCCATCGCGCATCGCCTGCGCACGTACCAGCCCGCCTTTGTTGAGGATGGTCAGCGTCTCGCCGAACCGGGCGTGGCCGAGGAGACAGGCGACATGGGCCGAGGCGGCCATCGCGCTGCCGCAACTGTCGGTCAGGCCGACGCCGCGCTCAAAGGTCCGCACGAACAGCGTGGCGGTGCCGCGCCGTTCGACGAACGAGACGTTGGCGCGTGTCGGCAACCACGATGGCGCCGTCTCGCAGATATCGCCGATGGCAACCAGCTCGGCCTCGTCGATCCGCTCCACGAAACTCACGAGATGCGGGTTGGGCATCGCCACGGCAGTAAAGGCGTGCGTGCCCGGCAGCATCGCGATCACCCCTTCGATCAGTTCGTCGCCATCGATACCGCGCAACCAGCCCGCGACGCGGCGATCGGCCGGGCCGGCGGTTTCCCTGATCGTCTCGACCCCCGGGGCGAGCGCCGGATCGCGCGCGACCGCCACGCTCGATGTCCTGAGGCGCACCGTGGCGGACTCGAGACCCAGCCGTTCGAAGCCCAGTCGCGCGACGCAACGGAGGCCATTGAGGCAGGTCTCGGCTTCGGACCCGTCGGGATTGAACATGCGCATGCCGAATTCGTGACTCGCGTCACCTTCGGTCAGCAGCAGCAATCCGTCACCACCGACCGGGCCGCGACGGTCGGCCAGTGCGCGCGCCACGCCGGGCCACGCCTCTTCATCGACGGCGAGCCCGCGCGCGTCGATCAGCGGAAAGTCGTTGCCCGAGCCATGGCATTTGATGAAAGCGAGACGCATCGCGTGCTTCTATCCGATCGGGTGCCTGCGCGTCACCCCATCGCCTCGAGCATGGCGCGCTCTCTGGCGATCAGGGTGGCGAAGCTCGGCCGCGCCTGGATCGCCGCGACATAGCCGGCAAGCCTGGGCCAACGCTGCGGGTCGATCGGGCAACCGACATATGCAAGATTGGCAAAGGGTGAGGCCACAGCGATATCGGCCAGCGTCAGGCGATCGGCGACGAGGAACCCGCTCTTCGGGATGACTCGTTCGAGATGGTCGAGCAAGGGCGGCAGCTCGTTGGCCTCGGCCCCCGCGGCGACCGCCTCGTCGCCCGGGATCTTCAGCACCTTGGGCGCGACGAAGCGGTTGAAGAACATCTTGGTACCGACGGCGGTCAGGATGGTGTCGGCGAACTCGTCCCACCAGATCGTCCGCGCCCGCGGAATCGGGTCGGTCGGGATCATTTCGGGCGCCGGGTGCTTGGCCTCGAGATAGGTGATGATCGCGGTCGAATCGGAGATGCAGAAATCGCGGCCATCATCGGCGCCGGGATCGCGAAAAGCCGGCATTTTGCCGAACGGCGAGCATTCGGCGAAGGCGGGCCCGCCGCGCCCCATGCCGGACGGCTTGAGCTCGAAGCTCAGGCCTTTCTCGGCACCATAGGCAAGCAGCTTGCGGACATAGGGCGACAGGCTCGAACCGTAGACGATCATTGCGCCCTCTCCCGTATCGCCGTCGGCATTCGCCGCGGGGCGAATGCCGACTTATCGCGATTGGTGGGCGCTGACGGGTTCGAACCGCCGACCTACTCGGTGTAAACGAGCCGCTCTACCAGCTGAGCTAAGCGCCCTTCCGCCCCCCGCGATGCCAAAACAGCGCGGCGGGGGCAAGGGCGGGTTGCGATCAGGCGAAGGTTTCCTGAAGATCGACATCGGTAGTGCCGAGCAGGCCGTTGGTGGCGGCACCGATCGCACCAGCCCAAACGGCAATGCTGACGCCGGCCAGTACCGCCATCAATGCCCCGGCAATAACCAGCAACACACCGATCGTGCCGCCGAACTGTCCCTGCGACATCGCCATGACCATGCCCGGCGCGCCGCCGGTTGCCGCCATCGCGGGAACGAGCACGATCATCACGATCACGAGATAGGCGGCCATCATGATCAGGCCGAGCACCAGATACCCACCGAACATCACCCAGAAATGGCCGCTGGTCAGGCGCCATGCCTCACCGATCACGATCTTGCGGCGCATCATGGTCAGGGCATAGGCCGGCGAGAGGCGCACGGCGAAAAAGATCGGTGCGGCATAGATTACCAGCATCATCAGCACGAAGCCGATCCCGATTCCGGCGAACCCCGCCCCGCTCGGCGAGCCACCGCTTCCAGCGGCAAAGCCGATCGCCGCGAACAGGATGCCCACCACGATACCGAGTATCAGCATCATGACGATGAAGCCGATCACCAGCAGCAAGGTGAGACCGATCAGGCGCAATTCGTCCATGCCCAGGCGGATCGAGGCGAAGCTGCGTTCCGACGGACGCAACGCTGCGCGCAACGCCGCCGCGATCAGGACGGTGAAAAGCAGCAGCATGACGAAATCGATCAGGTATATCTCGCCCATCAGGCCGAACATCCGCGCGGGATCGACACTGTTCGGGGCGGCTGCATTGGCCATCATCAGTTGCATGAACGGAAGGAAGACACTGATCATCATGGCGCCTGTCGCGACGAGATAAATCAGGCCCCAGGCCAATACGGCGAGCGGTCGCTCGCGGACGAGGCCGAAGCCGCCATTGATCATGCCGCCGACCGTCACCATCGCCCTACCCCTATTCTTGTCGCTACCCCAGCGACTTGACGATTTCTTCCACCATTTTCTTGGCGTCGGCAAGCAGCATCATGGTATTATCCATGTAGAACACGTCGTTATCCACGCCGGCATAGCCCACGCCGCCCATGCTGCGCTTGACGAACAGCACGGTCTTGGCCTTGGCGACGTCGAGCACCGGCATGCCGTAGATCGGCGACGTCTTGTCGGTCTTGGCCGCGGGATTGGTCACGTCGTTGGCGCCGATGACGAAGGCGACGTCGGTCTGGGCGAACTCGCTGTTGATGTCCTCGAGCTCGAACACCTCGTCATAGGGCACATTGGCCTCGGCCAGCAGCACGTTCATGTGCCCGGGCATGCGGCCGGCGACGGGGTGGA
>JAZJXZ010000070.1:0-38968 GCA_040390605.1 Pseudomonadota bacterium
GCGACGAACTGAATCACATCCTGCAAATTATGCAACGATCCCCGGCACGGGGAGGGGGACCGCCGAAGGCGGTGGAGGGGCTGGTCGGACGAGACCAGGCCGTTTGATAATGCCGTTTCGACCGCCACTGCAAACGCACTCGCTCGCGTGGGTGATTCGTCGTCCCCGACCAGCCCCTCCACCAGCTTCGCTGGTTCCCCTCCCCGTGCCGGGGAGGAACGGGAAGATAATCGCCGGTTCGGCGATTATCTTCCCTGCGAACGCCAGCGCCGCACGGTGCGGCTGATGATCTGGTCTTCCTGACCGACCTCGCGCCACAGTTCGGAGAAGATCGGATCGTCCGACGCCGGACGCTTGTTCTCGTCGAGCGCGTCGAACGCGACGCGGATCGGGATCGCCACGCCCTCGCCGCAGATGATGCATTCGCGGTTGCGCAGCGCGGGAATCGAATCGAGGAAACCGCGCGCACCTTCCGGCATCGCAGCACGGACGAACGCCTGGTCGCGGTCGTTGTTGAGGCGCATCGAGATGATCGTACCGCACTGCGACAGCACGCCTTCCGCCAGATCCGACGGCCGCTGCGTGATCAGCCCAAGCGACACGCCATATTTGCGGCCTTCCTTGGCGATTCGGCTGAGGATACGGCCGACCGAGGAGGAATCGGAATTCTTCTCGCTCGGAATGTAGCGGTGCGCCTCCTCGCAGACGAGCAGGATAGGGCGCTGCGGCTCGTTGCGCGACCAGATCGCGAAGTCGAACACCATGCGCGCCAGGACCGCGACCACCACCGAGGTGATTTCCGACGGCACGCCCGACACGTCGATGATCGAGATCGGCTTGCCGTCGCCCGGCATGCGGAACACCTGGCTGATGAAACTCGACATGGTGTCGGCGACCAGCATGCCGGAGAACATGAAGCCGTAGCGCGGATCGGCCTTGATCTCGTCGATCTTGGTCTTCAGTCGCAGATAGGGCGCGGTGTCGCCTGCGCGATCCATCTTGCCCATTTCGAGCTGGATGAGATTGGTCAGGTCGCTGAGCAGATAGGGGATCGGCGCGTCGACCGTCAGCTTGCTGATCTCCTGGCCGAGCCGCCCCTTGCCGCGTGCCATCAACAGGCATTTGGCGAGGATGTCAGCGTCGATCTGCCGCTCGGAACCCGAGGTGGTGACGAACACCTCGCAATGCTCCTCGAAGTTCATCAGCCAGTACGGCATCTGCAGGTTCGACACGTCGTAGATCGCGCCATTGGTCTTGAACGCGGCCGAATATTCGCCGTGCGGATCGACCATCACGATATGGCCCTGCGGCGCCAGCTCGCAGATCTTGTGCAGGATCAGCGCGGCGCTGGTCGACTTGCCGGTGCCGGTCGAGCCGAGCAGCGCGAAATGCTTGCCGAGCATCGCGTCGATGTACAGCGAGGCGCGGATGTCGCGGGTCGGAAAGACCGTGCCGATCTCGATCGTCGCGCGGTCGTCGGCGGCGTAGATCTGCTTGAGGTCGGCGGTGCTGACCGGGAACACCATCGCGCCCGGCGAGGGATAGCGCGTCACGCCGCGGCGGAAATGGTAGAGCTTGCCGGTGAGTTTCTCCTCGTCGCCCTCGCCGAGGAAATCGAGCATCGCGGCGACCTTGCCCGGCGCGTCATGAGCGAGCTTCAGCGAGCGGATATTGGCGATCAGCCAGGTCGCGCCGACGCGCATCTTGATCTGGCTGCCGACCGAGCCGGCGCTGGCCATGATCGGGTCGCCATGCCCGGCATAGGAATCGAGCGCGGCGAGATCGAGCAACACCTGGCTCGACGAGCCGGCGATCTCGAACACGGTGCCGATCGCCGTCGCCACCGCCACCGCCGGCGCGGCGAGCGGAGTAGCCTTTTCGAACATATGGCTACCCAACATCTCGGTCATGCGGTCTTCCCCCGGACTGATTACCGAGCAGCTATGCCGCGCGAGAGGTAAAGATAGCGTATGTGAGCGCTATTGCGCGGCTCAGCAGGCTGAACCGGGGCGAAGCAGAAGCAAAACCCTAAACCCGCCGCGCGATCCAGCCCGCGCCCCAGCCGAACAGCACCGACAGGAACACCGTGAACAGGCCGTACGGTATCGCCTGCTTCTCAGCCGAGCGCGCGACGAAGCGTTCGAAGCCCGACTTGCGGATGTCGATGTCGCGCGTCGCCGCCGCCAGCACGCGGCCGTCGCGGATCAGGAAAGTCTCGGCGGTGAAGCGGCCGACCGGCACGCGCGCGGGGATGGTGACGCGCGCGCGGTACAGCACACCGTCGGTGATCTCGACCGCACGCGGCGCCTCGACATACAGCCCCGAGCGCCTTTTGAGATCGACCAGCCCATGCGCGAAGCGGTCCTGCACCGCCTGCGGCGCGCTGCTGCCCGGCGACAGTTGCAACGAATCGAGCCCGAGCTCGTAGATCGCCTGGGTGCGCTGATCGATGATCTGCCCGACCGGCCGCGATGAGGCGATGGCATAGAAGCTCGGCGCCGAGCTGTAACGCAGCCGCGCCGCATTGACCCAGATGCCGGCGACCTTGGCCTTTTCGCGCAGCAGGATCGATTGCACCGGCCCCTTGATCACCACCACCACATCGGCCGGCTTGTCGTCATCCGGCAGGCGCCCGCCGGGATAGAGGATCGCGCCGAACAGCAGCAGGTCGGCGCCGGTGAAGCTGTAGGCGATCTCGATGTCGCGTTGCGACACGTCGGGGACGAGGATCGGCTTCGATGCCGGCCGCGCCTGCCCCATCAGCAGCGGCACGACCAGCAGGGCGAGGAAACCCTTTTTCATGAAAGCTCGACCGAGAAGATTTCATCCGGGCGCCAGGTCAGGCCGAGCAGGATGCGGAAACCGACCAGCAGCACGATGATCGCCAGCGCCATGCGCAGATATTCCGGCTTCACCTTGCTGGCGAGACGCGCCCCGACCTGCGCGCCGGCGACCGAGCCGAGCAGCAGCAGCGCCGCCAGCACGATATCGACCGCCTTGGTCGTGGTGGCATGCACCATCGTCGCGGTGGCGGTGACGAACAAGGTCTGGAACAGCGAAGTGCCGACCACCACCTGCGTGCTCATGCCGAGCAGATAGAGCATCGCCGGCACCAGGATGAAACCGCCGCCGACCCCGAGCAGGATGGTCAGGATGCCGACAGAAAAGCCGAGCAAGAACGGCGCGAGCGGCGAAATATACAGGCCCGAGGCGTAGAACCGTGTGCGCAGCGGCAGCGCCACAATCAGTGGATGGTGCCTGCGCTTGCGCGGCCGCGGCGGAATCGCACCATGTGTCACGCGGATAGCGCTCCAGGATTCGCGCGCCATCATGCTGCCGATCGAGCCGAGCATCAGCACATAGACGACCCCGATCACGGTATCGATCTGTCCGCTGGACTGCAGCCATTTGAAGATCCAGCCACCGATGATCGAGCCCATCATCCCGCCGGCGACCAGCACCCCGCCCATCTTGAAATCGACCCCGCCGCGGCGGAGATGGGCGAACACCCCCGACACGCTCGCGCCGGTCACCTGGCTCGCCGATGAGGCGGCGGCGACGGTCGGCGGAATGCCGTAGATGATCAGCAGCGGCGTCGTCAGGAAGCCGCCGCCAATCCCGAACATGCCCGAGAGCAAGCCCACGCCGCCACCGAGCAGCACGATCACGATCGCGTTCACCGAGAGATTGGCGATGGGCAGATAGACGTCCATGTCTTCCCGCCGTATCCTGTTCTGGGCTCGCGCGCAAAATTTCGGTTCGTCGCATATATGGCTCGGTTCGTCGCTGGACACAGGGTTAATCCCGGTCTAGCTTCGCCGCGCTCGATCCGGGGGAGTTCGTGATGAAGCTCGCAATTCGTCTTGCATTGCTCGGTCTTGCCATCGCGCCCGTCGTCGCCCTTGCCGACAACAGCCCGACCGTCGTCATGGCCACGCCCGGCATCGGCGACGGCGCGATCGAACGCTTCACCATGCGCTTCAGCCAGCCGATGGTCCCGCTCGGCGATCCGCGTGCCGCGGCACCCTTTGCGGTCGAATGCGCGGTCGCCGGCGAGGGCCGCTGGGTCGACCCGCAAACCTATGTTTATGACTTCAAGAACGGCCTGCCCGGCGGCACGCAGTGCAGTTTCAAGCTGCGCGACGGGCTGAAGAGCGTCGCCGGCTATGCCTATTCGGGCCAGCAGGAATTCAAGGTCGATGCCGGCGGCCCGGTGGCGCGCGCGGTGCTCGCCGGCAACAGCAGCGACGACGGCATCGAGGAGGACCAGGTGTTCCTCGTCGCGGCCAATTTGCCGGCCGACCCGACCTCGGTCGCCAACAACGCCTATTGCTCGGTCGAGGGCGTCGGCGAGAAGATCCCGGTCGAGGTGCTGAAGGCCGATACCGCCGGCGAGCTGCTCGCCCAGCTCCATCCCGACGACAATTGGAACGTCCGCAACTTCCTCGAAGAGGCCGGGCTGCCGACCACCGTGCCCGACAAGGCGGAGGACCGCCAAAAGGCCTATGCCGCGATCACCGCGCTGCGCTGCCGCCGCGCGCTGCCGGCCGGGCGCGACGTCGCGCTGATGTGGGGCAAGGGCATTTCCGGCGCGGGCGGCAAGACCGCCGGCACCGACCAGCGCTTCGATTATACCGTGCGCAAGCCCTTCACCGCGCGCTTCGAATGCTCGCGGGTCAACGCCCAGGCCGGCTGCTCGCCGGTCGAAAAGGCCTGGGTGCGCTTCTCCGCGCCGATCCCGGCCGAGCTGGCCCGCGCCATCACCATCCAGCTGCCCGACGGCCGGGTCATCAAGCCCAGCCTGTTCGACGGCGACAGCGATGGCGAACATGGCGACGCAAAAACCAAAGCCACCATGTCATCGGTCGGCTTCAGCGCCCCGCTGCCCGAATCGACCACTGGCAAGCTGCAACTCCCGGCCGGCGTCAAGGACGAGAGCGGCCGGATCCTGTCCAACGCCGCGCGCTTCCCCCTGGAGGTGCGCTTCGACCAGGCCCCGCCGCTGATCAAGTTCGCCGCCCCGTTCGGCATCCTCGAGGCGAGCGAGGGCGGCGTGCTGCCGGTCACCGTGCGCAATGTCGAGCCGGCGCTGCAGGGCATCCGCCGCGACCTCGCCGGGCAATCGCTGCGCGTTGGCGACAGCGATGCGCAGATCGCCGAATGGCTGCACACCGTCGGCCATGCCGGCGACAATGACAGCCATGACGTGAAGGTCGGCAAGCAGACCGTGACGATCAATGACACCGGCAGCCGCCCGATCCTCGCCGCCAACCAGGGCGCCGCGCTCAAGATCGGCCTGCCCGGCAAGGGCAAGGATTTCGAGGTCGTCGGCATGCCGCTGGGCAAGCCCGGCTTCTATGTCGTCGAGTTCGCCAGCCCCGTGCTCGGCCAGGCCCTGCTCGGCCGCAACGCGCCGCGCTATGTCGCCTCGGCGGCGCTCGTCACCAACATGGCGGTGCATTTCAAATGGGGCCGCGAGAGGAGCCTCGCCTGGGTCACCCAGCTCGACAATGCCAAACCCGTCGCGGGCGCGACGATCCGCATCTCCGACAGCTGCACCGGCGAGCTGCTCGCCACCGGCACGACCGACAAATCGGGCGGACTGATCGTGCCGCCGGGCCTGCCCGAGCCGGAAACCTATGGCAGCTGTGACAGCGGCAGCTCCCATCCGCTGATGATCTCGGCGCGCGCCAATGGCGATATGAGCTTCACCCTGACCGACTGGGGCGAGGGCATCCGCCCGTACGACTTCGACCTGCCCTACGGTTACGAAGCCCGCGACGACATCCTCCACACCGTGTTCGATCGCGCCCTCGTTCGCCAGGGCGAGACGATCCATATGAAGCACATATTGCGCCATCCGGTCGGCGAGGGCTTCGGCTTGGCGCCGGCGCTGTCGGGCACCTTGCGCCTGTCGCATCGCGGCTCCGACACCCAGTTCGAAATGCCGCTGGCGATCGATGCCAATGGCACCGGCGAGAGCACATGGACCGCGCCGCAAAGCGCCCCGATGGGCGATTACGATTTGCAGGTGATCGTCGGCGACAAGACGATCTACACGTCGCAATCCTTCAAGGTCGACGAATACAAGCTGCCGACGATGCGCGCCACGGTGACCGGCCCGAAGGAAGCCGCGGTCCGCCCGGCCAACATGCCGCTCGACCTGTTCGTCGGCTATCTCTCGGGCGGCGGCGCGTCGAACCTCGCGGTCGACCTGCGCGTCGGCTGGTTCGCGCGCTCGTCCGCGCCGAGCGGCTATGAGAATTATACCTTTGGCGGCAACAGAATCGAGGAGGGCACCAAGCCGCTCAACGGCGATGGCGAGGAAGTCACCACGCCGCTGCCGCCGACCCAGACGCTGCCCGCGACGATGGACGGCAACGGCACCGCGCATACCAGTGTCGACGTGCCGCAGACCCTCGACGGCGCCACCGACATGAATGTCGAGATGGATTATCAGGACGCCAATGGCGAGACGCTGACCGCGACCCGCACCATCCCGATCTTCCCCTCGGCAGTGCAGCTCGGCATCAAGACCGATGGCTGGCTGATGAAGCAGGACGATCTGCGCCTCCGCCTGGTCGCGCTCGACACGTCGGGCAAGCCGCTCGCCAACCAGAAAGTCTCGGTCGCGCTGTACAGCCGCCAGATCCTCACCGCGCGACGCCGGCTGATCGGCGGCTTCTACGCCTATGACAACCAGATGAAGACGACCAAGCTGTCGACGACCTGCAGCGCGACGACCGATGCGCAGGGGCTTGCGCAATGCGCGCTCGACCCCGGCGTGTCGGGCGAGGTCTATGCCGTCGCCACCACGCAGGACGCCAATGGCAACATCGCGCGCGCCACCACCTCGGTGTGGCTGGCCGGCGACGACGACTGGTGGTTCGGCGGCGACAATGGCGACCGTATGGACGTCGTCCCCGAAAAACTGACCTATGCCGCCGGCGAGAATGCCCGCTTCCAGGTGCGCATGCCGTTCCGCGAGGCGACCGCGCTCGTCACGGTCGAGCGCGAAGGCGTGCTGTCGAGCTTCACCACGCATTTGTCGGGCAAGGACCCGGTGGTCGAGGTGGCGATGCCGGGCAGCTACGCCCCCGACGTGTTCGTCTCGGTGATGGTGGTGCGCGGCCGCACCGAGGGCGGCATGTGGAGCTGGCTGCACGGCATCGCCCAGTCGATCGGCATCGCCAGCGGCCCGCCCGAGGGGCAGGAACCGACCGCCACGGTCGATCTCGCCAAGCCGAGTTACCGTATCGGCATCGCCAAGGTGAAGGTCGGCTGGGAAGCGCATCAGCTCAAGGTCGCGGTCAAGGCCGATCGCGAGAAATATGCCGTGCGCGACGTCGCGCAGGTCGACGTCCAGGTGAACACGCCTGACGGCAAGCCGGCGGCATCCGCCGACCTCGCCTTCGCCGCGGTCGACCAGGCGCTGCTCCAGCTCGCCCCCAATGAAAGCTGGGACGTGCTGACCGCGATGATGGGCGAGCGGCCGATCTCGGTGCTGACCTCAACCGCGCAGACCCAGGTCGTCGGCAAGCGCCATTATGGCAAGAAGGCGGTCGAGGCGGGCGGCGGCGGTGGCGGCGACGCCTCGGGGCTCAACCGCGAGAATTTCCAGCCGGTGCTGCTGTGGCAGGGCCATGTCGCCCTGGACGCCAGGGGCCATGCCCGCATCGCCGTGCCGATGAGCGACGCTTTGTCCTCCTTCAAGCTGGTCGCCATCGCCACCAACGGCGCGCAGCAGTTCGGCACCGGCATGGCCGATGTCCGCACCGCGCAGGATCTGTCGATCTATGCCGGCATCCCGCAGGTCGTGCGCAGCGGCGATTATTATGCCGCCACCTTCACGCTGCGCAACGGCTCGGCCAAACCGATGACGGTCACCGCCAGCGTCGATCTGACCCCGAAGATCGCCACCGGCAATCCGCTGACCGTCACCATTCCGGCCGGCGGCGCGGTGCCGATCGCCTGGAACCTGACCGCCCCCGAATCTGCCAGCGCGGTGTCGTGGCATGTCTCGGCCAGATCGCAGGATGGCAAGGCGACCGACCAGGTCACCGTCGCGCAAAGCATCCAGCCGGTCTGGCCGGTCGAGGTGTGGGCGGGGACGCTCGCCCGGGTCGGGTCGGGCACCGCAATCACCATCGCCCCGCCGGCCGGTGCGATCGCCGGGCGCGGCGTGGTCGACATCCGGCTCGACGACAATCTCGCCCCGCCGCTCGCCGGGGTGCGCGCCTTCATGGCGGCCTATCCCTATGACTGTTTCGAGCAGCGCCTCAGCCGCATCGTCGCGCTCGGCGACGGGCCCGGCTGGGTGCGGCTCGCCGGCGACATCCCGACCTATCAGGCATCGGACGGGCTGCTGCGCTACTGGCCGTCGGAAAGCCTCAAGGGTTCGGAGGTCCTCACCGCCTATGTCCTGTCGCTGACCGCCGATGCTGGGCTGCCGATCCCGGAAGCCTCACGGGCGAAGATGATCCAGGGCATGAAGGACGTGCTCGACGGCCGGCTGCGCCACGACGAATATGGCGACGTCCGCCTGACCCGCGTCGTCGCGCTCGCCGCGCTGGCGCGCAACAATGCCGCCACCCCGGCGATGCTCGGCCAGATCGGTATGAACCCATCCGAGATGCCGACCGACACCCTGGCCGACTACCTCATCGCGCTCGACCATATCCCGGGCATCGCCAACGCCACGTCGCTCAAGGCGACGGCGCAGAATGTGCTGCGCACCCGTCTGGTTTATGAAGGCACGCGGCTCGACCTGTCGGACGCGTCCAATTCGGCCTGGTGGATGATGGTGTCGAGCGACGAATCGGCGATCAAGGCGCTGATCGCGACGCTCGGCCGCCCCGGCTGGCAGGACGATGCCGGTAAGATGATGGTCGGCGTGGCGCTGCGCCAGTCGCATGGCCGGTGGGACACCACCACCGCCAATGCCTGGGGCACGATCGCGGCGAAGAAATTCGCCGGGCTCTATCCGGCAACCGCGGTGATCGGCACCACCTCGCTCGGCCTCGGCTCGGCCAGTGCCAGCCGCAGCTGGCCGCTCGCCACCGACCAGCGCCTGGTCAGCTTCCCGCTGCCCGCGACGCAGACGCCGCTGCGCCTGTCGCAGGCTGGCGGCGCCGGGCCATGGGCGAACGTCTCGGTGTCGGCGGCGGTGCCGATCACCCAGCCGCTCAACGCCGGCTACAAGATGACCCGCGCCGTCCAGATCATACAGGCGCGGACCAAGGGCGTGCTGACGCGCGGCGACGTGGTCAGGGTGATCATCACGATCGAAGCCGCGGCCGACCGCAACTGGGTGGTGATCAATGATCCGATCCCGGCCGGCTCGACCATCGTCGGCGATCTCGGCGGCCAGTCGAAGATGCTCGGCGACCAGGGCGGCCTGGGCGACGGCACCGACACCATGGTCAAGGACAGCGACGGCAAATTGTGGGAAATCCAGGCGGGCGCCCAACCGGCCTATGTCGAACGGCGCAACGACTCATGGCGCGCCTATTTCTCCTGGGTGCCGCGCGGCAAGCTCGCCGTCTCCTATGTGCTGCGCCTCAACACACCGGGCCGCTTCAACCTGCCGGCGAGCCGGGTCGAGGCGATGTACTCGCCCGCGATCCGCGCGCAATGGCCCAATGCACAGGTAAAGGTGGCGGCGCGGTGAGGTGAGGGTGATGGCCGGGTCCCGTGCGATAAGAACCGGTTCGCTCGTTCCCCCCTTGATTCGCCTAGACGCCTAATCGAGAAATACGAGGCAAGATCAACACTCTGCCGTCATCCCGGGCTTGTTCCGGGATCCACCGCACTGCACACCCGCCGCCCTTGATTTCGCGGCACGGTGGACCCCGGAACGAGTCCGGGGTGACGATGTGGATCGGGCGCACCTGTGAACCCGACCGCTGCGTCCCGGCGCCTCCCTCAACACCACAGCCTGATTCAACAATCCGTACCTGAGCCTAATCAACCTGCTGCCCGCGCCTTCCGCGCGACCGTCAGCAGGAGTGGCTCATGCCCATCATCGTCCCCATCGAAGAAAACAAGGTCGGCCTCGCCACCGCGACCGACGCGAAGTTCCGCGCCCCGGACTATTCGGGCAGCGGCCTTGAGGCGCTGGGGGCAGGCCTCGTCAAGCTCGGCGACGGTGGACGCCAACTCGCCAGCGGGATCGAGGAGCGCCGCCGCCGCGCGGCCGAAGCCATTGCTGCGGCAATGCTCGACGATGACCATCAGCGCTATATCGACGATGCTGCGGTGAAGAAGGCCTATGTCGCTTACAGCGACCTGGCGCACGAGGCGCTGCACGGCGACGAGGGGCTGTTCAACCAGCAGGGTGCCGATGCCCATGCCGCTTTCCCTGGCCTGGTCGAAAAGCTTGTCGACAATCACGACAAATCGCTGTCGAAGCTCGATGGCGTCCAGCGCGCCGCGATCACACCGGCAATGAACAAGCGGCTGCGCAACGACGTCGAACGCGCCGCCGAACATGTCCGGCAGCAAGGCGTGGCTGAACAGAAGTGGCAAAGCGAGGAACTGCAAAAAGCCGCTGCGCGCGATGCGGTCAACCATGTCGACGATCGCGCTCTCTTCGATCATCATTTGGCGACCGGCGAGAACGCGATCCGCCAGCAGGGGCGAATCGACAGACTGTCCGACAAGGAGATCGCCAAGAAAATTGCCGACCTTCGCTCCGGGACGATTGTCGATGGTGTCGCCGCACTGGCGGTCACGGACCCTGCTGGCGCCGCAGATTTCCTGACGCAATATGGCGGCGATCTCAGTCAGCAGGACAAACGCTTGGTCGCGAGCCTGCTTGCGACTCAACTCCAGCTGAATACCTCAGAGAATGAAGATAAGATCGATGCCGGTGACCCGGTGGTACCCGACACCGGCGCGGGATACGGCTCGCTGGACAACGATGCCGCGACTTTCCTCGATCGCAATGCTGCAGCTGCCGCCGAGGACGGAGCAGGCGCCGCCCGGGAACCTGATGCCGACCCCTATTCCGGCCTGCGGGCATTAATGAAAGGGTTCCCCGGTGGCGGAACGCTGGAAGATGCGGCTTCGTCACCAGCCAAACCGGGACCGCGAGCGCGGCCCGATTTGGCTGCGCGATGGAACAGTCTGTCGGAGGTACAACGACTACAGGATTCCGAGTTGAGGAACGCGATGAGGGCTGCCAACGCGGCGAAAACCCTCCTGGCTAGCAACGATCCAGACCTTCTTGAGAACCTCGGTATGCGCAATCAAGTCATGGGTGATGACGTCAAAGCTGTCATTATGCGCTACCTGAATGAGATGATCATCCCACGAGCCCTGGAGCGGGGCGTGATTTTCAGCCCCTATTCCGATCAAGATCTACAGGCCGGCGGACCGAAGGCGGGCCTTCTCTATGGTGCGTTGCGCGAAGCCAATGCACGTGCGTTAAACCATCGCCAACGGCAGGCGCTGGACTTCTTCCTCGCAAAGGGCTGGTCCCCTGAGCAGGCGTCAGGCATCGTTGCCAGTCTGACTGCCGAGTCCGGCCTCGATTCCCAGCGGCGCCAGGAGAAAAATAGGAAAGGCTACGGCTTGGCCCAATGGAGCCTCGGGGAAGACCGAGCTATCAATTTTCTGAAGGTAAAGGGAGTGCCGTTGCAACGCTCTTCCTTTCAGCAACAACTTGAGTTCATCAACTACGAGTTGACGCAAGGGCCGCGCCTTTTTGTCGACGTCGGCAACAGGTTGAAGCTCGCAAACACAGCGGGCGATGCAGCCACCATATTCGCCAGCGATTATGAACGCATGGGTAACAAGGCTCAGCCAGCGGCGCGCGCAAAGATCGCGGAAAGCATATTCAAATATTTTTTCCAGCCGAAGTAGCTTTAATCAACGGTGTCCCGGCGAATGCAGTACGCACAGGCGTGCGCGTTCGTTGGACCAGCAGGCACCATGCCGACTCATGAGACCAAGAAAATTATCGCCGTGCATTGAGTGGATATCAGGCCCGTTCCAGGTACCTTCTCCAACAGTTTTATTAGCGTTCCTGTAATCAATGAAGCCAAAATACCTATAATAATTTTCTGGCCTCTTCTGACCAAATTCAACCTGATTTTCACTGTAGCGATATTCGCAAGGTCCCGAGATATATATCTTTCCGTCGACGCGAAATTCACATCTCACAATCCGAACAGTATCGATGGGAAGTGCATGCGCGACGTCACAACGAATCATACCAATGCAGAGGAGAGCAAGGATCCAAAAAAAATTAGCCTTCATCTTGATTCTCCAGCAAAAACCGTAGCCCGAGTTCAGCTAGTCAGACCCGCGAAACGCTCGGCCAAAATTCGAACGTATCATGAACATGTTCGCAACGAGCGCGTCAACACGAATATCGTGGACACGTACGTTCGACGATATGTTCGCCGCCAGAGCAGGTTCTCCAACACCGGCCAACGCCCAACTCATGCGGGTTCTTCAGTCCAATCCCAAGTTCCGGTGTCAATTCCCAATTCCGTAATTCCGGCGACGTTGCGTAATTGAGTTAGCCATCCCCCCTGCGCATGCGGAGTCGCCTTGGCGGGTGCTCCAGGGAGCGGACCACGCTGCATTGCTTTTTCAAATATTATCCATCCCGCTTCCGACCGGTTTCATTACAGTGAGGCACCGGACGAATGCTGTTGGGGACAAGTGATATGAGGCGAGCATCCAGTCGGATGATCGTGTGGGCGGCCATCCCTTCGATTCTTCTGTCTTTCGGCTGGTGCGCGCTTTCGGCCTTTGCGATGGCGGCGGACAACCATCCGGATGAGCTACCGGTCATCCTGATCGAGTTTCCGGCGCTGTCGGCGACGATCTTCCTGCCGATCCTTGGGGCCGCGATGGCCGCTGGACGTCCTTCGCCATCGACGGCCGAGTCATCGGAAGACGGGCCGTCGTGAGAGGCGGCGATTACTCCATGTAATTCGGCCGCTACGAAGACACGCTCTATTGGTGCGCAACAATTACCGTGATATTCATGATTTGTTCCGGATTCGGCGCCGGGTAGAAGGAGAGGGCGCATGCGATACGCTGCCGCAGCATTGATCATCGGCCTTTTCGCTATCGGCCCGGGAGGCTTGGCGCAGACACAACCGATCGAGGCGGTGCAGACTTTTGTCGAGCCGTCCCGGCCGGTGGACGGATGGGTAGCACGCTCGGAAAGTGATGTGTCCGATGACGGGGATCAATCCACGCCGGACTATGTCTATCGTCTTAAAGGCGACGCAACGTCGCGCTACTATTATGTCGAATGGTCGAACGACAGTTTTCTGCGCGACGAAGCCGGTCATCTGCTCGCGCATTGGCGGGACACGCCCGACTTTTCGGCACGCCGCAGCGCGACAAGAGTGGTGCTGTATTTCGTCACCGGGCATGCGCGCCGGTTGACGGGCTACGGTGTCGTGGCGATCGAACATGGTCGCGCGCGGCGTTGGGAGTGTACGAGCGCGCCCGGCGTTGCTGGTCCCGTCGGTGATACCGGCTTTCTCCAGGACGCGGATCATGCCTTGCTGCGCGAACTCGCGGCCGATGAACCCGCATTGGTGCGAGATCATTGTACCGCAATCGATACCGGTGCGGGCCGTGACCAGATCGTGCGCCCGGCGCTGCGGCTGGCGTTCCCGCAAGTCGGGGACGTGTTCCGCGAGGACGAGCGTGGGCTGCGCGGCGGCTGGCTCTATCAAGGCTCGATGAGTTGCAACAAGCAGCCGTCGCGCAACTGTTGGGTCAGCCAATATCTCAGCGACGAGCGTATGGCCTTCATCGTCCAAGTTGCAAGCGGGCGCGGTCCGCAACGCCGCGTCCGCGTCACGCATATCTTCTATGCCGATCCGCGGCGCGTAAAGGAGCGGGATTGCACAATCGGTCAGGACTATCCGGTTGCCGGTATTTCCGATGCCGACGGCCAGGGCGGCGAAATCTACTTTACCAATGGGCAGCGTGTCTGGTCGTTGCGCTGGCGCGATGCGCTTCCCACACAATGTGCGGCGATCAATGAATGAAAGCGCGCGCCCAACCGGATTATATATGACCTTCGGTGGCGCGAAGATCGGTAATGCCCAAAGCCCTTCCCTTCCAGACCGTCCATGATAGCCTGATCCCATGCGGGAGAGGTGGTTTCCAGTGTCGAACGGAATCGCCGGGAAGGTCCGCGACTGGCTCGAAATCCGCTTCTGGCGATTCGCAGCGATCGACCCGACACGCTGGTGGGCCGCGCTAAAGACCCGTGAGGGCAAGGCCTTCGCCGGCATCGCCCTTGCCGCCCTGCTATTCGGCATCGCCGATTACATCACCATGCCACCGCCCCTGCCGTCGTACCGCCAGGTCGTCGCCGACTGGCATCCCTCCGAGGCATGGCTTTACGACCGGCACGGCCGGCTACTCGATTCCGCCCGCGTGAACTTCGCCGCGCGGCGGCTCGGCTGGACGCCGCTCGACAAGGTGTCGCAGGTCACCCGCGACACGCTGGTCGCCGCCGAGGATCGCCATTTCTACAGCCATGGCGGCGTCGACTGGCTGGCGCTGGCCGGTGCGACCCGCGACCGGGTCGAGGGGCAGCGCTCGCGCGGCGCGAGCACGCTCAGCATGCAGGTCGCCGGCTTCCTCGTCCCCGGACTCGCCACGCCGGGCGCGCGCGGCTGGCTCGACAAATTGCGCCAGATGCGCGCGGCCTGGGCGCTCGAACGCGGCTGGGACAAGGGCGAAATCCTCGAGGCCTATCTGAACCTCGCAGGTTTCCGCGGCGAGGCGCAGGGTATCGGCGCGGCGGCGCTCGGCCTGTTCGGCAAGACCCCCGATGCGTTGGCCAAGGACGACGCGCTGCTGCTCGCCGCGCTGTTGCCCGAGCCGCAGGCCAGCGCCGCCGCGGTCGCGCACCGCGCCTGTGCCCGCGCTCCGGCGGGCGACTGCATTCGCCTCACCGGCGAGGCCGCCTCGATGCTCGGCCCGGCGCGCAGCCTGCAACTCGATCCAGGTCTCGCCCCCCATCTGTCCGACCGACTGCTCACCAAAGCCGGCCTGCGCATCACCACCACGCTCGATTACGACATCCAGAAATACGCCATCGTCGCGTTGCGCCGCCAGCTACTCGGCCTGGGCAGCACCCGCGCGCGCGACGGCGCGGTGGTGGTGCTCGACAATGCCACCGGCGACGTGCTGGCCTATGTCGGCGGCATTGGCGGCAATTCGACCGCCCCTTCGGTCGATGGCGCCAACGCCTATCGCCAGGCCGGCTCGACGCTCAAGCCCTTCCTCTACGCCCAAGCGATCGAGAAGGGCTACCTTACGCCAGCCTCGATCCTCGACGATTCCCCCGTCCAGCTCGACACCGCCTCGGGCCTTTACGTCCCGCAAAATTACGATCGCGGCTTCAAGGGACCGGTCTCGGCGCGCTCGGCGCTGGCCAGTTCGCTCAATGTGCCGGCCGTGCGCACGCTGCTGCTGGTCGGGGTCGATCCGTTTCGCGACCGGCTATGGGACAGCGGCTATCGCGGACTGGTCGAGGACGGCGACTATTACGGCTATTCGCTCGCGCTCGGCTCGGCCGAGGTTACCCTGCTCGAACAGGCCAACGCCTATCGCAGCCTCGCCAATGCCGGCCGCTGGGCGCCGCTGCGCCTCACCGCGAAGGACCCGCGCGAAGCGACGCGCGCGATCACCACGCCGCAGGCCGCCTGGCTGGTCGATGACATGCTCGCCGACGCCAATGCCCGCGCCGTGACCTTCGGGCTCGATTCCGCTTTGCGCCTGCCTTTCTGGGCGGCGGTCAAGACCGGCACCTCCAAGGCGATGCGCGACAATTGGTGCATCGGCTTCAACGACAGCTACACCGTTGCGGTGTGGGTCGGGAATTTGGAGGGCGACCCGATGCGCGCCGTCTCCGGTACCAGCGGTGCAGCGCCGGTATGGCGCGACATGATGCTCGCGCTCGGCGCCGATCGCCGTCCCCAGCCCCCTGCCCGCCCGCCCGGCATCGAGGAACGCGCGATCACCTTCGCGAACAATATCGAGCAACCTCGCCGGGAATATTTCCTCGCCGGCACCGCGATGAGCCGCATCGCCTTCGCGCCGGCCGAATCGCGCCGCCCGCGCATCACCAATCCGGTATCGGGCAGCGTCTATGCCATCGATCCGGACATTCCGCCCGATCGCCAACGCCTCGCCGTGACGGTCAGTGGCGCCGCGGTGGCGCACCGCCTGATGCTCGACAAGCGCGACATCGGCGCCGCCGACACCACGCCGCAGATCCTCGCCGCGCCGGGTCAGCACCGCCTTCGCCTGCTCGATGTCGGCGGGCACGTCGTCGACCAGGTGCTGTTCACGGTAAGATGATTCAACCGCCGTGTCGCTTCGGGCAACAGGACGCGCTCTTTCTTATCGTCTACCCGCAGCAAAAAGCCCGGGCGGAGTTTCCTCCACCCGGGCCTCTCGTGACGATCTCTTAGCGGTAGAAGCCGCGGATCACGTCGATGACGATGCCGCGTCGCGTATCGACCAGCACGACGTCGTTATAATGCCGCACCCAGGTCCGGCCCCAGCCGGCCGCCGGCAAGCGGTAACGCCACGGATCGGCAATCACATAGCGCGTGCCGTAATAAAGCGGCGCGATGCGCAGGCCGGCGCGGAACGGCGTGTAGCGGAACGGCGCGTTCCAGTTGCCCCGCGCGTAGAAATTGGGGTTGCGGTCGCGCCAGGTGCGCCAATCGTTGCGGCCCCAGCGGCGATCGCGGTCGCGGGCATCCTCACGATATTCCTGCCGCGCGTCACGCACGTCGCGACGCTCTTCACGGACGTCCCGGCGATCGCCGTAGCGGCGCGCATCCTGCAATTCGCGCTGTTCCTGGCGGATGTCGCGGCGGTCGTGCCGCAGTTCGGCATTGGACTGCGCCTGCGCCGCGACCGGCATTACGGCGGCGGCCATGAGTGCCATGATCATCGATTTACGCATGCTATATTCTCCATTCCTGGCCAGTGCAGCGCCTGCGCGCCATGACCATGACAAGCACAATGGCGCCCGCGCGCTGAACGCGCGGCGAACCGGATCGTCAGGATAGGGAAAGGTAGTTGCGACGGATCGCGCGGCAGTTACGGCGTGTCGCGCCCGCCGCTGTCGCCGCCCTGGCCGCCGGCACCGGCGGCGCCGACCGTACCGATATTGCCGAACAGATCGTCGAAGAAGCTGCGATCCTTGCCCAGCGTCGGCGTCTTCTTGCCGTAAGGGTTGATCGAGGCGACCTGTTCGACGCCGCCCTTGTAGACGCCCGTCACGTTGCCGGCGGGGTCGAAGGTGATGCGCAGGGTCAGCTGATCCTTGGCGTGCGGCTTGTTGTAGGCGAAATTGCGCGAATCGCGCGAGATATAATACCAGTCGCCCTGGTTGAACTGGCTGGTGAAGCTCGGCTTGCCGAGCACCGAGAGCACCGACTGGCGATTGTCGACTCCGGGCTGGACCGAATTGACCAGATCGGCATCGACCACATAGCCGGTATGTGTCTTGAGCGGTGTACAGGCACCGAGCGCGCCGAGCGCGATCAGGGCCGGGACGGCCAGCCGGGCGGAATTGATACGCATTCTACTCTTCTCCACCGCGGTCGCGATCGTCGTTCAAGGCACATTGCATCATAAGCCTGTCCGCTCAATATGCGGATGAACGCGGCCAAACAAGGGCGCCGCCCGAACAGAGACATAAACCATGGGCTTCATCGCCAGATTGATGGGCCGGCGCGACGACACCGCGCTGCCTTTGTACAACGCGATCGTCACCCGCGCCCGTGAGCCGCACTGGTATGAAGCCGGCGTGCCCGACACGGTCGACGGCCGCTTCGACATGATCGCGACGGTCCTTGCTTTCGTCCTGCTGCGGCTGGAAGACGATCCGGCAGCGGCCGAGGCCAGCGCGCGCCTGACCGAGCGCTTCGTCGACGACATGGACGGCCAGCTGCGCGAGATCGGCATCGGCGACATCGTCGTCGGCAAGCATATCGGCAAGATGATGGGCATGCTCGGCGGCCGGCTCGGCGCGTACCGCACGGCCTTGACCGAGGGCACGCTGGGCCCGGCGCTGGTCCGCAACCTGTGGCGCGGCGAGACGCCCGAGGCGGCAACATTGGCGCATGTCGAGGCCGCGCTGCTCGCCTTTCGCGACGCCCTCGCCGCGCGGCCGACCGAGTTGCTGCTCGAAGGCGTGTTGCCATGAGCGCGCCCGAGTTCTCGCGTCTCGAACACGCCGACACGATCGGCGAGGGTGAGCGCACGGTGCGCATCGAAGCCAATGACGCCGAGCGCGCCGCGCTGGCCAAGCGGTTCGAGCTGAAGAGCGTCGACGTCCTCGAAGCCGAGTTCCGCCTGCGCCGCGACGCGGCCGGCATCGTCGCGCACGGCCATGTCCGCGGCGCGGTGGTCCAGGCCTGTGTGGTGACCGACGATCCGATCCCGGTGGCGATCGACGAGCCGGTCGCGCTGCGCTTCGTCGTCGACGACGTCGCCGGCGAAGGCGAGATCGAGCTCGACGAGGACGCGCTCGACACCATGCTCTATGACGGCGCGGCGGTCGACCTCGGCGAGGCGGCGGCCGAGACCATGGCGCTGGCGCTCGACCCCTATCCGCGCGGCCCGGGCGCCGCGGCTGCCCTGCGCGCCGCTGGTGTGGTCAGCGAGGATGAGGTGACGCCGCTCAACGCCTTTGCCGGCCTCAAGGCGAAACTCGAAGGGAATTAGTCCGCCTCCGGCCCGAGCGCCGGGTCGAGGTCGCGCGGGCGGACGAACAGGTCGAGCGTCGCACCATTGGCAGCGACATCGGCCCAGTGGCCCACGTCGAAGGTCAGCCGCGCGGTGCTGGCGGTGGGGAACTTCTCCTCGACCGCATCGCGCAAGGGCGCCTGGTCGGTGTCGGGGACGAGCATCAGCACGAGATCCTCGAGGCCAGGATTGTGCCCGACGAGCAGGGCGCCTTCGACCGAGTCGGGCAGCTCGCGCACCACGTCGAGCAGGGTCACCGCGGAGGCGAGGTAGACGCGGCGATCCCAAGCCGGCGCAAGATCGTCGCCATAGCCGATCGCGACATGCTCCAGCGTCTCGACCACACGGACCGCCGGCGAGGCGATAACGGTGTCGAAGATCAGGCCGAGGTCGCGCCAGTGGCGGCCGACCCGCGCGGCGGCGCGCTTGCCCTTGGCGTTGAGCGCGCGGTCGAAGTCGCGCAGGCTATGGTCGTCCCAACCCGACTTGGCGTGGCGGAGCAGCGTCAGCGTCTTCATGCGGGTGGCGTCTCCGTCAGGCGTCCGGGCGCCTCATGCCCGAGGCGCGGCGCGGAGGGAAGACGTGCCACGCGTTCGATCGCCTCGTCGAGGGTGACGCGGGCGATGCCGACGCCGGGCGGGAAGGCGCTGAGCAGCCGCGACGGCATGGCGGCGGAGAGCAGCACGAAGGTCCCGCGGTCGTCGGCGCGGCGGATCAGCCGGCCGAACGCCTGGGCGAGCCGGGCGCGGACGATGCGGTCGTCATAGGAGGAACCGCCCCCGGCGAGGCGGCGGGCGGCGTGGAGCACGGTCGGCTTGGGCCAGGGCACGCCCTCCAGCACGACGAGGCGCAGCGAGCCGCCGGGCACGTCCACACCATCCCTGAGGGCATCGGTGCCGAGCAGCGAGGCATGGGCATCGTCGCGGAAGATGTCGACCAAGGTGCCGGTATCGATCGGGTCGACATGCTGGGCGAGCAGCGGCAGCCCCTCACGCGCCAGCCGGTCGGCGATGCGGGCATGGACGCCGCGCAGCCGGCGGATCGCGGTGAACAGCCCGAGCATCCCGCCGCCCGACGCCACCGCAAGCCGCGAATAGGCGTTGGCGAGACTGGCCATGTCGCCGCGCTTGACGTCGGTGACGATCAGCACCTCGGCCTGGGTCGCATAGTCGAACGGGCTCTCCGCCGCGAAGTGCGAGGCGGGGCGCTGGAGGTGCGGGGCGCCCACGCGCGCTTCAGCGATGTCCCAGCCCTCCCCGCCGCGCAGCGTGGCCGAGGTGACCAATGCGCCATGCGCCGAGCGCAGCACGGTGTCGGCGAACGGCTTGCCCGGATCGAGCCAGTGGCGGTGCAGGCCGATGTCGTACTCGCGGCCCTCGACCCGGTCGACGGCGAGCCAGTCGACGAAGTCAGGCGTCGCCGGCCCGCCGATCCGCGCGAGCAGCGACAGCCAGGCCGCGACCGTCTCGGCGCGCCAGCCGACCGAGGCGATCGCACCCTCGATCCGCGCGCGCGCCTGGCCGTCCATCCAGTCGGGCGCCTCGGCCAAGACCGCTTCCAGCCGGCGGCCCAGACCAACCAGCGGGCGGACCAAGGCGTCGAGCGCCTGCGCGGCCGGACCGGCGGCTTCGATCAGCGCGGGATCGGGTTCGGCCAGTTCGGTTTCGAGGCCATAGCCGGCATCGCCCTCGGCCTCGGCGCGGGCATAGACCAGGCCGCGCGCGGCGCCGAGCAGCGCCTCGACGGGACCGAAGGGCTGCCCCTCGCCGACGCGTTGCAGCCAGCCGTCGCCGGGCAGCGCCTGCGCGGCATGGACCGCATCGGCGATGGCGAGGCCGCCGGCCTCGTCATAGCTCGCCACGTCGGACAGCCGCGCCGCGAGGCCACGCCGCCGGCCGCGACCGCCCGATTCGGGGCCGAGGATCCAGCGGCGCAGCTCGATCGTCTCCTGGCCGGTCAGCGCGGTCGAGAACATCGCGTCGGCTGCGTCGAAGATGTGGTGGCCCTCGTCGAACACGTAACGCGTCGGGCGCGTCGCCAGCTCGCGGCCGCGCGCAGCGTTGACCATCACCAGCGCATGGTTGGCGATGACGATGTCCGCCTCGGCCGAGGCGCGCGCGGCATGCTCGATGAAGCACTTCCGGTAATGCGGGCAGCCGGCATAGACGCACTCACCGCGCCGGTCGGTCAGCGCGGTCGAGCCGTTGCGGCGGAACAGGGTCGGCAGCCAGCCGGGCAGGTCGCCGCCGATCATGTCGCCATCGGCGCTGTACGCCGCCCAGCGCGCGACGAGCTGGGCGAGGATCGCGGCGCGACCTGCGAACCCGCCCTGCAAGGCATCCTCCAGGTTCAACAGGCAGAGATAGTTCTCGCGGCCCTTGCGCGTGACGACCTTGGCGCGGCGCTCGGCGGCGTCGGGGAACAGCCGCACCGTCTCCTGGGCGAGCTGGCGTTGCAGCGCCTTGGTGAAGGTCGACACCCATACCGCGCCGCCGGCCTGTTCGGCCCAGAGCGAGGCGGGGGCGAGATAACCGAGCGTCTTGCCGATGCCGGTGCCGGCTTCCGCCAGCACGAGATTGGGCGCGTCGCGCATCATGCGCGGGGCGAAGGCCTCGATCGCGGCCTCGGCATAAGCGCGCTGGCCGGGGCGTTGCTCGGCACCCTTGCCGACGAGGCGGGCGAGGCGTTCGGCGGTCTGGACGGGGTCGATGGCGATGGTGCGCGGCGCTGGGCGCGGGGCGGTCTCCGACCATTCGGGCAGCTTGGTGAACAGCCAGCGTTCCTGCGTCGCGGGTTTGGCGACGCGGTCGATCAGCGGCATCGACCAGGGCCAGCGCAGGCGGAACAGCGACTGCAGCGAGGTCCAGGCGCCCTCGCGCTCGGGCCAGTCGCCCTTGGGCACGTCGAGCAATGCGGCGGTGGCGCGGAGCAGGAAGGGCGCGACCTCCTCGTCGCGGGTCGGCACGTCTAGCCCGGTGGCGCGGGCGAGGCCACGCGGCGTCGGCACCATGAAGCGCGCCGGGAACAGGAAGGCGAACAGCTCGAGCAGGTCGAGCCCCGACAGCTCGGCGTGGCCGAGCCGCTGCCCGATCAGCGGTGCGCCGAGCATGATCATCGGCGTGTCGGCGGCGAGCCGGATCGCCTCGCCGCGACCGACCGTGCGGCAGCTGCCATCGGGTTGCGCGATCCAGATGCCGCCATGGCTGGCGTGGAGCGCGGGGTAGGGAAGCGGCGGCATCGGGTTACCTTAGCGGAGTCGGAACATCAGGGGAACGGGGTGCGGGGCGGTCGGCGCGAATTCCCTGCCGGCAGGGAATTGGCAGGGAATTTTGCTCTTTTTTCGGGGGTGGTGGCAGGGAATTTTCGGAGCGCGCGGCGGACGCAGGAAAAGGAGCAAGAAGAGAGTTGTTCACGCGGAGGCGCGAAGGCGCGGAGATTGCGCTCGTGGTGGCGTTGTGGCGGTACCTTGAGGGCGTGGGTGCGGGTGGGTTCTTCGTGCGCTTCGCGCTGCCTTCCCCACTCCGTTCGTTTCGAGCGCAGTCGAGAATCGGTTGTCGGGGATTGGCTTCTCGACTTCGCTCGAAGCGAACGGAAGTTGGGGGATGATCGCTCGCTGGTTTCGTCATGGTTGCTCGATGCTACTCGCCGATGCGCGGTGGCGCCGGTGTCGGGAGGATGATCGCAGATGTGGCGGCAGGGTTGAATCAGGACCGGGCGCGGCTCCCCTCCCTGGACAAGGGAGGGGGTGGGGGTGGGTGGGCTTGAGGCGCGCGAGACGGTCCCTCGATAACACCCACCCCCTACCCCTCCCTTCCAGGGAGGGGCAAGAAGAGGCACAAGGTTGCAAAAGCGGCCGCCTTCGCGCAGTCGCTGCGCCATCATGACCGACACCGCATTGCTCCGCGCCGCCGCACTCGACTCCAAGGCCTGGCCCTATGAGGAGGCGCGCAAGCTCCTCAAGCGGTATCCGGAGGGCAAGCCGGGCGGGGTGCCGGTGTTGTTCGAGACCGGATATGGCCCATCGGGCCTGCCGCATATCGGCACCTTCAACGAGGTGCTGCGCACGACGATGGTGCGCAACGCCTTCCATGCGCTGAGCGACACGCCGACCCGGCTGATCGCGTTCAGCGACGACATGGACGGCCTGCGCAAGGTGCCCGACAATGTGCCCAACGGGGCGATGCTGGCCGAGCATATCGGCCGCCCGCTGACCCGCGTGCCCGACCCGTTCGGCAAGTTCGACAGCTTCGCCGCGCACAACAACGCGATGCTGCGTGATTTCCTCGATCGTTATGGCTTCGACTACGAGTTCGTCTCGTCGACCGATTATTACACCAGCGGCAAGTTCGACGAGACGTTGAAGAGCGTGCTGCGCCATTACCGCGCGATCATGGACGTGATGCTGCCGACGCTGCGCGCCGAGCGGCAGGCGACCTATTCGCCGGTGCTGCCGATCAGCCCGAAGTCGGGGCTGGTGCTGCAGGTGCCGGTCGAGGTGGTCGATGCCGCGGCGGGCACGATCGCCTTCACCGATAACAGCGTCGGGGGGGGCGGCGAGCGCATCACCCAGACCATTCTCGGCGGCCATGCCAAGCTGCAATGGAAGGTCGACTGGGCGATGCGCTGGGTCGCGCTGGGCGTGGATTACGAGATGGCGGGCAAGGACCTGATCGATTCGGTGATCCAGTCGGGCAAGATCGCGCGCGTGCTCGGCGGCCGCCCGCCCGAGGGGTTCAACTACGAGATGTTCCTCGACGAGAATGGCGAGAAGATCTCCAAGACCAAGGGCAACGGGCTGAGCCTGGAACAGTGGATGACCTATGGCCCGGAGGAGAGCCTGGCCTTCTACATCTATCGCGAGCCGAAAAAGGCCAAGTCGCTGCACATGGGCGTGATCCCGCGCGCAGTGGACGATTACTGGCAGTTCCGCGCTAATTATGCCGGGCAGGAGCTGAAGGAAAAGCTCGGCAACCCGGTGCACCATATCCATGACGGCAAGGTGCCGACGGGCGAGCTGCCGGTTACGTTCGGCCTGCTGCTCAACCTGGTCGGGGTGATGGGCGACGCGACCAAGGATCAGGTGTGGGGTTATCTCGGCAATTACGTCGCAGATGCGACGCCGGAGCGCTTCCCCGAACTCGACCGGCTGATCGACCGCGCGCTGGCCTATGGCCGCGACTTCGTCGCCCCGACGCTGAAGCGCCGCGCGCCGGAAGGCGTGGAGGTGGCGGCGCTGGAGAAGCTCGACGCCGAACTGGCCGCGCTGCCGGCGGATGCCGATGCCGAGACGATCCAGAACATCGTCTATGAGATCGGCAAGACGAGCGGCTTCGACAATCTGCGCGACTGGTTCAAGGCGCTGTACGAGACGCTGCTCGGATCGAGCCAGGGGCCGCGGATGGGGAGCTTCATCGCGCTGTATGGCGTGGCGAATACGCGGGGGCTGATTGCGGGGGCTTTGGGCCGGTAGGGACGGAGGTCGGCGGCTGGCATTGCCAGCTTCGCGTCCAAATTTCAGACGTGTACTGATCACCTCGTCATGCTTAGGCACCTCTTCATTCAGCGACAGCTACGCTCCCGCGAATTGCCGAGTTCGCGCCGGATACCTGTTCCAAAGCACTACTGCGATCCGCACGGCGGCGAGCGTCTCGTCTAAGTCGGGCAGGGAGAAATTGGGCGGCATGCGCAGCTGCCAGCCGATTTGGGTTTCCTCATGATGCTGCCACCCGCCGCGATTGCAGTTCCCGCACGCGAAGCACAGTGCTAACCAAGGTTGGCAAGGAACGGGGAGGCGAATGAACCTACAGGAATTCGTCGGGAAAATGGCCCGCGAGCCGGCTAACGACGCGACCGTGACTGTATACCGCGGCCACGCCAACCGCGCCTACACGCTCAAGCCCAACGTCTTCCGCCGGACGCCTTACATCGAGAACGAGCACGTCCTCCTGCGCGAGCTGGTTGCGATGCACCCCGACCAGTTCGCAACCGACCAGAGCACTCTCGAAATGCTCGTCCGCATGCAACACTACTCGCTCCCGACCCGGCTGCTGGACGTCTCTTGGAACCCGCTCGTAGCCCTCTACTTCGCCGCTCAGCCCAAACGCACCCAGATCAGGCGGAAGGGCGCGCCGGGCCGCGACAGGTTTGAAGCCGACGGCGAGGTTGTGCGTCTCGTCGTCGACAAGGCGCTGGTACGCTACTTCGACAGCGACACGGTCAGCCTTCTCGCCAACCTTGCACGGTGTGACCCCGGTATGAAGGCAGACATCCGCCGCCTGGTCTCGACCGCAAGAGACGACGACGCCGGTAAGGAGGCCTTCAACGGTGAGAAGCCGGTCAAGCGCCTCCTCCACTTCGTGCGCGGGGAGAAGCCAGCGTTCGATCCCGACATCGTGCCGTCAGACCTTAGCCGGACCCTTTTGGTGAAGCCCAAGCTTAGCAACCGGCGCATCCTCGCGCAGGAAGGGTGCTTTTTCGTATTCGGACTTGTCGAGGAGATGCGGCCGACCGGCGTGCCGGGCGTGAGAGTCGAGCGGATACGCATCCCGGCGGACGACAAGTTGGAAATTCTCGCCGCGCTGAGCCGCGTGGCGGTCAACGAGCGGACAATGTTTCCGGAGATCGAGCGCGCCGCCAAGTATCTGACCGACGGCCTCTCGACGACCGCCATTCTCTCACGGTCGATCTGACGTGGCGCGGAATGCAATCCTCACCACCGACGCGGCCGCAGGCACCGACGCGGTTCGACAACGTCGGATTCTGACGGCGGCCGAGACGGCTAACGCCGTCCGGAGGGGCATCATGCGCGCGGTGCGCGACTACGAAGAGTGGGGCAACGAGTGGCCCTCGGACCGCGGCTGCGAGAACTTGCTCCAAGTGCGCGCCGCCGAAGAAATCCACGGGGCACTCAAGGCGCACGGCATCGGGTGGCTCACTCTTGAACAATGCGTGTCCGAGGTGAGCCAACAGGGGACGCCGCGCCGCGGGCGCTACTACCAAGGAATGACCGACCGCCAGCGCGTCGACGTCGCGGTGTGGAGCGGCGCTTGCAACATCTATGGTCTGATCGAGATCAAGCGGGAGGAGAGCACGCGGGCTTGGCGGTCCGACGTCACGAAGCTCTCACGTATGCTCGCCACCTTCCACCGCGGACGCGGCAACCACCTGCGCTGGGCAGTATTTGGAGCGCTACTGACCACCAACTCCGCGCGCGTCGCCGAGGCCCGCGAGAAGAGGTTGCGGGAGGTAGCTTGCGAGGTTGCTTCAAACTACGGCCTAGGATGGCGGGTCGATGTCGATGTCGACAGACAGCGCTGGAACGAGGGGGACCAGGACGGGCTGAGCTGCGGCACTGCCACCGTCATCCTAACGCGTCGGGTGACCAGATGACGACGGCCTTCTCGCATACTCCGTTCACGCATTCGACAGGCAATAGTTCTTGCTTACAGCTAGCCTCGTCGTGACTAGCTCGCGCCACCTGATCGATAACTTGGACACGGCGAAGCCAACGTAATCGATTGCTTCGTCCGGCATGGGCCGCCTATCGTTAGCGACATCATCCAGGGGAATAAGATGTTAGCAAGCCAGTCACTTGATGAAATCAAGAAGGACCTCGTCGCCGCACTCGACCCAATGGAAGGCCTCGATAAGCTATTCATCATCACGGACCAGCGAACTGGTGCGCGCTACTGTGAATGCCATGTCCGCGGCAGCAAGTTTGTCGAGCTGGCCACGCCGGATGCGCCCCTCGATCCAGATGAGCAGGGAGAGTATCGCGCAAATCGCGATGTCGTCAGCAATGCACCCGCATTCTCGAAGATGAAGAGCGACGCTAAGGCGCGCCGCAGCTTTAGCGGGATCGTGGCGGAGTATGCGCATAATAAGGCGACTGACAAGCCGCTGCTCATCATCGGTGGCCAGCATCGCTATCACGCGATCAAGGAGGCGCTAGATGCTGGCGTCGACGAGTGGCATGGCATCAAAATCTACCTCGACCTCACGACGGATCAGCGTCTCGACGCGCAGCTGATATCCAATACGGTCATCGCGATATCGACTGACCTCTTCGACCGGATGCACGAAACCGTCACCGGGCCGCAGCTTCGGGACTGGTGTCAGTCGACTGGCCTACTGGCGACGGGCGAAGACTTTGCAGATCGAAAGTCACGCGGCTCGATCACGGTCCAGACGGCTCGCACGTTCATCACCAGCTACTACGAAGGTATGAAGATTAATTCGGCGGAGTTCGACAATAAGGAGACGTTGCCGCCCATTTCCGTATCGGGGCAGCACGATGAGGCTTGGGACGAAGTGAAGTCTGCTCATCCGGACCTTTGGAAGGACACTGAGTTGAAGCGAGCTGGGCAGGAATATGCTCGTCTGATCGCTGCTCAGCGGAAGGCGTTCGAGGGAAAGAAGCCGAAGCCGCCTGTCGATTATCCTGACAAGGCCAGCAACATGGCTCTCCTGACCGCTTGGGCGTTCGTGGCAGGTGTTCTGCGGACTAACCCGGTTCGGCTCGGCCGTCACTACGCACTGGCCGATGCAACCGGTAACGATCCGCTGAACGTCACTGCGTTAGTCAAGGGGCGGCACAAGTCCGATACTGACCAATATCGCGGTCTGGGCTATCGGACCGACGGCAAGGAGCGAGGCCGGTTCGCCGAACTCTTCGCCCTTCAGGCAGAAGATGGCTCGGGCATTACCAAGAACAACATCAACATCGCCATTATGAAATATCACGCTAAACAGGCCCAGTTGGAAGTCGAAAAGGAAAAAGCTAAGATAGCCCGAGCCAATGGATAGCATCGATACGTTCGCGTCGCTCCTGCTAGAAGAATCTAAGCGATTTCTGGAACTTGCGGCGGAAGCAAGCGAAGACGAAGGCGTCAACGCATATCTTCACGCCTCTATGGTATTGGCATTCTGTGCTCTGGAGGCCCATGTCAACGCAGTATCAGACGAAATGTCGCTTCAGAAAGGCCTTACGGCACACGAGAAATCTATTCTTCTTGAGCGAGAAGTAAGTTTAGAAAACGGCCAGTATAAACTGAAGAGCGCTCTGAAAATGCAACGGCTGGAGGATAGGATTCTATTTCTTTTTGCTCGCTTCACGAAGACGCCGCTCGACAAGAACGCGCCTTGGTGGGGAAAGCTGAAGTATTCACTTAAAGTCAGAAATCAGATTTCGCATCCTAAAGATGTGACGACGTTGACTAAGGATGATGTTGCGACAAGCATTCAAGCAATCATCGACTGCCTAGATGCGCTCTATCAGGGCATTTACAGCAGAAAGCTGCCGGCCGCTGCGAGGGGACTTCAATCCAAACTCACGTTTTGATACAAGGTATGTAAGCCCTATCTTTGGTAACGACCGCTTATCGCAGGCTCGATCAGCGCGCGCCCCTATTTCCCCGCGTCGAAATTCCCCGCCCTCACCGCGATCGGCTTTGCCGTCGGGTAGAACTGGACGAAGGTCGTCTGGGTCGCGGCATGTTCCTGGTGGCAGGAATAGCAGTTCGCCGTGGTCGGCAGCACGCGGGCGGGCTTGTCGCCATCGACCTCGAAGAAGCCCCAGCCGGTCGGGAAACGCGCGTCGCGCACGTGCAGTTCGAGATAGGTGGCCTTGCCGCTCTGGAACTGGCCCGAATGGTTGATCGACGCCTGGACTTCGCCGTGGCGCCCTTCCTTGGCGAAGATCGTGCCCTGCGGCCAGCGGCCGGTCGCCTTGAAGGTGCGCCATGAGGCGGGATCGACGAAGACGTTGTCGAACTCGTTCACGCCGGCGAGAGGCCCGCCCAGGCCATAATTCATGTTGAGCCCGGAGGAGAGGAAGACCCAGTCGCGATAATCGGTCGGTACGATCAGCGCGCCGGCCTTGTCGTAGCGTGGCCCGTCGGAGGCGCCGGTGGCGGCGATGAGCAGGAGTGGTGGGAGCAGCTTTAGGGCGCGGAGCATGGGGAATTCCTTGCTTGCGGGGCGTGGGATGGGCGGGGGTTTGGTACGGACGGTACGAGACTCCCTCTCCCCTTGTGGGAGAGGGAAGGGGCCCATTGCGTAGCAATGGGAAGGGTGAGGGGGAGTAACCGAGCGAAGGGTGTGTTGGGGGTCGCGTTGCGACCCGGCTCTGCGGTGAAGGACCGCAGAGCCCCCCTCATCCGGCGCTTCGCGCCACCTTCTCCCACAAGGGGAGAAGGGTTTAGTCGACGCCGACGAGGCCGGGATGGTCGGCCGGGCGCGGGGCCGGGCCGTCCCAGCGGAAGCGGCGATCGGACTCGGCGATCGCGACGTCGTTCACCGAGGCTTCGCGCCGGCACATCAGGCCGTTCTCGGCGAACTCCCATTGCTCGTTGCCGTAGCAGCGATACCATTGGCCCGCGGTGCGGCATTCATACTGGAAGCGCACCGCGATGCGGTTGTCGGTGAAGGCCCAGAGATCCTTGACCAGGCGATACTCCTCCTCGCGGCGCCATTTCTCGGTGAGCAGGGCGACGATCGCGTCGCGCCCGGTGAGGAAGGCGTCGCGGTTCCGCCATTCGCTGTCGACGGTATAAGCGAGCGCGACGCGCGCCGGATCGCGGCTGTTCCAGGCATCCTCGGCGGCGCGGACCTTGATGAGGGCGGTCTCGCGCGTGAAGGGCGGGAGCGGCGGGCGTGGGGCGTCGGTCATGCGGGCAGGTCCTTTGCGGCTAGCGCCTTGCGGAGCGCTTCATTCTCGGCCTCGAGCGATGCGACACGGGCGACCAGCGGGGCGCTGGCGGCGGCGATCTCGCCTTCGGTGAAGCGCGGGGTGATATGCTGCGGGCAGTTCCAGTCGAACGCCTCGAGATGAAGCACGAAAGCGTGCTCGACGACAGCGCGATATTGGGGGAGCGCGAGGCGGGCGGCGAGATCGGGATCGTCGGCGAGGTCGCGCGCCGCGATGCGGGCGTAGAGCTTGAGCCGGCGGCGGTGCGGATAGTCCATCAGGATCAGCGCGACGCGATCATGCGCGGTGACGTTGCCGAGGCTGATATATTGGCGGTTGCCGCGAAAATCGGGGAAGGCGAGCGTCGTTTCGTCGACGACCTTGAGGAAGCCGGCGGGGCCGCCGCGATGCTGGACATAGGGCCAGCCGCTTTCCGACACGCTCGCCATGTAGAAGCTGTCGCGTTCGGCGATGAAGGCGGCTTCGCTCTCACCGAAGCGATCGAAGCGGCGGTGCGCGCCGACCTTGTCGTACAGGCCGGCACTGCCATGCGCGACCTGCGCGGCGTGCACGCTGGGCGTGGTGGCGATGTCGAGGAAACCATAGGCCATGACGGTTGATCCGCGAGAATGGGGTGCCGTCGGCGGGCGGGGGGCAAGCCCGCCGACGGCGGGGGCGTCAGGCGGCTTGCGCGGCGCTGACGACGGGGAAGTCGATGTCGGTTTCGGCGACATTGTTGATGTAGTTGGTCAGCACGTTGAGCGCGACGGTGGCGACGATCTCGATCACCTGGGCTTCGCTGAAGCCGGCGAGGCGCACCGCGGCGATGTCGGCATCGCTGACCCGGCCGCGCGCATCGAGCACCTTGCGGGCGAAGACCACCGCCGCATCGGCCTTGGCATCGCCCGAATGGCCGGCGCGGTTGAGGGCGATTTCGGCCTCGTCGATCTTGGCCAGGTTGAGCCCGAGATAGCTATGGGCGGACAGGCAATAGTCGCAGCCATTGGCCTGGGCGATGGCCAGCGCGATGCGCTCGCGGGTCTTGGCGTCGAGCGTGCGGCCGAGCGCGGCGTTGAGGCCGAGATAACCCTCCAGCGCGGCAGGGCTGGTGCCGACGAGGCGGAAGAGATTGGGGACGACGCCGAGCTGTTTCTCGACGGCATCGAGCAACGGCTGCGACTTTTCGGGGGATGCTTCACGGGTGGGGATGGCAATGCGTGACATATGACTTTCTCCTCGAGGCGGCGGGCCGCTGCCTACCGAAGAAAGATGCCACCCGTCGCATGATGTGATAATCCGTCGATTGAACACTTCACTCATGCGAAGATCGGGATAATCATGGACCGGCTGGAGATGCTGCGCACGTTCGTCGCCGTGGCCGATCGTGAGAGCTTCGCGGAAGCCGCGCGGCGGCTGCGCATCTCGCCCACCGCGGCGAGCCGGGCGGTGGCGACGCTCGAACTATCGCTGGGCCGGCCGCTGTTGCGGCGGACGACCCGGTCGGTGCGGCTGACCGAGGAAGGGGCGACCTATCTGGAGCGGTGCCGGGGTGCGCTGGGCGAACTCGACGACGCGGCGCTCAGCCTTCGCGGCGACGGCGCGACGCCGGGCGGCACGCTGGTGATCGCGGCGCCGGTGACGTTCGGGCGACTGCACATCCTGCCGCTGGTGACCGGGCTGCTCGCGGCGCATCCGGCGCTCGACGTGGAATTGACGCTGATCGATCGCATCGTCCGGCTGGTCGACGAAGGGGTCGATGTCGCGGTGCGGATCGGCGATCTGTCGGACAGCTCGCTGCATGCGCTGAAGGTCGCGGAGGTCAGGCGCGTGCTCGTCGCCAGCCCGGCCTATCTGGCGTCATGCGGCACGCCCGCCAACGTGCCCGCGCTGCACGGGCATGCGCTGGTCTCGTTCACCGAGCTCGACCGCGCGCATGAGTGGCGCTTCGGTCCGACCGGTAAGGTGGCGATCCGCATCGAGCCGCGGCTGACGGTGAACACCGCCGATGCCGCGATCGCCGCGGCGGTCGCTGGTGCGGGGATCACGCGCGTGCTGTCCTATCAGGCGATCGACGCGGTGCGATCGGGCGCGCTGGTGACCGTGCTCGACGCGCTGTCGCCGCCGCCGATCCCGGTTCACCTGGTCTATCAGGCCAATCGGCGTGCCTCGGTAAACGTGCGGGCGTTCATCGATGCGGCGCGCGCGCATTTCGGGTCGCTGAGGCTTGCAGCGCTCGCGACATAAGGTCGGGCAGTCCGTGCAACCGCTCGAACACCGTCGCTTCCCATCCCGTCAGCCGATCCCCAGCCACCGCAGGCCAGCCCGCGCGCCGCCGACCGCCGCCCCTACACCGGCCGCCGCCAGGCCGAGCGCCCGCCCGGGCAGCGCGAGCGCCGCGCGCCCCGCCTGCCGGGCGATCGCGCCGCGTTGCGCCCAGAGCGCCCTGGCCACCTTGCCGCCAAGCATGCCCAGCAACGAGGCGAAGGTCGCATCGGCGATCGCCATCTGGTTGAGCCAGGGATGCGCCGCGGCGAACCGCCCGACGAGATAGCCGCGCAACCAGTTGAACACCGCGGCGACGCTCCCGAGGCCGGTGGCGACGGCCCACTCGTTCCCGTCATCGGTGGCGATGAGTCGCCCGAGGTCGAACAGGAAGGTCTGGAACATCTCGCGCTGCGCCTGCTCGCGTGCGGCGGCGTCGGCATATTCGGCATTAGCGGCAGCGCCGACCGGCGCGGCCTCGATCGCGTCGCCCATCCGCAACATGGTCTGGATGTAGCCCTCCATGCGCGGCATCGGCACCAGCGGCTGCCGCGCCACGCGCGGCGCGTTGGCATCGTCGGCGTCGGCCGCCGCCGGGTCGTGATCCATCAGCGGGGCGGCGTCGCCCGGTTCGAGATCGGGTTGCGGATCGACCGGGTCGGACACGAATTTGGCGACCCTGACATGGTCATCCTGGCGGCGGTCGCCGTTGATCGGCGCGAGCGGGCGCGGGGCGCCGGCGACGGTCGCGGTATAGGGCGCGGCGTCCTGCGCGGTTTCCGCCGCACGTTCGGCGCCGGTCATCTCGATATCGGTGAGCGAGTGCACGCCGAGCTCATGGCCGATCATGCCGGCGATCTCGCCGATCGAGCTGGTTTCGACGTACCAGCTGCGGATCGTCATATCGATGCGCCTGAAATGGGGATTGGCGATCGGCACGATCCGGGTGTCGGCCGGATTGGTCTGCAGGTGCTGCGGGTCCTCGGTGATGTCGAGATTGAGGTGAATGGCCGGGACGACCGTCGCGCCCATGCGGTTGATCGTCGCCAATACCGCGTCCATCTTCGCCTGCAACGCCGCCGGCGGCGGGTTGAAGAAGACAGCGTTCAGCGCGCGCTGCACCACGCCCCGTGCCGGCGATGGCGCCCGCGCCGCCGCGGAACGGGGCGCGCGTTGCGCGGTCACGCCGCGCGGCGCGGCCGATATGTCGGACCGGATCGCCGCGAGCTGACGAACGCGCGGCGAGTCGTTGAGCTCATCCTCCACCGTGCCAAGCGCGGGCGGGCGCACGCCGGCCGCCCGGGCGCTCGCCATATCCGGGGCGGGCGCCGATGCGCGTTGGACGGCGTGCTCGCGCGACATCGGCCGGTCCCTTCAGTCCGGCTACCGCTTCGTCTCCGACACGAAGAGGAACGAATAGTCCGCCGCATAAGGCGCCGCCGCCCCTGCCCCGGGCTTGGCCACCTTGCGCAGGCCATGCGGCCCGGCCGCCGCCAGCAATTGCGGCGAGGCGATCGGGGCGAAGACGTGACAGTCCATGCAGCTGTTTGAATTCTGCTGGAAGGATTCGAGCGTGGTGTTGGCGACGATCTGGGTCGGGCCGCCGGCGGCGCCCTGCGGCATCGGGTTGCCGTAGGTCAGCGGCGTCCTGAGGCCCGGGCCGGGCGTCGGGGTGGCGATGCCGGTCTGCGGCCATTGCACGTCGACCAGCCGGTAGTAATTGAACACCGATTTCGGCGGCAGCATGTTCCAGACATAGGCGGTGACGCTGTTCGCCGTCGCGCCGACCGGGTTGATCCGCGTGATCTGCATCGGCGCGGTATAGGGATCGCACAGGCCGCCCTTGCCGCACGGCCGTGGCGGGGCATTGTGGCGGCATTGATAGGCCGGATCCTTCGCCGGGTCGCAGGTCGGGTTGAAGAAGGCGAAGCCGGGCGATTTCTGCTGGTTGGGGTTGGCGGGCAAAGCGGGCGGGGTGAAGCCGCCGCCGGCCGCCTCGTCGGGGCTGTTGTCGATCTGCTCGAAGGTCGCCCATACCCAGGGCAGGCGCGGGAAGCGCTTGCGGATGATGTGCAGCCCGGTCAGCCCGACCGTGACGGTGCGGACCTTCTTCGTCGTCGGGTCGAGGATCTCGGCCTGGGCGGTCTTGTAGCGGTAGTTGAGCGAGCCGTCGGCGGGCAGCGGCGTCCAGGCGGCCTTGACCTCCATCGCACCGACGCCCTGGCCGAAGCCGTGCGTGTCGCCGGTGCAGGTGGTGTCGTCCCAGCCATTGGCGGTGCCGGCGGGGAAGTTGAGCCCGCCGCGCAGCACCGTGCCGGGCGGATAAGGCGGCTTGATCGGCGGGCCGTCCGACACCGGCTTGCCCGGTTGCGTCGCGCAGGCGAGCTGGCCGGCGGCGGTGGTCAGGTCGAAATGGTCTTGCGTGATGAACTCGAACTCGTCCTGGTTCATCATCACCTCATAATAGGTGACGTCGCCGCGCTGGTTGGTCAGCCAATGGTCGCCGCTGCCGGCCTGGGCGATGGCCGAGAGATCGATATTGTTGAGTTTCGAGGTCCGGACGAGCGACTTCACGCCCGGGCGTTTGGCCTGCCACATGCCCTTGAGTGGCGCCTTGTCGCCGAACACGTTGCTCGCCTCGAGATAGGTTTCCCACACCTTGGGGGCGGGATCGGCCGGGTTGCCGAAATCGGCCCAGGTGGCGGCGGGATCGGGAAAGCCGTTCTTGCCCGGATCGGCGCGCCAGTTGAGCGCGATGAACGCCTGCCATGCCGAGCAATCGACCTCGACCTGGCTGGAGCCGGGATTGACCGGCAGCGCCGAGGTCTGGGTCGGGGCGAGCGTGCCGCACGGGCTGGCCAGCGGGGTGGCGACGGCGATAGTGTTGCCGGAAGGGCCCGCAGGCTTGCAGCCGGCGAGGCCGGCGGCGGCGAGCGCGATGGTGGTGAGGGTGGCGATATAGATACGGCCGTCGCGATGCAGGCGTGATGTCATGACCTGGTCTCCCCTATGCCGCGCCCCTCGCGGCGGCCGTTCGGCGCCGGGCGCCGCGCGGGTTTCAGGCGCGGGAGAGTGCAGGATAATCGAGCGGAAACAATAGCGATGCGGATGGAACCGGGGGCTTCTTCACCACCTCCCTGATCGAGATGATCGCGAAATTCGTTCGTCATGCTGAACTTGTTTCAGCATCCATGCGCGCTCGCTGGAACCACAAGCGACGCTCCTGTGGATCTCGACCGCGCATGGACCCTGAAACGAGTTCAGGGTGACGGTTCGTGGAAGGCGCTAAGGCTTGGCCGCGGACGGCGCCGAAGGCGCAGGCTGGTCCGTCGCGGCCGCGGGCGGCGCGGCGGGTGCGGCTTGCGGCAGGGTCGGCACGACGGGCGGCGGCGACACCTTCGGCGCGATGTAACCGAGCGGATTCTCCGACATCGGCGCGGCGCCCTCGGTGCGCTTGCCTTTCAGGTAGTCGATCTCGGCCTGGCGGCGACGGAGGTAGAAGTCGCGCGAGGATTCGTACGGGTTGGGCACATTGTCGTGCAGGATGTGCAACTCCTCGTCGAACTCGGCGCGGTGATCGAGCGCGCCGAGCACGCCGGCCGGCGCGGTATAGGTCGCGCTGGTGAAGGGCTTGCCGACGCCGATCGGCAGGATCAGCCGGTCGACGAAGCCGCCGAACAGGTCACGCACGGTGGTCGGCCCGACGATCGGCAGGAACATGAAGGGGCCGTTGGGGATGCCGTAGAAACCGAGCGTGTCGGCAAAGCCGTTGCCGCGACGCGGCAGCTTGAACGGCTTGCGCTTGGCGATGTCCATCACCCCGCCGACGCCGACCGTGGTGTTGATGGCGAAGCGCGCCGCGGTCTCCGCCGCCTTGCCGAATTTCAGCTGCAGCACGAAGTTGAGGAAGACGATCGGCTCGCGCAGATTGTAGAGGAAATTGTGGATGCCGCTGCGCACCGGACTGGGCACGTTGTTCTTGTAGGCCAGCGAGATCGGGCCGATGAACGCCTTGTCGAAGCTCTGGGTGACATTGAACGAGGCGAGATTGACCGCGGAGAGCGGATCGGGCGCGAGCGGGCGTTTCGCGGCGGTGACGATGACGTCGTTTTCGGGATTGTCGTTGGCGGCCTGGGCCGGCAGGGCCGGCGCCTTCTGTTCGGCGGCCGGCGCCTCGGCGGCCACCGGCGCGGGCGTCGCGACCGGCGGCGGCACCGCGCCCGTCTGGACCGGTGCCATCGCCAATAACAGTGCCGGCATGGTTTCCAGCAGACTCAAAACGCGATTCCCCCGGTGGGCGTCCCTCCCGTCTGGATGTAAGCTTAGCCGCCCGGACGCAAGCGGCGAATGTCATATTTCGGACATGACAACGCGCTGCGCCCGACAATGATCCCCGAAATGCGCGTCGCCCGCCTCAGTGAAGGGAGCTCTCGAGATGGCGCAGCTTGTCGGGGTTGCGCATGACGTAGATCGCCTTGATCCGGCCGTCGTCGATGAGCAGCGCGGTGGTCTGCAGCACGCCATCGGCCTCGCGCGTGACGAAGCCGGGCAGCCCGTTGACCCAGGCGAAGCGGATCAGCGTGCCGAAGCGCCCCTGCAGCAGGCGGCCGATCGCGGCGAAGGTGCGGGTCACCTCGTCGGCACCGAGCATGACGCGTGCCGCAGCGGGGCGCTTGCCGCCGCCGTCGGAATAAAGGCTGACGTCGCTGGCCAGCAGCGCGCCGAGCTGGCCGATCTCGCCGCCGTGCGACGCGGCGAAAAAGGCCCGGGTGATCTCCAGCCCATGCGCGCGCTCGACCGGGAAGCGCGGCTTTTCGGCGCGGACATGCTCGCGGGCGCGGGCGGCGAGCTGGCGGCAGGCGGCCGAATCGCGCCCGAGCGACTCGGCGACATCGTCGAAGCTCTCGCCGAACACGTCATGGAGCAGGAACGCAGCGCGCTCGAGCGGCGAAAGCCGTTCAAGCGCGAGCATCAGCGGCAGGGTGACGTCGTCGGTCTCCTGCTCGGCCTCGACCACCGGCTCGGGCAGCCACGGGCCGACATATTCCTCGCGCCGGACACGGGCGGACTTGAGCTGGTCGAGGCACAGCCGGGTGACGACGCGGCGCAGGAACGCCTCGGGCACGCGCACCTCGTCATGGGGCGTACCGGCCCAGCGCAACCACGCATCCTGCACCACATCCTCGGCATCGGCGACCGAGCCGAGCATGCGGTAGGCGACGCGCGTCAGCTTCGGCCGAAGCGCGTCGAAGGTGGCGGCCGCCTCGTCGCTCACGCCTTCCAGCCCAGGCTCGGCGCGAACTGGTTGAAGCCGACCGCGAGCCGGTTCCAGGCGTTGATCACGTTGATCATCATGGTCAGCTTGATCTGATCCTCCTTGCTGAACTCGACATCGAGCGCGGCATAGACGTCGTCCGGCGCGCGCTTGTCGGCAATCAACGTCAGATGCTCGGTCCAGGCAAGCGCGGCGCGCTCGCGGTCGGAAAAGACCGGTGCCTCGTGCCAGGCGGCGATCAGGTGCAGGCGCTGCTCGGTCTCGCCGGCCTGGCGCGCCTCATAGGTGTGCATGTTGAGGCAATTGGCGCAGCCGTTGATCTGCGAGGCGCGGATCTTGACCAGCTCGAGCAGCGGCTTTTCGAGGCCGCTCTCGGCGACCTGGTTGGAAAAGGCGGTGAAGGCCTGGATGAGGTCGGTGGAGGCGGCGAACATGTTGAGGCGGGGGGTCATGACGTATCCTTTCGTCGGGTTGCACAGACCAGACGAGACGGCACCGCCGAATGTGACATGCGGCACGAAAAAATCGCGTGGCGCGCGGATTGCTTTCAAAACAGGCGCCGATCGCCTAACATGGCGGGATCGTCGGCAGACTCATCGTAAGCGCCGGCGGCTGAGAGACGCGTGCTCCCGCTTACCTGTGGGAGTAGAAGCGCATGATCCGTCACTATCGCGATGTTCGCCGGACCGACCGATGCGCCTGAGCCGCGGCGGAAAAGCCAGCGAGCGGGTCCGCACCGCGGTCCAGCCGCATGTGCCGGCCGAGCCGACCGTCGTCACCGTCGCGCCGCGCCCGCTGCCGCCGACGCCGCGCAACCGCTTCGTCGGCGTCAAGCTGACGCCGCGCGCGGCCGAACGCCAGGGGCTGGTGGTCAAGCTGGCGCTGAAGACTTTCCCCGCCGCAGGCACCGCGACGGCGTTTCTCAATACCGTGCATGACGGGCTCGGCGGGCGCCCGCTCGACCTTGCCGTGGCCAGCGACGAAGGGTTGCAGGCGGTCGAGACGTTGCTCGCCGCGAAGTAATGGTTTTGCCAGCTTGGCTGGTTGCGGTGCCACCCCGCGTCGGGTGGCACCGCCTCTGTTTCAGCTATGCCGAAACAGGCTCAAAATCCGCGCGGGTGTACATTTTGCACTTCAGCCCCTATATAGGTCCGGCTTCAGTCGCATATCGACGGTCTTCGGCGCTTTGCGGCTCCCTTCTCCTTCTTTCCCTGCTGCCACGGCACCGGGCCGTCCGCATCTCGGGCGTCCCCCCAGCAAGAAGGAATGATCATCATGACGACCGGAACCGTAAAGTTCTTCAATACCGAAAAAGGCTTTGGCTTCATCTCGCCGGATGGCGGCGGGAACGACGCCTTCGTGCACATCTCGTCGCTCGAGCGTTCGGGCATGGGCCCGCTGGCCCAGAACGACCGCGTGTCGTACGAGCTGGAGCAGGACAAGCGCGGCAAGATGAGCGCCGTCAACCTGCAGCACGCCGAATAATATGACGCATGCGGCGCGGGCCCACCGGCCCGCGCCGCGCGTTTCTTCTTCCTACCCGATCGGAGCCCGCCTTATGGATACCCCGCAGATCAGCCGCGCACGTGCCGCCGCCGAGCGTGCCAATGGCGACGCCTCCTCTCTGGCCAATGTAAAAGAACGCTGCGAACGCGCCGCCCGCGCCTGGGAAGAAATCGCCGACCGCCAGGAGCGCACCGCCGCTGCCCGCATCGAGCGCGAAAGCCGCGTCGTGACACGCGACACCCAGGAAGCGCTCGCCGCAGCGTCTTAAGCCGCGATCGCCGCTAATGGTCGTCGCCGAAATACCGATCTAAACACCCCTCCCGTCACCCCGGACTTGTTCCGGGGTCCACTGTGCCGCGTACATAAAGCGCGATGCGTTTGCGGAACGGTGGATGCCGGAACGAGTCCGGCATGACGGATCGGTCTAGAGCGTGCTGCGAATAGCTTGAATCGGATGTGGATTCCCAAGGGGTTCTGGA
>JAZJXZ010000071.1:0-29746 GCA_040390605.1 Pseudomonadota bacterium
ACGAGATCACCGAGATCATGAAGGCGTACGACATCGCCTACAGCCTCGGCGACGGTCTCCGCCCCGGCAGCATCGCCGACGCAAACGACGAGGCGCAGTTCAGCGAGCTCTACACGCTCGGCGAGCTGACCCACCGCGCCTGGGCGAGCGACGTGCAGGTGATGATCGAAGGCCCCGGCCACGTGCCGATGCACAAGATCAAGGAGAATATGGACAAGCAGCTCGAGGTGTGCGGCGAGGCGCCCTTCTACACGCTCGGGCCGCTCACCACCGACATCGCGCCGGGTTACGACCATATCACCAGCGGCATCGGCGCGGCGATGATCGGCTGGTACGGAACCGCAATGCTTTGCTACGTCACGCCCAAGGAGCATCTGGGCTTGCCCGACCGCGACGACGTCAAGGTCGGCGTGGTGACCTACAAGCTTGCCGCCCACGCCGCCGATCTCGCCAAGGGCCACCCGGCCTCGAAGATGCGCGACGACGCGCTGAGCCGCGCCCGCTTCGAGTTCCGCTGGCGCGACCAGTTCAACCTGTCGCTCGATCCCGACACGGCGGAGCAATATCACGACCAGACGCTCCCGGCGGAAGGCGCCAAGACGGCGCATTTCTGCTCGATGTGCGGCCCGAAATTCTGCTCGATGAAGATCACCCAGGAAGTGCGGGATTTCGCGGCGAAGCAGAATGCGCCGGCGGATACGTTCATTGCGGCGGATGGCGATGCGGCAGCGGGCGCGGATGCGGCGCGCTCGGCTTTTGCCAATCCGGCGGCGGTTGCCGAGGCTGAGGCCGGGATGGCCAAGATGAGCGACCTCTACAATGAGGGCGGCCGTGAGCTGTATATCGGCGCCGGCGGACGGGAGCACGATTGATGGGTACCTGCCGAGCGCGTGTGGCGCGCTCGGCCTGCGTCGATCCGACCGTCGCTGCCGAAGCCAAGAAGGGCACATGGCTGAGATGAGCGAGACATTCCGGGAGAAGGGTGGGGAGATTTACCTGCCGGCGGAGTGACCAGCGTTAGCCGCCTCGCGGTTTGATTCCGTTCGCCTTGAAATTTTCAATTAGGCGGACGGTTTCCCGTTCCGCATAGGCCAAAACTCGCTGATTGATCTCCAATTTTTGATTGCGCTGGCGGTCCGTCATGTTTCCCCGTTTGCGCCAATACTCAAGATAGTCGTCCAACTCTCCGTTTGAGATCACGCCCCGCCGATTAAAGAGATTCAGAGCGGCGGGGTTTAACGATTTTGTGATTTCCGCTTTCACCCGCCGCAAAACCGCGAAGACACGCTTCGAAGCTAGTTGCATGAAATTGTGGACACAGACATTGCCGACCTCGGCTTCGTTTGCGTTTTCTCGATTCTTAATCACGCAAATTTGATGGATCGGTTGGTGGCCGCACTCGCATGCGCGCTCGGACCCATCATTATAAACAATATACAATTCCCATTCTGGCTTTGCTTCAAGCCAGGCTTTGGAATTGCTAAGCGCCAGAATCGCGGCAGTGAATTTTTCAAAATTGTGGCCTGCGCCCATCGTTACACGCCTCGTATATCCGAACTTCAGGCACCTGAAGTTCGTTGACTGAGAGACGGAGGCCCATTAGATTCTCGCACGCTTACCAAAGCACGAGGTGGGATGCCTGCCTCCGATTAGGGTCGCCGCTGCAACGGCGGCCCTAATTCGTTTCGGTACCAGTAACCCTAGAAATGCCGGCGCGCAAGCTTGAAAACACACGTCACGTGTGAGACACACTTGGCGTGTGCAAAGGCGAGGCGAGATGAAGCGACTACGTGAACTTCGGCTGGCACGGGGCCTCACCCAAAAGGAGCTCGCGGCCCTACTTGGCACGACTCAGCAAACGATTGGGAGGTGGGAAACCGGCAGCTCTGCTCCATCGGTCAAATCGCTCGACCATCTGGCACATGCCTTGGGTGTAACGATAGAGGTCATTTTAGGTAGAGCAAATATTAATCGAGATGACTTAGAAACCGCTAACAAAAATCTTAATAGTGATAATACTTTTTGGGGACATTTGGGTCTCTTACTTCCCGCAGAAGTGAACACCCGATGGTTCCCTATTAGCTTCTCTGAAATGAGCCGAGTTTGGTCTATTATTAGAAACATGGAAAGCGACCGAGATTCAACGGGAGGCTGGATTACGTGTGAAACATTAAATAATAAAATGCTAGCTTTTCCATCTTTGAGAATGAATAGGATTTGGTTTCTCGATGATGACTGTGATGGGCCAGAGGGAGATTGGAATTCTAATTTTCCGTTTGATGATTATGCCGGTCATCCGGAAGCTATATATAGAGCGATGGATGAGTGGGGGAAAGATCATGCCTATGGCATAGGCAATGACGACGCGGAATCCACAACTCGAAAGAAAATAGCTGAAGAACTAATTCGGCGCGCCGGATTCTCAGAAGATCCCGATTCGCTTATGGCTTTCTTACATAATACTACAGTAATTCAAGATTATGGTAAAATCTACTCCTATGAGGTTGAGGCAGATGATTTATGGTCTGCCATGATGGACATCGAAACTGGCTTTAACAAATTTATGTACCTACCGTCAGTAGGTGGTGATTTTGATTCTTTTTACCCGCTGGATCGAACCCTTCTTATAGTGGCGCCCCTTACGGATATAACAGACGCTGCAGACAGGGAGATAAAGTCTCTAGAAAGGTAGGTTTCCGGAACAGTTGCAAGTCCCTTTCAGGATTGCTGCGACACGTGAACGCCCCTTCTCAATCACGTGCTGAGTCCGGTTGGCGAATTGTCCCACATTTTATAAAACCCACGATGTGCAGGATAAGCCCAACGCCGGGCCGGTAATGAACCCTTCTCCGCCGAGCATCGGCTTGCCATATGTTCCCTTATTGTTCTACTCCTGCCGCTCGCGCCACATCGGTGCGATTCGAACAGCAGGAGCCAGGACATGGAGCACGACACCTCCATGCGCGCCGCCGCGCGCGCGATCTACGAAGCGGTGTATCCGAGCGAGGAATATGCTCCCATCGGTTTCGACCAGGCCGAGCGCTACGGCACGGTGCATTACCGCCAGGCGGTCGACGCCGCGATCCGCGCCCGGCCGCATCTGACCGAGGACCGCGAGGCCCAGCCGCGCCTGTTCTGACACCATGGCGCGCGACCCCGACGGAGACGGCGCGTTTCGCTCGGTCGCCGATTTCGCGGCGCGGCGCTGGAACGTGCGGCTGCTTTGCCCGCGCTGCCGGCACGAGCGCGTGGTCAGCGGTGGGGCGTTGTGGTTCCTGTTCCACAAGCGCCGCTGGCGCGACGACCTCGCCCAGGCGCCGCGCCGTTTATGGTGCTCGCGCTGCTGGATCAGCGCCCGCGTCAAATACATCCCGCGCTTCGAGCGTACCCGCGACGCCCCGACCGGCGACGACCTGCCCCCACCCGACGATGCGAGCTGGAGGGCGCTGATCAAGCGCTATCGCGATTAGCCGCGCGCGCCGCCGCCGCGCTTCACCGGCAGAGCAGGCGGCGCAACTTATCCGCAGATTTTCCCGGCTGGATCGGCGCGTCGCGCCACAGATCGGACGCCGTCAGCACGGTCTTGTGCCCGGCGGCGTCGGTCGAGACGGTGCTCGTTTCGGTGTAGGTGACGGTCCGGCAGTTCAACTCGATCGACGACAAGGTCACGCTCCCGGCCGGCGTGCCGAGAATGCGCAGGATGACGGTGATCCTGTCATCCGCCACGACCACCCCGGCCTTGTCGTAATAATAATCGAACTGCTGTCCGCCCGAGCTGACGCTGTGGAACAATTGCCAGTCCGCGCCACGCGCCGCCCCGCCAGGGTACGGCAAAGCGGCTGCGAGACAGGCCAGCGCGATTCCCGACAGCAACCTTCGCATTGCCCCTCCCCCGACGCGGCGGATCTCCCGATCCGCGCCGGCACATTCAATCAACAATAGTGCGGGAAAGACAGCTTTTACTTGTCGGATGCCATCGAGGGGCATCGTTGCCGCATGCGAGGCGGCGCGGGCGCATCGCAAGGACAAGGCGGCAGCAACCTAGGCTCAGATCCACCCCGGCGCGTGCACCAGCTCGAGCTTGATCCCGTCCGGATCCTCGAAGAACACGGCATAATAATCGCCCGAATACTCCGGATAGTGCGCCGGGGCATCGAGCACCTTGATGCCCCGCTCGACCAGCAGCGCATGCAGAGCTTCGACATCCGCCCGGCTGTCGGCACGCCAGGCGAGATGGTGCAGGCCGGGCGCATAACGCTCATGGGCGCGACCGGCGAGCGCCGGATCGCGTAGCCGCAAGCCCAGCGAGGCGCCGTGCCCGTCGGGGCCCAGATCCCATTCGCAGTGCCGCGCATCGTCCTTCACCTGGACGTAGCCGAGGAAAGCCAGCACCGGCCCATAGACCGCCTTCGCCGCCGCCATGTCGCTGACGTTGAGATCGATATGATGGAATCCGCCGCGCATCCTGTCCTCCCTCCGGTCCGGACGCTCAGGTGGCGACAGCGTCGGGGTGATTCAATCCGGCGCAGGACCGCGTAAGCATCTCCTTTCATCGCTCATAGGGCGGATCGTTATTTCTCATCGTCGACAATCCTGCAGGCGCCGCTGTTCGCGACGGGCGCACGCTGTTGTCCGCTGTTCCAGGCCGCTGTTCCTGCGCTGTTACGGCCCGCTGTTATCCGCTGTTCCCCGCTGTTCCGCGGAGCCGGCAAATCCGCATCAACCTCTTGTTTTCATGACATATATCGGACGTCCATTCACGCCGATCAGCGGAAAACAAAAAAGGCGAAGATATCAGCGGGAACAGCGCGACGTGCCGCCGGCGTTCATACCGGGTTCGTAACGAAAACAGCTAGGCACGGCCGCCCGGCCCGCCTAACCTCGCTGTCTCGCCTGGGAGGAGAACAGCAATGACCTTCGGCCTTTCGGTTCCTGCCTTTACCGAGCTTCACGTCGTCATCAGCCTGGTCGGCATCATCGCCGGCATCCTGTTCTTCGCCACGTTGATCGGCGGGCGCTGGCTGTCGCTGATGTGCGCGGTGTTCCTCGGCTTCACCATCCTGACCAGCGTCACCGGCTTCTTCTTCCCGCCCAAGCCGATCGGCCCGCCCTTCATCTTCGGCGTGGTCTCGCTGGCCTTGCTCGCCGGATCGCTGCTCGCGCTGTACGGCAAGCGGCTCACCGGCGGCTGGCGCGTGCTGTTCCTCGTCACCGCGCTGCTCGCGCAGTGGCTCAACATGGTCGTGCTGGTGGTGCAGAGCTACCAGAAGGTCCCTGCGCTCCACGCGCTGGCGCCGACCGGCACCGAGCCGGTGTTCCTAGCCACACAGGGTCTGGTGCTGGTGGCGATCCTCTTCACCGGCTGGCGGACGCTGCGCCGGCCGGTCTGAGCGTGTAAGGGGGCGTCATGCCCCATCTCGCCCATCTCGCTCTGGTCGTTCGCGACTATGACGAAGCGCTTGCCTTTTATGTCGGCAAGCTCGGCTTTACGCTGGTCGAGGACACATACCAGCCCGAGCAGGACAAGCGCTGGGTGGTCATCGCCCCGCCCGGCGCGCCGCCCGGGGCCACCACCCTGCTGCTCGCCCGCGCCGCGACGCCCGAACAGGCGCGCTTCATCGGCGATCAGGCGGGTGGGCGGGTGTTCCTGTTCCTCGCCACCGATGATTTCGCCCGCGACCACGCCGCCTTCACCGCCGCCGGCGTGACCTGGGTCCGCCCGCCGACGACGCACGATTACGGCACCGTCGCAGTGTTCGAGGATCTCTATGGCAATCGCTGGGATCTGGTACAGTTCAGCGACCGGCGCTGACCCGCCTCAGCGCTTGCGCACGAACTCCGCGCGCAGCACCAGGCCCTTGATGCCGTCGAACTTGCAGTCGATCTCCTGCGCGTCGCCGGTCAGGCGGATCGACTTGATCACGGTGCCGCGCTTCAGCGTCTGCCCCGCGCCCTTGACCGTCAGGTCCTTGATCAGCGTCACCTGGTCGCCATCGGCGAGCAGGTTGCCGACCGAGTCGCGCACCTCGACCGCATCGTCCGCACCGGCCTTCGCCGCCTCGGCCGCGCTGATCCATTCGCCGCTCGCCTCGTCATAGACGAACGCGTCTTCTTCCCCAGTGCTCATGCCGTTCAACTCTTGATGTTGACCATCGCGACCGGGTTGCCCTTGGTCGTGGGGTTGGAGGCGTTCTGCTTCGGCGCTTTCTCGGCCTTGGGTTTGCGCACTTCCTTGTTCGACTTCTTCTGGCTCTTGGCCATGACGCGTTCCTTGTCGCGGGCGGGAGGCCCGTGCGCGTTCCTACACGCTCGCCGGCGCGCTGGCCCGCATTATCTGTGGCCGCGCGACGTTGCGGCGGCGGGCGACGACATGGTCGCACCGCCGCCGGCCGGTCATTTCGCGCAAGCGCACTTCTCGCACTTGCACGACGGGCCGCAGGGGCAGGCCGTGGCGGCGGGGGCACAGGTGCAGCCTGGCGCGCAGGTGCAGGGGTCACATTTGCAATTGTCGGTCATTGATGAACTCCATCGGTTCGGTTGGTGGAGGGGGTGCATTAGCGGCGGCGCGGGGTGCGCGCTTGAACGTAGCGGCTAATGATGGGCATGGTTCGCTCAGGGGGAAGGCAGGGTCCATGTCCATCGTCGGCCGGGGGCGTATCGTCGTCTGGGAAGGCGCCAGCCTGTGGCTGCTGGCGTCCGAGCACGACATGTCGGAAGTTCAGCCACATGCGCACCATGCGATCCAGATCACCTTCGCGCTGAAGGGCGATTTCGAGCTGTGCGCCGGGGATGAATGCCTGTCCGGCCCGATCGTGGCGGTCGACAGCGACACGCGTCATATCTTCCGGGCGAGCGGCGTGGCCGCTTTCCTGTTCGTCGCGCCGGAAAGCGCGGCGGGGATCGCACTCGCCGCCGAACATTTCCGGCAAGGCCCGCTGGCGCGTCTCGCCAGCCCGCCCGCGATCGAGGCGCTGGCGGCGTTGCAACACTGTTTCCACAGCGGCGCGAGCGGGGAGGCACTGCGCGCACTGGGCCGGAACATCGTTGCCGAACTGGCGAGCGGCGCGGGCGCCGGCCGGCCCGATCCGCGCGTGCTCGGCATGATCGGCTATGCCGCGGAGAATCTCGAGGACCGCGTCACCTTGCCGGCGGCGGCCGACCGCATCAACCTCTCGCCGGGCCGCGCGCGCCATCTGTTCGTCGCGCATACCGGCCTGCCGTTCAAAGCCTATGTCCTGTGGCTGCGGCTCGAACGGGCGGTGCAGCTCTATGCCGCCGGCGCCTCGCTGACCGAGGCGGCGCATCAGGCCGGCTTTGCCGATTCGGCGCATCTCAGCCGAACCTTCCGGCGCACCTTCGGCTTGCCGGCGGCGGCGCTGCGTCTCGCCGGCGGCTGATCGGTACCGGCTCCCTAGACCGCCGACGCCGCGATCACCTGCCCGGAACCCCGCCGGCTCGCCGTCATGGCCGCATCGATCGCGCGCGCCAGTTGCGCCTCGCGAAACGGCTTGGCGAGGCGCGGCAGATGGTCGACGGCCTCGACGGGCGCCTCGGCATAGCCGGTGACGAGCAGCACCGGAAGGCCGGGCCACCCCGCCGTCACCGCCTCGGCCAGCTGCACGCCGGTCATCCGCGGCATGGCGAAGTCGGTCAGCACGAGGTCGATGGCCTGCTCACCCAGGCAGCGCAGCGCCTCACGCCCCGAGGTCGCCTGCACCACCTCATGGCCGAGATCCTCGAGCATGCCCGCGGTGTTGGTCAGGACGAGGTTGTCGTCGTCGACCGCAAGGATGCGCAACGGCGCCATCTTGCGGATGTCGCATGCCACGCGATCCTCGACGGCCAGCGCGGGCGCGATATCGGTGACGGGAAGATGGATCTCGGCCGAGGTGCCCTTCCCGGCTTCGCTGCGCAGCACCAGCCTGCCACCGCATTGCTCGGCGAAACCATGGACCATCGACAGGCCGAGGCCGGTCCCCCGGCCGACGCCCTTGGTGGTGAAGAACGGCTCCATCGCCCGGGCCAGCGTGTCGGCATCCATGCCCTCGCCCTGATCGGTGACGGTCAGCGCGACATAGGCGCCGCCCGGCCCGCCAGCGTCGCCGGGCACCGGCTCGACCCTGGCGCCGATCACGATATGGCCGCCATCGGGCATGGCATCGCGCGCATTGACCGCGAGATTGAGCAGCGCCAACTCAAGCTGCTGCGGGTCGGCATGGACCAGCGGCAGCACCAGCGGAAAGCTCGTCTCGATCGTCACGCCGGCGCCGATCGTACGCTGCAGCAGGTCGGCCATGCCGCGTACCAGCACCGGCAGGTCGACCGCCTCCATCGCCAGTTCCTGCTTGCGCGCGAAAGACAGCATGCGCTGGGTCAGCGTCGCGCCGCGCTCTGCCGCCTTCATCGCATTGTCGATGTAGCGTGTGATGTCGCCCCCTTCGTCGAGACGGCGGCGCGCCAGATCGAGGCTGCCGATCACTGCTGCGAGCAGGTTGTTGAAATCATGCGCGACGCCGCCGGTGAGCTTGCCGATCGCGTCCATCTTCTGCGACTGGAAGAACGCCTGCTGTGCCTGTTCGAGGCGTTGCTGGGCCTCGCGGCGTTCGGTCAGGTCGCGGGTGATCTTGGCGAACCCGACCAGCTCGCCATCGGCCGAACGCACCGGGTCGATGACGACATGCGCCCAGAAGCGTGACCCGTCCTGCCGCACGCGCCAGCCTTCGGCCTCGAACTTGCCGTCGCGCTCCGCGGTGGCAAGCGCGCGTTGCGGCAATCCGGTGGCGCGGTCCTCCTCGGTGTAGAAACGCGAAAAATGCTCGCCGACGATCTCCTCCGCGGGGTAGCCCTTGAAGCGCTGGGCGCCGGGATTCCAGCTCGCCACCATACCGGCGGGGTCGAGCATGTAGATCGCATAGTCGGTGATGCTCTGCACCAGCAGGCGGAAACGCTCTTCGCTGCGCTGCAGCTCCTCTTCCGCCGCGCGGCGCTCGGTCAAGTCGCGCGTCACCTTGGCGAAGCCGACGAGCGTGCCGTCCTGCTCGCGCACCGGATCGATGACGACACTGGCCCAGAAGCGGCTGCCGTCCTTGCGCACGCGCCAGCCCTCGGCCTCGAAGCGGCCCTCATTCTCGGCAATCGACAGCGCCCGCGCCGGCAGGCCAGTGGCGCGGTCCTCCTCAGTGTAAAAGCGCGAGAAATGTTCGCCGATGATCTCGCCCTCGAGATAGCCCTTGAAGCGCTGCGCGCCCGCATTCCAACTGATCACGATCCCGGTCGGATCGAGCATATAGATCGCGTAATCGGTGACGCTCTGGACGAGCATTTCATAACGGTTGGGACGCGAAGCCTGTGCGTCTGCCACTACTTCCATCGACTTCCCCTGGAGCCCGCCAACAGCATGAAACGATGGCGCGCACCCTTCGTTCCGTCGCGACCGGTGTCAGCGTGCCATATCAGGTCTCGCCGCTGCATCCATGAGACCTGGCCAAGACCCGCTTCAGGTCGCCTTGCGCAGCTTCGCGACCTGTTTGGGCGTCACGCTCGACGGCTTCGCCCCGAAGCGCGCGGTGACGTAGTTCGCCACCGCCGCGATCTCGGCATCGCTATAGGCATGGCCGAACGCGGGCATGATCACCTCGCCTTGCCCCGACCGCCGACGCGCGCCGAGCAGCACGACCTGGGCGACATTGGTCGCATCGGGGTCGTTGACAGCGCGCGTCCCGTTGAGCGTCGCCAGCCCGGTGAGCGCACCGGCACCGTTCCAGGCATGGCACCCGATGCATGCCCCCTCGAAGATCTTCTTGCCCTGTGGCGATGCCGCATCGGCCGCAGCGAGGCGGTGGCCGGCCGGAGCCGGGCCCGGCGCGGGCTGCGGCTGGTCGGGCGTCGAAATCGCCGGAATGGTGCGCAGATAGGTGACCAAGGCGACGATGTCCGAGGCGGTCAGCTGGCTCAGGCTGAGATCGACCGCCTCGCCCATCGGCCCCGTCGCGGTGCCGCGCCCCGGCGCGTGACCCTGCGACAGATAGGCGGCGAGCTCGCTGTCGCTCCAGCCGCCGACACCGGTCGCCTTGTCGCCCGTCAGGTTGAAGGCGCGCCAGCCGGCGGTCACCGCGCCGGCATATTTGCTGCGATTGTCGAGCGACTGGGCGAGGCTGCGCGGCGTATGGCACTCGCCGCAATGCGCCAGCCCCTCGGCAAGATAGGCGCCGCGATTCCATGCCGGGCTGCGATCGGCATTGGGCTCGAAGCGACGGTTGGGGTTGAACAGGCCGCTCCACAGACCCATCAGCCCGCGCTGGTTGAACGGCCAGGAAAAGGCCAGCGCCGGGCGTTCGCGCCGCACCGGCGCCAGCGTCGCGAGATAGGCCCTGATCGCCAGCGCGTCGGCATCGGTCAGCGCGGTGTAGGAGGTGAACGGCATCGCCGGATAGAGGTGCCCCTTGGGGCCCTTGCCCTCGCGGAGCGCGGCGAGGAATTGCGCATCGCTCCACCCGCCGATCCCGGTCGCCTTGTCGGGCGTGATGTTGGGCGACCAGATCGTGCCGAAGGGCAGTTTGAACGGCAGCCCGCCGGCGAACGGCGTACCGCCCTTGGCGGTGTGGCAGGCCTGGCAATCGGCCGCGATGGTCAGATATTTGCCGCGCGCGATCGGGTCGGCCGACGCGAAATCGGCCGGCACCCCGGTCGGTGACCCGGCCTTGTAATCGGCCAGCGAGACCTTGTGCCCGCCGGCGAAATCCATCGCCCCGGGGCCCGAGACGATCCAGCCGAACACCACCGCGCCCACCACCACGACAGCGGCGATCACGCCGAGGACGATGCGACGCACGCTCATGCCTCTTTCCTCCCCGCCAGCACGTCGCGGTCGATCGGCAGCCGCCTCAGGCGCTTGCCGGTCGCCGCGAAGATCGCATTGGCCAGCGCTGGCGCGGCCGCCGTGGTGCCGGCCTCGCCGATCCCGCCCGGCGCCTCTCCGCTCTGGATGACATGCACCTCGATCGGCGGCGTTTCGTTGAGCCGCAGCATGCGATAGTCATGGAAATTGCTCTGCTGGACGCGTCCCTTGTCGAGCGTGATCTCGCCGTACAGCGCTGCGGTCAGGCCGAAGATCAGCCCACCCTGAAGCTGCGCGGCGATGGTGTTGGGATTGACCGCGATGCCGGTGTCGACGACGCAGGTCACACGGCGCAACTTCACCTCGCCCTCGCCATCGACCTCGACCTCGGTGACATTGGCGATCCAGCTGGCGAAGGACGGCTGCACCGACACGCCGCGCCCGCAGCCGGCCGGCAGTGGCGTGCCCCAGCCCGACAGCCGCGCCGCCGCCTTCAGCGCCGCCTGCAGCCGCGGCGCCTTGCCGAGCATGCCCAGGCGAAACTGCACCGGGTCGATGCCGGCCTTGTGGGCCAGCTCGTCGATGAAACTCTCGATGACGAAGACATTGTGGCACGGGCCCACGCCGCGCCAGAAGCCGGTGGTCACGCCGGGCGGTTCCTCGCGGACGTGCGACACCAGGAAATTCGGAATGTCGTACGGCATGTCGGCGGCGCTATCGACCGCGTCGAAATCCTTGCCGTCGACAAACGCCGGCGGCAACCAGCGCGCCAGCACCGAGGAGCCGGTGATGATGTGCCGCCAGGCGGTAATCTTGCCGTCTTCCAGCTTCGCGCTGATCCGGTCGTGCCAGGCCGGGCGATAGACGTCGTGCTGGATGTCTTCCTCGCGGCTCCACACCACCTTGACCGGCGCATCGACATGCTGGGCGATGCGCACCGCCTTTTCGATCTGGTCGACCTCCAGCCGGCGGCCGAAGCCGCCGCCGAGCAGGTGATTGTTGACCGTCACGCTGTCGAGCGGCAGGCCGGTGACCTTGGCGGCGACAGCCTGGGCGCGGCTCAGCACCTGCACGCCGGTCCACACCTCGCAGCTGGAACTCGTGACATGGACGGTGCAGTTCATCGGCTCCATCGGCGCATGGGCGAGGAAGGGCACGTCATAGGTGACCTCGATCGGGTCGTGCTCCAGCGCCTTGGCGACATCGCCGACCGTCTTGGCGACCACGCCGGGGCGGGTGCTGGCCTTGACCAGCGCCGCGCGCACCTGGGCGGTGTCGACGCCGGCATTGGCGCCGTCCTTCCATGTGATGTTCAGCGCGGCGAGCCCCTGCATGGCCGCCCACATATGGTCGCCGACCACCGCGACGAGATCGTCGAGGACCACCACCTGACGGAACCCGGGCACCAGCTTCGCCAGGCTGTCATCGACATGGCCGACCTTGCCGCCGAGCACCGGCGAGTGCGCGAAGGTCGCGAACTTCACGCCCGGCGGCATCGCGTCGATGCCGTATTTCGCCGCGCCATTGACCTTGTCCGGCGTGTCGAGCCGGCGCAGCGACTTGCCGATCAGGCGGAATGCCTTCGGGTCCTTGAGCGGCGGATCGGCCGGCGCCGTCAGCCCCGCCGCCCGGCCGGTCAGCGCACCATAGCCCATGCGCCGTCCGCTCGCGTCGTGGATCACCTCGCTGGCCTCGGTGCGACAGCTCGCCGGATCGACGCCCCAGCCCTTCGCCGCGGCCTGGACGAGGATCGCCCGCGTGCCCGCGCCGGCCTTGCGCAGCGGCGTCCACCAGGCGCGGATCGAATTGGAATTGCCGGTTGCCTGCAAGCCGAAGACCGGGTTGCCATAGAGCTTGTCGCTCGGCGGGGCATGTTCGAACGCGACCTGCCGCCAGTCGGCGTCGAGCTCCTCGGCGAGGATCATCGGGATCGAGGTATAGACGCCCTGCCCCATCTCGACCTGTGGCATGACCAGCCTGATCTTGCCGGTCGGATCGATGCGGATGAAGGCGTTGGGCGCGAAGCCCGAGACCTTCGGCTCGGCCGCCATGCCATCGGTCGCGACGAAACCGACCAGCAGGCCGCCACCGGCGAGCGCGCCGACCTGGAGCAGCACGCGACGGGAGAAATGCGGTCCGGTCGGCGACGAGGGGGCAAGGGTGGCGGACATGGGCGCTGGCCTTGGAGGAGGGAAGGGACGCTGGGTTCAGGCGGTCGCGGCTTTCTTGATCGCCTCGCGGATGCGGACATAAGTGCCGCAGCGGCAGATATTGCCCGCCATGGCGGCATCGATATCGGCATCGTCGGGCGCCGGGGTGCTGGCGAGCAAAGCGGCGGCGGCCATGATCTGGCCCGACTGGCAATAGCCGCACTGCACCACTTCGAGATCGAGCCACGCGCGCTGCGCCTTGGCGCCGGCCGGCGTCGCGCCGATCGCCTCGATCGTCGTCACCGCGCGGGTGCCGAGCGTGCCGACCTGGAGCTGGCACGACCGCAGCGGAACGCCATCGACATGGACGGTGCACGCGCCGCACTGGGCGATGCCACAGCCGAACTTGGTGCCGGTCAGCCCGATCACGTCGCGCAACACCCAGAGCAGCGGCATGTCGCTCGGCACATCGACCTGGTGGGCGGCGCCGTTGATCGTCAAGGTCAGCATCACGCTTCTCCCCTGGGCTACCGCGAAAGCGGCAACCGCCTCGTCTCCGGCGCGAGACTGGCCGGGGAAGGCCGTTACGGCAAGGTAACGCTCATCCGTTCACCGGGTCAAGCGGCCGAACGGCGTGGAGAACCCCAAACGTTGCCATTTGCCCCCCCACGCCCTAGAGCGCGCGCCGCCCATTACACGACCGGAGCCGCACCCATGTCAGAGAAGATCAACCGCGTTGTCCTCGCTTATTCGGGCGGGTTGGACACCAGTGTGATCCTGAAATGGCTGCAGCAGACCTATCAGTGCGAAGTGGTGACCTTCACCGCCGATCTCGGCCAGGGCGAGGAACTGGAGCCGGCACGGCGCAAGGCCGAGCAGGCCGGGGTGAAGCCCGAGCATATCTTCATCGACGATCTGCGCGAGACCTTCGTCAAGGATTACGTCTTCCCGATGATGCGCGCCAATGCGCTGTACGAGGGGCTGTACCTGCTCGGCACGTCGATCGCCCGGCCGCTGATCGCCAAGCGCCAGATCGAGATCGCTCGCATGGTCAATGCCGACGCGGTCAGCCATGGCGCGACCGGCAAGGGCAACGACCAGGTGCGATTCGAGCTGGGCTATTATGCGCTGGCGCCCGACATCAAGGTGATCGCGCCGTGGCGTGAGTGGGATTTGACCAGCCGTACCCGGCTGATCGAATTCGCCGAACAGCACCAGATTCCGGTGAGCAAGGACAAGCGCGGCGAAGCGCCCTTCTCGACCGACGCCAACATGCTGCACACCTCGTCGGAAGGTAAGGTGCTGGAGGATCCGTGGCAGGAGGTGCCGGACTATGTCTATTCGCGCACCGTCAACCCGGAGGACGCGCCCGACCAGCCGGAGATCATCACGGTCGATTTCGAGCATGGCGACGGCGTCGCGCTGAATGGCGAGGGGATGAGCCCGGCGACCCTGCTCGAGGCGCTCAACGAGCTCGGCCGCAAGCATGGCATCGGCCGGCTCGACCTGGTCGAGAACCGCTTTGTCGGCATGAAGTCGCGCGGCATGTACGAGACGCCGGGCGGCACCATCTATCACCTCGCGCATCGCGGCATCGAGCAGCTGACGCTCGATCGTGGCGCGGCGCATCTCAAGGACGAGCTGGCGCCGCGTTATGCCGAGCTGGTCTATAACGGCTTCTGGTTCTCGCCCGAGCGCGAGATGCTGCAGGCGGCGATCGACCACAGCCAGGACAAGGTGACGGGCACGGTGCGGCTCAAGCTGTACAAGGGCGGCGTGTACGTCGTCGGTCGCAAGTCGCCTTACTCGCTGTACAGCGAGAAGGTCGTCACCTTCGAGGACGACCAGGGCGCCTATGACCAGCGCGACGCCGCCGGGTTCATCAAGCTCAACGCGCTGCGGTTGCGGTTGCTGGGGCGGCGGGACCGGTGAACTAACTCCCTCTCCCCTTGTGGGAGAGGGAAGGGGCCCATCGCATTGCGATGGGAAGGGTGAGGGGGAGTCGCAAGTGCTGCGCTCTCGACTCCCCCTCACCCTTCCGCCGCTGCGCGGCTCCCTCCCTCTCCCACAAGGGGAGAGGGACTTGAGCGTCTAACCTCACCTTAACCCCGCCGCATCTATGCGCGGTGGATGGACCATGGCTCTGATCGGCGCACCCGTTGGGGGGACGCGCTTTGCGCGTTTGCGCTTGCCGCGATCATGAGCCTTGCCTGGGCGTGGCGCGACTGGGCCGACCTCAGCGGGCTGCGGCTGCCCGATACCGATGACATGATGCGCCTGCAGCAGATCCGCGACTGGCTCGGCGGGCAGGCCTTCAGCGACGTTTCGCAACACCGGCTCGGCGCCGCGCCGGGGCTGGCGATGCACTGGTCGCGGCTTGCCGATCTGGTACCCGGCGGCATCATCGCCGCCTTGACGCCGCTGGTCGGCGCTCATGCGGCCGAGATCACCGCCGTCATCCTGTGGCCGGCCGCCCTGTTCGGCGTCGCACTGCTGCTCGTCACGCGCATCGCCCGGGCGATCGGGGGCAGCGAGATCGCGCGCACCGCGCTGATCGTCGCGGCGATCGCCTATCCCGCCACGACGATCTTCCTGCCCGGCCGGATCGACCATCACGGTCTGCAAATCGTCCTGTTGCTGCTCATCGCGCGGACGCTCGTCGCCGGCCCATCGATGGGCCACGGCCTCGTCGCGGGGCTCGCCGCCACCGCGAGCCTGGTGATCGGGCTGGAGACTGCGCCGCTGATCGCCGCCGCCGGCGCGGCGATGACGATCGAGTGGATCGCGGCGCGCCACGGCGCCGACGACCGGATGATGGGTTTCGGCATCTCGCTCGGCGCGGGGTTGCTGTTCGCCTCGATCGTGTTCCGCTCCGAGCAATGGACCTATGCCGCCTGCGACGGCTTCACAGCGACCTTGTGGCGCGGCGCGCTGGTCGCGGCCTTCGCCCCGATGCTGATGGCGCTGGCCGCCCGCGACGTGACGCGACCGGTGGCGCGGACCTGTCTGGCGGCGGCGGTATGCGCGGTGATCGGCGGCGGGATCCTGCTCGTCGCCCCGGAGTGCCTCTCGCCTTATGGTGCGGTCGACCCATTGCTCGCCAGGCTGTGGCTCGGGCAGGTGGGCGAGGCGCAGCCCCTGTTCGCCGCGCCGGCCGGCATCGCGATCGGCTATGCGGGCGCGATGGTTGCCGGCGTCGCGGCAAGCGCGTGGCGTTTCCATGCCACGCGCGATGCGCGCTGGGCGGCCTTGCTGCTGGTCCAGGCGGCGGCGCTGGCACTGACCTGCTATCAGTTGCGCGGCGCCTATGGCGGCGCGATCCTCGCCGCGCCCGGTCTGGCAGCGGTGATCGCGGCGGCGCGGGCACGCGGTTCGGCATGGCTGGCAGGCGCATGGATCGCCTCGGCCGGGATGCTCTATCCCCTCGCCGCCGAAGCGCTGGTGCCAAGCGCACCGACACCGGCGACCGCACAGCCCGGCGGCGGTTGCACTTCGCCCGCCGCGCTGGCGCTGCTGCGGCACTTGACGCCCGGCCGGATGATCGCGCCGCTCGACCTCGGCGCCTATGCCATCGGATCGACCCGGCACGATCTGGTCGGCGCGCCCTATCACCGCAACGACGCCGGCAATCTGGCGACCTACCGCTTCTTCCTCGGCGATGAGGCCGAGGCGCGCGCGATCGCCCGGAAATGGCGCCTGACCTATGTCGCCTGGTGCCCGGGAAGCTTCGGCGAACTCGGCGCCGGGATGACCGCGGCACCGCGCATGGCGGGGCGACTGGCGGCAGGAAAGACACCCGACTGGCTGGTGCCGGTGGCGCGTTCCACGGCATTGATCGCATATCGCATCGAACCCGGCTTGCTGGATCGCTCTCGCTCAAGGTAAGGCGGTCGGATGCTAGGGGGCGACGATAGGCTGCATTGGTGGCAGACACGACGGTTCGTGGTGCTTTGCGCCGTGCTGGCGGTGGTGCCGCTGCTCTATCCGACCATTCCGCCGCTGGTCGATCTGCCCGGGCATATGGGCCGCTACCGCGTGCAGCTCGCGCTGGCCGACCATCCCGAACTGGCCAACTGGTATAATTTCCAATGGTCGCTGATCGGCAATCTCGGCATCGACCTGCTGGTCATCCCGCTGGCCAAGATCTTCGGGCTCGAACTGGCGGTGAAGCTGATCGTGATGACGATCCCGCCGCTGATCGTCACCGGCCTGTTGTGGATCGCGCGCGAGGTGCACGGCCGCATTCCGCCGACCGCGCTGTTCGCGCTGCCTTTGGCCTATTGCTACCCGGTCCATTTCGGCTTCGTGAACTTCGCGCTGTCGATGGGCATCGCGCTCAACCTCTTCGCGCTGTGGCTGCGGATGGGGCGGACCGGCCATTTCCGCCTGCGCGCCGCGATCTTCGTGCCGCTCTCCTGCCTGTTGTGGCTGTGTCATACCTTTGGCTGGGGCGTGCTCGGCGTGCTGGCCTTTTCGGCCGAGATGATCCGCCAGCACGATGCCGGCCATCGCTGGTTCAACGCGTGGGTCCGCGCCGGGCTGGGCTGCCTGCCGCTCGCGCTGCCGATGGCGCTGATGATCCTGTGGCGCTCGGGCGACCATGTCACGGGCCAGACCGCCGACTGGTTCAACTGGCGCGCCAAGTTCGGCTGGCTGTCGATGGTGCTGCGTGATCGCTGGTACATGCTCGATGTCGGTTCGGGCGCGATCCTCTACCTCATCCTGTTCAAGGGCTTTCGCGACCCCGCGATCGAATATTCGCGCAATCTCGGCCTGTCGGCGCTGTTCCTGCTCGCGGTGTTCATCCTGCTGCCGCGCATCGTGTTCGGCTCGGCCTATGCCGATATGCGGCTGGCCCCGTTCATGGTGGCGATCGCGCTGATCGCGCTGCGCCCGCGCAAGGGGCTGTCGATCCGCCATGCCGCGACGCTGGCCGCGCTCGGCATGGCGTTCTTCCTGGTGCGCATGGCGAGCACCACGGCGAGCTTCTGGCTCTACAGCAAGAGCTATGACCAGGCGTTCAGGGTGATCGACCATGTGCCGCAGGGCGCGCGGATGGTGACCTTCATCGGCCGGCGCTGCGCCGACGACTGGGCCTATTCGCGGCTCGAGCATATTCCGGCGATCGGGCTCGAGCGGAAGCTGACCTTCACCAACGACCAATGGTCGATGGCCGGCGCGCAGACCCTGACCACACGCTATCCGATCGCCAGGCGCTTCGCCCATGATCCGTCGCAGATCGTCACCGACCGCTGGTGCCGTGGCGAATGGTGGTGGCCAATCCAGGCCTCGCTGGTGCGGCTGCCGCGCGAGGCGTTCGACTATGTCTGGTTGATCAATCCGCCGCCTTATGATCCCAAGTTCAACGCCGGGCTGGTCGAGATCTACCGCGACGGACCGATGACGCTGTACCGCATCGACCATAGCAAGCCGGGACCGGTGGTTCCGGAGGAAGAATATATGCCGAAGCGGCCGGGCGGCTGGCCGAAGCCCACGGCCTCGGCGCCGGTCGTCGAACCCCAGGTCACCCGCTAGGGTTGGTCACCTTGAACGGCGTCAGTTCGCCGAGATAGCGCTGGTCGGATTCGACCGCGGCGCGTTCATGCACGAGGAAATCGCCGACCGCGCGGCGAAAGGCCGGGTCGGGGATATAATGCGCCGACCAGGTCGGCACGGGCACATAGCCGCGCGCCAGCTTGTGTTCGCCCTGCGCGCCGGCCTCGACCGTCGTCAGGCCGCGCGCGATCGCCGCGTCGATCGCCTGGTAATAGCACAGCTCGAAATGAAGGAACGGCACATCCTCGGTGCAGCCCCAGTAACGGCCGTACAGCGTATCCGCACCGATCAGGTTGAGCGCGCCGGCAATCGGCACGCCCGCCCGCTCGGCGAGGATCAGCAATACCCTGTCACCCATCGCGTCACCGAGCTGCGAGAAGAAGGTGCGGGTGAGATAGGGCCGGCCCCATTTGCGTGATCCGGTGTCCTGGTAGAAATGCCAGAAGGCATCCCATTCCGCCTCGCCGATGGCCGCCCCGGTCAGGTGACGGATGGTCAGGCCGTCGACGGCGGCGGCGCGTTCCTTGCGGATCGCCTTGCGCTTGCGGCTGGCCAGGGCAGCGAGGAAATCGTCGAAGCTGGCATAGCCCTGGTTCTGCCAGTGGAACTGCGTGCCCTCGCGAATCAGCCAGCCCGCCGCCTCGAACAGCGGCAGCTGGCCGGGCGTGACGAAGGTGACATGGGCAGAGGAGAGCTTGTGCTGATCGGTCACCGCCTCGATCGCCGCGATCAGCGCGGGCCCCAAAGCCTGGTCGCGGAGCAGCAGGCGCGGGCCGGGGACGGGCGTGAAGGGCACCGCGACCTGCAGCTTGGGGTAATAGCGCCCGCCGGCGCGCTCCCAGGCATCGGCCCAGGCATGATCGAAGACATATTCGCCCTGGCTGTGGCTCTTGGCATAGGCCGGAGCGATCGCCGCAGGGCGCCCGTCGGGGCCGTCGATCAGGATCGGGATCGGCTGCCAGCCGGTGCGCGCGGTGGCGCTGCCCGAGCTTTCGAGCAGCGCCAGGAAGGCGTGGCTGAGGAATGGATTGTCCGCGCCGGCACAAGCATCCCAATCGGCGGCGGGGATGGCCGCGACACCGTCGGCGATTCGGGCGGTGACGGCGGGCTTGCTCACGCCCTTAAGCTAGGGAGCGCAGCTGACAGCGGCAACCGGCGGACCCCTGACATAATTATCCCGCGCCTACGCCGGCTGGGGCCGGGGAATTTTGTCAGTCGGACATTTGGTCGCCGCATCGTTGCAGCGAAAGCCGGTGGCCACTTTTCGCACGATGCTCTTATTGGCCGAAAGAACCCGCGCGGTAGAGCAGGGTGATCGCGACGCGCCGGTTGCGCGGGTCGGTCGGATGATCTGCGATCATCGGCTCGCGATCGGCGACGCCCTCGATGCGGTAGAAGCGCGATTCGGGGATGCCACCCTCCGCCAGCCGGCGGCGCGTCGCCTCGGAACGGCCAGACGAAAGCATCCAGTTGTTCATCGCCAGCGGATCGCCATAGCCGAGCGCATCGGTATGGCCGCGGATCATGATCGGATTCTCGGTGCCCTTGATCGATTCGGCGATCAGCCCGAGCAACGTCGCGGCGCGGGCGTCGAGTTGGGTCGTGCCGAGGCCGAACATCGAATAATCGGCATCGTCGAGCAGATCGATGCGCAAGCCGTCGCGGGTGCGCACGAAACGGACATGGGCCGACAGCTTGGCGAGTTTCGGGTTCGACGCCATTGCCGCGGTGACCTGGCGGTGCATCTTCTCGAAATTGGCCTGGTCCTCGCCGGTCAGCTGGGCCTTGTTCTTGAGGCTGCCCTTCTGCCCGGTGCCGACGGCGAGTCCGCCGGTCGCCTCGGCCGGAATGGTCATCGAGCGGGTGCCGGTCTGCTGAGCCTTGTGCGGATAATTGTCCTTGTCGGTGATCGACTCGCCGCCGAACATGCCGTTCGAGCCGGCGCTGTTCTGCTTCAGCTCGATCAGCGTCGGGGCGAAATAGTCGGCCAGCGCCTTGCGCTGCTTCTCGTTGGTCGCCCCGAGCAGCCACAGCAGCAGGAAGAAAGCCATCATCGCGGTCACGAAATCGGCATAGGCGACCTTCCACGCGCCACCGTGATGGCCGCCATGCCCCTCGATATAGATCTTCTTGTAGATGATCTTCGGAGGCTGGTTCGATCCGTGAGGCGCACGCGCGGCCATCGGCTAACCCTTACCTGCCCCGGAGGCCGTCGAAGACCTCGGCGAAGTTGGGTTGATTGCTGTGCGCGATACCCGAGCGCGCCGCCTCGATGACGAGCGGCTGCGGATGGCCATGGAGCGAGGCGATGATGATCTGCTTGACGACGTGATAGATCGCCGCGTCGGCATCGATCACCTGCTTGAGGCGCGACGCTAGCGGCGCGACCATGCCATAGGCCAGCAGCACGCCCATGAAGGTGCCGACCAGCGCCGAGCCGATCATGCCGCCGAGGATCGCCGGCGGCTTGTCGATCGAGCCCATCGTCTTGACCACGCCGAGCACCGCCGCGACGATGCCGAGGGCGGGCAGCGCGTCGGCCAGCGTCGCGATCGTGCCTTGCGGGCCTTCGACTTCGTGGTGATGCGTCTTGATCATATTATCCATCACGTCCTCGACCGCATGGACGTCGAGCGTGCCCGACGAGACGACGACGAGCCGCAGCGTGTCGGCGATCAGGTTGACCAGCGTGTGGTCGGCGAGCAGGCGCGGATATTCGGCGAAGACGGCGGAGGATTTGGGATCCTCGACATGCGGCTCCAGCGCGATCGGCCCTTCGGTGCGCAGCATCTTCATCAGCTTCGACACCAGGAAGATGACGTCGAGATAATCCTGCTTCTTGTATTTCGGGCCCTTGAAGATCTTGCCGAAGCTGGCGCCGAGCGCCTTCAGCTCCTTCATCGAATTGCCGATGATCAGGGCACCCGCGGCGGCGCCGCCGATGATCAGCATCTCGTGCGGGATCGCCTCGGCGACCGGACCGATCGCCCCGCCGGTGATGACGAAGCCGCCAAACACCATGACGAGGAGGACAACGAGGCCGATGATCGGAAACATGCTGGCTTCTATTCCCCCTTGGTACGAACGCTCGCCCCATAGGGGAAACGACCATTGTCCCTTGCGGTTAACCGGATTTCGTCACCACCCGGTTAACCACCCCCCGATCATTTGAGATAATCGAACAACGACAGCGAACTGAGCTTGGTGAAGCTCGCCTGGGTCGCCTGCAGGATGGTCATCGTTTTCTGCAATTGGGTGATCGCGGTGGTGACGTCGGTATCCTCCAACGCCGAACGCGTCGCTTCGCGCGCGGTCGCCGCATCGGTCGCCTGGTTCGCCTGCAAATCGAGTCGCGTGGAACGTGCGCCGAGCGAACCGCGCATCGCGCCGATCTGGCTGACCGCGGCGGCGACACCATCGCTGGCACCGGCGATGGCGGCGGTGTCGTTGCTATGGAGCGCGTCGATCATGCCCTTCAGCGTCGCGAACACGTCGGTCGTGCCGCCGCCCGTAGCGGGAATGCCGCCGAACACGCGCACGGCACTCTCGCCCGGCTGAATCGTGACGCCATCGGCCACGGGAATCGACGCCGGGTTGCCGGTGCCGTTGAAGGTCACGCTGCCATCGGCCGCCTGGGTCACCGCGCCGTCGCCGGTCGCGGCGCCGAACAGCGCCTGGCCGCGCGCGTCCCTGGTGTTGGCCAGCGCGACGATCGAGGTCAGGATGCCCTGCAGCTCGGTGGCGATCGCCTGGCGATCGCTATCCTTGAGCGTGCCGCTGTTCGCCGTGACGGCGAGCTCGCCGGCGCGCTGCAGCTGCGTGTCGACCGAGCCGAGCGTGGTATCGGCCTGGTCGAGCAGCGACTGGGCGAGCGTGATATTGGAACCGAAACTGGTGGCGTCGGCGCTGGCCTGTTTGAGCGTGGTCAGCCGCTGATAGGCGACGACGTCGTCCGACGGCGCGCTGAATTTCTTGGTCGTCGAGATCTGCGTGTTGAGCTTGTCGGCCTGCCCCGACAGCTGCTGCATGAGCGAGCCGGCATTGCTGTAGAACTGGTTGGTGCTGACCTGCATCGCGCTCACCGGATATCGAGGATGGACTGGAAGGTCTCGCGCGCCACCTGGATGACGCGGCTCGACGCCGAATAGGCTTGCTGGAAGCGCATCAGGTCGACCGCCTCGCTATCGAGATTGACCCCCGAAACGCTATCGCGCGCGGCAACCGCGCCGTCGCGGATCGCGCTCTGCGCGTCGGCGACCTGCTGGCGTCCGGCCAGCGTCGAGGCGGTGTCGGAGACGAGTGCGGTGGTGCTCGCCTCGAACCCGCCGCTGTTGCGGAGCGAGGCGAAGGCGACGAGATTGCTGTTGTCGCGCGGCCCGCCGCCGACCCCGGCCGCGGCAATGCCGCGCGGGTCGCTGAGGGTGAGCGAGAGATCGGTCGGCGTATCGCCGGCGGCGAACATTGCCGCGCCGGGATTGCCGTCGAGGTCGCGACCCTGTGCCTGCACGGCATTGACGCCCGCGGCGAAATCCGTCGCGATATTGTTGAGCTGGTCGCGAGCGCCGGTGATCCGCGCCGCCGCGTCGGCCACACCCGCCAGCGCCCCGCCGGTCGGCGAGAAGGTCGTGGACGTGCCGCTGCGGTGAACGGAAAACGACACCGCGCCGCTGTCGCCGCGCACATAGGTGACATTGCCCGCCTCGCTGCCGCCGACGAACACCGGCCCGGTCGCACCGCCGAGACGGACGGTCGAACGGCCGGCAGCGTCGGTGGTCACGTTGACGTCGGCGATCGCGCTCATCTGCTCGAGCAGCTGGTCGCGCTGATCGAGCAGGCTGGCGCGCGCGCCCGAGCCTTCGGTGCTGCGGCCGAGGCCGTCATTGACCTTGGCCAGGGCCGCGCCGAGCGAATCGAGCGTGGTCATGGCATTGTCGGCGGTGGCATCGAGCGTGGCGGCGACATTGTCGAGCGCCTTGCCGGTCGCGGCGAACGAACTGGCCGCCGAACTCGCGGCTTCGAGCATGGCGCTGCGCGGCGTGGTCGCGGTGGGATCGGCGGCAACGGCATTGGCCGAGGTGAAGAAGCTGGTCAGCCGGTCGCCCAGCTGGTTGCCGGTCAGCGCGCTCTGCACGCGGCCGAGCCAGTCGATCCCGGTCTCGCTGCGTGCCAGATCGGCATTGGCGCTGCGCACGTCGGCGGCGCGGAACGGGTCGACCGAGCGCGATATGCCGGTGGCGAGCACGCCGTTGCCGACCGACACCGAGCTGTTGCTGGTGACGCTGGCCGGCGCGGCGATCTCGCGCATGTCGGCGGTACGCCGGGTATAGCCCGCCGTGCCGGTATTCGCGATGTTGTCGGACACCGTGGTCAGCGCGGTCTGATACGCGCGCACGCCCGAAGCGCCGATGCTCAGCATGTCGCTCATGGCGTCGCGGCGCCTCCGTCAGGTGCGGCTGCAGTATCTGCGGTCGGCTGCAACGCGGCCTGGCCCTTGGCGAGGAAGTCGGTCATCGCCTTGCCGATGCCGAGCGGGGCGTGTTCCGCCATGCTCTGCGACAGCTTCTGATCCTGCATCTCGCGGAACGTGTCGAGCGCCTTGGAGCCGAACAGATCGTCCTCGGCGAGCTTCGCCTGACGCATCGATTTGAGCATCATGCCGCTGAACACGGCCTCGAACTGCTTGCCCGCCTTGTCGAGGTTGGCACGCGAGGTCAGGCGGCTGGTGTCGACGCCGATCCCGGAGGTCGGTGTCGCCGCGGCGGCGGAGAGGTTCGGGATATCGGTCACAGGATGATCAACTCCGCCTTGAGCGCACCGGCTTCCTTGAGCGCTTCGAGAATGGCGACCAGGTCGGCCGGCGAGGCGCCGATCGCGTTGACCGCCTTGACGATGTCGGCAAGCTTCGGGCCGGGCTGGAGCAGGAACATCGGGTGATGTTCTTCATCGACCCCGACGCCCGATTTCTGCTCGACCGCGGTCTGGCCCTGGCTGAACGGCGCCGGCTGGCTGATATGCTGGGTCTCGTCGATCCGCACCGTCAGCTTGCCGTGGGTCACCGCGGCGGGGCTGACGCGCACCGCCGAGTTGATCACCACGGTGCCGGTGCGGGCATTGACGATGACGCGCGCCGGCGGCTCGGCCGCGACGACGTCGAGATTCTCGATCTCGCTCATCAGCGTGGCGCGGACATCGGCACCCTGCGGCGCGCGCACCGCGACCGACACGGCGTCGAGCGCCTGGGCGGTGCCGGCACCGAGCCTCGTGTTGATCGCCGCCGCGACATTCTGCGCGGTGGTGAAGTCGGAATGCGACAAATTGTAGGTCAGCACCGGCGTCGTGTCGAAACCGGTGGCGACCGCGCGCTCGACCGTCGCCCCTTCGGGGATGCGGCCGGCGGAGGGGATGTTGACGACGATCTGCGAGCCGTCCTTGCCCTCGGCACCGAGGCCGCCGACCGCGAGGTTGCCCTGCGCCATGGCGTAGATCTGGCCATCGGCGCCGAGCAGCGGCGTCATGATCAGCGCGCCGCCGCGCAGGCTCTTGGCCTTGCCCATCGAGGCAACGGTGATGTCGAGCTTCTGCCCCGGTTTGGCAAAGGCGGGCAGCTCGGCGGTGATCATCACCACCGCGGCGTTCTTGAGCCCCGGATTGACGCTCGACGGCAGTTGCAGGCCGAAGCGCGAGGCAACCGCCTTCATCGACTGGATGGTATATTCGAGATTGTCGTCGCCCGTGCCGGGCAGGCCGACGACGATGCCATAGCCGGTCAGCTGGTTGCTGCGGATACCCTGAAAGCCACCGAGATCCTTGATGCGATCGGCGTTTGCCGGCGAGGCGGCAAGCAGGGTCGCGGCCAGAGCGGCGCCGACGATCTGAACGAGACGGAGCATCTTGATGGCTTTCATCAGAAAGGGCTGATCACGGAGAAGAAGCGGCCGAGCCAGCCCTGGCGGCTGGCGCGGGCGACGTCGCCCTTGCCGGTATAGGCGATCTGCGCATCGGCGACGCGGGTCGACAGCACGCGGTTGTCGGCATCGATATCGGCGGTGCGGACAAGGCCGCGGATCTGGACGAACTCGTCGCCGCGGTTGAGCGTGACGCGCTTCTGCCCCTGCACCAGCATGGTGCCGTTGGGGAACACCTTGGCCACCGTGACGCTGACCTCGCCGGTCAGCGAATTGGCCTGGTCGGTGGCACCGCTGCCCTTGAAGTTGCGCGTCGTGCTGGCCGAGGCGTCGCTCGGCTTGAACAGCGACAACAGGCCGGTCGACGGCGGCGTGATGCTCAGCCCGCCGCCCGAATCGAGCGTCGAGGTCGCCGACTTGGACGCTGCGGTGCGCTCGACCAGCACGATGGTCAGCGGATCGCCGACGCGGCGTGCGCGCGAGCCTTCGTACAAGGCGGCATAGCCAGCCTCGACCTGGAAGATCGAACCGTTGGCGGGCGGCGGCGGCGGGGTCGGCTCGGGCTGCGCGGCCGAGAAATCGACCGGCGGCGCCTTCCTGCCGAACAGGCTCGCCTCGGCGCCGCGCGGCGCGACGGCGCCGGCGAGCAGGGCGAAGGTGGCGACACCGATGAGGTATTTGCGGGTCACATTCACCTCAGATGTTCTGATTGACGTATTTGAGCATGTCGTCGGTCGCGGTGATCATCTTCGAGTTCACCTCATAGGCGCGCTGGCACTCGATCATGTCGACCAGTTCCTCGACGACATTGACGTTCGAGGATTCGAGCATGCCCTGGCGGATGTTGCCGCGGCCGTCCTGCCCGGCGATGCCGAGATTGGCCGCGCCCGAGGATGCGGTCTCGACGAGATAGTTGTCGCCGGTCGACTGCAGCCCGGCCGAATTGGCGAAGCTGGCGACCTGGATCTGGCCGACCTGGGTCGGCGTGGTCTGGCCGGCGACCGATGCCGAGACGGTGCCGTCGGTGCCGACGGTGATGCTGGTCGTCCCTTCCGGCACGGTGATGCCCGGCTGGACCTGATAGCCCTCGCTGGTCACCAGCAGGCCCTCGGGCGAACGCGAGAAGTTGCCCGCGCGGGTATAGCCCAGCTGCCCCCCCGGCAGCTGGACCTGGAAATAGCCGTCGCCGTCGAGCGCCATGTCGAGCGAGTTGCCCGTGGTCTGCATCGCGCCCTGGGTATCGATCCGCGCGGTGCCCTGGATGCGCACGCCGGTGCCGAGGTTCAGGCCGGTGGCGTATTTGCTTTCGGCGGTGCTCGGCGCGCCCGGGGCGGTGACCGTCTGATAGGCGAGGGTCTCGAACGCCGCGCGGTCGCGCTTGTAGGCCGTCGTGTTGACGTTCGCCAGGTTGTTCGAGATCACCCGCATGCGCATGTCCTGGGCATCGAGCCCGGTGCGCGCGATATGCATGGCTGCGCTGGTCATCGCTTTTCTTCCTTATGCCTGTTGCACGCGCATCAGCGATGCGGCGCTCTCGTCCATGTCCTTGGCCTGCTTCATCAGGTTGGCCTGGACTTCGTAGCTGCGCTGGTTCTCGATCATGTCGACCAGCGCCTGGGTCATGTTGACGTTGGAGCCTTCGAGCGCCCCGCCCTCGACCTTGGCGTCGAGATCCTCCGGCAGGACGCCGCCGCCGCGGACATGGAGCAGATTGTCGAGCCCCTTGACCGTGGCCGAACCCTTGGGGCTGACCAGCTTCAGCTTGTCGATCACCTGCGGCGTCTTGTCGGCGCCCGGCGCGACGATCGAGATCGAGCCGTCGGCAGCGATCGAGACGCTCGATGCCGGCGGCACGGTGATGGGGCCCCCCGACCCCATCACCGGGAAACCGTCGCCGGTTTCCAGCACGCCCGTGGGGGAGATCTGGAGATCCCCGCGCCGCGTATAGGCTTCGCTCCCGTCGGTCGCCTGCACCGCCAGCCAGGCATCGCCGGTAACGGCGACGTCGAGCGGGCGGCCGGTCTGCATGATCGCGCCGGGGCGGCGATCGGCGTCGACCACTTCCTCCGACGCCGGAGTCCGCGTGTCCATGCCATCGCCATTGACCTGCAACCGGTCGAACACCACGCGGTCGGCGCGAAAGCCGATCGTCGAGCCGTTCGCCATGTTGTTGGCGATCGCGGCCTGCGCCGCCATGTGCGCCTTGAGGCCTGTCGCCGCGGTGTAGACCAGCTTGTCCATTCAGATGCTCCGGATCGTGCCGCTCAATGGCCCATGTTGAAGATGGTCTGCGAAATCTGGTTCGCGGTATCGAGCGCCTTGGCATTGGCCTGGAAGTTGCGCTGCGCGGCGATCAGATCGACCAGTTCCTCGGTGATATCGACGTTCGAACCCTCGACCGTGCCCGACATCAGCGAGCCGAAGCCATTCTCGTTGGCGGCGCCCATCGTCGCCTGGCCGGAAATGCCGCTGGCCGACCAATAGCTGTTGCCGAGCTGGCGCAGGCCGGTCGGGTTGGCGAAGTTGGCCAGCGCGACCTTGCCCAGCGCGATGGTGTCGCCGTTGGAGAAGTTGGCCTTGACCACGCCCGATTCGTCGACCGTCACGCCGGCGAGTTCGCCGACCGACTTGCCGTCCTGGCTGCGCGAGGCGACCGAGAAAGTGGTCGAGCGCGAGGTCGAGCCGGCGAGGTCGAGCGCGACGGTCTGCGGCGCGCCGCCCGTGGTCGGGGTGACGCTGTCATAGCTGACCGGCGTCGCCGGCGCGGTGATCGCACCGGTGCCGTCGAAGGTCACCGTGGTCGGCGCGGTCGAGCCGCCGACGGTCAGCTGCTGGTCACCCACATAGGAATAGACCGACCATGTGTTCGCCGCGCCGCCGCGGACGAAATAATTGGTCATGGTCATCGCCTTGCCGGCCGAATCATAGACCGTCGTGGTGGCCGAATTATTGTAGCTCGCCGGGTTGGCCGGATCGAAGGTGGCGGTCGGCGCCGTCGCGCTGGTCGACAGGTTGACGCCCAGCGCGACGCTCGACGTGGCGACCGGGATGCCGCTGGTTTCGGGCAGCTTGAGGCTGACCAGGCCATCGGCGCCGGTCGCAGTGGCATTGCCCTGCGCGTCGACGGGATAGACCTGCAAGGCGCTGCCCTGCGCGTCGACCACGTAATGCGAGGTCGGATCGACCTGGAAGCTGCCGTTGCGGGTATAGTCGATCGCCGAATTGGTGCCGTTGGTCTTGACCGCGAAGAAGCCGTCGCCGGTCACCGCGAGATCGAGCGACGAACCGGTCGTCTTGAGCACGCCCTCGGTGAACTGCTGGCGGTTGGCCTTGACCACCGCGCCCGAGCCGACTGCCTTGGTCGGATCGGCAGCGAGGCTCGAGGCGATCACGTCGGCAAAGTCGGTGCGGCTCTTCTTGAAGCCGCTGGTCGAGACGTTGGCGAGGTTGTGCGAGATGGTCGACATCTCGGTCTGGGCCGCCTGGAGGCCGCTGAGCGACGTGTAGAAGGACATGGGTTAACTCCTGTGGGGGTCTTGAGTGATCAGCCGATCTGGCGAACGGCGCTGACGGCGATGGAGCCGAGCCCGGTGACCGACAAAGTCGGCGACCCGGAGGACGGGTTGGAAATCGATTCGACCGGCGCCCAGACCAGGTTGCGGCTGGTGACGGTGGTGCCGCCATCCTGCGCGGTGACGCTGACCTTGTAGGGGCCGGGACCGGCGGCCGCGCCGCTGTTGGTCGTGCCGTCCCAGTCATAGCTGACGGTGCCGGCGGGCTGGGCGCCGAGCGACAGCGTCTTGAGGGTGGCGCCGTTGGCGTCCCTGATCGTGACGTTGACGTCGGTCGCCGGCTTGTCGAGCTCGACCGCGCCGGCAATGCCGCCGCTGGTGCGCGGATAGGCGGTCGCGCCCTCGGTCAGCACGGTGCGGCCGACATAGGACAGCGCGTCCGTCGCGCTGGTCCCGCCGAGCTTGGCGGCGATCGACGACAGCGTGGTGTTCATCTGGCTGATGCCGGCCACGGACGAGAATTGCGCCATCTGGGCGACCATCTGGGTGTTGTCGACCGGGTTGAACGGATCCTGGTTCTGCATCTGCGCGGTCATCAGCTTCAGGAAGTCGTTCTGGTTCAGCGTGCCCGCGGCGGCGGCCGTGGTGGTGGTCGGCGCCGCAGCGCTCGACGCGCGCGTGATGCCGATGTTGGACAGCGTGGTATCGAAGGAGGATGCCATGATCAGCGACCTAGCTTGAGGGTATCGATGATGAGCGACTTGGCCGTGTTCATCACTTCGATGT